>NZ_JBVAPC010000002.1:0-804359 GCF_055330205.1 Shinella sp. R2-11 | reverse complement strand
GCATACCGCGTTCCCCGCCCCGTCCGGAAGGCCGGGGCGGCGGGGATGTGGGTTACTGCACGTTCGCGCCGACCGCGCTGTCCCAGGCGCCGGTCACGGCGGCCTGGTTGGCGTCGACTTCCTCGAGCGTCGGGAAGTAGGCCTTCTCGTAGGAAGCGGCCGGCGGCAGCGCGTCGATCAGGTCCTGCGGAACCTTGCCGGCCTTGACCATGGCGTTGAAGCGGACCGGATGGCAATAGCCCTTCAGCCAGCCGATCTGGCCGTCGTCGGAATAGAGATGCTCCATCCACAGCTTGGCGGCGTTCGGGTGCGGCGCGTAGGCCGAGATGCCCTGCACGTAGACGCCGGCGAGAACGCCCGTCTCCGGAACGATGACCTCGGTCGGCGGGTTGCCGTTGAGGGTCTTGGCCCAGCTAAGCGCGTTATAGTCCCAGGCGACGACGATCGGGGTCGAGCCCTGGGCGAGCGTGCCGGACTTGCCGATGACCGGAACGAAGTTGCCGGCCTTGTTCATCTCGGCGAAATAGGCAAGGCCCGCTTCGCCGGCTTCCTTGCCGGCCTTCGCGCCCTTGCCGAGGCCGGCGGCGAGAACGCCGAGGATGGCCTGGTTGGAAGCGCGCGGGTCGCCGGCAAGCGCCACCTGGCCGGAATATTCGGGCTTCAGGAGGTCGGCCCAGTCCTTCGGCGAGTTGGTGACGATGTCCTTGTTCACGAAGAAGGACATCACGCCGTAATAGTCGCCGTACCAGTAGCCTTCGGCGTCCTTGACGTTGTCCGGGATCTCGTCCCAGGTGGAGACCTTGTAGGGCTGGAGCAGGCCTTCCGCCTTGGCGGAGGGACCGAAGGCGAGGCCGACGTCGATCACGTCGGGCGACTGCGGGCCCTTGTTGTCCTTGTTGGCCTTGATGGCCTCGATCTCGTCCGCCGAGCCGGCGTCGGGGTTCAGCTCGTTGACCTGGATTTCCGGATACTTGGCCTTGAAGGCGGCGATGACGTCGCCGTAGCCGCACCAGTCGTGCGGAAGGGCGACGGTGGTCAGCATGCCTTCCTTCTTGGCGGCTTCGATGAGTTCCGCGCTCGGCTCCGCGAAGGCGAGCGTGGAGGAGGCGACCACCAGGGCGGTGGAAAGCGAAAGCAGGCGTCTCGTCTGTGACATCACGGGTGTTCTCCTTTTGTGTGTCAGGCGGCGAAGGGTGATTACTTGCGGCAGGTGAAGCTTATGTGACAGTTCTGTCCCGGTTTTTTCCCATGCGGATTCAAGGCTTGGCCGGAACCTCCGGCCGGGGCTTGCGAAAGAGCCGGCTGGCCTCGAAAAGGCCCTCCAGCGTCTTCATGCGATCGCTGGTCTCCTCCCAGCCCGAGCTCTGGACGGCCTCGATCAGCGCCTCGACGATGAACAGCGTCACGACGGACGAATCCCAGGCCGACGGCGCCTCGATATGGACGCGGAAGACCTTCGCGGCGACCTTGGCGACGGGCGAGGCCCAGGGGTCGGTGAAGAGCACGATCTCCACGCCGCGCTCGCGGGCGACGCGCCCGAGCGTCTCCATCTCCTGCTCGTAGCGGCGGATGTCGAAGATCACCAGCACGTCGCCGGCCTTCATGTTCAGCACGTAATGCGGCCAGGAGGCGGGATTGGAGGCGATCTGCGTGACGTTCGGGCGGATGACCTGCAGATGGGTGAAGAGATAGTCCGCGAGCGCCTTCGTGATGCGCCCGCCGATGATGTAGATGCTGCGCTGGCGGTCGGCGAGGAGGGCGCTCGCGCCGTCGAACTCGGCGGTCTCCACATGCGCCAGCGTCTGGCGCATGTTGGTCATGATCGCGTCGGCGAAGCGGTTGAGGATATGCGTGCCTGGCGCGTTCGCGGCCCAGCGGTCGTGCTTGGTGATCGGGCTGGAGAGCGTGGTCTCCAGCTCGTGGTGCAGGCGCGCCTGGAAATCGGGAAAGCCGCGGAAGCCGAGCTTCTGCACCATGCGCGCGACCGTCGGCGTCGACACGCCGGCGTTTTCCGCGACCGTCGTGATGCTGCCGAGGCCGGAGACGGGGTAATTGTCGAGCAGCGATGCGGCAAGCTGCTTTTCGGCACGCGTCAACGTATCGAAATGAGCATGGATCACATCCGACACCGTCATGGATGCTGTGTTGGGCGTCAAGTTTATTCCCCTGCGCTCCGGTCTGGCGCCGGAGTTTGGAAAATTAAACATCGCTGTCACAATTGGAGTCAAATGATTTTTTGAAGAGATTTTTTCAATGTGCGGTTGACAGCGGCAAAATGGTGAAGAATTCTCTTCATCAACGATAAAGGCCGGTCGAGGGGATCAGGCTCATGGGAATTCTGAGTGTGGAGGAGGGCGATCCTGTCGCCCTGGAGAATGTCGTTGCCCGCGGTCCGGTCATCCTGGTCTGCGAGCACGCCTCGCGCCTGATGCCGAAGGCGCTCGGCACGCTCGGCCTTACCGAAGACGTGCTTGCCAGCCATATCGCCTGGGACCCGGGTGCGCTCGCCGTCTCGCGCCTCATGGCCGAAAGCCTCGATGCGACGCTCTTCTACCAGCGCTTCTCCCGCCTCGTCTACGATTGCAACCGCCCGCCGGAATCGCCGGCCGCCATGCCGGAAAAGAGCGAGGTGTTCGACGTGCCGGGCAATGCCGGGCTCGACCGGGCGGCGCGCGATGCGCGCACCGAAGCACTCTACCTGCCGTTCCGCGAGAAGCTCTCCGGCCTCGTGAAGGCGCGGATCGCCGAGGGCCGCCCGCCGGTCATCGTGACCATGCACAGTTTCACGCCCGTCTATTTCGGCGCGCCGCGCGCCGTCGAGATCGGCATCCTGCACGACGCCGATACGCGCCTTGCCGACGCCATGCTGGAGGCGGCGGCGGCCGACGGGCGCTACGACGCCCGCCGCAACGAGCCCTACGGGCCGGAGGACGGCGTGACGCATACCTTGAAGGAGCATGGCCTTTCCAACGGCCTTGCCAATGTGATGATCGAGGTCCGCAACGACCTCATCCGAGACGAAGCCGGCCAGAGGGTCGTGGCCGGCTATCTGACGGGACTGCTCGCCAAGGGCCTTCCCGCAATCAATCAATAACCGGCCCGGGGAAATATCCGTGGAAACGGAAACGAACACGAACTGGAGAGGCCAAGCGGATGCTTGCGTTGATTTATCGAAGGTCCGGCCCGGCTGATTATGCCGCCGCTGCCAAGGGAGGCAACGGTCATGCCTGATTTCATCAAGAGCTATGTGCGCGTCGTCGACACGTTCAACCGGCGTGTCGGCATTTTTGCGATGTATCTGATTTTCGCGATGTTCGCGATCCTGCTTTATTCATCCCTTTCGAAGGCCTTCCACCTGCCGGCGAACTGGACGCTGGAATCGGCGCAGTTCACCATGGCGGCCTACTACATGCTGGGCGGCGCCTTCGCCATGCAGACCGGCGACCACGTCCGCATGGACCTGTTCTACGGCACCTGGTCGGTGAGGAAGCGCGCGATCTTCGACACGGTCACGGCTGCGGCGCTGATCGTGTTCCTCGGCTTCATGCTCTATGGCGGCATCGCCAGCACGACCTATGCCATCCAGTTCAAGGAAAAGAGCTTCACCGCCTGGGCGCCCTACATGGCGCCGATCAAGATCATCATGACCTTCGGCGTCCTGATGATGCTCGCGCAGGCCGTTTCCTCGCTCTTTAAGGATATCGCGGAATTGCGGGGAAGGCCCATCGAATGAGCTATGAATTCATCGCAATCACGATGTTCGCCGGCATGATGGTGCTGCTGCTCACCGGGCAGCGCGTCTTTGCCGTCATCGGCTTCGTCGGCGTCGTCGCGGCCTTCCTGCTTTGGGGCACGGGCGGCTCGGAAATGGGCTTCGCCTCCGTCATGAAGCTCGTCAAATGGTATCCGATGCTGACGGTGCCGATGTTCGTCTTCATGGGCTACATGCTCTCGGAATCGGGCATCGCCGAGGACATGTACAAGGCGATCCACGTCTGGATGGGGCCGATCAACGGCGGTCTTGCGCTGGGCACCGTCGGCCTCATGGTGATCATCTCCGCCATGAACGGCCTCTCGGTCGCCGGCATGGCGATCGGCGCGACCATCGCGCTGCCGGAACTGCTGCGCCGCGGCTACGACAAGGTGATGATGACGGGCGTGGTGCAGGGCGGCTCGACCCTCGGCATCCTGCTGCCGCCGAGCGTCGTGCTCGTGCTCTACGGCATGATCGCCCGCGTGCCGGTCGGCCAGCTCTGGCTTGCCGGCGTCTTTCCGGGCCTCATGATGGCCGCGCTGATGGCGATCTACGTCTATGTCCGCTGCCGCATCAACCCGTCGCTCGGCCCGGCGCTGCCGGCCTCGGAGCGCAACGTGCCGTTCGGCGAGAAGGTGCGGCTGCTTTCGGCCGGCATCGTGCCGCTCGGCATCTTCGTGCTGATGATGTGGCTGTTCCTCAGCGGCATCGCCAGCCTCGTCGAAAGCTCGGCGGTCGGTGCCATCTGCTCGGCGCTCGTCGCCTGGTGGCGCGGCCGGCTGAGCTGGCCGCTCTGGAACGACGTGCTGCAGAAGACGCTCGGCATCACCTGCATGTTCATGTGGATCCTGATCGCCTCGCTCTGCTTCGGCGCCGTCTTCGACGGTCTCGGCGCGGTCAAGTCCATCGAGCGTTTCTTCCTCGGCGACCTCGGCCTGGAGCCGTGGCAGGTGCTGGTGCTGATGCAGGTCTCGTTCCTGATCATGGGGATGTTCCTCGACGACACGGCGATGCTCGTCATCGTGGCGCCGCTCTACATTCCGCTGGTGCAGAAGCTGGGCTTCGACCTCGTCTGGTACGGCGTGCTCTACACGATCACCTGCCAGATCGCGTACATCACGCCGCCTTTCGGCTACAACCTGTTCATGATGCGCGCCATGGCGCCGCCCGGCATCGGCATGCGGGACATCTACCGTTCGATCTGGCCGTTCGTCGGCATCATGGTCGCCAGCCTCATCATTATCGGCGTGTTCCCCGAGATCGCGACGTGGCTGCCGAACAACTACTACAGCAAGTGATTGGCTTGCCGGCGGCCAAGGCCGCCGGCGCGCGAGGGAGTAATGAGGCCGGTAGAAGAAAAGACGATTGACCGTCCGGGATGAACGGCCGTTCCCGGCAGAGCGTAACGATAACCAGAGGGAAAGAGATATGACCAATAGAAGGCAATTTCTGACGCGGGCCGGGGCGGTTACGATCGGAGCCGGTGCCGCTACGCTTTCCGCACCCGCCATCGTGAGGGCCCAGGAGGCCATCAAGTGGCGCTTCCAGACCTATGCGGGCGCCGCGCTCGGCGAGCACGTCACCAAGCCCATCGTCGATGCGATCAACGCTTCGGCCAAGGGCGAGCTGGAGATCGAACTCTACTTCGCCGACCAGATCGTGCCGACGGGCGAGCTTTTCCGCGCGCTCCAGGCCGGCACCATCGACGCCGTGCATTCGGACGACGATTCCATGGCCTCGCCCGCGGACGTCGCCACCTTCGGCGGCTATTTCCCGCTCGCCACCAAGTCGATCCTCGACGTGCCGGTGCTGTTCAAGCAGTACGGCCTCGCCGGTATCTGGAAGTCGTCCTACGAGAAGGTCGGCGGCGTCGTGTGGCTCTCGTCCTCCGGCCAGGACCCGTGCCACTTCAACACCAAGAAGGCCATCACCTCGGTGAAGGACCTGGAGGGGCTTCGCCTCTACACCTTCCCGACGGCCGGCCGCTTCCTCACCCAGTTCGGCGTCGTGCCCGTCACGATTCCCTACGAGGACGCGCAGGTCGCCGTGCAGACCGGCGAGCTCGACGGCATGGCCTGGTCGGGCATCACCGAGGACTACACGGTCGGCTGGGCCGACGTGACGGACCACTTCCTGACCAACAACATCTCGGGCGCCTGGATCGGCTCCTTCTTCGTCAACGAGAAGAAATGGGCGGAACTGCCGGACCACCTGAAGAAGCTGGTCATGACGGCCATCGAATCCGGCAACAACTACCGCGACCAGTGGTACTGGGGCGGCGAGGCGAAGCTGCGCGCCGAAGGCACGAAGCTCAAGCTCACCAGCATCCCGGCCGAGGAATGGAAGGTCGTCGAGGACGCCGCCAAGGTCTTCTGGAAGGAGATCGCCGAGCAGGGCGAGACGGCGGCCAAGGTCGTCAAGATCTTCGAGGACTACAATGCCGTCATCAACAAGGCCGGCCCGCCCTATGTGAACGGCTGACGCCACGAGACCGCCGGACCGGGCCTTGCCGCCCGGTCCGGCACGACGCCACAACCCCGCAGGACCGCCCCGATGACCGTGACCTATACATTCGATGACCTGAAGAAGGATGTGGCCGAGGGCCGCATCGACACCGTTCTGGCATGCCTCGTGGACATGCAGGGGCGCCTGATGGGCAAGCGCTTCCACGCGCAATATTTCGTCGACAGCGCCTATGAGGAGACGCATAGCTGCAACTACCTGCTGGCGACGGACATCGAGATGGAGACGGTGCCGGGCTACAAGTCGACGAGCTGGGCAGCGGGCTACGGCGACTATACGATGAAGCCGGACCTTGCGACGCTGCGCAAGCTGCCCTGGCTCGAAGGCACGGCGCTGGTGCTCTGCGACGTGCTCGACCACCATACCCATGCGGAAGTGCCGCATTCGCCGCGCGCCGTCCTGAAGAAGCAGGTCAAGCGGCTGGAGGCGATGGGCCTCAAGCCCTTCATGGCGAGCGAGCTGGAATTCTACCTGTTCGACCAGACCTACGACCATGCCCGCGAGAGCGGCTACCGCGATCTTCAGCCGGCCAGCGGCTACAACGAGGACTACCACATCTTCCAGACCACCAAGGAAGAGGACGTCATGCGGGCGCTGCGCAACGGCCTGCAGGGGGCCGGCATTCCGGTCGAGAACTCCAAGGGCGAGGCTTCGCCCGGCCAGGAGGAGATCAACGTGCGCTATGCCGAGGCGCTGACCATGGCGGACCGGCATTCGATCATCAAGAACGCCACCAAGGAGATCGCCTGGCAGCGCGGCAAGGCCGTGACGTTCCTCGCCAAATGGAACTACAACGCCGCCGGCTCCTCCTCGCATATCCACCAGTCGCTCTGGAGCCTCGACGGCAAGGAAGCGAAGTTCTTCGACAGGGACGCCAAATACGGCATGTCGGAGCTGATGCGCATGTATGTGGCGGGCCTGCTCGCCCATGCCAGCGAGATCACCTATTTCCTCGCGCCCTACATCAACTCCTACAAGCGTTTCGTCGCCGGCACCTTCGCGCCGACCAAGGCGATCTGGAGCAAGGACAACCGCACCGCCGGCTACCGCCTGTGCGGGGAGGGTACCAAGGGCATCCGCATCGAATGCCGCGTCGGCGGCTCGGACCTCAACCCCTACCTCGCCATGGCGGCGCTGCTTGCCGCCGGCATCGCCGGTATCGAGGGCAGGTTCGAGCTGGAGGCGCCCTTCGAGGGCGACGCCTATGGCGGCAAGGATATCCGCGAGATTCCGCGCACGCTGCGCGGCGCCGCCGAGGCCCTGAAGACCTCCGACATGCTGCGCGAGGCCTTCGGCGACGACGTGGTCGACCACTATGTCCGCGCCGCCGAATGGGAGCAGGAAGAGTACGATCGCCGCATCACCGACTGGGAGGTGGCGCGCGGCTTCGAGAGAGCGTAGAAGCGTTTCGGGAATTGCCCCTCACCCTAACCCTCTCCTCGCAAGCGGGGAGAGGGGACCTGCCCTGCGAAAGGGTTCCGGTCGGGGAAGGCCGTGCGGCATATCCCTTCTCCCCGCCTGCGGGGAGAAGGTGCCGGCAGGCGGATGAGGGGCGACCGGAGCGCCAGAGACTGAAATTCCGATAGAACCAACAGGAAGTCGATCATGACTGTGATCAAATGCATATCCCCCGTGGACGGCTCGGTCTATGCCGAGCGCGAGGCGATGCCGCTCGATGTGGCTGAGGCCGCTGTCGCGCGCGCCAGGAAAGCGCAGAAAGCCTGGGCGAGGCGGCCGCTGGAAGACCGCATCCAGCTCGTGCTGAAGGGTGTCGCCCGCGTCAACGAGATGGCCGACGAGATCGTGCCGGAAATCGCCTGGCAGATGGGCCGCCCGGTCCGCTACGGCGGCGAGTTCAAGGGCTTCAACGAGCGCTCCAACTATGTCGCCGAGATCGCCGGTTCCTCGCTCGCGCCCATTGTCATCGAGAATTCCGAGCGCTTCGAGCGCCGCATCGAGCGTGAGCCGCACGGCGTCGTCTTCGTCATCGCGCCGTGGAACTACCCTTACATGACCGCGATCAACACGATTGCTCCGGCGCTGATGGCCGGCAATGTCGTCATCATCAAGCATGCCGCCCAGACGCTGCTCGTCGGCGAGCGCCTCGTGCGCGCCTTCAACGAGGCGGGCGTGCCGGAGGACGTCTTCCAGAACGTCTTCCTCGACCATGACACGACCTCGGCGTTGATCGCTGCCAATTCGTTCGATTTCATCAACTTCACGGGTTCCGTCGAAGGCGGCCGGTCCATCGAGCGCGCGGCAGCCGGCACCTTCACGCCAGTCGGCCTCGAACTCGGCGGCAAGGATCCGGGCTATGTCATGGAGGACGCCGATCTCGACGCCGCCGTCGACACGCTGATGGACGGTGCGACCTACAATTCGGGCCAGTGCTGCTGCGGCATCGAGCGCATCTATGTCAACGAGAAGCTCTACGACGCCTTCGTCGAGAAGTCCGTCGCCTGGGTCTCCAACTACAAGCTCGGCAACCCGCTCGACCCGGAAACGACGCTTGGGCCGATGGCGCACAAGCGCTTCGCCGCGACCGTGCGCTCGCAGATCGCCGATGCCGTCTCGAAGGGTGCGAAGGCGCTGGTCGATCCCAAGCTCTTCCCGGCCGACGACGGCGGCGCCTATGTCGCGCCGCAGATCCTTATCGATGTCGACCATTCGATGGAGTTCATGAAGGAAGAGACCTTCGGCCCCGCCGTCGGCATCATGAAGGTGAAGAGCGACGCGGAAGCGCTCGCCCTGATGAACGACTGCAAGTACGGCCTCACCGTCTCGCTCTGGACGAAGGACAGCGAGCGCGCGGCCGATATCGCGCGGGATCTGGAAACCGGCACCGTCTTCATGAACCGCGCCGATTATCTCGACCCGGCGCTGTGCTGGACGGGCGTGAAGGAAACGGGCCGCGGCGGCTCACTCTCCGTCATCGGCTTCCACAATCTTACCCGTCCGAAATCCTACCACTTCAGGAAAGCTTGAACAGCATGACCATCACCGCCAACTGGAGCTATCCGACCGCGATCAAGTTCGGCGCGGGCCGGATCAAGGAACTGGCCGACCACTGCAAGGCGGTCGGTATGAAGAAGCCGCTGCTCGTCACCGACCGGGGCCTGTCGACCATGGCGATCACGCAGAACGCGCTCGACATTCTCGACGCCGCCGGCCTCGGCCGGGCGATGTTCGCCGAGGTCGATCCGAACCCGACCGACAAGAACCTCGAAGCCGGCGTGAAGGCCTTCAAGGCCGGCGGCCATGACGGCGTCGTCGCCTTCGGTGGCGGCTCCGGCCTCGACCTCGGCAAGGCCGTCGCCTTCATGGCCGGCCAGACGCGCCCGGTCTGGGACTTCGAGGATGTCGGCGACTGGTGGACCCGCGCCAATTCCGACGGCATCGCGCCCATCGTCGCCGTGCCGACGACGGCCGGCACCGGCTCGGAAGTCGGCCGCGCCTCCGTCATCACCAATTCCGAGACGCATACCAAGAAGGTGATCTTCCATCCGAAGTTCCTGCCTTCGGTGACGATCTGCGACCCGGAGCTGACGGTCGGCATGCCGAAGGTCATCACCGCCGGCACTGGCATGGACGCCTTCGCCCATTGCCTCGAAGCCTATTCCTCGCCTTTCTATCACCCGATGAGCCAGGGCATCGCGCTCGAAGGCATGCGCCTCGTCAAGGAATACCTGCCGCGCGCCTACAAGGACGGCACGGATATCGAGGCCCGCGCCAACATGATGTCGGCGGCCGCCATGGGCGCCGTCGCCTTCCAGAAGGGCCTCGGCGCGATCCACTCGCTGTCCCACCCGGTCGGCGCGATCTACAACACGCATCACGGCATGACCAACGCCGTCGTGATGCCGCCGGTGCTGGCCTTCAACCGGCCGGCCATCGAGGCGAGGATCGCCAGCGCCGCCGCCTATCTCGGCATCGCAGGCGGCTTCGACGGCTTCTTCGACTATGTGCTGCGCCTGCGCGAGGAAGTCGGCGTGCCGGACAAGCTCGCCGCGCTCGGCGTCGGCACGGACCGCATCGACGAGATGGCCGCCATGGCCATCGTCGACCCGACGGCCGGCGGCAACCCGGTGGAGCTGACGCTCGATGCGGCCAAGCGCCTCTTCATCGAATGCATCTGATTTCTGATCGTCAAGAAATCACAGGAGCCCGGAAAACATTGTTTTTCCGGGCTTTTTCCTTGCGGAATCCGTACGTCATCCGTCCGTGTCGTTAATCTTCGCGATCCGGAAATTTCCTCTTTGTTAACCATGTTTTGAAAGGTTCGCTTAAGCGGGCGCCATTCTTCGGCGGCTCGACCGGAGCGATGAGCACGCTCGCAGCCTTCAAGAGGAACGTCATGCCAGTCATCACATTTGCCAATGCCAAGGGCGGCGCGGGCAAGACCACCGCGGCCCTTATTCTCGCCACCGAGCTGGCAAGCCAGGGGCACCGCGTCACCATTCTCGACGCGGACCCGCAGCGCTGGATCAGCCACTGGCACGAGGTTTCCGGCCGCCAGCGCAACATCGCCGTCATCTCGGAAGTCTCCATGGGCTCCCTGCAGAGCCATATCCGCGAGAACCGCGCTGCGACCGACTATTTCATCATTGACCTTGCCGGCGCGCGCGATGCGCTCGTCGCCACCGCCATCGGCCTTTCCGACCATGTGATGATCCCGGTGCAGGGCTGTGCCATGGATGCGCGCGGCGCCGCGCAGATCCTCGAACTCCTGAAGCAACTCGACGAGAAGGCGGGCATCCGCATCAACCATTCGGTCGTGCTGACGCGCATGAATTCGCTCGTCACCACCCGCGCCATGGCGGCGATCAAGGCGCTGCTCGCCGCGCGCGGCGTGACGGTGCTCGATACGCCGATCGGCGAGCGCACCGCCTTCCGCGATATCTTCGACTGTGGCGGCACGCTCTATTCGATGGATCCGGCGAAGGTCAGCAATCTCGACAAGGCGCGCGAAAATGCGCGGCTCTTCGCTGGCGAAGTGCTGCGCCTTGTGCCGGCGCGCCATCGGCCGGTGGGCGAGCGCGGTCTCTTCCGCACCATCCGGCGGGCGGCCTGAGCCCTTGTAATTGACGAAAGGCAAGAACGGCTGCGACCAAGGGCGCGGCCGTTTTTCATGCCGGAAGCGACGGCGGGGTAAGGAACAATTTACCACGCCTAACCTAATGATATCCCGTCAGAAAGCTATCCAATGAAGGCAAGGCGCCTTCGCTGGACCCATGAGGGGTCGCGGGGATGGGCGTGCCGTGCGGCGCCGCTCTTCCGCTGGAGTTTTGTCGCTTTCTCCTCCGTTTCTCGCGTTGCCAGGATACCGCTCAGAATGAAGACTGCCTCGACCGCCAGCCAGAACCATGACATCGCGCGCCGTCTCGATTATCTCGGCCTTGACGAGGCCGCGCTGAAGCGGCTGCGCACCCTGAAGCCCTTCATCGAGAAAGAGCTGGGGCCGGCGCTCGACAAATTCTATGCCATCGTGCGCAAGAGCCCGGAGGTAAGCCACCTCTTTTCCAACGACGCGCACATGAACCGCGCCAAGACTGCGCAGCTCGGCCACTGGGCGAACATCGCCGCCGGCGACTTCACCGGCGACTATGCGACCAAGGTGCAGACGATCGGCCATGTGCATGCCCGCATCGGCCTGGAGCCGCGCTGGTATATCGGCGGCTACGCGCTCATCGTCGAGCATCTGCTGACGGAAGCGGTGAAATCGCTCTGGCCGAAGGGCGGGCTCTTCTCCCGCCAGGAAATCACGCCGGAGGAATTCGCCGCGCGCTTTTCCAGCCTGCTGAAGGCCATGTTCCTCGATATGGACCTGTCGATCTCGGTCTATCAGGACATGTCGGATGTCGCCAAGCAGGAGGCGGTACAGGCGCAGGTCGTCGCCGAGGAGCGCAAGCTCGTCAGCGACAGTTTCGGCGCCGCGCTGAAGCGCATTTCGGATGGCGACCTCACGGCCCGCATCACCGGCGCGCTGCCGGAAGCCTACGAGTCGCTGCGCCACGACTTCAACCACGCCATTTCCACGCTCGCGCAGGCCATCGGCAATATCGGCGCGGGCGCCGGCTCGATCCACCTCAGCGCCCGTGAGATCGCCTCGGCCTCCGACGATCTCGCCAAGCGTACCGAGCGGCAGGCGGCGAACCTCGAGGAAACGGCCGCCGCCGTCGAGCAGGTGACGACGACCGTGCGCCAGACGGCGCAGAGCGCCAACGAGGCCAATGCCCTCGTCATGGCCGCGCGCGACAATGCCCAGCGCAGCGGCGAAGTGGTGGAAGAGGCGATCACCGCCATGGGCGAGATCCAGGCCTCCTCCGCCGCCATCGCCAATATCATCGAGGTGATCGACGAGATCGCCTTCCAGACCAACCTGCTTGCCCTGAATGCCGGCATCGAGGCGGCGCGGGCCGGCGAGGCGGGGCGCGGCTTTGCCGTCGTCGCCTCGGAAGTGCGGGCGCTCGCCCAGCGCTGCGCGGACGCGGCCAAGGACATCCAGAACCTCATCGCCAAGTCGCATGGCCAGGTCGAGGACGGCGTGCGCTCGGTGGGCGAGGTCGCCCAGTCGCTGCGCCAGATCGTTTCGCAGGTCGTGGAGGTCAGCTCGGTCTTCAACGCGATCCGCGCCAGCACGGCCGAGCAGGCGACCGGCCTCCAGGCGGTCAACCAGGCGGTCAACGCCATGGACCAGATCACCCAGCAGAACGCCGCGATGGTGGAACAGGCCAATGCCGCAAGCCAGGCGCTGACCGCTGAGGCCGCTTCCATCGCCGCCCAGCTCAGCGCCTTCCGCACCGGCGGCACCGCCCAGCCGGCGGAGAATTCCGGCTACACCCGCGCCGCCTGAACGGGGGTGAGACTTTAAAAAAGGCCGGGCAGCGGATTTCGCGCCCGGCCTTTTCGTTCGTCAAAAGAAAAGCCGGCCTTGCGGGCCGGCTTCGATGCTTGCTCGCGGAGAGCCTCAGTCGACGAATTCGACCGTCACGCCGGCACTCGTCATCTTGGCGAGCTCGGTGGCGTCCCAGTTGGTGAGGCGGATGCAGCCGTGGCTCTGCGTCTTGCCGATCTTCGAGGGCTCCGGCGTGCCGTGGATGCCGTAGGTCGGCTTGGAGAGTGCGATCCAGACGGTGCCGACCGGGCCGTTCGGGCCGGGCTGGAGGGTGAGGATCTTGTCGTTGCCGCCCTGCTTGAAGTTGATCTTCGGATTATAGGTATAGCCCGGATTTAGCGCGACGCGCTGGACCGTGACGATGCCCGAGGGCGAGGGCGTGTCGGACGAGCCGATGCTTGCCGGATAGGCGGCGATCAGCGTGCCGTTCTCGTCATAGGCGAGAACTTGCTTGCGGGCCTTGTCTGCAAGGATCTTCGCCACCTTGCCGGTCTTCGCCCGGCCGGTATCCACGACCTTGACGATCGTGCCGGGGATGGTGAAGTCGACGCCCGGATTGATCTCCTTCAGGTAGGCCTCGTCCATGTGGAACTTCTCGGCCAGCATTTCGGTGGTCGAGGTGAAGGACATGTGCGGCAGGGCTGCCTTCTGGGCATAGTCGTCGGGGATCGCCGCCACGTAGGGGCCGGCCGCGTCGGCGGCGCTGATCTCGTAGGTGGTGAAGGCCATGCCGCCGGAAAGGCGCAGGCGCTCCAGGATGTCGTCGGCATTGTTCGGGTCGAGCGTTTCGCCCGTCGCATTCTGCCAGGCCTCGATCGCCTTGGTGACGTTGGAGCCCTTCCTGCCGTCGATCACGCCCGGCGAGAAGCCTTCGCGGTCGAGGAAGACCTGAAGCGCGGTGACTTCGGCGGACGACATCTTGCCGAGCGCCTTGGCCGGCTGGAATTTCGGGCCGGGCACGAATTCGGCGTTCGGATCGGTATCGGCCGGCAGCGAGGCGGTGTCGCCCGGATTGTCGGAGAAGTCGGGCAGGGGCTGCGAGGTGCCGAAATCGCTGTCGGGCAGGGGCTGGCGCTCGACATTGCCGTTGAGGCCGTCGCGCATTTCCGGCACGGAGCTGGTCGTCAGGTCGTTGTCGTCGCTAGGGGCCGGCGGGAAGTAGTCCGGGCTGGTCTCCGGATAGCCGCGGACCTCGCGGTAGCGGCTGCGCCGCGGATTGTAGTTGTCGCCGCCGCCGTAGTAGCGCTCGGCCGGCATGGCCGTGGCGACGATGTCGCCCCAGGAATCGACGAGGACCCGGCGGCCGCGATTGTCGCGCGCCCAGCGCACGCTGCCGTCGTCGGGAACGTAGTCCAGGATGTCGCCGTCGGGGGAGACGAGGATGGTGTCGCGGGGCTGCTGGGCCTTTGCAGGCAGGACGGCGAATCCGAGGGCGGACACCGCTGCAAGGAGCGAAACGCTTGTTTTGAATATCGAATTCACGATTTTTGACCTGCCAGATTGCATATATCGCGCGGACGGAACACTTCAATTCAGACCTTAATATGGAAAAACTGAATCGATGGTGAACGTAAGGTCAACGCGAATGGCAAAAACTTGTGACCCGGCCTCCGGGTTCCGTGAGAAGAGGGGCGCGGCGCGAGGTTCGGCCCTTGAGCATTTCCGCTTTTCCCGAATCGCGGAAAACGCTCTAACTCCTTGTTTCACCGCGTTTGCGAACGCAAAACCGCTTCGCACTTTTGCCGGAAATGCTCTAGCATGCCGCGGTTCCATCCTGCCCGCCGGAGTCCCGATGACCTTCGCCCTTTCCGCCGACACGCCCGACCATTCCTTCCGCCTCGACCTGACGCCGCAATCGGCGCTCGATGTCGGCAGCGCGGTCTTTCGCGGCATCGACATCGCGCCCGGCTCGGCCATCCCGTCGGACGGCGATCCGCGCATCGACAGGGCGCTGCCGGGCTTCCTCTTCACCTGCGGGCCCGATCACATCCGTCATCCGGTGCCGGTGGAGGGGGCGGCGGACGGGCGGCGCTATCCGCTGCACGGTTCGCTCTCCTCCCATCCGGCGCGGGATATCCTCATCGAGGAGGACGAGGGGGAGGTGGTCTGCGAGGGGCGGGTCGCGGTTTCGCTCGCCCATGGCGGATCGGCCGATCTTGCGCGCCGCTGGCGGGCGGACCGGCGCACCGGGCACATCACCCTCGATGATGTCGTCACCAATACCGGCGCTAGGCCGTGGCCGCCCTTCGCCATGTACCACATCAATTTCGGCACCGGCCTCTTCGACGAAAGCACGCGGCTGACCGGCGCCATGCTGCCCGGCGGCAGCCTGCCCTGGCGCTTCGACGAGGGGGATATGACGATCTTCTGCGTGCCGGCGGCGGAGACCGCGGAGCACGGCTGGGCGGAAATCGCCGTCGGGCCGATAGCCGCCCTTGGCGGGCGCAGCATGCATATCCGCTTCCGCACGGATACGCTGCCCTATCTGCAGGTCTGGCGGAACCAGTCGCCCGGCTGCGCGGTGCTCGGCATAGAGCCGGTCTCGCACCGGCTCGCCTCCCGCGAGGAGTTGATCGCCTCCGGCGAGGCGCCCGATTTCGCACCTGGCGACAGCGTCGGCTACGGGCTCGCCTTCGAACTTCGGTAGGACCGATCGGCATTCAGCCCATGCCGGCCTGCAAACGGCGCTTTTCCGGGCTTTGGAGCGCAGCGTACTTTCGGTACGTGAGCACCGGAAGCCCGGAAAAGCACCATTTTCGGCTCAGCCTGAACTGAATGCCGATTGGTTCTGGCACGATTGACGCTCCCGCGGCGCGGGCTTAAACGGTTTGCGCATCTCTTTCGAAAGGACACGTCCATGGATATCCGCGAGATCAACGACGAATATTCGGTTTCCGGCCAGATCACGGTTGAGGACCTCGACGCGATCGCCGCCATGGGCTTCAAGTCCATCGTCTGCCATCGCCCGGACCATGAGGAAGCCGGCCAGCCGGACTTCTCCGCCATTGCCGCCCGCGCGCAGGAACTCGGCATCGAGACGGCCCATGTGCCGGTCGGTCCGATGGGCGTGACGGTGGAAGCGGTACAGGGCATGGTCGACGCGCTCGACGAGCTGCCGCGCCCGATGCTCGGCTACTGCCGCTCCGGCATGCGCTCGACCAAGACCTACGAGCAGACGCGGCATATCCGCGGGTGAGGGCGGAGGGCGCTGCCCCTCATCCCGCTGCCGCGACCTTCTCCCCGCAAGCGGGGCGAAGGGGCAAGAGGCGATGCCTCGCTCCCTCTTCCATGTTCATGATCTCGGGAAACCGGTCCCGCATATCCCTTCTCCCCGCCTGCGGGGAGAAGGTGCCGGCAGCGGGATGAGGGGCTTTCCAGCCCCGGGCCTCACTTTCCGTCGCGGATATCCGACAGCGTGCGCGTCGGCGTGATCGCTTCCGGGTCCAGCTTCACCTCGATGATCGACGGCTTGCCGCTGGCGCGGGCGCGCAGGAAGGCGGCGGCGAAGTCTTCCGTCTTCTCCACCGTCTCGCCATGGCCGCCATAGGCGACGGCGAGCGCCGCGAAATCGGGGTTGGTGAGGTCCGTGGCGCTGACGCGGCCGGGATATTCGCGCTCCTGGTGCATGCGGATCGTGCCGTAGATGCCGTTGTTGACGACCACGGTGATGATCGGCAGCTTGTAGCGCACGGCGGTCGCGAATTCCTGGCCATGCATCATGAAGCAGCCGTCGCCGGCAAAGCAGATGACCTCGCGCCCGGGATGGAGCTGCTTGGCCGCGACGGCGGCCGGCAGGCCGTAGCCCATGGAGCCGGAGGTCGGGGCGGCCTGCGTGCCGAAGCGGCGGAAGCGGTGGAAGCGGTGCACCCAGGTGGCGTAGTTGCCCGCGCCGTTGGTGAAGATCGTGTCGTCGGGCGTGTTTTCCTCGAGCCAGGCCATGATCGGGCCCATCTGCACGTCGCCGGGGCCTTCCATCGGCGGGGTCGACCACTTCAGGTAGCTTTCATGCATGGCGGCGGTGCGGGCGGCCCAGCGCGGCGCGGATTTCGGCGCAAGGCCGTCGAGTGCGGCGACGAAGTCCTCCGGCGCGGCGCAAATCGCAAGGTCCGGGCGATAGACGCGGCCGAGCTCGGACGGATCGGGATAGACATGCACGAGCTTCTGCTGCGGGTAGGGGCTCTGCAGCAGGCTGTAGGTTGCCGACGGCATTTCGGAATAGCGCCCGCCGAGCAGCACGACGAGGTCGGCCTCGCGGATTTCCTTGCCGAGCGCCGGGTTGATGCCGATGCCGGAATCGCCGGCATAGTTGGGGTGCTGGTGATCGAACAGCATCTGGCGGCGGAAGGAACAGGAAACCGGCAGCGACCAGCGCTCGGCGAAGGCGGCGATCCCCTTCACGCTCTCCTCGGACCAGCGCGTGCCGCCGAGGATGACGATGGGGCGCTCGGCCTTTTCGAGCAGGCCTGCCAGTTCTTCGACCTGCCTGCGGCCCGGATGGGCTTCGACAGGCATGTAGGGCTTCGCTTCGACCGTCTCGACCTCGTCCGTCAGCATGTCCTCGGGCAGCGCCAGCACGACGGGGCCGGGCCGGCCGGAGGTGGCAACGGCGAAGGCGCGTGTGATGAATTCGGGGATGCGGCGGGCATCGTCGATCTCGGCCACCCATTTGGCGACCTCGGTGAAGGCGCGGCGGTATTCCACTTCCTGGAAGGCTTCGCGCTCGCGCGCGTCGCGCTGCACCTGGCCGATGAAGAGGATCATCGGGATCGAATCCTGCCTTGCGATGTGCAGGCCCGCCGAGGCGTTGGTGGCACCGGGGCCGCGCGTGACCATGCAGATGCCGGGCTCGCCCGTCAGCCGGCCCCAGCAATCGGCCATCATCGCCGCGCCGCCTTCCTGGCGGCAGACGACGACGTCGATATTGGTGTCGTGCAGTGCGTCGAGCACCGCCAGATAGCTTTCGCCCGGCACGCAGGCGACGCGCTTGACGCCGTTGGCTGCGAGGGCATCGACGATGAGCTGGCCACCGGTCTTCATGCGCTTTTCTTTCCTGCTTCGAGAGTTTCGAGTTCCGCCATGACGGCGTCGGTATGTTCGCCTAGCCGCGGGCTCGGGCGGTCGTAGACGAGCGGCGTGCCGGAGAAGACGATGGGCGTGCGCACGCCGGGGATGAGGTTTCCGTCGGCATCTGGCAGGTCGACGCGCAGGCCCCGGGCCTTGACCTGCGGGTCGTCGAAGGTCTCGGCGATGGAGTTGATCGGCCCGGCGGGAACGCCCTCGCGCTCGCAGGCCTCGAGGAGGTCGGCCTTGCTGATCGCCGCCGTCGCGCCGGTCACGAGGCGGCGCACCTCGACGCGATTGGCGACGCGGGCGCGGTTGGTGGCGAAGCGCTCGTCGTCGGCAACGCCGGCAAGCTTCAGGATACCGCAGAGCTTGCGGAACTGCCCGTCATTGCCGACGGCAAGGATGATATGGCCGTCGGAGGCCGGCACGACCTCGTACGGCGAGATGTTCGGATGCGCGTTGCCGAGCCGGCCCGGCGCCTTGCCGGAGGCGAGGAAATTCATGTTCTGGTTCGCCATGACGGCGGATTGCACGTCGAGCAGCGCCATGTCGACATGCTGGCCCGTGCCGGTCTTCATGACATGGATGAGTGCGGCCTGGATGGCGCTGACGGCGTAGATGCCGGTGAAGATGTCGGCGATGGCGACGCCCGCCTTCATCGGCTCGCCGTCCGGCGCGCCGGTCACCGACATGAAGCCGGACATGCCCTGCACGATATAGTCGTAGCCGGCGCGGGCGGCATAGGGGCCGTCCTGGCCGAAGCCGGTGATGGAGCAGTAGACGAGCTTCGGGTGCTTCTTCGCGAGGCTCTGGTAGTCGAGGCCGTATTTGGTGAGGCCGCCGACCTTGAAGTTCTCGATCACCACGTCGGCCGTCGCGATGAGGCGGTGGACGGTCTCGCGGCCTTCCTCGGTCTTGAGATCGAGGGCGATGGAGCGTTTGCCGCGGTTGGTGGAGTGGTAGTAGGCGGCGGAAAGGTTCTCGCCGTCCCTGCCCGTGACGAAGGGCGGGCCCCAGGCGCGCGTATCGTCGCCACCGTCGGGGTTCTCGATCTTGATGACGTCGGCGCCGAGGTCCGCCAGCATCTGGCCGGCCCAGGGGCCCGCGAGAACCCGCGCCAGCTCGATGACGCGGATGCCGGCCAGCGGCAGGTTCGACTTGTCCATCCCGTGCTCCCTCCAGGGCATTTCCAGCACCAAGGGCGGGCGCGCGGCGGTGCCCGCCGGGCGTTCCGGCCCGTTTTCCCTTGGATAACAAAAAGCCGGAGGGCAGGATAGCGGGGCGCATGGCGGACATCATGACGGGTGCGACTGACTTGATGCCTGCCGTGCGCGCCTCGCGCGTTCCCGGTCAGATCGGTGTCGAAACCGTGGGGATGGTCGCCGTCTTGTTGATCTTCCGCTCGCGCCAGATGACGTAGAGGCCCGAGGCGATGATGATGGCGATGCCGAGCCACTTCACCGCATCCGGCAGATGGCCGAAGACCCACCAGCCGAGGATCGTCGCCGAGACGATCTCCAGATATTGCAGCGGGGCAAGCGTCGAGGCGGGCGCCGAGCGGTAGGCGTAGACGCCGAGCACGCCGGCGATGGTGGCGGCGACGGCGGCGCCCGCGATGAAGAGCGTGTGCCTCACATCCGGCATGACGGGGGTGAGCATGGCGATGCCGGCCCTGCCGCCGACGACGAGCAGCAGGCCGGCGAAGAGTGCGCCCCACAGACCCGCATAGAACTGCATCGACCACGGGTCCTCCTTCTGCGCCACCATGCGGGTGAGCAGGAAGAAGAGGGCGAGCGAGGCGGCGGCCACCACCGGCAGGAGGGCGATGAGGCCGACTTCCTGCAGGCTCGGCTGGATGACGAGAAGCGAGCCGAGGAAGCCGACGCCGCAGGCCGTGTAGCGCCGCCAGCCGATGGTCTCCTTGAGGAAGATGGAGCCGAGGATGGTGAGGATGATCGGCTCGACGAAGAAGATGGCGATGGCATCGGCGACCTCCATGACGGCGAGCGGCGTGACGAAGCTGATCATGGTGATGGCCATCAGCAGGCCGCGGGCGGCATGCAGGCCCATCTTCCTCCAGCTCACGTCGAACAGCGAGCCGCGCATCAGGCAGATCGGCCCCAGCACCGTCATCTGGAAGAGAAGCCGCACGAAGGTGATCTCCGTCGCCGGAACGGCGGTGACGGCGAGCTTGGCGAAAATGTCGATGATCGGCGAGATGAGCACCGAAAGAACCATGAGGAAGAGCCCAAGGCTCACCTCGTTGCGCAGCGGCGTTGCGGCGGTCGTGCTCATGCTTTTTCCGGTAGCCGGCGTCTTTCCTCGACAACCCGACGACACCAGCCGGCAAAGGCGTCGATGGCGGGATCGCGCAGCGCCGGGCTTTCGTTCAGCGTTTCGTGACGCATGCCGCGATAGACGATCGCGGTGACATCCTCAAGCCGCGATTTTTTCAGTCGCCTTGCAAAGGTGCGTGTCGCCCGGCCATGGTCGGTCGCCGGGTCCTCCTCGCCGCCGACGAGGTGGATGGGCAGCGCCTTCGGCAGGCGCGCAAGGCCTTCCGCCGAGGCATCGGCATAGGTCACGGCGAAGATGTCGATCCACATCGACACATTGACGTCGAAGCCGCAGAGCGGGTCGGCGATATAGGCGTCGACCTCGCCCGGCTCGTGCGACAGCCAGTCGAATTCCGTCCGCCGGCCGGCGATGGCCTTGCCCCAGGCGCCGAAGGTGAGCCGCGGCAGCAGCCCGCTCGGCACGTCCGATCCCTTCAGCATGCGCTCGGCCATCAGAATGGCCTGCGCCAGCCGTCCGGCAGCGCCCGGTTCGAGGTTGGAATTCCAGACGGCGAGCGCGTCGATGTCGGCGGGATGCGCTTCAGTGAAGGCGAGCGCCAGCAGGCCGCCCATCGAATGGCCGAAGAGCACGACCGGCAGGCCGGGATGCGCGCCGACGGCCAGGCCGCGCACGGCGCGCATGTCCTCGACGACACGCCCGATGCCGTTTCGCGGCGCGAACTGGCCGCGCGGCGCATCCGGCGCGGTGGTGTGGCCGTGGCCGCGATGGTCGTGGGCATAGACGTGGAAGCCTTCCCCCGCTATGCGGCCGGCGAAGGCCGCGTAGCGCGCGCTGTGCTCGGCAAGGCCATGGCTGAGAAGAAGAATGCCGTGCGCCTCGCCCCGCGCCGGCTCATGCCGCAGCGCCAGCGTCGCCCCGCTCGGGCTCTTCAGCGTCCTGACCTCTGAAAACACGGCACGTCCTCCCATTCGCGACAGGTCAACGCGATTTGCCGGGCGAAGACAACGGGATGCGGCATGTATTTTTCTCTTTTCTCCGTATTTCGCGGCGCTGGCAATTACGGGTTGCGTTTTCCTTGTCGGCATTCCCGGCAAAATCCCGCCGTGCCGGCAATGCAATCGCAGCCGGCAGAATGATCGTCAGGGCAAAGACAACCTATTGTTAAGCGGGATTTCCTAGTCTCGGGTGGTTTCAGGAGGCTGGCGGAAATGGCATCGGGTGTTTCGGAAATCGGGCGGCCCCTGGACCGGCCGAAGGGGCTGACGAAAGCGGAAGGCGCCGGCCTCGTCTGTGGCACGAGCCTCCTGATCATGCTCGTCAATGTGGCGGGCGGACAGGGAATCTATGCGGATATCGACGACAAGCTGCGGGCTCTCCAGATCGGCCACCTGATGTCCGGCAAGGGTGGCTGGTATGATCCGGCCCTGCCTTTCGTCGCCATGCCGGAGCCCTATCTCTCGCCCTGGTCCCGGATGGTCGACCTGCCCTATGTGGCGCTTGCGAAGTTTCTGTCCTTCTTCATGGACCCGGAGCGGGCCCTCGATCTCGCCTATCTCCTCTGGCCGCCGGCGATGCTGATCCTCTTCGGCTGCCTCGCGTTCCTTGTCGTCCGCAGGCTCATGGCATCCTTGCTGCCGTCGCGGACGACGGAGGCGCTGGTGGTCGTCTTCATGGCGTTGCTCATGAATCTGGCGGTGTTCGAATTCACGCCGGGCCGGATCGATCATCATAATGTGCAGCTCCTCTTCCTCGTCATCACGGCCGCGGGCCTTTGCCGGTGGGACGGGAAGGGCGGTCTCCTCATCGGGGCGGCGAGCGCGGCGTCGATCGCCGTGGGGCTGGAATGCCTGCCCTTCGTGGCGGTGGTCTTCGGTGCCCTGGTCTGCGCCCATGTCTTCGGCGCGAAGGGCGCCCGGAGCGTCCTCGTGAATGCATCTGGCGGCATGGCGGCCGCGACGGCTGTGCTGGGAGCCGCCTTCCTCGGGCCCGCGGGGATCGTGTCGCGGCAATGCGACGCCTTTTCCGCGCCGCAGATCGTCCTGATGCTCGGCCTCTCCCTGACGCTCGGCGGCGGCGGCGTCCTGTCGCGCGGGTCGATGTCCCCGGTGGCGAAGGCGCTGCTGCTGGCGGTTCCGTCCCTCGCGGTGCTGGCGCTGGCCGCCGTCCTGTTCCCGGAATGCCTTGCCGGTCCCTATGCGATCATCGATCCGCTGACGCGCCACTACTGGTTCGACCGCGTCATCCAGGAACAGGGCATGCTCTATCTGCTGCAGAACGGCCGATACGCCGTTGCGGCGGCGCTCATGCTGCAGGGGGGCGTGCTCGCCCTGCTGATGCCGATGGTCATGGCGAAGGCGCGCGAGGGCGCGGCATCCTTCCTCGCTCTCTATGCACTGGCGGCGATTTCGTTCCTGCTTGCCGTGCTGATGATCCGCTACATCCGCTTCCCGGCCGCGCTGGTGCCGCTCTTCCTTCCCGCGCTGGCCGCATGGTACCTCGATCCGGCGACGGGGACGCATGCACGGCGCAACCTCGCTCTTGCAGGTGCGGCGTTTCTCGCTGTCTTTGCGGGGCTGTCGGCGTCCGCAAAGCCGGTCGAACGTCCTCGCGACGCCGTCGACTACATGACCTCGGATGCCTGCGCGGGCGAGGACCTTTCGGTGCTGCGCCTTGCCGAGCCGGGCCGCATCGCCCTGCCGAACGGCCTTGCCTTCACGATCATCGAGGCGATGCCCGAAGGCTTCCGGATCGCGGCCATTCCCTTCCACCGCGCCGCGCCCGGCATGAAGCGCATGTACGAGGCGTTTCTCTCCAGCGATCCGGCGGTGCGGCGGGCGGCGCTGGCGCCGTTCGACTATGTGGCCGTCTGCCGCTTCCCGCTGGAATCGGATCCGTCCTTCGCCCCGCTCTATGCCGCCCTGTCGGCGGGCAGGGACTGGCCGGGGCTGCTGCGGATCGCGCCGCCCGCCGAAACGCGGTTCCAGCTCTTCCGCATCGACCACGCCGCCCTGCGATAAGCGCGCGCTCACGGGCCGGCTTGCCTGTGCGCCGCGGCTTTCGCTGATTGCCGCGGGCGGAGAATTCGCCTACATAGCGGGCAAATTTGTCCGATCCGGAGCGCGTTTGCATGGCACGTCAGTTCATCTACCACATGTCTGGGCTCAACAAGGCCTATGGCAACAAGAAGATCCTCGAGAACATCCACCTCTCGTTCTACCCCGATGCCAAGATCGGTATCCTCGGCCCGAACGGCGCCGGCAAGTCGACGGTGCTGCGCATCATGGCCGGCCTCGACAAGGAATTCACAGGCGAGGCGTGGCTGGCCGAAGGCGCGACCCTCGGCTACCTGCCGCAGGAGCCGCAGCTCGATGCGTCCAAGACCGTGCTCGAGAACGTCATGGAGGGCGTCGCCCCCAAGAAGGCGATCCTCGACCGCTATAACGAGCTGATGATGAACTATTCCGACGAGACGGCGGAAGAGGGCGCGAAGCTCCAGGACGTCATCGACAGCCAGAACCTCTGGGACCTCGAAAGCCAGGTCGAGATGGCGATGGACGCGCTGCGCTGCCCGCCGGGCGACGCGGGCGTCGAAAGCCTCTCGGGTGGTGAGAAGCGCCGCGTGGCGCTTTGCAAACTGCTGCTCGCCCAGCCGGACCTGCTGCTGCTCGACGAACCGACCAACCACCTCGACGCCGAGACGATCGCCTGGCTCGAAAAGCACCTGCGCGAATATCCCGGCTCCGTGCTGATGATCACCCACGACCGCTACTTCCTCGACAATGTCACGGGCTGGATCCTCGAACTCGACCGAGGCCGCGGCATTCCCTACGAGGGCAACTATTCGGCCTATCTCCAGGCCAAGGCCAAGCGCATGGCACAGGAGGAGCGCGAGGAGGGCGCCCGCCAGAAGGCGCTATCGCGCGAGCAGGAATGGATCGCTTCCTCGCCCAAGGCCCGCCAGGCCAAGTCCAAGGCCCGCATCAAGGCCTATGACGAACTGGTCAAGGCCGCGTCCGACCGCCGTCCCGGCGACGCGCAGATCGTCATCCCGGTCGGCGAGCGCCTCGGCAACGTGGTCATCGAGGCGGAGAACCTCACCAAGGCCTATGGCGACCGCGTGCTCATCGAGAACCTCACCTTCAAGCTGCCGCCCGGCGGCATCGTCGGCGTGATCGGCCCGAACGGCGCCGGCAAGACGACGCTGTTCCGCATGATCACCGGCCAGGAGCAGCCGGACTCCGGCTCGATCACCGTCGGCGAGACCGTCGATCTCGGCTATGTCGACCAGAGCCGCGATGCGCTCGGCGGCGACAAGACCGTCTGGGAGGAAATCTCCGGCGGCAACGACGTGCTCAAGCTCGGCAAGCACGAGATGAACAGCCGCGCCTATTGCGGCGCCTTCAACTTCAAGGGCGGCGACCAGCAGCAGAAGGTCGGCACGCTCTCGGGCGGCCAGCGCAACCGCGTGCACCTCGCCAAGATGCTGAAGGGCGGCTACAACGTCATCCTGCTCGACGAACCGACCAACGACCTCGACACGGAAACGCTGGCGGCGCTGGAAGACGCGCTGGAAAACTTCGCCGGCTGCGCCGTCATCATCTCGCACGACCGCATGTTCCTCGACCGCCTCGCCACCCACATCCTCGCCTTCGAGGGCGACAGCCACGTGGAATGGTTCGAGGGCAACTTCGAGGACTACGAGCAGGACAAGATCCGCCGCCTCGGCGCGGACGCCGTCAATCCGAAGCGGGTGACCTACAAGCGCCTGACGCGGTGAATGGGGGCAAGACCCCTCCTCAACCCCTCCCCACAAGGGGGAGGGGCTTATCGTGCCGCGCACTCTGCATTCGATTTCGGACGATGAGCAAGCCTTCTTCTTCTCCCCCCTTGTGGGGGAGATGCCCGGCAGGGCAGAGGGGGCGGCCCCGCTCAGCAGGGGCGTTACACGGGAAGACCCTTCCCTAAATCCCTCCCCACAAGGGGGAGGGACTTACCGCGCAGCACCCTTTGCATTCCATTTTTGAACGATGAGCAGGCCTCCATCTTTCTCCCCCCTTGTGGGGGAGATGCCGGCAGGCAGAGGGGTGTCGCTGCAAGCGACGGGTCGTGCCCGCTCTTTTGCCTCTGCTTGAAAACCCCGGCTTGCCGGGGTTTTTCTTTATCCCTGTTGATGGGAAGATCGGCGGCATGGAATGGCTCTTGTGCGACGTCGATTAATCGCATAAACATATCTTTATGTCTTGATTGGAAAGATCATGGGCGAGATGCAGAAACTCGGACTGGACGACATCGTGGAGATCCTGAAGGCGGCGGGCGAGCCAACGCGCCTTCGCCTTCTCGCGCTGCTTTCGCACGGCGACCTCACCGTGACGGACCTCACCGACATTCTCGGCCAGTCCCAGCCGCGCATCTCGCGCCATCTCAAGCTTCTTTCGGAAGCCGCGCTCGTCGACCGCTACCAGGAGGGCGCCTGGGCCTTCTTCCGCCTCGGGCAGGGGGGTGTCGCCGTTTCGCTCGCCCGGCAATTGCTCGACGCCATCGATCCGGTGGATGCGGTGTTCGCCCGCGACGACGAGCGGTTGCGGGCGCTGAAGCGCGTGCGCGCCGACAAGGCGCAGGCCTATTTCAGCCGCAACGCGGCGGAGTGGGATGCGGTACGGCGCCTCCATGTCAGCGAGGCGGAGGTCGAGGCGAAGCTTGCGGCGATGATCGGCACCGAGCCGGTCGACGCCTTCCTCGATCTCGGCACGGGCACCGGGCGCATCCTGCAGCTCTTCGAGGGGCTCTACCGGCGCGGCGTCGGCGTCGATGCCAGCCGCGACATGCTGGCGGTCGCCCGCGCCAATCTCGACCGCGCCGGCATCACCAAGGCGTCAATCCGCCACGGCGATATCTTCAACCTGCCGCTGGAGCGCGACGAGTTCGACGTCGTGACGATCCATCAGGTGCTGCACTTCCTCGACGAGCCGGAGGCGGCGATCGCCGAGGCCGCGCGCATGCTGGCGCCGGGCGGCAGGCTCGCCATCATCGACCTTGCCCCGCACGCGCTGGAGCACCTGCGCGACGAACATGCCCATATCCGCCTCGGCTTCTCCCACCAGACCATGTCCGAATGGCTGGAGCGGGCAGGGCTCTCCGTCGAGGAGGTCGTCGATCTCAAAGCCGCGCATCCGGATGCCGATGCGCTCACCGTGACCATCTGGCTTGCCCGCGACCAGCGCGCGGAGGCGGCCGACCCCATTGCGATCCGCAGAAGGAGTTGACATGAAGCCGGCGACCGTCACGCCAGGGGGAAAGGCCCTCCGCCTGTCCTTCGAGTTCTTCCCGCCCAAGACGCCGGAAGGCGAAAGCCAGCTCTGGGAAACGGCCGGCGCGCTTTCCGCCTATGATCCGGGCTTCATGTCGGTCACCTATGGCGCGGGCGGGACCACGAAGGTGCCGACGCTGGCGACAGTCGGCCATCTCCTGAAAATGGGCCTGCCGGCCGCCTCGCACCTCACCTGCGTCGGCGCGACGAAGGAGGAGACCCATGCCGTGGTCGCCGACTTCCAGGCTGTCGGCGTCAAGCATTTCGTCGCACTGCGCGGCGATCCGCCGGGCGGCGTCGGCGCGCCGTACCAGCCGCATCCGGGCGGCTATGCCAATGCGGTCGAGCTCGTCGCGGGCCTGCGCGGCCTCGGTTTCGAGATCTCCGTCTCGGCCTATCCGGAAAAGCATCCGCAGAGCCCGGATGTCGCCGCCGATATCGACATGCTCAAGCGCAAGGTGGATGCGGGCGCGACGCGCGCGCTGACGCAGTTCTTCTTCGAGAACGACGATTTCGAGCGCTACCTGGAGCGGGTCCGCAAGGCCGGCATCTCGATCCCGATCGTGCCGGGCATCCTGCCGGTGCACAATCTCTCGCAGGTTCAGAAATTCGCCGGCATGTGCGGCGCCACGGTGCCCGGCTGGCTGGCCGACCGCCTCGGCCCGGTCGACGACCGGCCGCAGGAGCGCGCGGCCGTCGCGGTGGAGCTGGCGATCCGCCAGGTGGAGGACCTCATCTCCCGCGGCATCGATGAGTTCCACTTCTATACGATGAACCGGTCGACACTGGTCTCGGCGGTCTGCGACGGCGTCGGCTTCGCGAAGGCGGAACGCAGCCGGGCGGCGGGCGCTGCGGCCTGACGCCTTCCTGAAACCCCTTCCTGAAAATGAAAATGCATGGCGCCGTTTCCGGGGCCATGCATTGCTTTGAATGGGTTTCGGCAGGGTTTCTCGGTTTAGCCCCTGACCTTTCTGCTTCGCTTGTGCCGCCTCAGATGAAGATCATCGTCGCGACGAAGAGGAACGCTGCACTGATCATCAGAACATTCAAGGAATGTGTGAGTCCCATGGCTGACCTCCTTGCGTCTACGGTTCGATATTACGACCGAAAAAAGCGGGTTGGAAAGGTGTTTTGTTGCTGCGTTGCAACATCCGGCGCGTGCCGGGCAGTTATTCACAACGCTAACCTGCTGAACTTCCTCCTTTTTTGTATCCGCCACAAAAAAATCACAATCCCTACCGGATGACGAATGCCGACATTGTGCATTTACCATTGTGGCGCAAGTCGGACCCGCAATCCGCCGGATTGCCATGAAACGGCCGGAAAGGCGCTTTGTTCCGCCGCCCTCAACCGGCCCTGAAACGGGCGAGGGCGCGGCCGTCCAGCACCACGAGGCCCATGAGGACGAGCGCCATGCCCAGCATTCCGAGCGGCGTCAGCCGCTCGCCGAGGAAGAGCATGCCGGCGAGGATGGCGCTGGGCGGCACGAGCAGGGTGACGAGCGAGGTGTTCGTGGCGCCCGCCGCGGCCATGATTCGGAAGAAGAGGATGTAGCCGTAGGCGGTGGACAGCAGCGCCAGCGCCAGGACGGCGAGGATGGCGGGCAGCGGGGGCAGGGGAAGCTGCCAGGGCGAATCGGCGATGAGAGAGACCGGCAGCACCAGCAGCGTCGCGGCGGTGAGCTGCCCGGCCGCCGTGACCGGCGGGGCGACGCCGCGAAAGCGTTTGCCGTAGGTCGCGGCAAGGCCGTAGGAGATGGCGGCGAAGACCGGCAGAATGACCGCCCAGAGCGGCGGGCCGCCGTCGCCGGTGAAGGGCGCCAGCGCCCGCGGGCCGATCAGCACCGCCGTGCCGAGAAGGCCGATGAGGCAGCCCGCGATCTTCTGCGGGGAGAGCTTCTCGTCCACCGTCATGCTGTTGGCGATGAGCACGGTGAAGATCGGCGTCGTCGCGTTGAGGATGGAGGCGAGCCCCGCGCCGATCTGCGTCTGGCCGAGGAAGATCAGGAGATGCGGCACGGCATTGTTGATGAGGCCGAGCAGCAGGAATTCGCGCCAGCGGGCGCGCAGCGTCGGATAGATGTCGAAGCGGCCGGCGATATAGACGTGCAGGGCAAGCGCCGCGATGCCGACGCGCAGCAGCACCAGCGTTGCGGGCGGCACGTGGGCGACGGCGACGCGGGCGAAGAAGAACGAGCCGCCCCAGATCATGCCGAGAAGGGCGAGCAGGCCCCAGGTCTGGACATTCATGCGCGGCGGCGCGGCCGCAAGCGACTGTTGCATCGTTCCCCCCGAAGGCATCCGGCGGACGGATGCGGTGCGATAGAAAGCGGCGTCGCCCGGTTTCGGTCGGGCAGCGCCGCTCAGGTCGTGGCAGTCCTATCGCAGCGGGTGCCAGCCCGCCACCCGATTTCCGTCAGAGGGCGGAAAGCAGGGCCTGCGTCGCCCAGCCGTCGGCCGGCAGGCCGAGGCGCAGCTGTTCCTTCTGGATCGCCGCGCGCGTGCCGGAGCCGAGGATGCCGTCGATCTTGCCGACATCGTGGCCATGGGCCTGCAGCTTGGTCTGGAGCTGCTTCATGCCGTCCTCGGAAAGGCCTTCCTCCGGGGTGCCGCGCTCATAGGGCGGGGCGCCGGCAAGGCGGGTCGCGAAATAGGCGGCCGAGGTCGTGTAGATGAACGACTGGTTCCATTCGAGATAGATGTTGAAGTTCGGATAGGTCATGAAGGCCGGGCCCTTGCGGCCCTGCGGCAGCACGACGGAGGCTTCGAGATTGCCGAAGGACGTGTCGCCGTCGCGCGGCTTGACGCCGAGCGCGAACCAGTCGCTCGCCTTCATGCCCGGCTGCAGGCCGGTCTTCTCGAAGGGCAGGTCGTCCGGCACGCTGATTTCCTGTATCCAGGGCTGGCCCTTCGTAAAGCCGAGATGCTGGATGAACTTGGCCGCCGTCAGGATGGCGTCGGGCGCGCTCTTCTTGACGTCGATATGGCCATTGCCGTCGCCGTCCACGCCGAATTCGATGATATCCTTCGGCAGCATCTGCACCTGGCCGATCTCGCCGGCCCAGGCGCCCGTCGTGCCGTTCGGGTCGAGGTCGCCATGGCCGACCATCTCGATGGCCGCGAGGAGCTGCTTGCGGAAGATTTCCGGGCGGCGGCAGTCATGCGAGAGCGTCACGAGGGCGTTGCGGGTGTTGAAATCGCCCTGCACGGCGCCGAAGTCGGTCTCCATGGCCCAGAAGGCGGCGATGATCGGGCCCGGCACGCCGAATTCCTGCTCGGCGCGGGCGAAGACCTCGGAAAGGTCCTTCAGCTTCTTGCGGCCGATGTCGAGGCGGGCCTGGCTGACCGTGCGCTTGGAGAATTCGAGGAAGGTCTGGCGGAAGACGCCCTGCGCGCGGTCGCGCGACAGCACCTTCTGGTCGATCGCCGCGCCGGCCAGCGCCCGGTCGGCGACCTCGGCGGAAACGCCGCGCGACAGCGCCTCGGCCTTCACGCCTTCGAGGAAGGCGGCAAGGTCGCCGCCGCAGGCGGGCGCCGTCTGGGCATGGGCGCTGCCGGCCAGAAGAAAGGCCGCAAGGCTTGCTGCAAGTGTCGTCTTCAGGGGATGCCGCATCCGTTGTGCTCCTTGGTCCGTTGCCTTGTCATCCGGGATCGCCCGGTTGTCTCAGATGCCGGCTGTCTCAGATGAATGTGACGGAAGCAAGAAGAAAACGGCGGGCGCCTTGCGCCGCCGTTCTTTCTCGCGCCTTTGTTGCATTCGCTGGCGGCGTCAGCGGGAAACCGAGGCGACCCACTTGTTCCAGTTCCTGGCCGAGCCCGCGAAGACGTTGATGTCCGTATTGGTCGGAACGCCCGGAACGACGCCGGTGGAGGTATATTGCCAGAAGGCCCATTTGCGCGCCGGATAGATGTTTTCCGGGTGGTTGGCCACCGAGCGCAGCCAGAAGGGATAGCCGTCGAAATACCCGACGAGGTTGTCGCGGTGGAAGTCGACGGTCGTGTAGATGATCGGCCGCTTGCCGTAATGCGCCTCGAGGCGGTCCATGAAGCGCTTGAGGACCGTGCGCACCTCGTCGGCCGGAGGGCGGGTCTTGCAGGTGGGCGAGGCGGGGTTCCACTCGGCATCCAGCACCGGCGGAAGCTGCACGGCCTCCTTCGGCACATTGGCGATGAACCAGTCCGCCTGGGCATCCGCCGTCGAGCAGAAATAATAGAAGTGATAGGGGGCGTGGAGGACGCCGGCGGTCTTCGCGCCCTGCCAGTATTCGGCAAAGCGGCCGTCGATGCGGTCGGTGCCCTCGGTCGCCTTCAGGAAGGCGAAGGAGACGCCGCCCTTCTTGGCCGCCTGCCAGTCGATATCGCCGTTCCACTTGGAAACGTCGATGCCGTGAATCTGGTGGCGGTGCGGGCTGCGGGCGCCGAAATCCTGCGGGTCCTTGTCGGCGAAACGCGGCGGAAGCGAGCCGGTGACGCCGAGGTCGTAATCCGTGGTGGAGCAGGACGTCGCCAGAAGGGCGAGGGGCAGGAGAGCCAGAATCAACCGACGCATGGAGGTCCCGTTTTTGCGCGTTTACCAATCCTGCCTCGAATGAACCGGGCCGTAAAGGGGAGCGCGCGAGACGGGTCCCATGACCTATCGTGCATTTTCGTAAAATTACGGTTAGCGGGACGTTAAGCCGGGGCGACGGATCGCCCCGGCCTCCCGTCAGAATTTCATGCTCACGCCGAGCATGATGGAATGCGAATCGATGTCGCCGTCCGAACCGGCAACGCCGAAGACATCGGACTTGTTGTAGTCCGTGTAGCGATATTCGAGGCGCCCGGCGAGATTGTCGGTGAAGGCGTGCTCGACACCGGCGCCGATCGTCCAGCCGTGGAAGGTTTCCTTGTCGATCGCGCCGGCCGGGTCGGTCAGCTTGGCATTGGTGAAGGCGTAGCCGCCCGTGCCGTAGATCAGGGTGCGGTCGATGGCGTAGCCGAGGCGTGCGCGGACGGAGCCGCCCCAGGTCGTTTCATATTCGAAGGGCGCGCCGCCGCTCGTGAAGCGCTCGTTGTTGAAGTCGTGCTTCACATCGGCTTCGACACCGTAGACCCAGCCATTGTTGAAGAAGTTGTAGCCGGCAAAGGCGCCGAGGGCCCAGCCGTCCATGCTGTGGTCGCCCGGCAGGCCGCCGCCGGTATAGTCGCCGTGCGTCCAGGCATAGCCCGTGTTCACGCCGACATAGAAGCCGCCCCAGTCGTAGACGCCCGCCGTCTCGGTAATCGGGGTCTCCACCGGCGGTTCGGCCACGGCCATGTCGGCCGCGAAAGCCGGCAGGGCGCCCGCGGTTACCAGGATGCCGGCGGCACCGAAGATCATGGATTTCATAGGATAGTCCTTCCCACTCGTTTGACGCGCGAAGCCCCACGCACGAATGACAACACCGCCCGAACGCACCAATCCGGCGATGGTTCCGCAAAAATAGGCGCCGTTCGGGGCGATAGCGTGGCATTTCGGTCAATCGGTCGGCCGGCCGGAGGGCAGGTCTGCCGCCGGCAATCCGAAAAGCCTTTTCATGACAAGGGAATCCTGCTTGTCTCCTGCCGAAGGAGAGGCCGCGATGAGACGATTGCAAAGGCTGGCCGCTTGGACGCTGACCGTCCTTGCCCTTGTCCTTGTGGTGGGGGCGAGCTGGCTCATCGTATCGCCGCCGTCGCTGCTCAGCGTCGGCTCCGGCTATGCGGCCAAGATCGTCTGCTCCAATGTCTTCGTCGCCGGGCGCGACCCGGCAACGGTGCTGGCCGAGGATGTGCAGGCGCCCGGCCATCCGCTCCTGAAGCTGATGCGGCAGGATGTCGACTTCAGAGAAAAAACGGTGACGACGCATCTCCTCGGCCTCTTCGCGCCGGGCTATGCCGTCTGGCACGAGGGATTCGGCTGCTCCGGCGTGCCGGACGGCGATTTCCGCGCCGCGCAGCAGGCGGTTTCCGACGTGCCGCTGCCGAGAATCGCGGCGGGCGATCCCGCCACCCCCTGGCCGGACGGCGAGGCGGTGATGCCGGATGCGCGCCTTGCCGCTCTCCTCGCCGATCCCGCCCTTGCCGGGCCGGGCATGCGGGCGATCGTCGTGGTGCATGACGGGCGCATCGTCGCCGAGGCCTATGGCGACGGGTTTTCCGAAGCGACGCCGCTCCTCGGTTGGTCGATGACCAAGACCGTCAATGCCGCGCTGATCGGCCGGTTGATGCTGGCGGGCGGGCTGTCGCCCGACATGACCGATCTCTTCACGGAATGGCGCGGGGATGCGCGCTCGACCATCACGCTCGGCCAGCTTCTCGCCATGGAGAGCGGGCTTGCCTTCAACGAGGACTACGGCGCCGTCACGGACGTCACGCGCATGCTGTTCCTCGAACCCGACATGTCGCGCTTTGCGATCGCCCAGCCGCTGGCGGCCAATCCGGGCGAGGCATTCAACTATTCGAGCGGTACGGCCGTCCTGCTTTCACGGCTCTGGATGGGCGCGCTCGGCGGGCGGGCGCAGGCGCTGTCCTTCCCCGCAAGGGCCCTGTTCGGCCCGCTCGGCATGGCGAGCGCCGTCATGGAGACCGACGAGACGGGTATCTTCGTCGGCTCGTCCTACATGTATGCGACGGCGCGCGACTGGGCGCGGTTCTCGCTGCTGCTGCTGAACGACGGCGTCTGGAAGGAAAGCCGGCTGCTGCCGCAGGGCTTCGTCGCGGCGATGGCGGCGCCCAGCAAGGCGTCGGGCGGCATCTACAGCCATATGCAGACCTGGACGAACGGGCCGGGCGAAAAGCGCGACGCGGATTACGGTCTTCCGGAAGATGCCTTCTGGATCCTCGGGCATGACGGGCAGTCGGCGGCGATCATCCCCTCGCGCGGGCTGGCGGTGATCCGGCTGGGGCTGACGCCGTCGAAACTCGGCTATCGGCCCCAGCCGCTGGTCAGAAGCATCCTCGACGCGCTGGATGCGTCGAAGCTTCAGGCCGGTCAGACGCCGACCTGAGCGATCCAGTCGTTGAGATTGTAGGTGTTGGAGATGCGCGCGACCTTGCCGTCGCGGATCTCGAAGAAGGCGCCGGCGGGCAGGATATAGGTCTGGCCGTTCGCCTCCGGCAGGCCCTCGTCGGTGACGAGATACTGGCCGTTGACGACGAATTCGGCCGCCCCGCGCGCGCCGTCGTCGCTCGACATGATGACCATGTCCGTCAGCGTCTCGCGGTAGCAGCGGTTCATATGCGCCATGAAATCGCGGAAGGCGTCCTTGCCGACCTGACGTCCGCCCTGGTTGATGTCGTGGACGACGTCGTCATGCAAGAGATCGAGGAAGGCCTCCATGTCCTGCCTGTTGAAAGCGTCGTAATAGGCGCGGATCGTCTCTTTTGCTGGCATGTCATCCCTCATATCGTTGTCGCAAGGCCGAAACCCGATCGCCTTATAGCATTGTTCAAGCCCTTGGGAACATTTACGGATCATGCAGATCAAGATCGTCCACGGCGAGGCCGTTACGCCGCATATCGCCGATCTCGCGCGCCTGCGCATCGAGGTCTTCCGCGCCTTTCCCTATCTCTACGAGGGAAGCGAGGATTACGAGGCCTCCTATCTTGCGACCTATGCGCGCTCGCCCGAAAGCCTCTTCGTGCTGGCGCTCGATGGCGCACGGATCGTCGGCGCCTCGACGGGCGTGCCGATGATGGATGCCGCGGAGGAATTCAGGGCGCCGTTCGTCGCGGCCGGGATCGATCCGGCGAGGGTGTTCTATTTCGGGGAATCCGTCCTGCTCTCCAGCTACCGGGGCAGGGGGCTGGGCGTCCGCTTCTTCGAGGAGCGCGAGGCCTATGCGCGCCGCCTCGGCCGTTTCGACTGGTGCGCCTTCTGTGCGGTGGAGCGGCCGAAGGATCATCCGCTGCGTCCGGCCGATTACGTGCCGCTCGATAAGTTCTGGGGCAGGCGGGGCTACGTGCACCGCGCCGATCTTGCGACGACGCTGGCATGGCAGGATATCGGCGAGGCGGAGGAGAGCGGGAAGCCTATGTCGTTCTGGCTGAAGGCGGCGGGGTAAAGAGTGGCCCCTCATCCACCTGCCGGCACCTTCTCCCCGCAAGCGGGGCGAAGGGGAATGCCGATCCGGTTTTCCGAGAATATCAACGTTCGCGTGATGCGAGGCATCGCCACATGTCCCTTCTCCCCGCTTGCGGGGAGAAGGTCGCGGCAGCGGGATGAGGGGCCGCCGCTACCGTGCCGGTTTATCTCAGCCCGGTCTCGTCGAGCAGGCCCTTGCGCTTGGCGTGATAATAATAGCCAGCCGCATAGAGGCGCACGGCGCCGTCGTTCTTGTCGTCGGCCACGAGCCAGGCGCCGCGCAGGTACTTGCCGGCATATTTGATATTGGTCTCGGCGTCGAACAGGCCCTCGGCCGGGCCTTCGTAGCCCATGCTCTTGGCCGTCGCGTACTTGATCTGCATCAGGCCGTAGTGGCCGCGGTTGAAGGCTTTCGGATTATAGCGGCTCTCGCGCTTGACGACGCGGTGGAGCAGCGTTTCCGGGATGCCGTAGAGGCTGGCATATTTGGTGATCAGGCCGTCGATCGGCGTGCCGGATTTCTGTATCGGCTGCTCGGCCTGCGGCACGACGAGGCGGGTCTCGGTGGTCAGCACGGCGTTGCTGAGCAGGGCGGGCTTTGCGATGGGCACGATCTTGTGGGTGGCGACGAGCTGTTCGAGGCCTTCCGGCTCGCCCGTGTCGAAGCCCGGCTCCATGACGGAGACGCCGATGGCCATCTCGGTCGCCTGCGGCATTTCGCTGACCGGGACCACGCCGGCAGCGGCGGTATTGCCGGCGAGGGCGGCGGTGGCCGCGGCCGCGCCCGTCACGGGCCTCGCCTCTGCGAGCGCGGAAACCGGCATGGCCGCGCCGCCGGCATCCTCGACGGCCGCGACGGCGACCGGGGTCGGCAGGGCTTCCGGCGTGTTCTCGGTGCCGGGCTTTGCCGCGGGCATGGCGGCATAGGCGACTTCGGTGGTCGCGCCGTCGGCGTCGGCGATATCCGTCGTGGCAGGCGTTGCCGAAGCGGGCGTCACGGTCCTGGCGGTCGTTGCGTCCTCGGCCACGCTGGCGCAGCCGGCAAGCGTTGCAAGAAGGCCTGCGCAGGCAAGCGCGGCAATGCGTGCCGGACGGGAAACGGGGGTATCAGCCATGGTCGTCGCTCTCGGTTTGCCGGGGTGCGCGGGCGCCGGAACGCCCATGCTTTTGCAAATCAATCGGCCGTGGCCGTGCCCCGCTCATAACCGATCAGGCGCCAAGCGGCAACCCGCAGCGCCCGCGATGCGTCATGCCGCCGCCCGCTTGAGGCCCACGGTCAGCAGTCCGGCACTTATCAGAAGCGTTCCGCCGGTGCGGTTGACGACCTTCTGGACCGAGGGCTTGCGGATCGTCTTGCGGGCCGCGGAGGCGAGCAGCGCATAGGAAAAGGCGTTCAGCGTCGCGAGCACGAGGAAGGTCGCCTCGAAGATCGCCATCTGCGGCAGGACGGGCCGCGAGAGGTCGAGGAACTGCGGCAGGAAGGCGACGAAGAAGACGATGCTCTTCGGATTCAACGCCGTGACGACATAGGCGTGTGCGAAGATGCGGAAGGGCTTTTCCTCCGCCGGGGCCTCGCCCTCCGCGCTAGCCGCGACGGGCGCGCGCCAGAGCTTGAGGCCGAGCCAGACGAGATAGGCCGCGCCCACCCATTTCAGGACGGTGAAGACGGCGGCGGATGCGGCGAGCAGCGCGCCGAGGCCGAGCATGGAGGCGGTCATGGCGGTGAAATCGCCGAGCGCCACGCCCGCGACGGTCGCGCCCGCGGTCCGCCTTCCGTGGCCGAGCGCGTAGGAGATCACGAGGAGGATCGTCGGCCCCGGAATGGCGAGCATGACGGCGGAGGCGGCGGCGAAGGCAAGCCAGTGGTCGAAGGACATGAAAACTCCCCGGATCGATGGTCGATCCGGGGAGCAAGCCATTGCAAATTTCGGGCGTCAAGCCCGCTGCGCTCAGGCCGCCGGCTTCCACTTCTGGCCGATGACGTCCATCACCTCGCCGAACCATTTCGCCGAGGTGTCGAAGTGCTTGCCGCCCTTGATGCGCGGGAACTCGATGGTGCGCAGCTTGCCGCCCTGGCCCTCGTCGTGGCCGGTGACGCCCGAGACCTTGTTGAGCGCGCTTTCGACGGCAAGGTCGGTCATGCTCTGGATGAGGCGCAGGTCGTCGCGGTTGGCGGGGGCGGAGCGGGCGTAATAGCCCGACTTCTGCACCATGGAGCGCTCGGCGCCGAGCAGGGCGGCGAACTGCTTGGAAAACCAGTTGCCGACATTGATCGTGTCGATCTTCACATGGCCGAAGGCGTCGCGCTTGACGGTCTCGCCGGCCGCTTCCCGCTCGGCGACGATGGCGTCGAGGCAGGCGCCTTCCGAGACGAAGAGCGTGACGAAGCCAGTGCGGTCCATGACCGCCCGCAGGCGCTCGGCCTCGGCCTGGAGGTTGAAGTCCATCTCCGGCAGGTAGAGGCCGTCGATGTTCTTCAGCTGCGTGTTCATCATGAAGCCTTCGACATATTCGTTGCCGCTGGTCTTCTGGATATAGGCGCGGGCGGTCGCGGCGGTGAGCCAGCCGCAATGGCGGCCCATCACCTCATGCACCACGAGGGTGCGCGGGGCGGCGCTCTGCTCGTTGCTGACATGGTCGAAGAAGCCGGCGCCGACCTCGGCCGCCGTCCAGGCGCCGAGCGACTGGCGGATCGGCACGACGTCGTTGTCGACCGTCTTCGGCAGGCCGACGACGGTGAGGTTGTAGCCGTTGGCGCCGAGATAGGCGGCAAGGTCTGCCGCCGTCGTGTTGGTGTCGTCGCCGCCGATGGTGTGGAGGATGGTGATGCCGTCCTTGGCGAGGCGCTCGGCGGCGACGCGCAGCGGGTTCTCGCCTTCCTTGACGAGGCCGCGCTTCACGCAGTCGGCGGCGTTCGTCAGCTTCACGCGGCTGTTGCCGATGGGCGAGCCGCCATAGCGGTGGAGGAGGGGCGCCTTCTCGCGCATCTCGCGGGTGATCTCGATGCGGTCGGCAAGCAGCAAGCCCTGGTAGCCCGAGCGGTAGGCGACGAGCTCGATCTCCGGTGCGACGTCGCTATAGCGTTCGATGAGGCCCCCGACGGCGGACGACAGACAGGGCGCCAGTCCGCCTGCGGTCAGCATTGCGACTTTCTGCTTGGCCATGTTTCCTCCTCGGCTTCAGCTCGTCTCGATGGTGCGGGTTGTCTAGCGCAGAATCCCCGGAAGGGAAACGGCGCGGCGAACTTATCCGCGTTCTGTGACGGATTGTCTTTTGTGCTCCACAGGCGAAAATCACGGTGCCGGAAAATCGGATGCATCCACTTATTGAGGGGCATCAAAATTTTGTCATCCGGGTATTTCCTGCCTTGCTTTCCCTGCAATTGTCTGCTCAAGATCACCTTATGTTCCAGAACTCCCCCAGTTGCTTCGTCAGTGCCGTATGGGACCGTCTCGTCGGCATCGTCTCCGATGCCGCCAGCAATGTGCTGTCCGGCGTGGTGGAAGCCGTGCGGACGCTCTTCGAGGGCGATCCGGAGACGCGCAGGCAGGTCGCCTTTTCCGTCGCGATGATCGCGCTTTCGGCCAAGATGGCGAAGGCCGACGGCGTCGTCACGACCGCCGAGGTCGATGCCTTCAAGGACATCTTCAAGTATCCGGACAACCAGGCGGCCAATGTCGCCCGGCTCTACAACCTCGCGCGGCAGGACGTTTCCGGCTACGAGGCCTATGCGGAGAAGATGAAGGCGCTGTGCGTCTCCTGCGAGAAGAACTGCCCGATCCTCGAGGACATCGTCGACGGCCTGTTCCACATCGCCAAGGCGGACGGGCTGATCCACGAGAACGAGATGGCCTTTCTCGTCCGCGTCGCGGAGATCTTCGGCATGGCCGAGGAGCGCTTCGAGCAGATCACGGCGCGCCACGTCCATATCAGCGGGCGCGATCCCTACAAGGTGCTCGGCGTCAAGCCCAGCGACGATTTTTCCGAGATCCGCAAGCGCTACCGGGTGCTTGCCTCCGAGAACCATCCTGATAGGCTGGTGGCGCGTGGCGTGCCGGCCGAGTTCCATCAGATCGCGAACGACCGCATGGCCGCGCTCAACGCTGCCTATGAGGCGATCGAGAAGGAACGCTGCGCTGCATGAGCGCATTCACATGTGACTATTCCGGTGCCTCCGCCGCGCCGTCGCCGAATTTCGGCGAACGGGCGGGCGGGCGCTCTCCCGATATCATCCTCCTGCATTATACCGGCATGGAAACGGCCGAAGGCGCGCTGAAATGGCTTTGCGCGCCGGAAAGCGAGGTTTCCTGTCATTATCTCGTTCACGAGGACGGCCGCGTCGAGCAGCTCGTGCGGGAGGCGGATCGCGCCTGGCATGCGGGCAAGAGCGTCTGGAAGGGCGAGACCGACGTCAACTCAGCCTCCATCGGCATCGAGATCGTCAATGCCGGCCATCCCGGCGGACTGCCGGATTTCCCGGACGCGCAAATCCGTGCGGTCGTCGAACTTTGTCTCGATTGTGGCGAAAGGTGGGGTATCGCCCCCGAAAGGGTGCTGGCACACAGCGATGTGGCCCCCGTTCGCAAGGTCGATCCGGGTGAAAAATTCCCCTGGGGGCGCCTTCATGCCGGAGGCGTCGGGCACTGGGTCGAGCCCACGCCGATCGCCGGCGGGCGCTTCTTCCAGCGCGGGGATGCGGGCCAGCCCGTCGAGGCGCTGCAGACCATGCTGTCGCTCTACGGCTACGGCATTGAAATCGATGGGATTTACTCGGAAAAGACGGAGGGCGCCGTCGCCGCTTTCCAGCGTCATTTCCGGCCCGCGCAGGTCGACGGCATCGCCGATTTCTCGACCATCGACACGCTGCACAGGCTGCTTTCCACGCTGCCGCGGCTGGGTGTCTGACAGCCCATTCTTATATTCGAATATTACGGTTTGTAACAGAAGTTTACCGCTTCGCCACATCCTGACCCGATTGGGCATGTTCTTTCCGGCTGCGTTCTTGCAGCGCAGCATGCGGTCAGGGCCTGACCGCGATCAATGAGGATCGAGACGTTTGCGCAGGGTGCGCGGCTTGGATTGCCGCGGGCCAGGGCTCTGCCTTTGCGCCTTTTGGAGACTGAAACTAGATGAGAAGACTACTTGCTGCCATCAGCGCGGCCTGCCTTTGCGTGTCCGTTTTTTCCGCCGGCATGGCGCATGCCGCCTCCGGCGACTATCGCGGCCCGCTGGTGAAATCGTCCAAGGCGGAAAAGGCCGGGAGCAAGCAGAAGACCCGGAAGGCGTCGGCCAGGCGCGGCAAGCGCACGACAGTCGTCGACAGGGACGGCGTCGTCGTCGGCCAGTTGAAGACCTTCAAGAGCACGACCGGCTATCCGAAGGCGGAGAACCCGCTGAAGGCCGGCGTCCAGGCGGCCAGCTATTCCAGCCTCATCCAGACCTATGCGAAGACCTATGGCGTGCCGGTCGATCTCGCCCATGCCGTCGTCCGCGTCGAGAGCAACTTCAATCCGCGGGCCCGCGGCAGCGCCGGCGAAATCGGCCTCATGCAGATCAAGCCGGCGACGGCGCGCATGATGGGCTATCGCGGCAGCGCCAGGGGCCTCTTCGATCCCGAGACCAACATCAAGTTCGGCATGAAGTACCTCGCCATGGCGCATGACCTCGGCGGCGGCACGACCTGCGGCACCATCCTGAAATACAATGCCGGCCATGGCGCGACGCGCATGAACCCGGTTTCCAAGCGCTATTGCGGCAAGGTGCAGAGCTATATCGATTGAGGTTTGGTCCGGTCCGCCGGGCTGGATTCGGCGCGCCGCCGTGCTATGCCATCGCTGAAGAACGAGGGTGAGCATGGTTCGGCATTTCGATTTCGTCGTCGTGGGCAGGGGTATGATGGGTGCGGCGGCGGCGCGGCACCTTTCCCGAACGGGCGCCTCGGTGGCGCTCGTCGGCCGGGGCGAGCCGACGGACTGGAAGGCGCATGACGGGGTCTTCGCCAGCCATTACGACAGCGGCCGCATCACCCGCACGATCGACCAGGACCGCGACTGGGCGCTGCTCGCCAACCGCTCCATCGCCCGTTACCGCGAAATCGAGGAAGAGAGCGGCATCGCCTTCTACGGCGAGACGGGCTGCCTGATAAGCGGCCATGCGGACGGGAACTTCGTCTCGTCCGTAGCGGCGGTCGCCGCGCGATACGGCCTCGACGCGCCCCTCTTGGACCGGGCGGGACTGCGCGCGCATTTTCCATGGTTCTCGCTGCCGGAGCGTTCGGCGGGCGTCTTCGAGGCGAAGGGCGCCGGCTATATCGACCCGCGCAAACTGGTCGCCGCGCAGGTCGCCTGCATGGAAAAGGCGGGCGGCGTTTGCATTTCCGACGATGCGGTCTCCGTGACCGACGCGGGCGACCGTGCATCGGTGACGCTGCGGTCGGGCGAAGCCGTCACCGGCGGGCGCGTGCTGGTCGCGACCGGCAGCTTTTCGCGGGCGCCGGGGCTGCTGCCCCGGGTGCCGGCGCTGATCGTCAAGGCGCGGACCGTCGTTCTGGCCCAGCTTTCGCCGCGGCAGGCGGAAGCCTTCGCGGCCATGCCGTCATGGATCGACGAAAGCGCCGATCCGTCCGAGCATTTCTACCTGCTGCCGCCCATCGTCTATCCGGACGGGCATGCCTATCTCAAGATCGGCGGCGACCCGACGGATATCGAGATCGCCGAGGAGCCGGCGATCGCCGAATGGTTCCGCGGGGAGGGCAATCCGAACGCCATCGCCCATCTCAAGCGGCTGCTGGCCCGCTCCATTCCCGACCTCGATCCTGTCCGTCTCGTCGCCGCGCCGTGCGTCACGACCTATACGGTGCACGGCTATCCCTATGCCGGCTTCGTCGGCGGCGAGCGCGTCGCGCTCCTGACCGGCGGAAACGGGGCGGGGGCCAAGAGTTCCGACGAGATCGGCCGCATCGGCGCGGACCTCTTGATTCGCGGCCGGCTGGACGAGCCGGACTATGCTACCGATTTTGCCGTTCATTTCCGCTGAGGCTCTGGCGTTTCGTCGCGCCATGGGCTAGTCAGCCCCTGCCAGTTGGCCGGGCAGCCGCGCCTTGCAAGGGTCGAAAGGCCGCAGGGTGAGGAAAGTCCGGGCTCCACGGAAACACGGTGCCGGATAACGTCCGGCGGGGGCGACCCCAGGGAAAGTGCCACAGAAAGCAAACCGCCTTCCTCGGAAGGTAAGGGTGAAAGGGTGGGGTAAGAGCCCACCGCGGCCATGGCGACATGGACGGCAAGGTAAACCCCACCGGGAGCAAAACCGAATAGGGATGACGCGAACCGCGCAAGCGGTTCAGCCTGTTTCCGGGCCGGTCATCCGGGTGGGTTGCAAGAGGCCGGGCGCAAGTCCGGTCCCAGATGAATGGCTGCCACGTTCCGGTGAAAGCCGGAGCCATACAGAACCCGGCTTACAGGCCAACTGGCAAAATCTCCCTCTCGGGCATGAATTTTTCAAGCCCGCCGACGCGCTGGAATCCCGGGCGTTCGCGTCATGCGTGCGGCGCGCCGGAATGCGCGCCCGCGGCGTTTTTGCGCGTGCAGATTCAAGGCGTTGGCAGGTGGTTCCTAACCTTTTGTTAAACTTAACGCCTTATAAACATTTGACGGTCTGAACAGCGGGTAAGAGGTCTCTTCCCATTGACGCCCATGTGGTCCCATGTTATCCCAGAACCATACTGCACGAGGACGCATGAGCGTCCGATCATCGCAAAGCTTTGAGGCAAACCGGCTGGGGACGGTGCGGCGCGCATGCGTTGCATCAGGGCTGGTTCGTGCGCGTTGTGTTGTGTTGGTGATGCCGGGGTGGATGCACAGTGCTCCGGCTTTGGAAGCGGCTGTATCGCGTCATGAACCGGTTCCTGTCGAATGCGACAAACAGGATCGATGCCAAGGGGAGGGTTTCCGTTCCTTCGGCATTCCGTTCCGTCCTGTCGCAGCGCGACATCCGGGAACTTTACTGCTTCCAGGATTTCATGTTTCCGGCGATCAGCGTCGGCGGACTGGATTTGCTCGATCGTTTCGAGCGCCAGATCGCCAGCGAGGATGCTTTTTCGCCGAGGGCCAACCGGATGTCGCTCCTCATTCACGGGGGCGGCGTCTTCATGAAGCTCGATTCGGAGGGGCGCCTGCCGGTCACGGATTTCATCCGGGACTATACGGGCATCACCGCGGAGGTGACCTTTGTCGGTCGGGCGGATCATTTTCAGCTCTGGGCGCCGCAGACATTTCAAGCCACGCAGGCGGCGGCCCGGGAAGAGTTCAGGACGCGAGGTCTGGGCTCGGGGTAAGACGGAGAATCGGAATGGCGGCGGATCTTGGCGGAGGTTCTTCTGATGCCGATGGCGGATCGGTCCGTCACATTCCGGTTCTTCTCTCCGAGGTCATCGAGGCGCTCCAGCCCAAGCCCGGACAGGTCTTCCTCGACGGCACCTTCGGCGCAGGCGGCTACACCTCCGCGATCCTTACAGAAGGCGCGAGTGTCATCGGCCTCGACCGCGATCCGACGGCCATTGCCGGCGGGCAGGCGCTGGTGGAGGCTTCCGGCGGCCGGCTCACGCTCATCCATTCGCGCTTTTCCGATCTCGCGCGCCACGCGCCCGCGAGCGGGCTCGACGGCGTCGTGCTCGATATCGGCGTTTCCTCCATGCAGATCGACGAGGCAGAGCGCGGCTTCTCCTTCCAGAAGAATGGGCCGCTCGACATGCGCATGTCCGCCTCCGGCGTTTCGGCGGCCGACGTGGTGAACCGCGCCAAGGTCTCCGACCTCATCCGCATCTTCGGCTTCCTCGGCGAGGAGAAGCAGGCCGGCCGCATCGCCCGCGCCATCGAGAAGGCGCGCGAGAAGGAGCCCTTCACCACGACGCGCCAGCTCGCCAACCTCATCGAGCTGACGACGCCGCGCAAGGCCAAGGACAAGATCCATCCGGCGACGCGCGTCTTCCAGGCGCTGCGCGTCTTCGTCAACGACGAGCTCGGCGAGCTTGCCCGCGCGCTGATCGCAGCGGAACGCGCCCTGAAGCCGGGCGGCCGGCTCGTCGTCGTCAGCTTCCATTCGCTGGAAGATCGCATCGTCAAGAAATTCTTCCAGGATCGCTCCGGCAAGGCGGCGGGTTCGCGCCATCTGCCGGAGGTTCACGACAGGGCGGCAACCTTCGCACCAGTCGGACGCCCTATGGTGGCCGCCAGCGACGAGGAGAGTGCGGTCAACCCGCGCGCCAGATCCGCGAAGCTGAGAGCAGGCGAGCGCACCAGCGCGCCCGCCGGGACGGATGATCTGTCCATTTTCAACCTGCCCAACCTTGCCGGCCTCGAGAAGATGGGAAGCTGAGTGATGTTCCGTACCCTTGATGTCGTGATGATCGCCGTCATGACCGCCGCAGCCACCGTCACCTACTCGATCAAGCACCAGGCCGAGAACAAGCTCGAGGAGGTGCGCAAGCTCGATGCCGAGATCAAGCTGGAGGAGGACACCATCGACCTCCTCAAGGCCGACTGGGCGCTGCTGACGCAGCCCAACCGCCTCAACCGCCTCGTCAAGATCTTCGAAAACGACCTGAAGCTCGTGCCGACGGAATCGACCCAGCTCGCCCGGCCGAGCGAGCTGCCGATGCCGACCGCCGAACTGCCGGCGCTGCCGGAAGACAAGGTCGCCAAGGCCAAGAAACCTGCCTCGGGCACGGACGCAATCCAAACCGGATCGGTGGCACGCTGATGTCGTTTCTCTCCCGCATCATGGACGTCAAGAGCAAGGCGCATTTCAACGCCGGCGGCAACAACAACGCCAGGACCGGCGGCCAGGCCTTCGAGGGCACGCGCAAGCGCTCGGGCTCGCAGGCCCGCAGCCGCGTCGCGGTGATGATCTGCTGCTTCGGCATGGCCTATGCGGTGATCGGCGGCCGGCTCGTCCAGTACGGCATGGCCTCCACCGAGACCGTCTCCAGCATCGGCCCGGCCGACCACCTGATGGCCTCGCGCCCCGATATCGTCGACCGCAACGGCGAAATCCTCGCCACCGACATCCGCACCGTCTCGCTCTATGCCGAGCCGCACAAGATCGTCGACGCGGACGAGGCGGTCGAAATGCTCGCCACCGTGCTGCCGGACCTCGACCGCCGCGGCATCTACCGCAAGCTCACCTCCAAGTCCCGCTTCCAGTGGCTGAAGCGCCAGCTCACGCCCAAGCAGCAGAGCCGCATCCTCGCGCTCGGCATTCCCGGCATCGGCTTCCGGCCGGAAAAGCGTCGCTTCTATCCGGGCGGCGCTACCGCCTCGCACATCGTCGGCCACGTCAATATCGACAACCGCGGCATTGCCGGCATGGAGCGCTATATCGACAACCAGGGCCTTGCCGACCTTGCCGCCATCGGCATGACGAGCGATGTCAAGATGGAGCCGGTGCGCCTGTCCATCGACCTGCGCGTGCAGGCGATCGTGCGCGAGGTCGTCAAGGAGGGCATGGAGAAATACAAGGCGCTCGCCGCCGGCGCCGTCGTGCTCGACGTGCACACCGGCGAAGTGCTCGCCATGGCCTCCTACCCGGACTACGACCCGAACAATCCGGCGGAGGGCGCGAAGGAAGGCTGGATGAACCGCATGTCGAACGGTACGTTCGAGATGGGCTCGACCTTCAAGAGCTTCACGACCGCCATGGCGCTCGATTCCGGCAAGGTGAAGATCACCGACAGCTTCGACGCCCGCGCGCCGATCCGCATCGGCGGCTTCACCATCAAGGACTTCCACGGCAAGCATCGCGTGCTCTCCGTTCCGGAGATCTTCCAGTACTCCTCCAATATCGGCACGGCCAAGATGGCCGACGTCGTCGGCATCGACGCGCACAAGGAATTCCTCACCCGCATGGGACTCCTGACCCGCATGGACACCGAGCTGCCGGAGGTGAAGACCCCCAGCCAGCCGCATGTGTGGAAGAAGATCAACTCGATCACCATCTCCTTCGGCCACGGCGTTTCCACGACGCCGCTGCAGACGGCGGTCGCCGGTGCCGCGCTCATCAACGGCGGCAAGCTCCTCAACCCCACCTTCCTGCCGCGCACGCGGGAGGAGGCCGACGAGATCGCCAAGGTGGTCATCAAGCCCTCGACGGTCGAGAGCATGCGCTACCTCTTCAAGCTCAACGCGAACGACGGTTCCGGTCGCCGCTCTCTCGTTCCCGGCTTCAATGTCGGCGGCAAGACAGGCACGGCCAACAAGGTCGTCGGCGGGCGCTATTCCAACACGCAGAACTTCAACGCCTTCCTTTCGGGCTTCCCGATCGACGATCCGCAATATGTGGTCCTCACCTTCATCGACGCGCCGCAGACGGGCGAAGGCGGCGGGCGCACCGCCGGCCTCAACGCCGCGCCGATGGTGGGCGAGATCATCCGCCGATCCGCCGCGCTTCTCGGTGTAAAGCCGAAATTTGGTGAGGACGGGTCTGCCTTGCTTGTGTCTTATTGAATGGAGAAGACGGGACGCCGATTCGTGAGCGGAGCGGCTACCAACGGAAAGCAGCAGAGCGGACAATGAAGATCAGTGACCTTGCCGGACCCGAAACCAACGACCTGGGCGCCGCAGCCGCGATAGACGCGACCGGCATCGCCAGCGACAGCCGCAAGGTCAAGCCCGGTGATCTGTTCGTTGCCCTGTCCGGCACCAAGGCTGACGGCAGCGCCTTCATCGCCGATGCCGTGGCCCGGGGCGCAGCCGCCGTCGTCGTCGCCGAGGGCACCGCGGTAGAGGCTTCCGTTCCCGTCATTCCGGTCAAGGAACCGCGCCGCTTCCTGGCGCTGGCCGCCGCGCGTTTCTACGGCCGCCAGCCGGAAACCATGGTCGCCGTCACCGGCACCGCCGGCAAGACCTCCGTCGCCTCCTTCACGCGGCAGATCTGGGAGCAGGCCGGCCATCCGGCCGCGATGATCGGCACGACCGGCGTCATCGCGCCCGGCCGCAACGACTACGGCTCGCTGACGACGCCCGATCCGGTCTCGCTGCATGCGCTGCTCGCCGAGCTTGCCGATGCCGGCGTCACCCATGCCGCCATGGAGGCCTCCAGCCACGGCCTCGACCAGTCGCGCCTCGACGGCGTGCGGCTTTCCGCCGGCGCCTTCACCAATCTTGGCCGCGACCACATGGATTACCATCCGACGGTCGAGCACTACATGGCCTCCAAGATGCGGCTTTTCGATACGCTGCTGCCGAAGGGCGCGCCCGCCGTCATCTATGCCGACGACGAATGGTCGGGCGCGGCGATCGAGGCCGCGCGCAAGGCTGGCCTCGACGTGCGCACGGTCGGCCGCAAGGGCGACTATCTCACCTTGAAGCGCGTCGAGCATTTCCGCCACAAGCAGACCGCCGAGATCCATGCCGGCGGCGACATCCATGAAGTGCACATTCCGCTGGCGGGCGATTTCCAGGTGGCCAATGCGCTGGTCGCGGCGGGCCTTGCCATGTCGACCGGCGTTTCCGCTTCCGTCGCCATGGCGGCACTCGAAAAGCTGATCGGCGCGTCCGGCCGTCTCGAACTCGTCGGCCATGCCAGGAACGGCGCGCTCGCCTATGTCGACTATGCGCACAAGCCGGATGCGCTGGAGAACGTGCTGACCTCCGTGCGTCCCTTCACGACCGGCCGCGTCATCGTGGTCTTCGGCTGCGGCGGCGACCGCGACAAGGGCAAGCGGCCGATCATGGGCGAGATCGCGACACGGCTTGCCGACGTGGTCATCGTCACCGACGACAATCCCCGCTCGGAAGTGCCCGAGGTCATCCGCTCCGAGATCATGGCCGCCGCCAAGGGCGCGACCGAGATCGGCGACCGCGCCAAGGCGATCCGCAACGCCGTCGGCATGCTGCAATCGGGCGATACGCTGATCGTCGCCGGCAAGGGGCATGAGGAGGGGCAGACCGTCGGCTCCGTGACGCTGCCCTTCTCCGACCATGCCGAGCTCGGCAAGGCACTGGAGGAACTCGACAGGTGACATGGCTCTGGACCACCGCTGACCTGCTCGCAGCCGTGCATGGCCGTCCCATCGGCAACATGCCGCAGGGCGTGACCGGCATTTCCATCGACAGCCGCGCCATCGCGCCGGGCGAAGCCTTCTTCGCCATCAAGGGCGACCGCGTCGACGGTCATGACTTCGCAAGCTTCGCCGTCGCCAACGGCGCGGCGCTGCTCGTCGTCAGCGAGGGCAAGCTGCCGGCGCTCGGGCGTCTCGTCACGCCGATGATCGTGGTGCCCGACGTCTTGCAGGCGCTCGTCGACCTCGGCTGCGCGGCGCGCGACCGCACGGCGGCGCGGATCATCGCCGTCACCGGCTCGGTCGGCAAGACGACGAGCAAGGAGATGCTGCGCCAGGCGCTTTCGCCCTCGGGCAACGTGCATGCCTCCGTCGCCTCGTTCAATAACCATTGGGGCGTGCCGCTGACGCTGGCGCGCATGCCCGAGACCACCGACTACGGCATCTTCGAGATCGGCATGAACCATGCGGGCGAGATCCGTCCGCTGGTCTCCATGGTGCGCCCGCATATCGCGATGGTCACGACCATCGCGCCGGCCCATCTCGGCAATTTCCGGGACCTCGAAGAGATCGCCGCCGCCAAGGCGGAGATTTTCGAGGGCGTCGTGCCGGGCGGCCACGCCATCCTCAACCGTGACAATGCGCAATATGCCTTCCTCGAAGCGGCGGCGCGCAAGGCCGGCGTCTCGCACATTCACAGCTTCGGCGCCGATCCGCAGGCGGAGTTCCGCCTGCTCGATTTCACGAGCGGGCCGGATGGCAGCCTGCTGCGCGCGGCGGTCGGCCGGCAGACGCTCGAAGTGCCGATGGGTGCGCCGGGCCGCCACATCGCCGAAAACGCTGTCGCCGTGCTCGGCGCGGTGCATCTTGCCGGCGGGGATATAGAGAAAGCGATGGCGGGGCTCGCCGCCATGCAGGCCGAGAAGGGCCGGGGACGGCGCTACAGGCTGGCCAAGGACGGCGGCTGGTTCACGCTGATCGACGATAGCTACAATGCCAATCCCGCCTCGATGCGCGCGGCGATCGCGCTGCTGCGTGATGCGGAGCCGCATGGCCGGGGCCGGCGCATCGCCGTGCTCGGCGACATGCTGGAGATGGGCGAGCATTCGCCCGCCGTGCATGCCGGCCTTGCCGAGCCCCTGCTCGAGGCCGCCATCGGTACCGTCTGGCTTGCCGGCCCGGACATGGCGGCGCTGCGCGATGCGCTGCCCGAGGGCATCGAGATCGACTACCGCGAAACAGCCGACGAACTGGCCGCCCATGCGCTGCAAGGCGTGCAGCCGGGCGACGTGCTGGTCGTCAAATCATCGAAAGGCACGGGCTTCAGCCGCATCGTGGCGGCCCTGCTTGACAAATACGAGGCGTTCCCGGAGAGGGAGCGCTAGGAACATGGGGAGGTTCGGCCGGGCTTATGCCCGCCGGACCTCGTCTTTTATGCGATCTGCTTTCATCGCCGGCCGGTCACGCCGGGATGCTTCACAGAACCTTTTGGGGAAAGGGTGACAATGCTGCTTTGGCTCGTCGAGCTGGCGAACACCATCCAGGTGTTCAACCTGTTCCGCTACATTACCTTCCGGACCGGCGCTGCGCTGTTCACCTCGGCCACCATCGTCTTCCTGTTCGGCCCGATGATCATCTCGTCGCTGCGCATCCGCCAGGGCAAGGGCCAGCCGATCCGCGCCGACGGGCCGCAGACGCATTTCAAGAAGGCCGGAACGCCCACAATGGGCGGCCTGATGATCCTTGCCGGCATCGTCGGCAGCGCGCTGCTCTGGGCCGACCTCTCCAACGTCTATGTGGTGGCGACGCTGCTCGTCACGCTCGGCTTCGGCGCCATCGGCTTCTACGACGATTACCTCAAGGTCACCAAGCAGACGGAAAAGGGCTTTTCCGGCAAGGCGCGCCTCGGCCTCGAATTCGTCATTGCCGGCATCGCCACCTATTTCATGATGCATGCGACGCTGTCGGCCGGCGCGGCGGGTTCCACCTTCGGCTCCTCGATCACCTTCCCGTTCTTCAAGGACATGCTGGTCAATCTCGGCATCTTCTTCGTGCTGTTCGGCGGCTTCGTCATCGTGGCGGCCGGCAATGCGGTGAACCTGACGGACGGCCTCGACGGCCTTGCCACCGTGCCGGTGATGATCTCGGCGGCCGCCTTCGGCCTCATCGCCTATCTTGCCGGTAACGCGGTCTTCGCGAACTACCTGCAGATCCATTTCGTGCCCGGCACGGGCGAGCTTGCCGTGGTGCTCGGCGCGGTCATCGGCGCCGGCCTCGGCTTCCTGTGGTTCAACGCGCCGCCGGCCGCCATCTTCATGGGCGATACCGGTTCCCTGGCACTCGGGGGTCTCATCGGCACCGTCGCCGTCGCCACCAAGCACGAGATCGTTATGGCCATCATCGGCGGCCTCTTCGTCATGGAGACGCTGTCGGTCATCATCCAGGTCGCCTCGTTCAAGCTCACGGGCAAGCGCGTGTTCCTCATGGCGCCGATCCACCACCATTTCGAGAAGAAGGGCTGGACGGAAAGCCAGGTGGTGATCCGCTTCTGGATCATCTCCGTCGTGCTGGCGCTGGTCGGCCTGTCGACGCTGAAGCTGCGGTAAGGCGCCATGATCCCGGTCACCACCTTCAAGGGAAAGTCGGTCGCGCTCTTCGGGCTCGGCGGCTCGGGCCTTGCGACGGCAATGGCGCTGGCCGCGGGCGGCGCGAACGTGACCGCCTGGGACGACAATCCCGCGAGCGTCGAGAACGCGTCCACCGCCGGCATCCGGACCGCGGATTTGCGCACGCTCGACTGGACGAGGATCGACGCGCTGGTGCTGTCGCCCGGCGTGCCGCTGACCCATCCCAAGCCCCACTGGAGCGCGGACCTTGCGCGTGCCGCGGGCGTGGAGATTATCGGTGACGTCGAGCTCTTCGTGCGTGAACGCCGGGCGCAGGCGCCCGATTGCCCCTTCATCGCCATTACCGGCACCAACGGCAAGTCGACCACCACGGCGCTGATCGCCCATATCCTTCGGGTGAGCGGCCGCGACACACAGCTCGGCGGCAATATCGGCACGGCCGTGCTGACGCTCGATCCGCCGAAGGCGGGCCGCTTCTACGTGGTCGAGTGCTCGTCCTACCAGATCGACCTCGCGCCGACGCTGAACCCCTCCGCCGGCATCCTGCTGAACCTTACGCCCGACCATCTCGACCGTCACGGTACGATGCAGCACTATGCCGATGTCAAGGAACGGCTCGTCGCCGGCAGCCGCACGGCCATCGTCGGCGTCGACGATACGTTCTGCGCGATGATCGCCGACCGTGTCGAGCGGGCCGGCACAAAGGTCGTGCGCATCTCCCGGCGCAACGTCGTCGCCGACGGCATCCATGCCGACGGTTCGCGGCTCCTCCTGGCGCAGGGCGGCACCTCGCGCGAGATCGCCGATCTCTCCGCCATCCAGACACTGCGCGGCAGCCACAATGCGCAGAACGCGGCGGCTGCCGTCGCGGCCTGCCTTGCCGTCGGGCTCGGGGAAACGGAAATCCGCGCTGGCCTTGCCTCGTTCCCCGGCCTCAAGCATCGCATGCAGCCGGTTGGCCGCAAGGGCGATGCGCTCTTCGTCAATGATTCCAAGGCGACGAATGCCGATGCGGCGGCGCCCGCGCTGTCGAGCTTCGAACGCATCTACTGGATCGCCGGCGGCGTGCCGAAGGAGGGGGGCATTTCCACCCTCGGCGGCTTCTTCCCGAGGATCGCCAAGGCCTATCTCATCGGCGAGGCGGCGCCGGCTTTCGCCGCGACGCTTGGCGAGGCGGTGCCCTTCGAGATCGCCGGCACCCTGGAACGGGCGGTGGCCGATGCGGCGGCGGATGCCGAAAGAGACGGCGGCGGCCCGGTCGCCGTTCTTCTATCCCCGGCTTGCGCAAGCTTCGACCAGTACAAGAACTTCGAGGTCAGGGGCGACGCCTTCGTGAAACACGTGGCGGCGCTGCCCGGCATATCCATGCTGGTCGAGGTTTAGCGATGGTATCGGGAGCGGAGCAGCAGGCCCGGAGCCCTATAGCGAAGGAACGGAAAAATGGTTAGTCGTGCCGAACGTGGTGCATTGGCGGACTGGTTCTGGACGATAGACCGGTTCTTCCTCGCGGCCTTCATCCTCCTGATGGGCCTCGGCTTCATGCTGTCCTTCGCGGCGAGCCCCGCGGTCGCCGAGCGCATCGGCCTCGACAGCTTCCACTTCGTGCGGCGCCACGCCTTCTTCCTCGTGCCGGCCATCGGTGTCATGCTCGGCATTTCCTTCATGTCGCCCCGGCAGGTGCGGCGCGCGGCGATGATCCTTCTCATCGTGTCGCTCGCGGCCATGGTGCTGGCGCTGTTCTTCGGCGTCGAGGTCAAGGGCTCGCGGCGCTGGATCTCCATCGGCAGCCTTTCCATCCAGCCTTCCGAATTCATGAAGCCGGCCTTCGTGGTGATCTGCGCCTGGCTCTTCGCCGAGCATGCGCGCCAGCCGGAAATCCCCGGCAACCTCTTCGCCATCATCCTCTTCGGCATCGTTGCGGCGCTGCTCGTCGCCCAGCCCGACCTCGGCCAGACGATCCTGACCGCCTCCGTCTGGGGCGGCATGTTCTTCATGGCGGGCATGCCGTGGCTGTGGATCATCATCCTCGGCGGGGCGGGCGTCGGCGGGCTGCTTACGGCCTATACGTTCCTGCCGCACGTGGCGGCGCGTATCGACAAGTTCATGACCGGCGAGGGCGACACCTTCCAGATGGACACGGCGCGGGAAGCCATCATCCGCGGCGACTGGTTCGGGCAGGGACCGGGCGAGGGCATCGTCAAGCGCATCATCCCGGACAGCCATACCGACTTCATCTTCTCGGTCGCGGCCGAGGAGTTCGGCATCGTCTTCTGCATGGCAATCGTGCTGGTCTTCGCCTTCGTGGTGATGCGCGGCCTCAATCATGCCTTCAAGGAGCGCAACGATTTCACGCGCTTTGCCGTTGCCGGCCTCGTGCTGCAGATCGGCATCCAGTCGATGATCAATATCGGCGTGAATCTGGAGCTGCTGCCGGCCAAGGGCATGACGCTGCCGCTGATCTCCTATGGCGGCTCGTCGATGATCGCGATCTGCGTGACGGCCGGCTTCATCCTGGCGCTGACCCGTCACCGGCCGGAAAAGCGCGCCTCCGAGCGCAGCCTCTTCCGCGGCGGCATCGTGGCGCCCGCTGAATAAGGGTTTTGAATGGACAAGGGCATCGTTCTTCTCGCCGCCGGTGGCACCGGCGGCCATCTCTTTCCGGCAGAGGCGCTGGCGCATGAGCTGAAGGCTGGCGGCTGGTCGGTCCATCTCGTCACCGACAGCAGGGCCGAGCGATTTGCCGGCAAGTTCCCGGCGGACGAGATCCATGTCGTTCCCTCCGCCACCATCGGCTCGAAGAACCCGGTCAGCGTCGTCCGCTCGCTTCTGACCCTCTGGAAAGGCATTCGCACCGCGCGCAGGCTGATGGCGCGGCTGCGGCCGAAGGTCGTCGTCGGCTTCGGCGGCTATCCGACCCTGCCGCCGCTGCTTGCCGCCACGGGCATGGGCATCCCCTCGATGATCCACGAGCAGAACGCCGTGATGGGCCGCGCCAACAAGGCGCTCGCCAATCGCGTGAAGGCCATTGCCGGCGGCTTCCTGCCCGAGACGGGCGGCCAATATTCGGAAAAGACGGTGACGACGGGCAATCCCGTGCGTCCGGCCGTGCTGGACGCATCGGCCATTCCCTATGAGCCCTCGGCGGATGGCGAGTTCCGCCTCGTCGTCTTCGGCGGCAGCCAGGGCGCGCAGTTCTTCTCCAAGGCCATTCCATCGGCGATCGCGGCCCTTGAGCCTGAAGACCGGGCGCGGCTGAGGATCACCCAGCAGGCGCGGCCGGAAGACCGCGACGAGGTGGTGCGCTCCTATGCCGACCTCGGCATTCCCGCCGACGTCTCGCCCTTCTTCACCGACATGGCCGCGCGCATCGGCCATGCCCATCTCGTCATCAGCCGCTCGGGCGCCTCGACGGTCTCGGAAGTTTCGGTCATCGGCCGGCCCTCCATCCTCGTGCCTTACCCTTACGCGCTCGACCACGACCAGGCGGCCAATGCCGCGGCGCTTGCCGCCGGCGGCGGGGCGAAGGTGATCGCCCAGTCCGAGCTTTCGACGGAGCGGCTTGCCGGCATCGTCTCCAAAGCCATGCACGATCCCGCGCGCATGGCCGCGATGGCCGCGAATGCCAGAAAGGCGGGCAAACCGGACGCCGCGCGCTTGCTCGCCCTGATGGTTGAGGCTATTGCGGGCGGCAAGATGATCGCACAATTCAAGGGAGAACGGCCATGAAGATGCCGCAGAGCATAGGGCTCGTTCATTTCATCGGCATTGGCGGCATCGGCATGAGCGGCATCGCCGAGGTGCTGCACAATCTCGGCCATCGCGTGCAGGGCTCCGACCAGTCGGACAGCGCCAATGTGCAGCGCCTGCGCGACAAGGGCATCGAGGTCTTCGTCGGCCACAGGGCGGAAAATCTCGGCGATGCCGAGGTCGTCGTCGTGTCAACCGCCATCAGGAAGAGCAATCCGGAACTCGTCGCGGCGCGCGAAAAGCTGCTGCCGGTCGTGCGCCGGGCGGAAATGCTCGCCGAGCTGATGCGCTTCCGCAACGCCATCGCCATCGGCGGCACGCACGGCAAGACGACGACGACCTCGATGGTCGCGACGCTTCTCGAAGCCGGCGGGCTCGATCCGACCGTCATCAATGGCGGCATCATCAACGCCTACGGCACCAATGCCCGCATGGGCGAGGGCGAGTGGATGGTGGTGGAGGCCGACGAATCGGACGGCACCTTCCTCAAGCTGCCGGCGGACATCGCCGTCGTCACCAATATCGATCCCGAGCACCTCGACCATTACGGCAATTTCGATGCCGTGCGCGCAGCCTTCCGCCAGTTCGTCGAGAACGTGCCGTTCTACGGCTTCGGTGTCATGTGCCTCGATCATCCCGAAGTGCAGTCGATGGTCAGTCGCATCGAGGACCGCAAGGTCATCACCTATGGCGAGAACCCGCAGGCGGACGTGCGCTTTTCCAATATCCGCATGGACGGCGCGACCTCCGTCTTCGACGTGGAGATCCGCCGCCGCCGTACCGGGCAGGTGATCTCCATGAAGGACCTGCGCCTGCCGATGCCCGGCCGCCATAACGTTTCCAACGCGACCGCCGCCATCGCCGTCGCCCAGCGCCTCGGCATTACGCCGGAGGCGATCGCCAAGGGGCTGGCGAGCTTCGGCGGCGTCAAGCGCCGCTTCACCTTCACCGGAAGCTGGAACGGCGTGAACGTCTACGACGACTACGGCCACCATCCGGTGGAGATCAAGGCCGTGCTGCGCGCCGCGCGCGAAGCCTGCTCGGGCCGCATCATCGCCGTGCACCAGCCGCACCGCTACAGCCGCGTGGCGAGCCTCTTCGAGGAGTTCGCCGGCTGCTTCAACGATGCCGACACGATCATGATCGCGCCGGTCTACGCGGCGGGCGAGGACCCCATCGACGGCGTGAGCGCGGAGGAACTGGTTTCGCGCATCAAGTCCGCCGGCCATCGCGACGCGCGGTTCCTGACCGCGCCGGAAGCCCTGGCGCCCATCGTGGCCGGCATTGCAAAGCCCGGCGACTTTGTGGTTCTCTTGGGGGCTGGCAGCATCACGTATTGGGCGCAGGCGCTGCCGAAGGAACTGGCAGGCATTTCGGGTGAGGTGGCATGAAGACGGTTGACGGGGCAAAACTTCTGGCGTCGCTGGGCGAGGGCATCAAGGAGGTCCGCGGCCGCCTGACGCCGGATGCGCCGATGGATCGCGTGACGTGGTTCCGCGCCGGCGGCCTTGCCGAGCTGATGTTCCACCCGCATGACGTCGACGATCTCACGACCTTCCTCAAGCTGCTGCCGGAAGAGGTGCCGCTGACGGTGACGGGCGTCGGCTCGAACCTTCTCGTGCGTGATGGCGGCATTCCCGGCGTCGTGATCCGCCTTTCGGCCAAGGGCTTCGGCGATGTCGAGCTCATCGGCGAGAACCGCATCAAGGCGGGCGGCATCTGCCCGGACAAGAACATCGCCGCCATGGCGCTCGACCACGGCATTGCCGGCTTCGAGTTCTACTACGGCATTCCCGGCTCCATCGGCGGGGCGCTGCGCATGAATGCCGGCGCAAATGGCGGGGAGACGAAGGACCTCGTCGTCGAGGTCCATGCCGTCGACCGCAAGGGTAACAAGCATGTGCTGAGCAATGCGGACATGGGCTATACCTATCGCCATTCCGCCGCGCCCGCCGACCTCATCTTCACCCATGCCGTCTTCCAGGGACAGGCGGGCGACAAGGACGAGATCCGCGCGAAGATGGACGCCGTGCGCCAGCATCGCGAGACCGTGCAGCCGATCCGCGAGAAGACCGGCGGCTCGACCTTCAAGAATCCGGAAGGCCATTCCGCCTGGAAGCTGATCGACGAGGCGGGTTGCCGCGGCATGATGATCGGCGGCGCGCAGATGTCGCCGATGCATTGCAACTTCATGATCAATACGGGGCAGGCGACCGGCTACGAGCTGGAATATCTCGGCGAGACCGTGCGCAGCCGCGTGCTGGAGCATTCCGGCATCGTGCTGCAATGGGAGATCAAGCGCCTCGGCAATTTCATTCCGGGCTACGAGGTCAAGGAATTCCTCGGCCGCGCCACGGCCTGACATTTTCCGCCTTCGCGAGGGGACCGGCGCGCATGCGAACCGCGCCGGTCCCCTTCGTTCATCCTCCGTTCAGAAAAGTTTAGCGAATGCTATGTCGGTCGCGCGACGGTTGCGCGGCGCGGCTCCGCTCCAGCGGGGCCTGGACCAGGGGGCATTCATGTTCAAGAAACTTTCCGCCGAGTTCCTCGGCACGTTCTGGCTCGTCTTCGGCGGCTGCGGCAGCGCCATCTTCGCCGCCGCCTTTCCGGCGCTCGGCATCGGCTTCCTCGGGGTCGCCCTGGCGTTCGGCCTCACGGTGCTGACCATGGCCTATGCGGTCGGCGGCATTTCCGGCGGCCACTTCAATCCGGCGGTCTCCGTCGGCCTGACGGTCGCCGGCAAGTTCCCGGCTTCCCGCCTCGTTCCCTATATCGTGGCGCAGGTCGTGGGCGCCGTCGTCGCGGCAGCCGTGCTCTACTTCATCGCCTCCGGCAAGGACGGCTTCCAGGCAGGCGGCTTTGCCTCGAACGGCTACGGCGAGCTTTCGCCGGGCGGCTATTCGCTGACGGCGGCGCTGGTTGCCGAGGCGGTGCTGACGGCGTTCTTCGTCATCATCATCCTCGGCTCGACCCACGGCCGCGCGCCGGCGGGCTTCGCGCCGATCGCCATCGGCCTCGGCCTGACGCTCATCCATCTCGTGTCGATCCCGATCACCAATACCTCGGTGAACCCGGCGCGCTCGACGGGCGTGGCGCTCTTCGCCGATACGGCGGCGCTCTCGCAGCTCTGGCTGTTCTGGGTGGCGCCGATCCTCGGGGCCGTCATCGGCGGCATCGTCTGGAAGATCGTCGGCGAGAACGACTGATCGCCGGCAAAAGAAAACCCGCCGTGGCGACGCGGCGGGTTTTTCGATTCGGGACCTTTTCCGTAAAGGCTCAGACCTCTTCCTTGCCCGAAAGCAGGATGCAGGCCAGCGTGATGACGGCCGAGAGGCCGAGATAGTAGCCGACATAGGCCATGCCGTAATTCGCCTGCAGCCAGGTCGCGATATAGGGCGCGAGCGAGGCGCCGAAGATGCCGGCGAAGTTGAAGGTGATCGACGAGCCCGTATAGCGCACCTTCGTGGGGAAGGGGGCGGCGAGCGCCGTACCGATCAGGCCGTAGGTCATGCCCATCAGCGCCATCGCGAAGATCACGAAGATGAAGATGCCGGTTTCGCCGCCGGTCATCAAGTCCGGCAGGAAGAACGAGAAGACGCCGATCAGCACGGTCGTGGCGATCAGCACCTCGCGGCGGCCGAACCTTTCGGCGAGCTTGCCGGCGAAGGGAATGAACAGGCCGAACAGCACCGAGCCGACGAGCTGGATCTTGAGCGCCTCGACGAAGGGCAGGTTCAGCACCTTGACGTTATAGGACAGCAGATAGGCCGAGCCGATATAGAACAGCACGAAGGTGGCGAGCGCCACGAAGGTGCCGAGCACGAGGCTGCGCTTGTGGTTGCGGAAGAGCTCGACGACCGGGACTTCCACGCGCTCCTGCTTCTCGATGGCCTTCTGGAAGGCGGGCGTCTCGGTGATCGACAGGCGCACCCAGAGGCCGACGGCGATGAGCACGATGGACGCCACGAAGGGAATGCGCCAGCCCCAGGCGAGCAGCGCGTCCTGCGACATAACATGCAGCAGCAGCCAGAAGATGCCGGAGGAGAGGAAGAGGCCGACGGGCGCGCCGAGCTGCGGGAACATGCCGTACCAGCTCCGCTTGCCCGGAGGGGCGTTTTCCGTCGCGAGCAGCACCGCGCCGCCCCATTCGCCGCCGAGGCCGAAGCCCTGGCCGAATCGGCACAGCGCCAGCAGCAGCGGCGCGACCACGCCGATCGAATCGTAGGACGGCAGGAGGCCGATGATCACGGTCGAGACGCCCATGGTCAGGAGCGCGGCGACGAGCGTCGTCTTGCGGCCGATGCGGTCGCCGTAATGCCCGAAGACGATGGCGCCGAGCGGGCGGGCGAAGAACGCGATGGAGAAGGTCGCGAAGGAGGCGAGCAGCGCCGTCGTCGGATCGCTGTTCGGGAAGAACAGCGTCGGGAAGACCAGCACGGCGGCGGTGGCGTAAACGTAGAAATCGAAGAATTCGATGGTCGTTCCGACCAGGCTTGCAAAAAGAACGCGCGCCGGGGAGTTGAGCCCGGCGCGGTTGGAATGCGCTGCGGTCGGCGACCCGGAGGAGAGTGTCTCACTCATCGGGGGTGCCTTTTTTGATGTTTCTTGTTTGCCGTCTTGGGAGGCAGCGGGGGGCTTTTACGCCAAGCATCCGGTCGATGAAACAATAAAAGTACCCGAACGGGCGAAAAATCGTACTTTTCGTTCTTCCCTGAGACCCGAGCATTTACGAAACGCATTGTCGGCGCGCGCATGGGCGTGATGACGCCCGATTTGCCGGTTTTTCTTGCGCCGCGCGCAACTCTCTGATTCCAGAGAGAGAATCGAAGCGTTGCCTGATTCGGCGCGAGGAAAATTTGTCCCGCGATGCGTCAGGTTAACGAAAGTAAACGCTTCATTAACCTTAATGGCGCTCTAGTGGTCCCATCTCGCTCGCCGAGTCGGACCGTGAGGCAAATCAGGTCCGCGCAAGGGACGAGAGGCAGTGTGCGGAATACAGTCGGGGGTTCTATGAGCGTGAAGCATGTCGCGGTGCTGATGGGTGGTTTTTCGTCGGAACGGCCGGTGAGCCTTTCGTCGGGGAACGCTTGCGCTGATACGCTCGAGGCTGTCGGCTACAGGGTCACGCGCGTCGATGTCGGCCATGACGTCGCCAGCGTCCTTGCCGATCTCAAGCCGGACGTCGCCTTCAATGCGCTGCACGGCCCTTTCGGCGAGGACGGCACCATCCAGGGCATCCTCGAATATCTGGAAATCCCCTATACCCATTCCGGCGTGCTCGCCTCCGCGCTCGCCATGGACAAGGCGCAGGCGAAGATCGTCGCCAAGGCGGCCGGCATTCCCGTTGCGGAGCAGCGCCTGATGAGCCGCTTCGACTTCACCTCCAGCCATCCGATGAAGCCGCCCTATGTGGTCAAGCCCGTCCGTGAGGGCTCATCCTTCGGCGTGGTCATGGTCAAGGAGGACCAGTCGCATCCCCCGCAGATCATCACTTCCTCCGAATGGCGCTACGGCGACAGCGTCATGGTGGAGCGCTACGTCTATGGCCGCGAGCTGACCTGCGGCGTCATGGGCGATGTCGCGCTCGGTGTCACGGAAGTCATTCCGCAGGGCCATTCCTTCTACGACTACGATTCCAAATATGTAAAAGGCGGTTCGAAACACGTCATCCCGGCGCAAATTTCACCGAATATTTACCAAAAAGTACAAACACTCGCACTCAAGGCGCATCAAGCGATCGGGTGCCGTGGCGTCAGCCGTTCCGACTTCCGCTACGACGACCGTTTTTCCGAGAATGGCGAGCTCATCTGGCTGGAGGTCAACACCCAGCCCGGCATGACCCCTACCTCCCTGGTGCCCGAAATGGCCGATCATGCCGGCCATTCCTTTGGTGAGTTCTTGAAGTGGATGGTGGAGGACGCGTCGTGCTTGCGTTGAGCCTCAGGAAGAGCAGGGTGCGTCCCGCCGGGTTTTCCGAGCCGGAGGTCGGTCGCGTGCTGCCGCGTCCGCTGCGCCGGGTCGTGCGTTTCCTCGTCAGCCTCGCGGCCGGCCGCATCAACATTCCGCGCCATACCGGCAGCGTCGCGACGGTGCTGTTCCTCGGCTCGACCGGCCTTTACGGCATGTCGCTGGGCGGCCATTCGCAGGATTTCGCCCAGGCCTCGACCACCGCGATGGGCTTTGCCATCGAGGACGTGAAGGTCTCCGGCAACCGCGAGACCTCCGAGATCGACATTCTCGAACGCCTCGGCCTCGACGGCACGACCTCGCTGGTCGCGCTCGACGTCAAGGATGCGCGGGCCAAGCTCGCCGATCTGCCCTGGGTGCAGGACGTCTCCGTCCGCAAGGTCTATCCGGGCACCATCGAGATCGCGCTCAAGGAGCGCGAGGCCTTCGCGATCTGGCAGCACGGCAACGACCTGTCGCTGATCGAGAAGAACGGTTCGGTCATCGCCCCGCTGCGCGACAACAAGTTCTCCTCGCTGCCGCTCTTCGTCGGCCGTGACGCCGAGACGGCCGCCGCCGGCTTTGCCGACGAGTTCGACAACTGGCCGGAGCTCAAGGCGCGGGTGAAGGCCTATATCCGGGTCGCCGGCCGCCGCTGGGACCTGCGCCTCGACAACGGCATCGTCGTGAAGCTGCCGGAGCACAACGTGCCGCGCGCCATGGACATGCTGGCGACGCTGGAAGGCGAGGAGGGGCTGCTGGAACGGGACATCGCCGCGGTCGACCTGCGGCTCGAGGACCGCACCACGGTGCGGCTCACGGAAGGGGCGCTGGAACGCCGCAATGCGGCGGTCGAGCAGAGGGCAAAGGACCTGAAGAAGGCAGCGAAGCGCACATGAGCATTTTCGGTTCGTCCCACTTCGGCCTGCCGCGCTTGAAGCCGCTTTCCTCCAAGCGTGCTCACGTCGTTTCGGTCCTCGACATCGGTTCCACCAAGATCGTCTGCATGATCGGCCGGCTGACGCCGCGCGCCGAGAGCGAGATCCTGCCGGGCCGCACGCACAATGTCGAAGTGATCGGCATCGGCCACCAGAAATCCCGCGGCGTGAAGAACGGCGTGATCACCGATCTCGACGCCGTCGAGAGCGTCGTGCGCCTTGCCGTCGACGCGGCCGAGCGCATGGCCGGCCTCACCATCGAGAGCCTGATCGTCAACGTTTCCGCAGGCCGCCTGCAGAGCGACGTCTACACCGCCACCATCGATCTCGGCGGCCAGGAAGTCGACGCCAACGACCTGCGCAAGGTGCTCGCCGTCGCCGGCCAGCAGTCGCTGCGCCAGGACCGCGCCATCCTCCATTCGCTGCCGACCGGCTTCTCGCTGGACGGAGAGCGCAGCATCCGCGATCCGCTCTCCATGTTCGGCGACGTCCTCGGCGTCGACATGCATGTGCTGACGGCCGAGCGCACCGCGCTGAAGAACCTGGAACTCTGCATCAACCGCGCGCACCTCTCCGTCGAGGGCATGGTGGCGACGCCCTATGCGAGCGGCCTTTCGGCCCTTGTCGACGACGAGGTCGAGCTCGGCTGCGCCTGCATCGACATGGGCGGCGGCACGACGACGATTTCCGTCTTCGCCGAAGGCAAGCTGGTGCATTCCGACGCCGTCTCGCTCGGCGGCCACCACGTCACCACGGACCTCGCGCGCGGCCTCTCGACCCGCATCGAGGATGCCGAACGCCTCAAGGTCGTGCACGGCTCGGCGCTGCCGAATGCCGGCGACGAGCGCGACATCATCACCGTCCCGCCCATCGGCGAGGACGACCGCGACCAGCCGACCCACGTGCCGCGCACGCTCATCTCGCGCATCGTGCGGGCAAGGATCGAGGAGACGCTCGAACTCATTCGCGACCGTATCCAGCGTTCCGGCTTCTCGCCCATCGTCGGGAAACGGATCGTGCTGACGGGCGGCGCGAGCCAGCTCACCGGCCTGCCGGAAGCGGCCCGCCGCGTCCTCGCCCGCAACGTCCGCATCGGCCGGCCGCTCGGCGTGTCCGGCCTGCCGACGGCGGCCAAGGGCCCGGCCTTTTCGACCGCGGTGGGCCTCATGATCTATCCGCAGGTCGCGGAACTGGAAGAACACGCTGTGCAGGGCGGCATGCTCTCGCAGCTCACGGGTGGCAACGGCCGCATAGCCCGCATGGGCCAGTGGCTGAAGGAAAGTTTCTGACGGGTTTCCCGGCGGCGTGCCGCCGGGAAAGACCGACAACGAGTATCGTGAATAGACCGGCTGGGCGAAGCGGCCGGAAACGAAAGGAACAATGCAATGACTATCAAGCTGCAGAAGCCGGACATCACTGAGCTGAAGCCCCGCATCACCGTCTTCGGTGTCGGCGGCGGCGGCGGCAATGCCGTCAACAACATGATCACCGCGGGCCTCGAAGGCGTCGACTTCGTCGTCGCCAACACCGACGCCCAGGCGCTGTCCATGACCAAGGCTTCGCGGATCATCCAGATGGGTGTCCAGGTCACCGAAGGCCTCGGCGCCGGCTCGCAGCCGGAAGTCGGCCGCGCGGCCGCCGAAGAGTGCATCGACGAGATCATCGATCACCTCAACGGCACCCACATGTGCTTCGTCACCGCCGGCATGGGCGGCGGCACCGGCACGGGCGCGGCTCCCATCGTCGCGCAGGCCGCCCGCAACAAGGGCATCCTGACCGTCGGCGTCGTCACCAAGCCGTTCCACTTCGAAGGCGGCCGCCGCATGCGCCTTGCCGAAGAAGGTATACTGGAACTCCAGAAGTCGGTCGACACGCTGATCGTCATCCCGAACCAGAACCTCTTCCGCATCGCCAACGACAAGACCACCTTCGCCGACGCCTTCGCGATGGCCGACCAGGTGCTCTATTCGGGCGTCGCCTGCATCACCGACCTCATGGTCAAGGAAGGCCTCATCAACCTCGACTTCGCCGACGTCCGCTCGGTGATGCGCGAGATGGGCCGCGCCATGATGGGCACGGGCGAAGCCTCGGGCGAAGGCCGCGCAATGGCCGCAGCCGAAGCCGCCATCGCCAACCCGCTGCTCGACGAGACCTCGATGAAGGGCGCCCAGGGCCTGCTGATCTCCATCACCGGCGGCCGCGACCTCACCCTCTTCGAAGTCGACGAGGCTGCGACCCGTATCCGCGAGGAAGTCGATCCGGATGCGAACATCATCCTCGGCGCTACCTTCGACGAAGAACTCGAAGGCCTCATCCGCGTTTCCGTCGTCGCCACCGGCATCGACCGTTCGGCCTCGGAGGTGGCCGGTCGTTCTGCTGACTTTCGCGGCCATAGCAAGCCAGTAGTCCGTCCGTCGGCCGCCGTTCCGGTCCAGCCGCAGGTTCAGCCCGTCGCCGCTGCCCCGCAGCCCGTCGCGCAGCAGCCCGTGATGCAGCACCAGCCGGTCATGCAGCAGCCGGTCGCCCAGCAGCCGGTCATCGACCCGATTGCCGAAGCGATCCGCGCTTCCGAGGAAAACCTCGAACGGGAACTCGCCATTCCGGCAAGCCGCCCGGCACCGGTCCAGCAGGTCGCCGCGCATCACGAAGAGCCGCGCCTGCAGAACCGCATCTTCGCAGCGCCCGCCGAAATGCCGGTCGTCCAGCGTTCGATCCCGGTCCAGCAGCCCGTGCAGCAGGCCCCGGTCATGCAGCAGCGCGTCGAGCCCGCCGCTCCGATCATCCGTCAGGAGCCGCAGGCCATGCGCATGCCGAAGATCGAGGACTTCCCGCCGGTCGTGCAGGCCGAAATCGACCACCGCACCGCCCAGCAGCCGGCCATGGGGCACCAGGAAGAGCGCGGCCCGATGGGCCTCCTCAAGCGCCTGACCTCGTCGCTCGGCCGTCATGAGGAGGCGCATGCACAGGAGCAGGCCGCCCCTGCCGCCCAGCAGCAGCGCCGCCCGCTCTCGGCCGAAGCCAGCCTCTATGCACCGCGTCGCGGCCAGCTCGACGACCACGGCCGCGCCAATCCGCAGCCGCGCGCGCTGCAGGAAGACGACCAGCTGGAAATCCCGGCGTTCCTCCGCCGGCAGTCCAACTGAGGCCCTTCGGGAAAGCGCCCTGAAACAAGATGCCCGGATCGTCGATCCGGGCATTTTTATTTCCGTTTCCTTTCAAGGGCTTGTTGGCTGAAACATGCGTAACAAAGCGAAAGAAACAGTGATTTGTCTGAAGGTGAGGGGCCTACTACATTCAGGCTGGGCAAAGGGGATAGTCAGGATTCGCGCGTAAGGCCTTGCCGGAGCGCATACCACACTCCAGACGGTCCGGCATGAAAGTCGGCGGGCGCAGTGCGTCCGGCGAATGGCTTCCTGAGGCCTGAGACAGACAATGTCGGCGAAGAATGAGCCGATAGTAAGATAAGGCGAATGCAGATGACGATCGGTATGCTCGGTTTCCAGACGACGATTTCCAGCCCGGTGACGATTTCCGGGACCGGCGTCCATTCCGGCGCGGCCGTGTCGATCACCTTCAACCCCTCCGAGGCCGACAGCGGCGTCGTCTTCCAGCGCCTGCATAACGACGGCACGGTCAGCGAATACCGTGCGGTCTCCTCGCAGGTCGGCAACACCGACCTCTGCACCGTCCTCGGCTTCTCCCCGGCAACGTCGATCGCCACGGTCGAGCACGTCATGGCCGCGGTCTACGCGCTCGGCCTCGATAATGTGCTGATCGAAGTGCACGGCGCCGAAATGCCGATCATGGACGGCAGCTCCGCACCCTTCATCGACGCCATCGACCAGGTCGGCCTCGTCGCGCTCTCCGTGAAGCGCCGCTATATCCGCATCGTCAAGCCGGTGCGAATCGAAGCCGGCGCCTCCTGGGCCGAGTTCCTGCCCTATGACGGCGGCACGCGATTCGAGGTCGAGATCGATTTCGACTGCCCGCTGATCGGCCGCCAGTCCTGGAAGGGCGACCTGACCTCCGCCACCTTCCGCAACGAGCTTTCCCGCGCCCGCACCTTCGGCTTCATGCGCGATGTCGAGCGGCTGTGGGCTTCCGGCCATGCGCTCGGTTCGTCGCTGGAAAACTCCGTCGTCATCTCCGACGACAACACCGTGATCAATGTCGAGGGCCTGCGCTACGCCAGGGACGAGTTCGTCCGCCACAAGACGCTCGACGCTGTCGGTGACCTCGCGCTTGCCGGCGCGCAGTTCATCGGCTGCTATCGCTCCTATCGCGGCGGCCACAAGATGAACGCCCATGCGCTGAAGGCGCTGCTCAGCGACCGCACCGCCTATGAGGTGGTGGAGGCGTCCGCACCGCGTTCGCGCGCCGGCCAGCGCGAGCTGATCGCCGTCAACGCCCCGGAATTCGCCCCCTGGTCTTTGTGAACCAGGGTCGGCCCGGTATCATCCTCCCGGTACGATTGCCATAAAAATGCGTTAATGCGTCGGCATGGCGTTGCGATCTTCCTGCATTTGGAGATACAACGCGGGGCGCGTGTGCGGCCTGTCCGCTTCAAGTGCCGTTAACTGGGATTGTCACATGGTTGTTGCAGGGTCTGTTGGTGTGAAGAAGACGGCGCGCATTGTCTATCTTACGCTTTTCGCTACGGCGTCTTCGATTGGTCTTTCGGCTTGCCAGTCGGACCCGGACATCGACATCACGAAACTGACCGGCGAAGCCGAATCCCCGGACACGCTCTACAACCAGGGCCTGGCCAACCTCAATGCCGGCAAGGTCAGCGAGGCAGGCCGCAAGTTCGAGGCGGTCGACCGCCAGAGCCCGTTCTCCAACCAGGCGCGCAAGTCGCTCGTCATGCTGGCCTTCACGAATTATCGCCAGGGCCGCAACGAAGAGGCCATCACTGCCGGCAAGCGTTATCTCTCGCTCTATCCGGGATCGGAAGACGCGGCCTATGCGCAGTATATCATCGGTCTTGCCTACTGGAAGCAGATCCCGAGCGTGACGCAGGACCAGCGCGCCTCGCAGCAGACCATCGAGGCCATGCAGGCCGTCGTCGACAACTATCCCGACTCGGAATATGTCGAGGATGCGCAGGCGAAGATCCGCTTTGCCCGCGACCAGCTCGCCGGCAAGGAAATGCAGATCGGCCGCTATTATCTCGAGCGCAAGGAATATATCGCCGCGGCGACCCGTTTCCGCGTCGTCGTCGAGAAATATCCGATGACCAACCAGATTGAGGAGGCGCTGGCGCGTCTCGTCGAGACCTATTACGCGATGGGCATCGACAGCGAAGCGCAGACGGCGGCCGCCGTTCTCGGCCACAACTACCCGGACAGCCAGTGGTATTCCGACAGCTACAAGCTTCTCCAGACCAAGGGTCTGGAGCCGCGTGAGAATTCCGGTTCCTGGATCGCGCGCGCCGGCAAGAAGCTGATCGGCGCCTGACGCAAGAGATAGATACGATATGCTGGCTCAGCTATCGATCCGCGATATCGTCCTGATCGAACGGCTCGACCTTGCATTCGAGCCGGGTCTCTCCGTGCTGACGGGCGAGACGGGCGCCGGCAAGTCCATCCTTCTCGACAGTCTCTCGCTGGCGCTCGGCGGGCGCGGCGACGGTTCGCTGGTGCGCCACGGCATCGAGCGCGGCCAGGTGACGGCCGTCTTCGACGTGCCGACGGGCCATGCGGCGCGCGCGCTCCTGCGCGACAACGGCATCGACGACGACGGCGACCTCATCTTCCGCCGCCAGCAATCGGCCGACGGCCGCACCAAGGCCTATGTCAACGATCAGCCGGTCTCCGTGCAGCTCATGCGGCAGGCCGGCCAGCTTCTCGTCGAGATCCACGGCCAGCACGACGACCGCGCGTTGGTCGATACGGACGCCCACCGCCTGCTGCTCGACGCCTTCGGCGGCCTTGCCGAGGCCGCGGGCGATGTCGGCGCGCTCTATCACCATTGGAAAGATGCCGAGCGCACGCTGCGCCGCCACCGCGAGAAGGTGGAGGCCGCGGCCCGCGAGGCCGATTACCTGCGCTCCTCCGTCGAGGAGCTGGAGGCCCTTTCACCGCAGGACGGCGAGGAGGATGCGTTGGCCGAGGTGCGCGCCCGCATGATGAAGGCCGAGCGCATCGCCGGCGACATCAACGAGGCGAGCGAGTTCCTGAACGGCAATGCCTCGCCCGTTCCGCTGATCGCCGCGCTCGTGCGCCGGCTGGAGCGCAAGAGCCATGAGGCGCCGGGCCTGCTGGAGGAGACGGTCGAATTCCTCGACCAGGCGCTGAACCAGCTTTCCGACGCGCAGATGGCTGTCGAGTCGGCGCTGCGCAAGACGGAATACGACCCCAAGGAGCTGGAGCGCACGGAAGAGCGGCTGTTCGCGCTGCGCGCCGCCGCCCGCAAATATTCCGTGCCCGTCACCGGCCTTCCGGCGCTTGCGGCGAAGATGATCGCCGACCTTGCCGATCTCGATGCCGGCGAGGAGAAGCTGGTGCAGCTCGAAGCGCGCCTCAACGAGGCGCGCGCGGCCTATGCGATCGCCGCCCGCTCGCTTTCCGAACGGCGGCACCATGCCGCCGATGCGCTCGCCGCCGCCGTGATGGCGGAGCTGCCGGCGCTCAAGCTGGAGCGCGCGCGCTTTACCGTCGAGATCGCCACCGATCCCGAGGGTGGTGCGGAGGAGGGGATCGACACGGTCGAGTTCCACGTCCAGACCAATCCCGGCACGCGTCCCGGCCCGATCATGAAGGTGGCGTCCGGGGGCGAGCTCTCGCGCTTCCTGCTGGCGCTGAAGGTGGCGCTCGCCGACCGCGGCTCGGCCCCGACGCTCGTCTTCGACGAAATCGACACCGGCGTCGGCGGCGCGGTGGCCGATGCCATCGGCCAGCGGCTGAAACGCCTCTCCTCCACGGTGCAGGTGCTTTCCGTCACACACGCGCCGCAGGTCGCAGCGCGTGCGGCGACGCACCTCCTCATCTCCAAGGGACCGGTCGAGGGCAGCGAGACCGTCGCCACCCGCGTCGCCCGCATGGACGACGGCGCCCGCACCGAGGAGATCGCCCGCATGCTGGCCGGTGCTTCCGTGACCGACGAGGCACGGGCGGCGGCGGCGCGGTTGCTGTCGGGCGGGGTGTAGTTCGCCTGCCCTTCATCCGCCACATCCTCCTTCTCCCGCAGGCGGGGAAAAGGAGGATGTGGCGCTGTTTTCTTTCATGCAGGGCAAGGCATCGCCGCGCTCTCCTTCTTCCCTTGGGGAGAGGACGAGGCGGAGACGCCGACCCTATAGGCCATGGCTTTGCTGCCAGTGGGGAGAGGGACTTGCCACATGCGGCAAATGGTGGAAGGAAACCCTCGCGGCACCCTCCTTCTCCCCGTTTACGGGGAGAAGGTCGCGGCAGCGGGATGAGGGGCGATCCGGCACCTCGCATCTTTCCTTTCGTCAGCTTTGCTCTAAAACGACTCCCAAATCCGGAGCATGCCATGGCGAACGCGAAGACCCCCGTCGAGACCCTGACCGAAGAAGAAGCCGCAGCGGAGCTTGCCTATCTGGCGGCGGAGATCGCGCGGCATGACGAGCTCTACCACGGGCAGGACGCGCCGGAGATTTCGGATGCCGATTACGACGCGCTGAAGCGCCGCAACGAGGCGATTGAGGCGCGCTTCCCCGCGCTCGTCCGCGACGACAGCCCGTCGCGCCGCGTCGGCTCCGCGCCGCTTGCGACCTTCGCGCCGATCACCCATTCCCGCCCGATGCTCTCCCTCGACAACACGTTTTCCGATGAAGACGTGCGGGATTTCGTCGCCTCGGTCTACCGATTCCTCGGCCGCCTGCCGGACGATTCGATCGCCTTCACCGCCGAGCCGAAGATCGACGGGCTGTCCATGTCGATCCGCTACGAGAACGGCCGCCTTGCGAGTGCCGCGACGCGCGGCGACGGCACGACGGGCGAGAATGTCACGGCCAATGTGCTGACCATCGCCGAGATCCCCAACCGCCTGCCGGCCGGCGCGCCGGCCGTCGTGGAGGTGCGCGGCGAGGTCTACATGGCCAAGAGCGACTTCCTCGCGCTCAACGAGAAGATGGCGGCGGAAGGCAAGCAAACCTATGTCAATCCGCGCAACACGGCCGCCGGATCGCTCCGCCAGCTCGACGCCTCGGTGACGGCGAGCCGCAAGCTGCGCTTCTTCGCCTATGCCTGGGGCGAGATGTCGGACATGCCGGCGGACACGCAGTTCGGCATGATCGGCGTGCTGAAATCCTGGGGCTTCCCCGTCAATCCGATGACCGAGCGGCTGACCCGCGTCGACGACATCATCGCGCATTACCGCGAGATCGGCCTTGCCCGGCCGGACCTCGACTACGATATCGACGGCGTTGTCTACAAGGTGGACGAGCTGGCGTTGCAGGAGCGCCTCGGCTTCCGCTCGCGCTCGCCGCGCTGGGCGACGGCGCACAAGTTCCCGGCCGAGCAGGCGTTCACCACCGTCGAGAAGATCGATATCCAGGTGGGCCGCACCGGCGCGCTGACGCCCGTCGCGCGCCTTGTACCCGTCACCGTCGGCGGCGTGGTCGTCACCAATGCCACGCTGCACAATGCGGATTATATCGAGGGCATCGGCAACAGCGGCGAGCGCATCCGCGAGGAGGGGCACGATATCCGCATCGGCGATACCGTCATTGTCCAGCGGGCCGGCGACGTCATCCCGCAGGTGCTCGACGTCGTGATGGAGAAGCGGCCGGCCGAAGCGCAACCCTACGAATTCCCGAAGACCTGCCCGGTCTGCGGCAGTCATGCGGTGCGCGAGCGCCACGAGAAGACGGGCCGGCTCGATTCCGTCACGCGCTGCACCGGCGGCTTCGTCTGCCGCGCGCAGGCGGTGGAGCACCTGAAGCACTTCGTCTCGCGCAACGCCTTCGATATCGAGGGGCTCGGCTCCAAGCAGATCGACTTCTTCTTCGAGGCGGAGGACCCGTCGCTGTCGATCCGCACGGCACCCGATATCTTCACGCTCAAGCGGCGGCAGGAAGCCTCGCCGCTTCTCAAGCTGGAGAATATCGACGGCTTCGGCAAGGTCAGCGTCCGCAAGCTCTTCGACGCCATCGACGCCCGGCGTTCGATCGCGCTCAACCGCTTCATCTATGCGCTCGGCATCCGCCATGTCGGCGAGACGAATGCCAAGCTACTTGCGCGCGCCTACGGCACCTATGCCGCCTTCGAGGAGGCGATGAAGGCGGCGGCGCCGCTTTCGGGCGAGGGGTGGAACGAGCTCAACAGCATCGACGGCATCGGCGAGGTCGTCGCCCGGGCCATCGTGGAATTCTACAAGGAGCCGCGCAATCTCGACGTGCTCGGCCGGCTTCTCGAAGAGGTGGCGCCGGAGGCCGCCGAGGCGGTGGTGGCGACGTCGAGCCCGGTTGCCGGAAAGACGGTCGTCTTCACCGGCTCGCTGGAGAAGATGACGCGCGACGAGGCCAAGGCCATGGCCGAGCGGCTGGGGGCCAAGGTGGCGGGTTCGGTCTCCAAGAAGACCGACCTCGTGGTCGCCGGCCCCGGTGCGGGCTCCAAGCTCGGCAAGGCGCGTGAGTTCGATGTCGAGGTGATCGACGAGGACGGCTGGTTCGACCGCATCAAGGGATCGTGACGGTCGATCCGCGCACCAGGAAGCGGCCGCCGTCGAAGGTCATCGGCACGCCGATGCCGGTATCGGAATCGAGCGTGCCGCCGAGATAGGCGTGGATATGCAGGTGCGGCTCCGAGGAGTTGCCCGAATTGCCTACCCGGCCGAGCGTCTCGCCCTGCGTGACGATCGCGCCGCCCGAAACGGCGATCGAGCCCTTCCTGAAATGGGCGAGCAGGATGCGCGCCGTCCCGCAGGCGAGGATGACGTGGTTGCCGGCGGGCTCGCTCGTATTGGTCTGCGAAATGGGATTGTCCGCGATGCCGTCATGGGCGGAGATGGCGACGCCCGTGCAGGGGCTCTTCACCTCGCGGTCGAAGATGACGTAGTCGGCAAGGTTCTCGGGCATCAGGCCGCTTGCCCGCGCGCCGAAACGGTTGAGCGCGACGATGTCGAGCGCGTAGCGCTGGCTCTGGTCCGAATGGTGGTAATTGATCGCTGTCGCGCCGCCGCCCTGGCCGATATAGTAGGTGCCCGGGCCGAAGGGGAAGGCAAGCTCCACCGCACTATCCTGGTAGCCGTAGCCGGAAAGCGCGCGGGCCGTCAGGGCAAGGAAGAAGACCGCCATGGCCGCCGTCAGGCCATGCTTGCGTATGGCGGCGCGCGCCTCGTTCCAGGGTCGGTCGCGCACGCGCAGGTAGGAGAGGGCGGCAGCGGCGACGAAGAGGATGGGCAGCACGAGCGCCAGTTCCGTGCTCAGGAAATCCCAGCGACCGATCACAATGATGAAGGCGAAATAGCTCGCTCCATAGAACACGCGCATCGCCCAGCCCAGCCGGTCGGCGGGGCGCGGCAGCCAGAGCCACATCAGGAAGAAGAGCGGAAGAAGGGCCTGGGTCGTCAACAGGATGAGAAGAGGCAGTTCCATGGTTCCGACCTTGCTGGATCAGCCATGCCCTCCCTCACGCCGGACACGGACGTTATCGTTGCTGCAAAATCCGTGTGGATGGATTTGGTTCCGCTTTTCAGAATCCTTTCCGCGACTTATCGGCCTTTCCTAAGGATCGGTATAGCCGGCCGCCCGGATATCCAGGCCGCGGCCCGCGGGGTCGTTGCGGAAGAGGATGGCGCCGGCCGATTTCGATTCGGCGGCGACATAGTCGAAGGTGACCTGGTTTTCCTCGACGATCCTGTCGCCCTCCCTCAGCCGGCCGATCACGGTGACGGAGGCGGCGGTGGTGGTCGCCGAATTGTAGATGTCGAAGGCGACGCGGTGGCCGGCGGAGGTCGCTTGCGTTGCCAGCACCGTGATGGAAAGATCGGGCGGGGTCGCCTTGCGGGTGACGGCTTCCCAACCGATCCATGAGAGCATCCCGGCGATCAGGACGGCGGAGACGAGCCCCGTCAGCCATTCGATCCAGTGCGGGTCGTGGCGTTCGCGGTGGCGGCTTGTGCCGGATCGCGTCATGGCAGCCTCACAGGATCAGCCGCGCGGCGGCGGCGCCGAGCGCGGCGGGAAAGCCGAGCACGATGACGGAAAGCATGATCTCGACGGCCGAACTGTCGCCGAGCCGCTCGAATATCCACAGGGTGAAGACGCAGATTGCGAGCGCGACCACATAGCCGGGCAGGGTGAAGCGCACGAAGGCGTGCCACCAGGGCGTCTCGGGCGAAAGCTCGTGGCCGCCGGTGAACGAGACCGCGTAGACGAAGCCGTGCATGAGGGCGATCGACAACAGGGCGACGACGAGCGCGTGCCATGCCGTCATCTTGTAGGCGAGAACCACGATCTCGTCGGTCGGCGCGATGTTGAGCGAGAGGAAGAGGGCGCCCGTCGCCATCAGCAGGAGCTCGCCGGGATAGGTGTCCTTCTTCCCGTCGTCCGTCTCCTCATGGCCGAGCTGGCTGCGGCCGAGCATGGCGCCGATGCTGGCGGGCACCGATTGCAGCGCCGTCTTTCCCACGATTTCGGCCGCAGACATTCCGCCGCGCAGGAGGCCGAGCGCCGCCAGCACGACGAGGCTCGTCACGATGCCGATGCCATAGGCGATGATGGCGTCGCGCACCGCCTCGCGCCAGGTCGAGATGTTCTCGAAGCCGATGCGGTGGGCGAGAAGGACAAGGAGCGGGATGTTGAGAAGCAGGAGCAGGAGAAGGCGCTCGCGCGCCATGTAATAGCCGAGATGCCACATCTCCATGGTCATCAGCATGGGAAGGGCGAGGAACAGCGCGCCCGCGACGCCGCGCCCCAGACCGGTCACGAACCGGCTGAACTCGCTTGTCTCGTCATCGGCAGCGGCCATTCATGAATCCCCTCGCAAAAGCGCGGGGAGAACGCGGTGCGGACCTGCAAGTTCCGCACCGCGTGCAATTCAATGCCGATCCGGCTTCTTGCCCTTCGGCTTGCGGGTGTCGTCGGGCTTGGCGAATTTCTCGTCGCGCTTGCCCTTGAAGGGCTTTGCGCCGGCAAAGGACTTCGCGGGCTTCTTGCCGCCGTCCTCGCGATCCTTCCAGTGCGGCTTGGCGCTCGCGCCCTCCGGCTTGTCGAAGTCGCGCTTCTTCTCGAAACGGGGCTTCTTGTCGACGTCGCCCTTGTTGAAATCTGGCTTGTCGCCGCGCTCCTTCCAGTGCGGCTTTGCGGCCGCGCCTTCCGGCTTGTCGAAGCGCGGCTTCTTGTCGTAGCCGCCCTTCTTCTCGAATTCGCCCTTCGGCTTCCAGTCGGCGCGGCGTTCCGGCCGGTCGTAGCGCTGGGTCTTCTCGCCCGGCGTGCGCTCGTAGGGTTGCGGTGTGAGGTCGGGCATGCCTTCCAGCACGGTCACGCGGATGCCGCGCTCCAGCATGCTGTTCGGGCCGAGTGCGCCGAGGAAGCCGTCGGAGGCATCGGCGGAGAGTTCCACATAAGTCTCTTCCGGCTGCATCTTGATGGCGCCGATCTCGTTCTTGGTGATGTTGCCGTTGCGGCAGAGCATCGGGATCAGCCAGCGCGGCTCGGCGCGCTGCTTGCGGCCGACCGAGATGGAGATCCAGACGCTGGCGGCAAAGCTGTCGCGCGGGCGCTTGGTTTCGGCGGGAATGACGTCGTTGCCGCGCTCGCGCGGCTTGCGCTGTTCGAGCGAGACCTCGATCAGGTCTTCCGGTGCAGAGCGGCCGGCCTTGAAGAAGCGCGCGACGGCGGCGGCGAGCTGGCGGGCGTCGAACTTTTCGACCAGCGCCTCGACGGTCGCTTCCTCGTCCTCGGTGACCTTGTCGGAAAGCAGGGGATCGGCGAGCAGGCGCTCGTCGTCGCGGCGCAGGATCTCCTCGGCCGAGGGCGGGGTCGCCCAGTTGGCCTTGAGGTTCGCTATCTGGAGTAGGCGTTCGGCCTTGCGGCGGGCGTTGAGCGGCACGATCAGGGCGCTCACCCCTTTTCGACCGGCGCGGCCGGTGCGGCCCGAACGGTGCAGCAGGGTATCGGGATTGGTCGGCAGGTCGGCATGGACGACCAGTTCGAGGTTCGGCAGGTCGATACCGCGGGCGGCGACGTCGGTGGCGATGCAGACGCGGGCGCGGCCGTCGCGCATGGCCTGAAGGGCGTGGGTGCGCTCGTTCTGGCTGAGTTCGCCGGAAAGGGCGACGACCGAGAAGCCGCGATTGTTGAAGCGGGCCGTCAGGTGATTCACCGCCGCGCGCGTCGAGCAGAAGACGATGGCGTTCTGCGCATCGTAGAAGCGCAGCGTGTTGATTATGGCGTTCTCGCGGTCGGCAGGCGCGGTCAGCAGGGCGCGATAGTCGATATCGACATGCTGCTCCTTCTCGGCGGCCGTCGAGATACGCATCGCATTGCGCTGGTAGTTTTTCGCGAGCGCGGCGATCTCCTTCGGCACGGTGGCCGAGAACATCAGCGTGCGGCGGTCTTCCGGCGCGGCTTCCAGGATGAATTCGAGGTCTTCGCGGAAGCCGAGGTCGAGCATCTCGTCGGCCTCGTCGAGCACGACGGCGCGGATGTCGGAGAGATCGAGGTTGTTGCGGGTGATGTGGTCGCGCAGGCGGCCGGGCGTGCCGACGATGATATGCGCGCCGCGCTCCAGCGCGCGCCGTTCCGTGCGCACGTCCATGCCGCCGACGCAGGAGGCGATGACGGCGCCGGTCATCTCGTAGAGCCATTCCAGCTCGCGCTTGACCTGCATGGCAAGTTCGCGCGTCGGGGCGATGACGAGGGCGAGCGGGCTTGCGGCGCGGCCGAAGCGCTCCTCGCCCTCAAGCAGCGTCGGGGCGAGGGCGAGGCCGAAGGCGACGGTCTTGCCGGAGCCGGTCTGCGCGGAGACCAGCGCGTCGGCATCGCCGATCTTCGGGTCGGAGACGGCGACCTGCACCGGCGTCAATGTGGTATAGCCGCGTTTTTCCAACGCCTTTGCCATCGCCGGAGCGAGGCCTTCGAAACTCGTCATAGGGGGTCTTTCGGAATTCGGGTTCAGCGGCGATCTTGCGCCGCACTCTCAAGCCCGCGCGTAACGGGCGTGTGTGGGCGCTCTCTACTGGTCATTGCCGCAAATGTACAGTGCGCAAAACGCAAAGCTGCCCAGCGGGTTAAGCGATGGCGGGCAAAAGTCTTTCCCGATTGTCTTTTTGCGCTGCACAAGATAGAAAACGGCGCCCCCCGAAATGCTCCCGAGAAAGCATGCGGACGGGACCGCCCGCGGGAGAGGGCGAGAGCAAGGAGGAACCGCCGATGCAGACCTTCACCACCATCGCGGACCTGCGCGCGGCGCTGGCGCCGCACCGCCCGGGCGGCCGGACGATCGGTCTCGTTCCCACCATGGGCTATCTTCATGTCGGCCATATGGAGCTTGCCCGCCGGGCGCTCGCCGACAACGACATCGTCGTCGCCACCATTTTCGTCAATCCGCTGCAGTTCGGCGCGAACGAGGACCTCGCGCGCTATCCGCGCGACCTTGCCCGCGACCAGGCGATGCTGGAGGCGGCGGGTGTCCACTATCTCTTCGCGCCCGGCGTCGCGGACATGTATCCGCGGCCGATGGAAACCGTGGTCGACGTGCCGACGCTCGGCGCGGAGCTGGAAGGCTCCGTGCGCCCCGGCCATTTCGCGGGTGTCGCGACCGTCGTCACCAAGCTCTTCAACATCGCCGGGCCCGACCGCGCCTATTTCGGCGAGAAGGATTACCAGCAGCTCGCCATCATCCGCCGCATGGTTGCCGATCTCGCGCAGCCCGTCGAGGTGATCGGCGTGCCGACGGTACGCGAGGCGGACGGGCTCGCCTGCTCCTCGCGCAATGTCTATCTGTCTGCGGAAGAGCGTGCCGCCGCCGCCATCGTGCCGCGGGCGCTGGAAGAGGCGGAGCGGTTGATCGCGGCGGGCGAAACGGATGCCAGGAAGCTGGAGGAGGGCGTCACCGCCTTCATCCGTACCGCGCCGCTGGCCCATCCCGAGGTGGTCGCGCTTCGCGATCCCGATACGCTGGGCGAGATCGCCAGCGTCGGCGACAGGCCGGTTCTTTTGTTGCTTTTCGTGCGCTTTGGGAGCACGAAACTCCTCGATAACCGGGTCATCGGCCCGAAAAACGCGAAAAAGGTAGCGTGACATGAGTGTACACACCGCCAAGCGCCGGCTGGCGCCCGCCGACATCAAGGCCTTGAAGGGCCAGCGTCCGATCGTCAGCCTTACCGCCTATACGACGCCGGTTGCCAAGCTGATGGATCCGCATGTCGATTTCATGCTGGTCGGCGACAGCCTCGGCATGGTGCTTTACGGCCTCGATTCGACCGTCGGCGTGACCATCGAGATGATGATCGCCCATGGACAGGCCGTCATGCGCGGCTCGTCCAATGCCTGCGTCGTGGTCGACCTGCCGTTCGGCTCCTACCAGCAGTCCAAGGAGCAGGCCTTCGCCACGGCCGCCCGCGTGCTCAAGGAAACCGGCTGTTCGGCCATCAAGCTCGAAGGCGGCGCGGAAATGGCCGAGACGGTGCATTTCCTCACGCAGCGCGGCATTCCGGTGCTCGGCCATGTCGGGCTGATGCCGCAGCTCATCAACACGACCGGCGGCTATCGCACGCTCGGCCGCAACGACAAGGAAGTCGACAAGATCCGCAAGGACGCCGCGGCCATCGACGATGCCGGCGCCTTCGCCATCGTGGTGGAAGGCACGGTCGAGCCTGTGGCGCGCGAGGTGACCGGCGAGATCAAGGCGCCGACCATCGGCATCGGCGCGTCACCGGCCTGCGACGGCCAGGTCCTCGTCGTCGACGACGTGCTCGGCATCTTCACCGACTTCAAGCCGCGCTTCGTCAAGCATTTCGCCAATCTGGCGCCGGTGATGAGCGAAGCCTTCGCCACCTATGCCGAGGAGGTGAAGGCTCGCAGCTTCCCGGGCCCGGAGCATACGTTCCAGCTCAAGAAGAGCTGAGCTGGACGGCGACGGCGTCGGCGTCGGCCTCCTGGTCGTCGTGATCGGGAATATGCGGCAATGGACCCTCGGCTCAAGGCCGAGGGTGACGGTGGGGAGGCGAGGCTTTCCCATCAAGGCGCGGCATAGGTGGCGTTGCTTTTAGCTGCCGCTCCTCTCTCCTGTTGTCATCCTCGGGCTCGACCCGAGAATCTACCACGGTAGAGGTGGGAGAAGCCTCCGCAAAAGCCCGAGGAGGACGAAGGAAAGGGAGTGCATCGTCCTGATCAACCATCAGCGCCGGTCGTCTCAAGGTGCCGATCGATCAATCCCGCTAACGGTCCATCAGCCATATTGGTTTGCCGGTGGATCGTGCCTGCTCTATGGCTTCAGCCAACGCAAGAGAGCAGAACCCATGACGCCCGACACGAAAGAAGAAATCCGCGACGCCGCCCGGCGCGGGCTGGCCATCGCGCTTGCCGCCGCGCCGTTCGGCGTGCTGTTCGGCGCCGTCGCCGTCGACAATGGCCTCAGCATCGCCGAAGCCGCGCTGATGAGCGCCACGCTCTATGCCGGCGCGAGCCAGCTCGTCGGCGTCGAGCTGTTCAACCACCATGTCGCGCCGTGGCTGGTGGTGCTGTCGATCTTCGCGGTGAATTTCCGCCACGTGCTCTATTCGGCGGCGATTGCCGCCCATATCCGGCATTTCACCTTCTGGCAGAAGGCGACCGGGCTCTTCCTGCTGGTCGACCCGCAATTCGCCGAGACGGAGCGGCGGGCCGATGCCGGCATCCGCGTCGGCTATGTCTGGTTCCTGGTGCTCGGCCTCAGCGTCTATACTCCCTGGTTCTTCCTGACGCTGCTCGGCGGCTTCCTCGGCAACCTCATCGGCGATCCGCGCGCCATCGGCATCGACGTGCTGCTGCCGATCTACTTCATGGGGCTGGTGCTCGGCTTCCGCAGCCGGGCGAACTGGCTGCCGGTGGTGCTCGCCTCGTCCGTCGGCTCGATCCTGGCGCTGCACTTCGTCGGCTCGCCCTGGCATGTCAGCCTCGGCGCCTTGGCCGGCATCGCGGTCGCCGCCCTCATGCCCATCGACGGAGAAGAGAGCGCGGCGCCCATCGGCGATGCCATCGAAGGGGAGGCATGAGCATGGACACGATGTTCCACACCCAGACGCTGCTGATCATCGCGGCGGGGGCGATCGCCACCTATCTCACGCGCATCGGCGGCTATGTCTTCATCACGCGCATGAAGCGCATTCCGCCGCGGGCCGAAGCGGCGCTGAACGCCGTTCCGGCCGCGGTCCTGACGACGCTGGTGGCGCCGGCCGCCGTGACCGGCGGCCTCGACGTGACCCTCACCATGGCGGTCGCCTTCCTCGTCGGCCTGCGCATCTCGCTGCTGCCGATGCTGGGCGTGGGTTGGATCGTCGTGATGATCCTGCGTCACGTCATCGGCTGATCGGGGCCGCCGCCTTTTCCAGCCATGCCCTCGTCGCGTCGTCCGAAAGGAGCGGCGCGATCTTTTCGCGCGTTTCAGCGTGATAGGCGTTGAGCCAGGCGAGCTCCTCGTCCGCCATCAGGGCCGGCACGACGAGGCGGCGGTCGATGGGGCAGAAGGTCAGCGTCCCGAAGCCGAGCATGTCGATATCGCCGCCCTCGACAGGTGCAGCCGGCAGGGTGTGGATGAGGTTCTCGATACGGATGCCGAAGCTGCCGGGGCGGTAGTAGCCCGGTTCGTTCGAGAGGATCATGCCGGGCAGCAGTTCCTGCGTCGAAAGCCGTGAGATGCGCTGCGGACCCTCATGCACCGAGAGATACGAGCCGACGCCGTGGCCGGTGCCGTGCGCGAAGTCGGCGCCGGCCTTCCACAGGGCGATGCGGGCGAGGGGATCGAGGTCGCAGCCGCGCGTGCCCTTGGGGAAGCGGGCGGTGCTGATGGCGATCATGCCCTTCAGGACCAGTGTGAAGAAGCGCTTCTGCTCCTCCGGCACCGCGCCGATGGCGACCGTGCGGGTGATGTCCGTCGTGCCGTTGATATATTGCGCGCCGGAATCGATGAGGAAGAGCGTGCCCGGCTCGAGCGTCGCATCGCTCGCCGTCGTCACGCGGTAGTGCATGATGGCGGCATGGGCGCCGGCGCCCGAGATGGTGTCGAAGGAAATGTCCTTCAGCGGGTTCTGCTGGCGCTCGCCGACGCGGCGGCGCACCTCTTCCAGCTTCTTCGTGACGGCGATCTCGGTCTCGGTTCCCGGCGTCGTGCCGTCGAGCCAGGCGAGGAATTCCACCATGGCCGCGCCGTCCTGGAGATGGGCGCGGGCGGAGCCCTGAAGCTCGACCTCGTTCTTGCAGGCGCGGGGCAGGCGGGCCGGATCGGCGGCCTCGACGAGCGTGCCGCCCTTGCCGCGGGCGATCTCGGCCAGCGCGAAGGGGGCATGGTCCGGGTCGACGAGGATGCGCTTGCCTTCCGCCGCCAGCGCCGCGATCCGCTCGTCGAACTGCGAGGGCGGCACGAGGTCGGCGAGCTGCGTGAGATAGGCTTCCTGCTCGATGCCGGTCTTGCGCTTGTCGAGGAAGAGCTGCGGGCGGCCGTTCGCCGGGATGATGGCGCGGGCGAGCGGATGGGGCGTGTGCGGCACGTCGCTGCCGCGGATGTTGAAGATCCACGCGATGGAGGAGGGATCGGTGACGGCGAGGGCATCGGCGCCGGCCTTTGTGGTCGCCTCGGCCATCTTCAAGAGCTTGTCCCTGGCGAGTTCCCCGGCATGGTCGATGGTCTGGATCGCGACGCGGCCGAGCGGTTCGCTCGGGCGGCCGCTCCAGATGCGGTCGAGCGGATTGTGCGGCAGGAGGACGAGCTTGCCGCCGAGGCCGGAAAGCGCCTTTTCCAGCCGGCGCACTTCCGCGCCGGTGTGCAGCCAGGGATCGATGCCGAGGCGGAAACCCTTCGGCGCATGGTTCTGCAGCCAGAGATGCGGCGGTTCGCCGACGAGATCGCCGCCGGTGAAGACCGTGCCGTCCACCTGCTCGGCGAGCTGCGTGACATAGCGCCCGTCGACGAAGACGACGGCCTTGCCGCGCATGACGAGCGCGACGCCCGCCGAGCCGGTAAAGCCGGTCAGCCAGGACAGGCGCTCGGCGGCGGCCGGCACATATTCGCCCTGGTATTCGTCGGCGCGCGGCACGAGGAAGCCGTCGATGCCGAGCGTATCGAAGGAAGCGCGCAACGCGTCCGCGCGCTCGCGGCCGAACTGGGGCGTGGAGGTGACGTCGAAACTCTGGAACATGGGTGACTTCCGGTGAGGCGATGAATCGTGCCGGCAATCTAGCCGATCCCGGCAGGGAGGGAAACGCGTGTGAAGCATGCGGGTGCACCGAGAGGTCTTACATTGGACTTATGCGCCCAGCGCATGGCACCCATGCCGCAAAAGGGACTATCTCTATTTTTTCTATCGATTATAAGCAGCGCCAACGAAGCGAACTTAAACGCGCTTCAAGCGAAACGAAGTGAAAGTTCCTCCAGTCCTTCGGATCGCACATAGCTAGGTGTTCCGATCAGGCGTCTTGCCGGTCACTCCTCCTCCCTCCTCCGGGAAGGCGCTCGGAACACATAGGTCCGCTCGAGCACTCCTCCTCCTCAAGCTCGCGGGCAGGCCGGTTCGCCGGTCCATAGGCGGTGCCTCTGGCACCGCCTTTTATTTTGCCTGCATGACGGAAACGCCGAGGCGAACCGCCTTCGCCGCCGCTCAGCGCCGGTTGTCGAGGTGGATCGTCACCCAGCCTTCTCGCCAGATGGTCTTCACGTGGCGCAGGCCCGCGCCGTTATAGGCGGCGAGCACCTTCCAGCGCTGCGAGGCGAGGATGCCGGAGAGGATGACGTCGCCGTTCGGCGCGAGCTGCGCCGCGAGCTGGGGCGCCATGCGCATCAGCGGGCGGGCGAGGATGTTGGCGATGATCAGGTCGAACGGGCCGTGGCGGCCGAAGGCGGTGGAGTGGAAGCCCGGCGCGGTTTCCAGCGCGATGCCGGAGGCGATGCCGTTGAGGCGCACGTTCTCGCGCGCGACGCGGGTGGCGATGGGGTCGATGTCGGTCGCAAGAACCCGGACGGGGGCGAGCTTTCGCGCGGCGATCGCCAGCACGCCGCTGCCCGTTCCAAGGTCGAGCGCGCGCTTGACCCTGCGCTTGCGCATCACGTCGAAGATGACTTCCAGGCAGCCCGCCGTCGTGCCGTGATGGCCGGTGCCGAAGGCCTGCCCGGCGTCGATCTCGATGGATATCTCGCCGGCGCGCGCCGTGCCGCGGTCATGCGAGCCGTGCACAACGAAGCGCCCGGCGCGCACGGGCTTCAGGCCTTCGAGCGACTTGGCGATCCAGTCGATATCGGGAAGAACCTCGCGCTGGATCTCGACGCCCGGGAAATCGGCGGCGAGCAGGGCGGCGAAACGCTCGTGGATCTCCGCCTCTTCCGGCCGGAACATGTAGACGGAGGCTTCCCAGACGTCGTTCTTCTCGTCGATCTCCATCGTGGCGATGGCGTAGCCCTCGTCCTCGAAGGCGTCGCTCATCAGCGAAAGCGCCGCTTCCGCCTTTTGCTCGGTGGTGCTGATGTAGAGGCGGATTTCGCTCACGGGCCGGGTTCCTGTTGTTTCAGGTCCGCCTAGCATGTCCGAAAGCCGAGGGCAAAGGTGGATCGCCGGTAAGCGCGCTTATCCCTTGATCAGGTTGGCGAGCTTCTTTTCGGCGACGTCCGGGTTCTCGCCATAGGAGATCGTGCCGGTGAAGCGGCCGGTCGCGTCGAGCAGGAAGACGGAGGCCGTGTGGTCCATCGTGTAGTCGCCGTCCGGCTTTTCCTCGTCGAGAGGCACCTTGCGATAGTAGACGCGGAAGCCCTTGACCATGTCCAGCACCTTGGCCGGCGGGCCGGAAATGCCGGTGATGCGCTTGGAGACGTTACCGACATACTGGCCCATCAGCTCGGGCGTGTCGCGCTCCGGGTCGACGGTGACGAAATAGGCTTGCAGCTTGCTGCCGTCCGGGTCGACCTTGTCGAGCCAGCCGTTGAGCTCGAAGAGCGTCGTCGGGCAGACTTCCGGGCAATGGGTGAAGCCGAAGAACAGCGCCGTCGGCTTGCCGGTGAAGGCCTTTTCGGTGATCGGCTTGCCGTCCTGCGCGACGAGTTCGAAGGGCACGCCGAAGGGGCCGTTTGCCACCTGGTCCTTCGTGCGGGTCATTTCCAGCGTGAACCAGCCGAGCAGGCCGGCAACGAGCGCGACGGCGATCCAGAGTACGAGGCGCAGGGTCTTCATGGCAGTCCTTCGGTGGGCTCTAGAGCATTTCCGCTTTTCTTCGAATCGCGAAAACGTTCTAACGCTTTGTTTCGCCGCATTTCCGAACGCAAAACCGCTTCGCACTTTTGCTGGAAATGCTCATGACGGCAACGCCGCTCGCCCGGTGTCATAGTCCTTCGGCGCAGGGCGCGCAAACGCGCCAATTGCCGCAATGCCGGCAAAGCGGAAGGACTCGCGCGATTGTGATCAGAAGCACCAGGACATGCCGGATTCGGCAAGGCTGAGGAAGATCGCCGTTCCATGCTCCAGCCAGCCGGCAAAGGCGGCTGTCGCGGCCATGGCCGCGAGCCCGAGCGCGACCAGCGCGGCGGGAACGACGGTATATCGGCGGGCTGTCTTGTCCATGGCCGGACCATAGCACGGAACGGCCATATTCGAAACCGGCCGGAATATCCCATTCGGCAATGTTTCATTAGGCAATGTTTAATCTCTCTTTGTCACCTTGCCGTGACGCGCATCAGGCCCTCGGGCTCCGGGACATGACGTCCGCCGCACGCCGAACGGCGCGCCGCGCATCTCTCACAGTTCGCTCCCTCGTCGGGAAGAGGTCTTGTCCATGTCCAACGCCATCAAGCAGTCCGGCGCCTATCTCGAAATCGTTTCCTTCCATCTCGGCGAGCAGGAATTCTGCATCGACATCATGGCCATCCGCGAAATCCGCGGCTGGGCGCCGGTGACGCCGATGCCGCACACGCCGCCCTATGTGCTCGGCCTCATCAACCTGCGCGGCGCGGTGATCCCGGTCATCGACATGGCCTGCCGCCTCGGCATGAAGATGACCGAGCCGTCCGAGCGCTCCGCCATCATCGTCACGGACATCGCCGGCAAGCTGGTCGGCCTCCTCGTCGAGCAGGTCTCCGACATGATGACCATCAAGAGCGAGGCCCTGCAGCCGGCGCCGGAAATCATCCCGGAAGCCCAGCGCGCCTTCTGCCGCGGCATCGTGGCGCTGGAAAAGTCGATGGTCTGCTTCCTCAACCTCGACACCGTCATCGCCGACGAGCTCGCCCAGGCCGCCTGAGGCCGAAGGCAGCGGAATTTCAGCGAAAGCGCCCGTCGGTCTCCGCCGGGCGCTTTCGGCCGTCCTTCGGCCTCAACGCCCTTTCCGGGAATTCATGAGGAACCAAACGAGGGGGTTGCCGTTTTCTCCACGCTACTTGCAAACGAAACAGTGGAGAATGACGATGAACAAGACAGTTACGATCGCACTTGCCTCTCTTCTCGCCGTCTCGCCGATGGCAGGCGTCGCCTATGCCCAGCAGAGCATGGATGCGGACACGATGGCAACCAGCTCGATCAGCGCGGACAAGGTCAATGTCGTCCAGATTTCGACGCTGGAGGCCGACCAGGACCAGCGCCCCGAGTTCGACCGTCTGTCGCACAAGATGAACGACCCGGCCGAAATGGAAAAGGCTCAGGCCGAGCTTCAGTCCGACCCGGGCCTGACGGAAGTGCTGGCGTCCAAGAACGTCCAGCTCAACAATGTCGTCGAGGTCAGGACGGCGGCGGATGGCGGCAAGATCGTTTACGTCAAGTAAGCGCCGCGTCCTCTAAAAGAAACGCCCCGAGCCAGTCATGGCCGGGGCGTTTTTTTCATGGCTTGCCCTTGGTCCAGGTGACGGTCTCGCCATAGAGCGGGACGGTCGAGATCGACATCTTCGCCGAGCCGTTCACCACCTCGCGCGAATGGGCGAGGTAGATCAGCGTGTCGTTCTTCCTGTCGTAGACGCGCGTGACGATCAGCGATTTCCAGATCAGCGACAGGCCGGCCTTGAAGACCTCCTCGCCGCCGCGGGAAAGATCAATGTCGCCGATAGCGATCGGGCCGGTCTGCTGGCAGGAGATGGCGTTGTTCGACGGGTCCTCGAACCAGTTGCCCTTCTGCAGGCGGTCGATGACGGAGCGGTCGAAATAGGTGACGTGGCAGGTCACGCCGGAGACCTTGGGGTCGCTCACCGCATCGACATAGATATCGTTGCCGATCCAGTCGACGCCGACCTTGCCGACCGTATCGGCGGCGGCGGGAAGGGCGGCGAGGGCCAGCAGGCCGGCGGCAAGCGCGGTGCGCAGGCGGGCAGGGGCGGAAGGCATGTGCATGGCAGGTCTCCTTGTTCCCGTGAAAGGTAGGGGTTCCCGCGAAAGGTAGGGATAACCGACCGCCGCCCGCAAGATGGCGCGTCAGGATTTTGCGGCGGCGATGGTCGCCCGGACGGCGTCCCTGTCGGTCAGCGTCAGTTCGTATTCGCGGTCCTTCTCGGTGCCGCCCATGCCGACATGCGGATTGCGGAACACCATGCCGCTCGGCACGGTCGTCAGCGCCGCGAAATGCATCTCGGCAAGGCCGGCCTCGTCGCGGACCTTGCGGATGTTGCCGGCATCGAGCGCGCCGCAGCCCATGATGACGATGCGGCCGGCGGCCTGCTCGACCGCGCTTCTCAGGATGGCGATCCCTTCGACGGCGGTGTCGCGCTGGCCGGAGGTCAGCACGCGGTCGATGCCGCAGCGGATCAGGGCCTCCAACGCCTCGCCGGCATCCGCCGTCATGTCGAAGGCGCGGTGGCAGGTGACGGACATGGGCCGTGCGGCCTCGACCAGCGCGCGGGTGCGTTCCTCATCGATCCGGCCGTCCGGCGTGAGGCAACCGATCACGACGCCGGAGACGCCTTCGCTTTTCAGCGCCCTGATGTCCTCCACCATGGTCTCGAATTCGGTATCCGAATAGAGGAAGTCGCCGCCGCGCGGGCGGATGATGACGTGGACGGGAATGCGCGCGGCCTTCACGGCGCCGCGGATCGTCGCAAGACTCGGGGTCAGGCCGCCCTCCATCAGGCTCGCGCAGAGCTCCACCCGGTCGGCGCCGGCCTCCTGGGCCGCGAGGAAACCGTCGATGCCTTCGACGCAGAGTTCGATGAGGGGCTTGGTCATGTGTTCGGTCCGTGTCGTTCGTCAGGCTTCGCGCCAGACGGTTTTCAGAAGCCGCAGCCAGTTCTCGCGGCAGAGTTTCGCAAGGTCGTCCTCACCGTAGCCGGCGGCGCGCAGCGCTTCGACCAGCGCCTGGTTGCCGGCCGCGTCGCCGATGGCGGCGGGGATCGTCGCGCCGTCGAAGTCCGAGCCGATCGCCACGCAGTCGATGCCCATGCGCTCCACCATATGGTCGATATGGCGCACCATGTCGGAGAGCGGCGTGTCGGCATCCTCCATGCCGTCGGCGCGCAGCATCGTGGTCGCGTAGTTGAGGCCGGCAATGCCCTTGCGCTCGCGGATCGCGTCGAGCTGGCGGTCGGTGAGGTTGCGCGAGATCGGCGTCAGCGCATGGGCGTTGGAATGGGTGGCGACGAGCGGCTGGGTACTTTCGCGCGCCACGTCCCAGAAGCCCTTTTCCGTGATGTGGGCAAGGTCGATCATGATGCCGAGCCGGTCGCATTCCTTCACCAGTTCGACGCCGGCCGGCGTGAGGCCGGGGCCGGTATCGGGCGAGGAGGGGAAGGCGAAGGGCACGCCATGGCCGAAGCGGTTGTGCCGGCTCCAGACCGGGCCGAGCGAACGCAGGCCCGCGGCGTAGAGCGTCTCCAGCGTCGAGAGGTCCCCGGCGATCGGCTCGCAACCCTCGATATGCAGCACGGTGGCGAAGCGGCGGGCCTCCATGGAAGCGCGGATATCGGCGGTGGAGCGGCAGATCGAAAGCGCGCCCGCGCGCTCCAGCCGGAAGGCGATGGCGGCCATTTCGAGCGCGGTGGCGAGCGCGGCGGGCTGTTCCAGCGGGCCGACCATCGGAATGCTGTAATGGCCGTTCGCATCGACCTCGCGGGCCGGATAGTCCCCGTTCGGCGGGATGAAGATGGCGCAGAAGCCGCCGGCAAGGCCGCCCTTCAGGGCGCGCGGGGCGTCGATATGGCCCTTGTCGGTTCCGTGGACGAATTCGGCGACGGGGTCGATCCCCTCCCGCGCATGCTCCCAGAGCCGAAGGAGAACATCGTTGTGGCCGTCGAAGATCAATTGCATGTGCCGCTCCCGGACAAATCCTATCCTGCTGGGCTCGGGTAGAGCCGATTCCGCCGCGGTCCGCAAGGAGCGCGGCGGGGCCGTCATGCATCAGGCGTTGAAGACCGGGATGCCGCCGATCCAGGTCGACAGGACGTTCACGCCGTCGTCGATGACCGCGAAATCGGCGTCGTGGCCATGGGTGAGGCGGCCCTTGCGGCCGGTCAGGCCGACGGCCTCGGCCGGGTAGAGCGAGGCCATGCGCAGCGCTTCCGCAAGGTCGATGCCCACGGTATCGCGCATGTAGCGCACGCAGGAGGCCATATCGATGTCCGCGCCGGCGAGCGTGCCGTCGGCCAGCGTCAGGCGTCCGCCCTCGCGGAAGATCTCCCGGCCGTTCAGGAAGAAGCTCGTCATGTCCGTGCCGATGGGCGACATGGCGTCGGTGACGAGGAAGATGCGGCCGGGCCCGCGCTTTGCCCGGAGCGCCGCGCGGATGGCGACGGGGTGGACATGGTAGCCGTCGGCGATCAGGCCGGCATTGACATGGCCGAGATCGAGCGCCGCGCCGACCATGCCGGGCTCGCGGTTGCCGAGCTGGCTCATGGCGTTGAAGAGATGGGTCATCATGTGCGCGCCCGCCTCGACGGCCGCCGCCGCCGTGGCATAGCTGCTGTCGGAATGGCCGAGGCTGACGGTGACGCCGGCCGCATGGAGCGCGGCGATCTGCTCGTTGGTCGCGTTTTCCGGCGCGAGCGTCATCAGCAGGGTATCGAGGCCCTTGCGGGCGGCGATGGTTCGTTCGAGGTCCGCCTGTTCCATCGGCCGGATGAGGGACGGGTCGTGCGCGCCCTTGCGGGCGATGGAAAGATGCGGGCCTTCGAGATGCAGGCCAAGGAAGCCGGGCACGCCCGCTTCGCGCGCCGCAAGGCCGGCCACGATGGTCTTCGCGGTCACCTCGCGGTTGTCGGTGATCAGCGTCGGCAAGAGGCCGGTGGTGCCGAAACGGGCATGGGCGGCGCACATGGTGCGGATGCCCTCGACATCGTGCTGCTCGTTGAGCAGCACACCGCCGCCGCCATTGACCTGGAGATCGATGAAGCCGGGAACGAGCGAAAGCCCGTCCATCGGCACGATCCGGGCGTCGGCCGGCACGTCGCGCAGCGCGGCGATGGCGGCGACCTTGCCGCCCTCGACGAGGAGCGCGCTGTCGTCATGCCACAGATTGCCGTCGAAGATCCGGGCTCCGGTAATGGCGGTGAGGGCTGTCATCGGGTTTCCGTCACTTTCTTGAGGTTGACCGGCTTGTCGGGGTCGAGGCCGCGCCCGCGCGACCAGGCTTCGACGAAGCCGTAGAAGGGAACGATCAGCGCCAGCGCGTCGGTGATCGGATGGCCCGTGGCGACGAAGGGCAGTTTTCGCGCGCTCTTGGCGCCGGCCGCGGTGATGCCGACATAGGCGCCGCGCTCGGCGAGGCTATCGGCCATGCCGGTGACGGAGGCTTCGGCTGCATCGCGGGCGGCAAGGGCGATCACCGGGAAGGAGGGGCCGACGAGGGCGACCGGGCCGTGCAGCACTTCCGCCGAGGAATAGGCCTCGGCATGCATGCCGGAGGTCTCCTTGAACTTCAGCGCCGCCTCGCTCGCGATGGCAAGGCCCGGGCCGCGGCCGAGGACATAGAGCGACTGCGCGTCCTTGAGGTCGCCGGCAAGCTCGGACCAGTCGAGCGCGACGGCCTTGGCGAACTGTTCCGGCAGGTTCTTCACGGCGCGGTCGAGATCGGCGTCGCCCGTCCATTCGGCGAGCACGGCAAGACCGGCGACGATGGAGTTCACATAGGACTTCGTCGCCGCGACGCTGATTTCCGGACCGGCCGAAAGATCGAGCGAATGGGTGCAGGCATCGGCGAGCGGCGAGGGCAGCGTGTTGGTGAGCGCGATGGAGATCGCGCCGCCCTTCGTGGCGCCGTCGGCCATGGCGACGATGTCCGGGCTCTTGCCGGACTGGGAGATGGCGATGGCCGCGCCGCCGCCGAGCTTCAGCTTCGCGCCGTAGATCGAGGCGAGCGACGGGCCGAGGGAGGCGACCGGGCGGCCGGCGGTGAGCTCGATCGCATATTTCAGGAAGAGGGCCGCGTGATCGGAGGAACCGCGGGCGATCGTGACGAAGAACTGCGGATCGCGCTCGCGCAGCGCCTTGCCGGCGGCGGCGATGGCGCCGGCGGAACCGGCGAGCAGGCGGGCCGCCGCTTCGGGGATTTCATTGATCTCTTTTCGCATGTTGGTCTGCATGGAATTCCCTTTGCGATTGGACGCTCACGTGTCGGACAGCGTCAGTTCGGCGACGAAATCGTAGGCGTCGCCGCGGTAGATGGAGCGGGTGAACTCGACGACCCGGCCGGTGCGCAGATAGGAGATGCGCTCGATGGAAAGGCCCGCCGCGCCCGGCGGCACGCCGAGCATCGAGGCGTCCGGGTCCTTCATGTTGTAGGCGGAGATGCGCTGCACGGCGCGCACCGGGCGGCAGCCGCGCTTTTCGAGCGCGGCGTAGAGCGAGCCCTGCACCTGCATGGGATCGGGCAGGAACTCGGCGGAGATGCAGGCGCGCTCGATGGCGAGCGGCATGTCGTCGGCAACGCGCAGGCGCCCGAGGCGGGCGACGAGCGCGTCGGCGGGCAGGCCGAGCATCATCATCTCGTCGGGCGAGGGGTGGAAGAGGCCGCGGTCGATCCACTCGGCGCGCGTCGTCAGGCCGCGCCGCGCCATGTCCTCGGTAAAGGAGGTGAGACGCGAGAGCGACTGCTGCACCTTGGAGACCGGCTTTGCGACGAAGGTGCCGGAGCCGTGGCGGCGGACCAGAAGGCCGTCCTTGACGAGGTCGTCGACGGCCTTGCGCACGGTAACGCGGCTGACATTGGCATGGTCGGCAAGGTCGCGTTCCGCCGGCAGCGCGTCGCCGTAATTCAGCTTGCCGGAGGTGATGGCGTCCTCCAGCGTCTGGCGGAGCTTCAGGTAGAGCGGGCCGGGCACGCCCGATTGCAGGCTTTCCGGCGTCAGGATGGCGGAAAGGGGCGTGCTCATGCGGCCGCTCCCGTTCTTTGCCGGTAGCCCTTGGCGGCGAGCGCCACGGCGCCGGTCAGCGCATCGGCCTCGGCCTCGACGAGGATCGAGCGGTGCCGTACGCATAGCCATTCCGGATAGATCGGCGCAAGGCCGCCGAGCAGGCAGAGGCGCTGTTCGCCGGCAAGCGCCATGATGGCGTCGAGGGATTCGTTCACCGTCGCCGCGCCCGCCTTCACGATGGCGATCGCCTGGGCGTCGCCCCGGCGGGCATGGTCGAAGAGGACGGGGGCGAAGCGTCCGAAATCGCCGGGCTTGGAGAGGCGTGCGAATTCGACGATGCCGCGCGGGTCGCCCTTGAATTCCTCCAGGATGGCGTCCGTGACGCCCGAGCGCGGATGCACGCCGTCATGGGCGAGCAGCGCCTCCTGGAGAAGCGCATGGCCGAGCCGTGCGCCGCCGCCGAGATCGCCGACGGTGAAGCCCCAGCCGCCGATATAGCGGACGGTATTTTTCCGGCGCGCCATGTAGATGGAGCCGGTGCCGAGGATCGCCACGGCGCCGTCGCCGTCGCCGATCGCGCCCTGCAGGGCGATCAGGCCGTCGCTGTCGATGTCGGTGTGGCGGAAGGGCAGGCGGTCGTGCACGTAGCGGGTAAGGTCGCCGACATTGGTGCCGGCAAGGCCGAGAAAGGCCGAGGCGCCGTTGACGCCGGCTTCGTCGAGCCCGGCGTCGCGATAGGCGGCTTTTGCCGCTTCCGTGATGGAGATGATCGCGTTGTTGGGATCGGTCAGGATATTGGCCGCCCCGCTCTTGCCGCGACCCAGGATGATGCCGTCCGGCCGCGCCACCGCCGCGCGGCAGCTCGTTCCCCCACCGTCGATACCGAGAATATAGTCAGTCATGGGCACCTCCGAGCACAACGATACCAAAAAAATACCATTAACCAAGGGGTATGGTGGTATCGAAAATCAGCTTTTGCGTAAATAGCTGATTTTTATATGTTAAAATATTTGAGGCCAAAAAAGTGGTCTCATAAATTAATTTCCTATGGACAATTGGTATTTTTTTGGCATTAATTTCGGCCAGAGGAGAAACGACATGGCCGCAGGCAGGACCGAGGGCAGGCATGATCAGGCGAGCGGGCTGGACGAACGTCAGCCCGTGGACGCGCTGAAAGTGCTTGCGGATGGGCAGAAGGCCGCGGCCGCCGTGGTCGATGCCGCGCTTTCCGATATCGCCGCCGCCGCCCGCCTTGCCGCCGATGCGCTTCTTGCCGGCGGCCGCCTCGTCTATGCGGGCGCCGGCAGTTCCGGCCTCATGGCCATGGCGGATGCGCTGGAGCTTCCCGGCACCTACGGCATCGCGCATGACCGCATCGTCATCCTGCTCGCCGGCGGTGCCGCGAGCCTCGTCGACCTTGCCGGCGGCTATGAAGACGACCGCGATCTCGCCGTGAGCGATGCCGTTTCCGCGGGCGTCGGGCCGAGGGACTGCGTGATCTGCGTTTCCGCGAGCGGCAGCACGCCCTATGCGCTGGCGATGGCCGCCCATGCGAAGGAGAAGGGTGCCCGCGTCGTCGCGATGGTCAACAATCCGGGCGCGCCGCTCTTTAAGGGCGCCGATGTCTCCATTCTTCTGCAGACCCCGCCGGAGGTGATTTCCGGCTCGACGCGCATGGGTGCCGGCACGGCGCAGAAGATCGCCTTCAACCTGTTCTCGACGCTCGTCGGCATCCATCTCGGCCATGTCCATGACGGGCACATGGTCAATCTCAAGGCCGACAACATCAAATTGAAAGGACGCGCCTGCCGCATCGTTTCCGACATTTCGGGTGTCGGGCTCGACGAGGCGGAGCGCCTTCTTGCGCGCTCCGGGGGCTCGGTCAAGGCGGCCGTGCTTCTGGCCGCGGGGGCGGAGGATCCCGGCGCCGCGCAGGCGGCACTGGAGCGGTCGGGGCAGAGCCTTCGCCGCGCCCTCAATTCCATCGGATAATCTGGTCTCAAAACGCGCTGCGGCGCATAAAAGGGGAGAATGCAATGACACGCAACGCTATCAAAGGTCTGCTTCTTGCCACGAGCATCCTCGGCACGGCCGGGATCGCTCAGGCGGCGGACGTCACGCTGACGGTCGAAAGCTGGCGCAACGACGACCTCGCCATCTGGCAGGAAAAGATCATCCCGGCCTTCGAGGCGAAGAACCCGGGCATCAAGGTCGTCTTCGCACCGACCGCGCCGACCGAGTACAATGCCGCGCTCAACGCCAAGCTGGACGCCGGCTCGGCGGGCGACCTCATCACCTGCCGTCCGTTCGACGCCTCGCTCGAACTCTTTAACAAGGGTCATCTGGCCGCTCTCAACGACCTGCCGGGCATGGAGAACTTCTCCGACGTCGCCAAGTCGGCCTGGACGACGGACGACGGCTCCAAGACCTTCTGCGTGCCGATGGCCTCGGTCATTCACGGCTTCATCTACAACAAGGACGCCTTCGAGCAGCTCGGCATCACGCCGCCGGCGACGGAAGCCGAATTCTTCGCCATGCTCGACAAGATCAAGGCGGACGGCAACTACATCCCGATGGCCATGGGCACGAAGGACCTCTGGGAAGCCGCGACCATGGGCTACCAGAACATCGGCCCGACCTACTGGAAGGGCGAGGAAGGCCGCAAGGCGCTGATCAAGGGCGAGCAGAAGCTGACCGACGAAGGCTGGGTCGAGCCCTACCGCGTCCTGGCCAAGTGGAAGGACTATCTCGGCGACGGCTTCGAGGCGCAGACCTATCCGGACAGCCAGAACCTCTTCACGCTCGGCAGGGCCGCCATCTATCCGGCCGGCTCGTGGGAAATCGGCCTGTTCAACACGCAGGCGCAGTTCAAGATGGGCGCCTTCCCGCCGCCGGTGAAGAATGCCGGCGACACCTGCTACATCTCGGACCACAACGACATCGGCGTCGGCCTCAACGCCAAGAGCCCGAATGCGGACGCGGCCAAGAAATTCCTGAGCTTCGTCGCATCGCCGGAATTCGCCGACATCTACGCCAACTCGCTGCCGGGCTTCTTCAGCCTGAACTCGACGGCCGTGAAGATGAACGACCCGCTGGCGCAGGAATTCGTCTCCTGGCGCGAGAAGTGCCAGCCGACGATCCGCTCGACCTACCAGATCCTGTCGCGCGGCACGCCGAACCTCGAAAACGAGACCTGGACGGAATCGGCCAACGTCATCAACGGCACCGACACGCCGGAAGTGGCCGCCGAAAAGCTCCAGAAGGGCCTCGACAGCTGGTACAAGCCGGCGAAGTAAGCCTTCGCTCCGGCTACCGGATTCTGCTTGAGGAGCGGGCTTTCCCGCTCCGGTCCTCTCCCCGCTCATGCGCGGGGGGAGGGACCCCGGGCGGCGCGGCCGGACATTGCGGACGCGCCTGCCGCATCGCCTCTTCGTCCCGGTGGACAGAGGCTGCCGAAGGGCAGATTGGGGCAGCGACCCCGTCACTATCGTGTATGCTGAATTCGTCATGTGCGGCCGGGCTGCCGCGCACGGCATTCGCGCATGCAAAACCGAACGAACAACAACCGGAGGGGCAGCTGGGCCATGAGCGACATACCTTCTTCCCGTGATGCAGCAGAGCCGATCAAGCGCCCCATGCGCTGGCATATCGGCGTTTTCCTGCTGCCCGCCTTCATCGTCTATTCGGCGGTCATGATCCTGCCGCTGATCGAGACGCTGCGCCTGTCCCTGTTCAACGTCGTGGACGGCCAGTCGACCTTCGTCGGCCTCGGCAACTTCATGGTGCTGTTCGGCGACGAGCGCTGGGCGGCGGACTTCTGGAACGCGCTCAGGAACAACTTCGTCTTCTTCGTCATCCACATGCTGGTGCAGAACCCGATCGGGGTGGCGCTCGCGGCCATGCTGTCGCTGCCCAAGCTGCGCTTCGCCGCCTTCTACCGCACGGCGATCTTCCTGCCGACGCTGCTCTCCTTCGTGATCGTCGGCTTCATCTGGAAGCTGATCCTCTCGCCGATCTGGGGCGTCTCGCCCTATCTCATGGACCTCGTCGGCCTGAAGTCGCTGTTCTCGCCCTGGCTCGGCAAGCCCGGCTCGGCGCTCATCGCCGTGTCGCTGATCTCCGTCTGGCAATATGTCGGCATTCCGATGATGCTGATCTATGCGGCGCTGCTGAACATCCCGGAAGAGGTGATCGAGGCCGCCGAATGCGACGGCGTGACGGGCTGGAGCCAGTTCTGGAAGATCAAGCTGCCGCTGATCCTGCCGGCCATCGGCATCATCTCGATCCTCACATTCGTCGGCAACTTCAACGCCTTCGACCTGATCTACACCGTGCAGGGCGCGCTGGCCGGGCCGGATAAGTCCACCGACATTCTCGGCACGCTGCTCTACCGCACCTTCTTCGGTTTCCAGCTCCAGCTCGGCGACCGCTCGATGGGCGCGACGATCGCGACGGTCATGTTCCTCATCATCCTCGCCGGCGTCTCGCTGTATCTCTTCGTGATCCAGCGGCGCATGCGTCGCTACCAGTTCTGACCGGAGGCCCGACATGTCCAACAAGGCACGCACCTCGCTCGCCCGCTCGTCCTTCGTTCACCTCGCTCTGATCGCCTATGCTCTGGTCTCGGTCTTCCCGGTGTTCCTGACGCTCATCAATTCGATGAAGGATCGCAACGCGATCTTCCGCAATCCGATGCAGCTTCCGACCGCCAAGACCTTCGACCTCGTCGGTTATTATACGGTGCTGGGGCAGGGGGATTTCGCCACCTACTTCCAGAACAGCTTCATCGTCACGGTGGTCGCCATCGCGCTGGTGCTGCTGTTCGGCGCCATGGCCGCCTTCGCCCTTTCGGAATACCGCTTCCGCGGCAACACGATGATGGGCCTTTATCTGGCCATCGGCATCATGATCCCGATCCGCCTCGGCACGGTCGCGATCCTGCAGGGCATGGTGGCGACGGGCCTCGTCAACACGCTGACGGCGCTGGTGCTGGTCTATACCGCGCAGGGCATCCCGCTCGCCGTCTTCATCCTGTCGGAATTCATGCGGACCGTCTCCGACGATCTCAAGAACGCCGGCCGCATCGACGGGCTTTCGGAATACGCGATCTTCTTCCGCCTCGTGCTGCCGCTGGTGCGGCCGGCCATGGCGACGGTCGCCGTCTTCACGATGATCCCGATCTGGAACGACCTGTGGTTCCCGTTGATCCTGGCGCCGAGCGAGGCGACCAAGACGGTGACGCTGGGCTCGCAGATCTTCATCGGCCAGTTCGTCACCAACTGGAACGCGGTGCTCGCGGCGCTGTCGCTGGCGATCTTCCCCGTCCTCGTCCTCTACCTCGTCTTCTCGCGGCAACTGATCCGCGGCATCACCTCGGGAGCTGTAAAGTGAGTTCTGCCATGACCCCCATCCGTGTCCTTTCCGCCGGCCTCGGCAACATGGGCAGGAGCCATGCGCTCGCCTATCACGAGAATCCGGGCTTTACGATCGTCGGCCTCGTCAACCGCTCGAAGGTCGCCGTTCCGGAAGGCCTCGAAGGCTACGAGATCCTGCCGTCCTTCCCGGAGGCGCTGAAGGAACTGAAGCCGGAGCTCTGCTCGATCAATACCTATTCGGACAGCCATGCCGAATTCGCCATCGCGGCGATGGAAGCGGGCGCCCATGTCTTCGTGGAAAAGCCGCTGGCGACAACGGTCGCCGATGCCGAGCGCGTCGTCGCCTGCGCGCGGGCCAACGGCCGCAAGCTGATCGTCGGCTATATCCTGCGCCATCATCCCTCGTGGATGCGGCTCATCGACGAGGCGCGCAAGCTCGGCGGGCCTTACGTCTTCCGCATGAACCTGAACCAGCAGTCGAGCGGGCCGACCTGGGCGACCCACAAGGCGCTGCTGCAGACAACGCCGCCCATCGTCGACTGCGGCGTGCACTATGTCGACGTGATGTGCCAGATCACCGACGCCAGGCCCGTCGAGGTGCGCGGCATGGGCCTGCGCCTCTCCGACGAGATCGCGCCGGACATGTACAATTACGGCCATCTCCAGGTGCTGTTCGACGACGGTTCGCTCGGCTGGTACGAGGCGGCCTGGGGCCCGATGATCTCGGAAACGGCCTTCTTCGTGAAGGACGTCATGTCGCCGAACGGCTCGGTCTCCATCGTCATGGACCCGAACGCCAAGTCGGACGACATCGACACGCATACCAAGACGGCGGTCATCCGCCTTCACAACGCGGCGACCGGGCCGGACGGCAGATTCCTGTCGCCGGACGAGGACCTGAAGATGGCGGGCGAGCCCGGCCACCAGGAACTGTGCGACCGCGAGCAGGCCTTCGTGCTGAAGGCGATCCGTGAGGACATCGATCTTTCACGGCACATGGACGATGCGGTGCAGTCTCTCAGGATCTGCCTCGCCGCCGACGAAAGTGTCAGAACCGGTCAGCCGGTCAAGCTCTAAAGGGGATATCGGGTGGGCTCTCTTCAACTCAAATCCGTACGCAAGTCCTTCGGCAATGTCGATGTGATCAAAGGCATCGACCTCGACGTGAAGGACGGCGAGTTCGTCATCTTTGTCGGCCCCTCGGGCTGCGGCAAATCCACGCTGCTGCGCATCATCGCCGGCCTCGAGGACGCGACGTCCGGCTCGATCTCCATCGACGGGGCGGAAGTGGCGACGGTGCCGCCGGCCAAGCGCGGCATCGCCATGGTGTTCCAGTCCTACGCGCTCTATCCACACCTGTCGGTCAAGGACAATATGGGCCTCGGCCTCAAGCAGGCCGGCACGCCGAAGCCGGAGATCGACAAGCGCGTCGACAAGGCCTCGGCCATGCTGTCGCTGGAGAAGTATCTCGCCCGGCGCCCGGCGGAGCTTTCCGGCGGCCAGCGCCAACGCGTCGCCATCGGCCGCGCCATCGTGCGCGAGCCGAAGCTCTTCCTCTTCGACGAGCCGCTGTCGAACCTCGACGCGGCGTTGCGCGTCAACACGCGCCTGGAGATCGCAAGGCTGCACCGCGAGCTGAAGGCCACCATGATCTACGTCACGCACGACCAGGTCGAGGCGATGACGCTGGCGGACAGGATCGTCGTCCTCGATGCCGGCGTCATCCAGCAGGTCGGCTCGCCGATGGAGCTATACAACCGTCCGGCCAACCTCTTCGTCGCCGGCTTCATCGGCTCGCCGGGCATGAACTTCATCGACGCGGCGCGCCTCGGCGTCGCCGACGCGAGGACCGTCGGGGTGCGCCCGGAGCACATCACGCTGTCGCGCGAGGGCGGCGAATGGCAGGGCAAGGTGGTGCATGTCGAGCATCTCGGCGCCGACACGATCGTCTATCTCGAATCGGAAAAGGTGGGCGCCCTCACGGTCCGCCTGTTCGGCGAACATCATTATTCGGTCGACGACGTGGTCTTCGCCACACCCGCGGCGGGCCAGACGCATCGTTTCGACGCGGATGGCCGAGCGATACGTTGAGGCCCCTCATCACAAGTTTGTGATCGGGGTGGATTGCTGCCTTTCACGCGGCTATCTTCGATTGTCAAAAGACAGAAACTAACATACAGCCTTGTTTGTATGTTGCGATGCGGTGGTCCAGCGATCACCGCATCTTTACGTTTTCAGCTCCTTTCCGGCCTTCGGCCGATATCGCTTATGGAAGAACCCATGCGTTTTACGAGACCGATTTCGATTGCGACCTTTGGCGCCCTCATGATTCTCGCCGGCTGCAAGGACGAACAGGCGCCGCAGGGAGCGGGCGGCTTCCCGCCGCCGCAGGTGGCCACCATCACCGTCAAGGCCGAGGACGTGCCGATCACCAACGACCTGCCGGGCCGCATCGCGGCAACGCGCACGGCGGAAGTGCGCCCGCGCGCCTCGGGCATCGTCGTCGAGCGCGTGTTCGAGCAGGGTTCGCTGGTCAAGGAAGGCGACGTTCTCTACCGGATCGATCCGGCGTCCTTCAAGGTGCAGGTCGAAAGCGCCGAGGCGACGCTGCGCCGCGCCAAGGCCGTGCAGGCCCAGGCGAAGAACGACACCGTCCGCCAGGAGCAGCTCAAGAAATCCAACGTCGCGTCCGCGCAGGCCTATGACGACGCCATCGCCAAGCTGGCGCAGGCCGACGCTGATGTCGCGATCGCCGAGGCCGGCCTTGCGACGGCCAGGCTCAACCTCGAATATACCGAGGTGAAGGCGCCGATCAGCGGCCGTATCGGCCGCGCGCTCATCACCGAGGGCGCGCTGGTTTCGGCCAACGGCACGGAGAACCTTGCGACCATCCAGCAGCTCGATCCGGTCTATGCCGACTTCACCCAGTCGGCGACCGACCTCATCCGCCTGCGCAAGGCGCTGCAGGACGGCGACCTGATGGCCGACAACAATTCGGCCGACGTCCAGCTCGTGCTCGACGACGGCTCCGCCTATCCGCAGCCGGGCAAGCTGCTGTTCTCCGAGGCCGCCGTCGACGAATCGACCGGCCAGGTGACGCTGCGCGGCGAATTCCCGAATCCCGACGGCGATCTCCTGCCGGGCATGTATGTGCGCGTGCAGATCGAGCAGGGCATCGAGAAGGGTGCTGTTCTCGTGCCGCAGCAGGCCGTGCAGCGCGACGCCTCGGGCAGCGCACTCGTCTACGTCGTTTCCGCCGACAACAAGGCCGGTCCCCGTCCGGTTCGCGTCGGCCGTGCCGCCGGCACGCGCTGGGTCATCACCGACGGCCTGAAGGACGGCGAGAAGATCATCGTCGAGGGCTTCCAGAAGGTCCAGCCGGGCGCCGAGGTCGTGCCGTCCGAATGGGACCCGAACGCCGTCGCCAATGCCGCCAAGAAGCCCGCCGAAGAGGGGGCCGCGGAAAAGGACACCAAGGCCGAGGGCGCTGCCCCGGCGGAAGCCGGCAAGGCCGAGGGCGGCGAAGGCGCCGCCAAGACCGGCGATGCTGACAAGGCCGAAGGCGGCGATGCCGCCAAGACCGAGCAGGCGAAGTAAGGATCCGGACGATGCCCAGTTTCTTCATCGACAGGCCGATTTTCGCCTGGGTCGTCGCGATCTTCATCATGATCGCCGGCGCCATCGCCATCCCGCTCTTGCCGATCGCGCAATATCCGGACGTCGCCCCGCCGCAGATCTCGGTCTCGACGTCCTATGCCGGCGCGTCCTCGCAGGACACCTACCAGAGCGTCACCAAGCTCATCGAGGATGAGCTGAACGGCGTCGACGGCATGCTTTATTTCGAGTCGACCTCGAGCGCCGCCGGTTCGGCCGAAATCAACATAACCTTCGCGCCGGGCACCGATCCGAGCCAGGCTTCGGTCGACGTGCAGAACCGCATCAGCCGCGTCGAGCCGCGTCTTCCCGACTCGGTCCGCCGCCAGGGCGTGCAGGTCGAGGAGGCCGGTTCCGGCTTCCTGCTGATCGTCTCGCTCACCTCCACCGACGGCTCGATGGACGCCATCAGCCTCGGCGACTATCTCAACCGCAACATCCTGTCGGAAATCCAGCGCGTGCCCGGCGTCGGCCGTGCGCAGCTCTTCGCGACCCAGCGCTCCATGCGCGTCTGGCTCGACCCGGCCAAGATGCTCGGCCTGAATCTGACGGCCGCGGACGTGACCGCCGCCGTGCAGGCGCAGAACGCGCAGATCGCCGCCGGCAGCATCGGCGCCCAGCCGAACCCGATCACCCAGCAGATCGCAGCCCCCGTCAACATCAAGGGCCAGTTGACGACGCCGGAGGAATTCGGCGCCATCGTGCTGCGCGCCAATGCGGACGGCTCGGCCGTACGCCTGCGCGACGTCGCGCGCATCGAGGTGGGCGGCGAGACCTATTCGTTCTCGACGCGCCTCAACGGCCAGCCGTCCGCCGCCATCGGCGTGCAGCTTTCGCCGACCGGCAACGCCATGGCGACGTCGGAAGCCATCAAGGCGCGCATGGACGAGCTGGCGCAGTTCTTCCCGCCGGGCCTCGAATACTCGATCCCCTATGACACCTCGCCCTTCGTAAAGGTCTCGATCGAGAAGGTCCTGCACACGCTGCTCGAAGCTGTCGGCCTCGTGTTCCTCGTGATGTTCCTGTTCCTGCAGAACATCCGCTACACGATCATCCCGACGCTCGTCGTGCCCGTCGCGCTGCTCGGCACCTGCGCCGTCATGTATGCCATGGGCTTCTCGATCAACGTCCTGACCATGTTCGCCATGGTGCTCGCCATCGGCATCCTCGTGGACGATGCGATCATCGTCGTGGAGAACGTCGAGCGCATCATGTCGGAGGAGGGGCTGCCGCCGAAGGAGGCGACCCGCAAGGCGATGAAGCAGATCACCGGCGCCGTCATCGGCATCACGCTGGTGCTCGCCTCGGTGTTCATCCCGATGGGCTTCTTCCCCGGCGCGGTCGGCGTCATCTACCAGCAGTTCTCGCTGACGATGGTCGTGTCGATCCTGTTCTCGGCCTTCCTCGCCTTGTCGCTGACCCCGGCGCTCGCCGGCAGCTTCCTGAAACAGGTTCCGAAGGGGCACCATCACGAAAAGCGCGGCTTCTTCGGCTGGTTCAACCGCGGCTTCGACCGCACCTCGCGGGGCTATAGCGGGTCCGTCGGCTGGCTCGTGCGCCGCGCCGGACGCTTCATGATCATCTATCTCGCGATCCTCGCGGGCCTCGGCTACATGTTCACCAAGCTGCCGTCCTCGTTCCTGCCGGATGAGGACCAGGGCTTCGTGATCGTCATGATGCAGCTTCCCTCGGAAGCGACCGGCCACCGCACGGACGAAGTGCTGACGCAGACCGAGAAGATCTTCGGCCAGGAGCCGGCGGTCGACACCATCGTCGGCATCAACGGCTTCTCGTTCTTCGGTGCGGGCCAGAACGCCGGCCTTGCCTTCGTGACGCTGAAGGACTGGAGCGAGCGCGGGCCGGATAACGCGGCACAGGCGATCGCCGGCCGCGCGACCATGGCGATGAGCCAGATCAAGGATGCGATCAGCTTCGCGCTGTCGCCGCCGCCGATCCAGGGTCTCGGCACGACGGGTGGCTTCTCCTTCCGTCTGCAGGACCGCGCAGGTCTCGGCTCGGCTGCGCTCGCCGCCGCGCGCGACCAGCTCATCGGCCTTTCCGCCACGAGCAATGTCGTGCAGGGCGTGCGCTTCGACGGCATGCCGGACGCGGCCCAGGTCAATATCGTGATCGACCGCGAGAAGGCGAACACCTTCGGTGTCACCTTCGCCGACATCAACTCGACGATCTCGACCAATCTCGGCTCGACCTATGTCAACGACTTCCCGAATGCCGGCCGCATGCAGCGCGTGACGGTGCAGGCGGACCAGAGCGAACGCATGCAGGTTGCGGACCTCCTCAACCTCAACGTCCGCAACTCCAAGGGAGGCATGGTGCCGATCTCGGCCTTTGCCACCGCGGAATGGGTGAAGGCGCCGACGCAGACCGTGGGCTATAACGGCTATCCGTCGATCCGCATCAGCGGCGACACCAAGCCGGGCTTCTCCTCGGGCGATGCGATCACCGAGATGGAGCGGCTTGCCGCCCAGCTGCCGCCGGGCTTCGGCTACGAGTGGACGGGCCAGTCGCTGCAGGAAATCCAGTCCGGCTCGCAGGCGCCGATCCTCATCGCGCTGTCGTGCCTCCTGGTGTTCCTGTGCCTTGCGGCGCTCTATGAAAGCTGGTCGATCCCGCTCGCCGTCATCCTCGTCGTGCCGCTCGGCGTCATCGGCGCGGTCATCGCGGTGACGCTCCGCGACATGTCGAATGACGTGTACTTCAAGGTGGGCCTCATCGCGATCATCGGCCTTTCGGCCAAGAACGCGATCCTGATCATCGAGTTCGCCAAGGAGCTGATGCAGGACGGCAGGTCGCTGATCGAGGCGACCATCGAGGCCTGCCACCTGCGCTTCCGCCCGATCCTGATGACCTCGCTCGCCTTCACGCTCGGCGTGCTGCCGCTCGCCATCGCGACGGGCGCAAGCTCGGGCAGCCAGCGCGCCATCGGCACCGGCGTCATGGGCGGGATGATCACCGCCACGGTGCTCGCCATCTTCTTCGTGCCCGTCTTCTTCGTCTTCGTGATGAAGCTGTTCGGCTACGGGAAGAAGAAGGAGGAGCCGGCTCCGGCCGCAAGCCCGGCGGAGTAGACCGCCATGCGCCGGACCAAGGCAGAGGCCAATGAAACCCGCCAGCAGATCCTGCTGGCGGCGGAACGGGTCTTCTACGAGAAAGGCGTCGCCCATGCCTCCATGGAGGATGTGGCGCGCGCCGCGGGGGTGACCCGCGGCGCCATCTACTGGCACTTCGCCAACCGTGCGGACCTCGTGCTGGAACTCTACAATTCGCTTCCCCTGCCGCAGGAAGACCTGATCGCCCGCGAGCTGGAGGCGGAGAATGTCGACGTGCTCGCCGTTCTGGAGCGGGTCGGCAAGGAATGGCTGGAGCTGCTGGCCGCCGACGAGCATCGCCAGCGCATCTTGTCGATCCTCCTGCGCTGCGACGCCACCGGCGAATTCGCCCGCATCTCCGAGCGCCAGAACGATATCGACGACGAGCACATGCAGACGCTGGAGGCGGCCTTCGCCAAGGCCGAGCGGCAGGGCCAGCTCTGCGCCTGCTGGACGCCCCGTTCGGCCGCGTCCATGCTGCGCTGGGTCATCAAGGGGCTCTGCTCGGAATGGCTGCTGTTCGGCCGCCGGTTCGATATCGCGGGCGAGGGGACGGAGGCGTTGCGCCGCCTTTTCCGCACCTATGGCTCGCACGCGCCGTCCGGCTGAGCGGTATCTGCCGCCCGGCTTGCGAAGAAGGTTCTTGACAGCGGGGAGCATTGTCCCGCTCTTCTGCGCGCAAGCAAGGCAGGGTGACGGCGAAGATGCGGGCAGGCGGGGCTGAACAGGGCTCGGGCGAAGGCGAGAAACGGGTACGCAAGGCCCCAAAGGCGACGCGCCGGCAACAGCTCATCGAGGCGACGATCGATTCGCTTGCCAAGCGCGGCTATTCCGACACGACGCTTGCCGACGTCGCCGATGGCGCCGGCCTTTCCCGCGGCATCGTGAACTTCCATTTCGAGAGCAAGGAAAACCTGCTCGTCGCCACGCTGCAGTTCATGTCCGAGGAATATTCGGACCATTGGAACGCGGCGCTGGAAAAGGCGGGGGCCAGCCCGGCGGCCCGCCTCTGGGCCCTCGTCCATGCCGATTTCGACCGAAGGATCTGCACGCGGCGCAAGCTGGCGGCCTGGTGCGCCTTCTGGGGCGAGGCGAAGTCGCGGCCGACCTACCAGGCGCTCTGCGGGGCGCGCGACGTCAAGTATCAGGAGACGGTGATTTCGCTCTGCGCCGGCCTCAAGGCGGAGGGCGGCTATGCCTTCCAGCCGGAAGCGGTCGCGCTTGCCCTCTGCACGCTGCTCGAAGGCCTGTGGCTGCGCCTGACGATGGGCGACGGCACTACGCGGGAAAAGGCACTGGAGGCGGCCGTCGCCTTCCTCGCCACTGCCTTTCCGAACCACATTGCCCCGCAGGGACCGAGACAGGAATAGGACGTGTCCATGCCTTTCGAAAACCCCGGTCGCGGCGCAACCGGGGCGGGGCGATTCCTTCGATGAGGCCGACGCTTAGCGGCAGACCCTCACGCGCTTGATGACGACATGGCCCCACTTGTCGTAGCGCTTGATCTTCTTCCAGTGGCAGTGGCGATGATGGTGGCCGTAATAATGCGAGGCATGGCGGTGATGGCCGCCCCAGCCGTGGCCATAGCCGCCGCCATAAGGACCGGCGGCCTGCGAGGGGGCGGCGAAGGACAGCGCTGCGGCGACGGCGACCACGGCTGACAGGATGAATTTGCGCATTTCAGTCTCCTCTCTTCGAGTCAAAGGATGAACCATTCATCCGATGGTATTCTCGCAGGCAGGACGCCGCAGGGTTGTTCCGCCGGGAACACGCGTGCCGTCACAGTCCGTCCCTGTCGGACAAGGAATGTGTCATGCATGATGCGTGGAAAGAGCGTGCGTTCTTCAAAAAACGGTGATAGCAGCGAATAGCCGCCCGGTTGTGAACGTCTGTCCTGCTGCCTCTCCGATTGCGGGACTGGCGGATCGTTTCCCGGGGCGAGGGCTCGGTGCGACATGGGTTTCAAGGATATTTTCAGCGCTTGGCGCAACCGGAATGCCTCCCGCCCGACCGGCGTCGGGGCGCTGGAGCCGCTGTCGCTGGAAGGCAGCCTCGTCCGTGATTACGACCTCTATCTCGTCGAGCTTCACGATGAACTGCCGGACCTCGTTCCGCAGCGCGATGCAATGCGCGCGGCATGGAGCCGGGGGGATTTCGAGGCCTATCGTCAGGCATTCGAGACGGCGCGGGCGAGCGGCACCATCGCTGCGAACGGCAAGCCGCTCTATGCGCTCGTCAGGGACTGGTTCCTGGAGCCCTTTCCGGGCCTGCCGGACGATGCGAACACCGCGCCGCCGCAGGGCGACGTGCTGGCGCCTTTCCGGGCGTTCTTCGAGCGCAGTCCCTCCGCCTTTTCCGCCGCGACCTATGCCGATGCGCTGCGCACCGCCGCCTTCATGCGGCGCGGCACGGCCTGGGGGCACGAGGTGACGGCCGACCAGTGGAAGGGCTTCGAAACGCTGCTGAAGGAGGCGGACGAGGTTCTCGACAGCCATGCCGATCCGAAGGATTTCAGTTGGTGCATGAGCGATTATCGCCGCTCGGCGAACGCGGGCAGTTTCGAGACGTTCAAGGCGCGCTTCGAGCGGGCATGGCTGCTCGACCGCTACAATATCGACCTCTGTCGCGCCCATGCCCGCATGATCCTGCCGCGCTGGCTGGGCCGCGACGCGCAGGACCTCGAGAATTTCGCCCGACGCGCGGCGGAGCTGACCGGCGAGCGCTTCGGCCTCGGCTTCTATGCGCTGATCCACCAGACGAATACCGATGTCGGCGACCACCAGCTTGCCGATACGCTGTGCGATCCCGCCCTCGTCAGGCAGGGGTTCGAGGACCTTCTGGCGCGCTTTCCGGCGCCGAGCGTGATGAACCTCTATGCCGACATGCTGGAATGGATGGGCGACACGGAGGCGCTGGCCGATCTCCTCGAAACGCGTTTCCGCGTGATGGTGCCGCAGATCTGGTACGGCGAGACGCGCAGCGACAAGATCTCCTACCTTTTCGCCACCTTGCTGGAGGCGGCCGAGGTGCTGGACGAACGGCGCGCGGCGCGGCGCTAGGGACGGGCTGGCGCTGCCTGCCTCTGCCTGCTAGCTCTAGCATCAGACGATTGCCGGAGCGCCGACCTTGCAGGACATCACCGATCTTTCAGCCCTTGCCCTTTCCGCCGCCATCGCCGAGCGCCGGCTCGATTGCCGCACGGTGATGGCCGCCTATCTTTCGCGCATCGAGGCGGTCAATCCGCGCATCAACGCCATCGTCAGCCTTCGCCCGGCCGAGGCGCTGCTCGCCGAGGCGGAGGAGGCGGACCGGGCGCTTGCGGCCGGGGACTATCGCGGCTGGCTGCACGGCATGCCCTTCGCGGTGAAGGACCTTTCCGAGGCAAGGGGCATCCTCTGCTCCTTCGGCTCTGCGAACTACGCGGATTTCGTGCCGGACTATGACGACATCCATGTCGAGCGCATCCGCGCGGCCGGCGCCATCATCATCGGCAAGACCAATGCGCCGGAGATGGGGCTCGGATCGCACAGCTACAATCCAGTCTTCGGCGTCACCCGCAATCCCTATGACACGACGAAGAGCGCGGGCGGTTCTTCCGGCGGTGCGGCGGCGGGGCTGGCGGCGCGGATCCTTTCGGTCGCCGACGGCAGCGACATGATGGGATCGCTGCGCAACCCTGCGGCCTTCAACAATGTCGTCGGCTTCCGTCCGTCCTTCGGCCGGATTCCCTCGCTCGGCAGCGAGCTCTTCCTCGGCCAGCTTGCCGTCAACGGGCCGATGGGACGCAGCGTCGCCGATGTGGCCGCGCTCCTTGCGACCCAGGCCGGGCACGACCCGCGCGATCCGCTTTCGCTGCGCGACGAGGACCTGTCGCTGGATGCAGGCCGCGACCTTTCCGGCGCCCGTATCGGCTGGCTCGGCGATTTCGGCGGGTACCTTCCCTTCGAGCCGGGCGTGCTGGAGCTCTGCCGTGCCTCGCTCGACGTCTTCCGCCGGCTCGGCTGCACGGTGGAGGATGTTCCGCCGGGCTTCGACATGGCGCGGCTCTGGCAGGTCTGGCGCACGCTTCGCCATTTCCTCGTTTCCGGCGGGCAGGCCGCCGACTATGCCGACCCCGAGCGCCGGGCGCGCATGAAACCGGAGATGATCTGGGAGATCGAGCACGGCCACGACCTTACGGGAGCGGAGATCTATGCCGCCTCGCTCGGCCGCAGCGACTGGCACCGCCATGTCGCCGGGCTTTTCGAGACCTACGATTTCCTGATCCTGCCCGCCGCGCAGGTCTTCCCCTTCGATGCGGAGCTGGACTGGCCGAAGGCGATCGACGGGCGGACGATGGATACCTATCACCGCTGGATGGAGGTGGTGATCGGTCCGACGCTCGCCGGGCTTCCCGTCGCGGCCATGCCGGCCGGCTTCGGCGCGAACGGGCTGCCCGCCGGTATCCAGATCATCGGCCGCGCGCGGGGCGACCGGGACGTGCTCGCCGCAGCCGCCGCCTATGAGCGGGCGACGGACTGGCTGGCCCGATATCCCGAATTCTAGGGAGTCCGGCCCTTCGGACACGCCAGCGCCGCATTTTCGTGAAAGGCACGCTTGCCGGGCGTTGAGGACCACCCGGCCGCATTCCTTCAAAAACATGAGGCGCCGTTTAGGAATTGCTTACCATATTTCGTCATTCTTTGCTCGTTCGGCAGACACCCGGGACGCGTGATCCCCACTGCCGCCAGCGTAAAGGCCTTCGGACTGTTTTTTCCGCGGCCGCGTCGAGTAACGAGTATCGGGTAACGAGTATCATGGCGTCTGTGTACAATTCCGCGCGTTCCGCGTCGAAATCCCGTGGGGGCCGCTCCGGGGGTATGCTTCTCGGCGCATTGATTGCCTGCGGCGTCATCGCCGGGTCCGCCTGGGCCGTCGTTTCGACGCTCGGTGCGATGCGGGATGCCGCTTCCTCCGTTTCGGAAGGAAAGAAGACCGTCGCCGCTTCCCTTCTCGCCGCCACTGCCGGCATGGAGAAGGGCCAGGCGGCGCGCATGGTCAAGGTCGCGAAATTCTCGCGCCTTTCGCCGCCCTCCGAAAGCGAGATCCGCCAGAAGCAGCTTACCGCCGAGGCGATCCAGGCCGCGCACCAGCGCAAGATTTCCGTGCAGCTGGCTTCCGCCGTCAAGCGCGAGAAGGCCAAGGCCCTGATGCTGGAAGCCGCCTTCGCCCGCGCCGAGCGCTCGGTGGAACAGGAGAAGGCCGTGAGCGGCCAGCCCGCGCTGGTGACGGCGCTGCTGCCCAGTGACGTTTCCGCCCGCAAGGATCTCCAGCCCTTCGGCCTCGTGATGAAGAAGCCGGAAGAGGAGAAGCCCGAGGAGGACATGATCCTCGGTGAAATCCCGCTGCCGGAAGCCCGCCCGGCGCTGGAGACCGTCACCATCGAGCGCAAGCCGGTGGAGGAAAAGCCCGCCACCCGCACCGCCCGCGAGGAAAGCAAGGACAAGGACGACGACAAGGATGTCGCCGCCATCGTCAAGCCGGAGCGCTCGCTCTTCGGCGGCCTCTTCTCGGGCAAGAGCAGCACCGGCTGGCCGGGCAAGGGCACGCGGGTCGCGATCTACGACGTCTCGGCCGCGACCGTCTACATGCCCGACGGCACGAAGCTTCGCGCCCATTCCGGCATCGGCAAGATGCGCGACAACCCGAATTACGAGCATGTGAAGATGAGCGGCCCGACGCCGAAGGGCATCTATCGCTTGAGGATGCGCGAGCAGCGTTTCCACGGCGTCGAGGCGATCCGCATGCTGTCCGTCGACGGGCGCGATCCGAAGAACCGCACGGGCCTGCTCACGCATACCAACCTGCTCCGCAATCAGAAGGGTTCGCACGGCTGCGTCGCCTTCCAGAACTACGAGCCGTTCCTCAATGCCTTCAAGCGCGGCCATGTCACCATGATGGTCGTGGTGCCGGAACTGCCGTCCTCCCGCACGCAGCTCGCCGCGCTCTATCGCAAGGCGGGGGCGTAAGGGAGACCCCTCCCTAAATCCCTCCCCACAAGGGGGAGGGACTTAACGTGCCGCGCCCTCTGCATTCCATTTTGAACGATGAGCAAGCCTCCCGCTGGGCGAAATGCCGGCAGGCAGAGGGGTGACCGGCGTCACACCCGCTCGACGAAGCCGTCGAGCACGCGTTTCTGGCCGGCGCGGTCGAAATCGATCGTCAGCTTGTTGCCCTCGACCGCCGCCACGTTGCCATTGCCGAATTTCAGGTGGAAGACCCGGTCGCCGATCGAAAATTTCGACGGCTCGCTCGTGGTCGACTTGGCGACCAGCTCGCCCTCGATGGTGCGGCCGCGCGGGCCACTCTCGCCGTAGCCGATGCGCTCGACCGCGTGGCCGGAGCGTGAGCCCCAGTTGTCCCGCGTCGCATCCGTGCGGTTCGCCTGCGCGCGCCGCCAGCCGGGTGTCGAATAGGCGTTCTGGAACGGCTCCTGCTTGTCGAAGCGCGACTGGCCGTAGCCGCCGCGGCCGTAACCGCCATAGGATTGCTCCACCTCGGCCACTTCGACATGCGTTTCCGGCAACTCGTCGAGGAAGCGCGAGGGCAGGGTGGATTGCCAGAGGCCATGGATCCGGCGGTTCGAGACGAACCAGATGTGGCAGCGGCGCTTGGCGCGCGTAATGCCGACATAGGCGAGGCGGCGTTCCTCCTCCAGCCCCGAGCGGCCGCCCTCGTCGAGCGCGCGCTGGTGCGGGAAGAGGCCTTCCTCCCAGCCGGGCAGGAAGACGGTCTCGAATTCGAGGCCCTTGGCCGAATGCAGCGTCATGATCGATACGGCGTCGAGGTTCTCGTTCTGCTCGGCGTCCATGACGAGCGAGACGTGCTCCAGGAAGCCGCGCATGGACTCGAAGGCTTCCATCGAGCGGATGAGTTCCTTCAGGTTCTCCAGCCGCCCCGGCGCCTCGGCCGACTTGTCGGCCTGCCACATGGCGGTATAGCCGCTCTCGTCGAGAATCTGCTCGGCAAGCTCGGTATGCGGCATCGTTTCCAGCAGGGATTGCCAGCGGCGGAAATCGGCGACGACGTCGAAGAGCGCCTTGCGCGCCTTCGGCTTCAGTTCGTCCGTCTCGACGATGTCGGCCGCGGCGGCGAGCATAGGGATGTCGCGCGCCCGCGCATAGTCGTGCAGGTTGCGGATCGTCGTGTCGCCGAGGCCGCGTTTGGGCGTATTGACGATGCGTTCGAAGGCGAGGTCGTCGGCCGGCTGGCTGACGAGGCGGAAATAGGCGAGCGCATCGCGAATTTCCAGCCGCTCGTAGAAGCGTGGGCCGCCGATGACGCGGTAGTTGAGGCCGAGCGTGACGAAGCGGTCTTCGAACTCGCGCATCTGGAAGGAGGCGCGCACGAGGATCGCCATGTCGTTCAGCTTGTGCTCCCTGCGCTGGAGCTGCTCGATCTCCTCGCCGACGGCGCGGGCTTCTTCCTCGGAATCCCAGGCGGCGTGCACCACGACCTTGTCGTCGTCGGGATCGTGCCGGTCGGTGAAGAGCGTCTTGCCGAGCCGGTCCTCGTTGTGCGCGATCAGGTGGCCGGCGGCGCCGAGGATATGGGCGGTGGAGCGGTAGTTGCGCTCCAGCTTGATGACCCTGGCGCCCGGAAAATCCTTCTCGAAGCGCAGGATATTGTCGACCTCCGCGCCGCGCCAGCCGTAGATCGACTGGTCGTCGTCGCCGACGCAGCAGACGTTCTGCGGCGTGCCCTTCGGGCGCTGGGCGAGGAGGCGCAGCCACATATATTGCGCGGTGTTGGTGTCCTGGTACTCGTCGACGAGGATGTAGCGGAACTTCTGGTGATATTCCGCCAGCACGTCGGGATTGGCGCGGAACATGCGGATCGGGTGCAACAGCAGGTCGCCGAAGTCGCAGGCGTTCAGCGTCTTCAGGCGGTTCTGGTAGGCGACGTAGAGTTCGCGGCCCTTGCCGTTGGCGAAGGCGCGGGCGTCGCCTTCCGGGATCTGCGCCGGGTCGAGGCCCTTGTTCTTCCAGGTGTCGATCATGCCGGCGAATTGCTTTGCCGGCCACCGCTTGTCGTCGATGCCCTCGGCCTGGAGGATCTGCTTGATGAGGCGCACCACGTCGTCGGTGTCGAGGATCGAGAAATCCGACCTGAGGCCGACGAGTTCGGCGTGACGGCGCAGCAGCTTGACGCCGATGGAGTGGAAGGTACCGAGCCAGGGCATGCCCTCGACGGCGCCGCCGACGAGGAGGCCGATGCGCTCCTTCATCTCGCGCGCCGCCTTGTTGGTGAAGGTCACGGCGAGGAGCTGGCTGGGGAAGGCGCGGCCGGTGGCGAGGATATGGGCGATGCGGGTGGTGAGCACCCGCGTCTTGCCGGTGCCGGCGCCGGCAAGCACCAGAACGGGGCCATCGAGCGTCTCGACCGCCTCGCGCTGCTCGGGATTGAGGCCGGAGAGATAATCCGGCGCCCGGTTGGCATCGCGGGCCGCCATGGCGCGTGCGGCGATGCCGAGGCCGCCGGCCGGCTTTGCCGGCGCCGCGGGCTTGCCGCCGGGCTGCGGGTCCTCGTCGAAGAAGGGAATGTCGTCGTAACCGCTGATCATGCGGCTCAATGTAGTGATTCGGTTCCGAAAGGCCAGTTTTCCGTTCTGCTTTTATTCCGCGGGGAAGAACGAGGGCCGAAAGATTGTGGAAACCGTAGCCGTCCGGGCCCTTGCGAGGCCGCCGGCGGAGACGTCGCCCCCATCGAGCGAGGGAAGGTCGGGCATGGCGGATTTCTCCACCTTTTCTTACATTTCGGTAACAGACCGGCCCGGCTATCTTACAATTTCGTAATGATCGTACTCTTTCATTGCCGGTTCATTTCCAAAGCGGGATACTTGCCCTATGTCGCGTCGCAACAGGCGACGTTTCGCTTCCATCGGAGAGAGTGTGCATGCGGGTTTGGAAACAGCTCCTCATCAGCTTCGGCGTGATCGCGGCCGGGGTATTGCTTTGGGGGCGCTTCGTTCCGGGAGCGAACGGCATGCTGGAGGCCGCGGGCCTGCCCGGCGGGCTCGTCGCCGCCATCGCGCCGGCCGGTGACGGCAAGGCCGAGGGCGAGAAGGAAGGCGGCGAACGCCGCGGTTTCGGCGGCGGCCCGACGCTCGTCGCCACCAGGCCCGTCGCCATGGCCGTCGTCAACGACCGGCTGAACGCCATCGGCGACGGCGAGGCGATCCGCACCGTGACGGTCACGCCCTATTCGACCGGAAACCTGACGGAAGTCCTCGTCGAATCCGGCGAGCGCGTGGAGCAGGGGCAGGTGATCGCCCGGCTCGACAGCGACGAGCAGAAGATCGCCGCCGATCAGGCGCGCGTCGCGCGCGACAGCGCGGAGCAGAAGCTCAAGCGCATCCAGAACCTGCGCTCCTCCACCAGCCTTGCCGACCTGCAGGATGCCGAGACCGCGCTGAAGGCGGCGGAGCTCGCCCTCAGGAATGCGGAACTGACGCTCCGCCGCCGCGACATCACCGCGCCCTATGGCGGCGTGGTCGGCATCATCTCGGTCAATCCGGGCGATTACGTCACCACCGCCTCGGCGATCGCCCGCATCGACGACCGCTCGGAAATCCTCGTCGACTACTGGGTGCCGGAGCGCTTCGCCACCAGCGTGCGCGTCGGCAGCGACCTGACGGCGACGGCCGTCGCGCGACCGGGCGAGACCTTCACCGGCAAGATCCAGGCCGTCGACAACCGCATCGAGCAGGAAAGCCGGACGCTGCGGGTGCGGGCGCGCATCAGCAATCCCGAGGACGTGCTGCGCGCCGGCATGTCCTTCCAGGTGAACATGCGTTTCGAGGGCGATTTCTATCCGAGCGTCGATCCGCTCGCGATCCAGTGGAGCGCCGACGGCTCCTATATCTGGAAGCTCAAGGGCGACACGGTCGAGCGCGTGCCGGTCCATATCGTCCAGCGCAATCCCGACAAGGTGCTGGTGAAGGCCGCGCTTGCCGAGGGCGACGCCGTCGTCACGGAAGGCGTGCAGACGCTGCGCCCGGGCGGCGCGGTGCGCACGGCCGAGGAGCAGACCCCCGCCGTGACGGAGGGCTCGTGATGTCGGGGGAGGCAGGCGGGCTCAACGATACCGGCAAGGCTGGCTTTACCGCTCTCTTCATCCGGCGGCCGATCTTCGCCCTCGTCCTCAACACGCTGATCGTCGTCGCCGGCCTTGCCGCCTTCAACGGCGTGGAGATCCGCGAGCTTCCCTCCGTCGACCAGCCGGTCATCAGCGTGTCGACCACCTTCGACGGCGCTTCGCCCGAGACGGTGGACCGCGAGCTGACCGACGTCATCGAGGGCGCGGTCTCCCGCGTGCAGGGCATCAAGGACATTTCCGCGGTCTCCTCCTTCGCCCGCAGCCGCGTGACGCTGCAATTCTCGGATACGACGGACGTCAACCAGGCCGCCAACGACGTGCGCGACGCGCTCGGCCGCGTGACGAACCAGCTCCCCGACGGCGCAGAGGAGCCGCGCGTCGTCAAGGCCGACGCGGACAGCCAGCCGATCATGCGGCTTGCGCTGACCTCCGACACGCAGTCGCTCGAAGACCTGACGTTGCTCGCCGAGAACGAGATCACCGACCGTCTCGCCTCGGTCGAAGGGGTCGCGGATGTCGTCGTCTATGGCGACCAGGAGAAGATCTTCCGCGTCGACGTCGACCAGTCGAAGCTTGCCGCGCGCGGCCTGACGGTGGCGGACCTGCGCAATGCGCTGGCGACCGCCGCCTTCGACGTGCCGGCCGGCTCGCTGAAGAGCCGCAGCCAGGACATCACGGTGCGTGCGACGGCCGACCTTGCCAAGCCCTCCGACTTCGAGAACCTGATCCTCAAGAACCGCGTTCGCCTCGGCGACATCGCCATGGTGACGCTGGGGCCGGACGAGGGCTCGACGGCGCTGCGTTCCAACGGCCGCCAGGGCATCGGCCTCGGCATCATCCGCCAGGCGCAGTCCAACACGCTCGACATTTCCGAGGGCGTGAAGCAGATGGTGTCGCGCCTCGGCACCGTTCTGCCCGAGGGCACCCAGCTCAAGATCACCAGCGACGACGCCGTCTTCATCGACGGCGCCATCCACGAGGTGGAGATCGCGCTCGTCGTCGCCGTGCTGATCGTGACGCTCGTCATCTATCTCTTCCTGCTCGACTGGCGCGCGACGCTCATTCCGACGATCAGCATGCCCATCGCGCTGATCGGCACGATCGCGGCCATCTACATGGCCGGCTTCTCGGTCAACATCCTGACGCTGCTCGCCATCGTGCTGGCGACGGGCCTCGTGGTGGACGACGCCATCGTGGTGCTGGAAAACATCGTGCGCCGGCGCGCCGAGGGGTTGAAGCCGCGCGCGGCGGCGATCCATGGCACGCTCGAAGTGTTCTTCGCCGTCATCGCGACGACCGCGACGCTCGCCGCCGTCTTCGTGCCGCTCTCGTTCCTGCCGGGGCAGGCGGGGCGTCTCTTCCGCGAATTCGGTTTCGTGCTGGCCTTCGCCGTGCTGCTTTCCTCCTTCGTGGCGCTGACGCTCTGCCCGATGCTCGCCTCGCGCATGCTGACCAAGGAGGTCAAGCACGAGCATACCGGCATCCTCGCCCGCATCGGCGGGGCGGCCTCGCGCTTCTACCGCTCGACGCTGAGCGCCTGCCTCGGCGCGCCCTTCGTCGTCTTCCTCGTGGCGCTGCTCTTCACGGCGGCGGGGGCGACCTCGTTCTTCACGATCAAGTCAGAGCTGACGCCGAGCGAGGACCGGTCGATGGTCATGCTGCGCGTGAACGCGCCGCAGGGTGTGTCGCTCGATTATGCGCAGGACCAGATGAAGCTGATCGAGAACAAGCTGCGTCCGCTCTACGACGGCGGCGAGATCGTCAACATCTTCTCCATCTCGGGACAGGGCGGCTCGACGAACAGCGGCTTCATGGTGCTGACGCTGGCGCCGTGGAGCGAGCGCGACCGCACGCAGCAGCAGATCGTGCAGGACATCAATACCGCCGTGGCGACGGTGCCCTCCGTGCGCGCCTTCACCATGCAGCCGAACAGCCTCGGCATCCGCGGCGCCGGCAACGGCCTGCAGGTGGCGCTCGTCGGCAACGACTATACCAAGCTCGGCAATGCGGCGGCCGAACTCGTGCGCAAGATCGAGGACAGCGGCCGCTTCCAGAACGTGCGCCTCAACTACGAGGCCAACCAGGCGCAGCTTTCGGTGACGATCGACCGCGAGCGCGCCGCCGATCTCGGCATCGACATCACCGGTCTTTCGGCCGCGCTGCAGGCGATGCTGGAGGGCACCAGCGTCGTCGACGTCTATGTCGAGGGGCAGGCCTATCCGGTGAAGCTCTCCTCCACGACGACGCCGATCAACGATCCGATGGACCTCGAGAACATCTTCCTCAAGACCGGCGACGGCAAGATCGTGCCGATGTCCTCCATCGCCTCGCTCGAGGAAAAGGCCGTGGCGCCGCAGCTCTCGCGCGAGCAGCAGCTTCGCGCTGTCTCGCTTTCCGCCGGCCTCAAGGACGGGCTGGCGCTCGGCGATGCGCTGAAGATGGTGCAGGACATGGCCGAGCCGCTGCTGCCGGAGGGCTCGCGCCTGCTGCCGATGGCGGAAGCGGCGACGCTGCAGGAGAATTCGAGCGGCCTCATCGTCACCTTCGGCTTCGCCATCGCCATCATCTTCCTCGTATTGTCGGCGCAGTTCGAAAGCTTCGTCAGCTCCATCATCATCATGGTGACGGTGCCGCTCGGCCTTGCCTGCGCCGTGTTCGCGATGATCCTGACGGGGACGACGCTCAACATCTACAGCCAGATCGGCCTCGTGCTGCTCGTCGGCATCATGGCGAAGAACGGCATCCTCATCGTGGAATTCGCCAACCAGCTCCGCGACCGCGGGCAGGATATCCGCAGCGCCATCGAGAACGCCTCGAACATCCGCCTGCGTCCCGTGCTGATGACGATGATCGCCACCGTCGTCGGCGCGGTGCCGCTGGTGCTGGCAAGCGGGGCGGGTGCGGAAGCCCGCATCTCGCTCGGCTGGGTGCTCGTCGGCGGCCTCGGCCTTGCGACGGTGGTGACGCTGTACCTGACGCCGGTCGCCTATCTCGTGATCGCCCGCTTCACCAGCCCCCACGCCGACGAGGAAAAGCGCCTTGCCGCCGAGCTGGAGCATGCGCGCATGCTCGCAAAGGGCGATGAGGCCGAGGTCCTGCCGCTGGCGGCCGAGTGATCGTCGCCGGCAAAGGTGGCGACAAGCCGATATTGCGGCTGGACAGCCGGGCGGCAATTTGCTGAGTAAATCCCCACGAATGTGAGGACGTTACGATGGCATTGGCGGATATCAGGACCGGGGCGCGCAACGAAGCTGGCATTGCCGAGGCGCTCGCGCGCCTTGCGGAGCGCTTCGGGCCGCGATTGCAGACGGGCGAGGCGATGCGTGCCCAGCACGCGCATACCACCACCTATATTCCCGCCCAGCTTCCCGACGGGGTCGTCTTCGTGGAGAATGCCGAGGAGGTGAAGGCTGTCGTCGGCCTTTGCGCCGAACTCAAGGTGCCGGTCGTTCCCTTCGGCACGGGCTCCTCGCTGGAGGGGCAGGTGAACGCGCCCGAGGGCGGCATTTCCATCGATTTCAGCAACATGAAGCGCGTGCTTGAGGTCAATGCCGAGGACCTCGATTGCACGGTCGAGCCCGGCATCACCCGCGAGGAGCTGAACCTCTACCTGCGCGACACCGGCCTTTTCTTCCCCATCGATCCCGGCGCCAATGCCTCGATCGGCGGCATGGCCTCGACGCGTGCCTCCGGCACCAATGCGGTGCGCTACGGCACGATGAAGGACAACGTGCTTGCCGTGACCGCCGTGACGGCGACGGGCGAGGAGATCCGCACCGCCCGCCGTGCCAGGAAGTCCTCGGCCGGCTACGATCTCACCCGCCTCTTCGTCGGCGCGGAGGGCACGCTCGGTGTCCTGACCTCGGTCACGCTGCGCCTCCAGGGCATTCCCGCGGTGATCGCCGGCGGCATCTGTGGTTTTCCGACGCTGAAGGACGCCTGCAATGCGGTGATCATGACGATTCAGCTCGGCATTCCCGTCGCACGCATCGAGCTGCTCAACACGCTGCAGATCAAGGCGTGCAACGCCTATTCGGGTCTCACCCTGCCGGAGCAGCCGACGCTCTTCCTCGAATTCCACGGCAATGAGGAAAATGTCCGGCTGCAATCGGAGGAGTTCGGCGCCATTGCGGCCGAATGCGGCGGCGGCACGTTCCAGTGGACGGCGGACGCGGAGGAGCGCGCCAGGCTCTGGAAGGCACGGCACAATGTCTACTGGGCGTCCAAGGCGCTGCATCCCGGCTATGCCGCCATCGCGACGGATGTCTGCGTGCCGATCTCCCGGCTGGCCGACTGCGTGGCCGAGACGGAACGGGACATCGAGGAGCACGGCCTGCTGGCGCCCATCGTCGGCCATGCCGGCGACGGCAATTTCCATGTCAGCCTGATCTTCGACGACACGGACGCGGCGCAGATCGCCGGGGTCGAGGCCTTCGTCACCCGGCTCAATGCGCGCGCGCTCGCCATGGACGGCACCTGCACGGGCGAACACGGCATCGGGCAGGGCAAGCAGGCCTTCCTGCCGGGCGAGCTCGGCGGCGCCGTGCATCTGATGCGGCAGATCAAGCAGGCGCTCGACCCCGACAACATTCTCAACCCCGGCAAGATTTTTTCGACCCTGCCGGAGAATTAGACGCTATCGTGAAGCGATTGAACGGAATTCGAGGCTTGCGGCGTGCTTTCTAGGATCGGGCTCTTTGTCGGCGGCGTGGTGGTCGTGGCGCTGTTCGCGGCGCTGCTTGCCCCGCTCTTCGTCGACTGGACCAGTTTCCGGCAGGATTTCGAGCGCGAGGCGAGCCGCATCATGGGCCGTCCCGTCACCGTGCATGGCAGCGTCGATGCGCGGCTGCTGCCGTTTCCCTCCGTCACGCTGAGCGACGTGCGCGTCGGCGCGCCGGAGGACGGCGAGCCGCTGGTGGAGGTGGCGCGCTTTTCCATGGATGCGGAGCTTGCGCCGTTCCTTTCCGGCGAGGCGCTGATCTTCGACATGCGCATCGAGGAGCCGAAGGCACGCGTCAAGCTGTTTTCCGACGGCACGCTCGACTGGGCGCGCGGCCTGAAATCCGACATTCCCGCCAAGACGGTCATCCTCGAAAACGTCGCGATCACCGGCGGCGAGATCGAATTCGTCGACGAGCAGACCGGTCGCACGCGGCATGTCACCGGCCTCGATGCGCAGGTTTCGGCCAAGTCGCTCGGCGGGCCGTGGCGCATCGACGGGCGCGCGGCGCTCGACGGCGAGACCGGCGCATTCCAGCTCGCGAGCGGGCAGGTGGAGAGCGGCGAGCTCTCGATGCGCGCCCGCATCGTGCCGGACCGGCTGTCCTTCAGCGCCGATCTCGACGGCGTGCTGAAGGTGGTGGACTTCCGCCCGCAATACCAGGGCGGCTTCACGCTCGCGGAAAAGCCGCGTCCCAAGGGCGAGGCGACGGCCGATCCGATCCGCGTCGCCGGAAAGTTCGAGCTTTCGAACGAGCGCATCCGCGTTCCCGAATACCGGCTGGAGGCCGGGCCGCAGGACGATCCCTATGTGGTGACCGGCGAGGCGACGCTCGATACCGGCCGCGCGCCCGAATTCCTGCTGATCGCCGATGGCCAGCAGATCGATGTCAGCCGCATCGGCAACAAGGGAGAGGGCGGCAAGACCGGCCGCAACCCGCAGGTCTCCGCCCGCCAGCGGCTCCAGGCGCTACTGGCGATCGCCGCCGATATCCCCATTCCGCAGGTGCCGGGGCGGGCAAGCCTGTTCCTGCCCGCCGTGGTCGTGGGGGACACGACGGTGCGCGAGATCCGCCTCGATGTGAAGCCGGACGGCAACAGCTGGCGGATCGACCGCGCGGATGCGCAATTGCCCGGCCGCACCGCGCTGGAGGCCAAGGGCCGCCTGACGCTCCGGAGCAATCGCGGCTTCGTCGGCAACCTGCTGGTGGCCTCCAACCAGCCGTCCGGCCTTGCCGCCTGGCTGGCCGGTTCCGTCGATCCGGAAATCCGCAAGCTGAAGACTGCGGGCTTTTCGGCCGACGTGAACCTCACCGACGATTTGCAGCGTTTCGAAAACCTCGAAATCGCCGTGGACGGCGCCTCGCTCACCGGCCGGCTGGAGCGCGAATCCCGCGCCGACGCGGCCCCGACGCTTTCGCTGCAACTGCGCGGCGACGAGGTGGAGCTGGATTCGCTGCAGGCCCTTGCCGGGCTCTTTGCCGGCGACGCCTCGCTGCCGGCCGTGCTCGGCCATTCCATCGCACTCGACATCAAGGCGGATCGTCTGCACGCCTTCGGCGAGAGCGCCGACGGGGTCGAGGCCGTGCTGTCTGCCAAGGACGGGATTTTCACCCTCAGCCGCTTCGATGTCGCCTCGCTCGCGGGTGCTGCGCTTTCGGCGAACGGCACGCTCGGCGGCACGTTGACCGAGCCGAGCGCCGGGCTCGACGTGACGCTCAAGGCGGATGCCATGCAGCCCGTCGCCGATCTCCTGGCGCGCCACCTCCCGGCCCATCCGCTGCTCACCCGTTTCGTCGCCAATGCCGGCTACTACGACAATGCGAACCTGTCGCTGCGCGCCGCCGTTTCCGGGGAGGAGGATGGTCCCGCCACCTTCACGCTCGCGGGGCCGGTCAATGACGGGCGCGTCGATCTCAAGCTCTCGGCGTCCGGTCTTGCGCAGCTTCTGGAAGGGCGCGGCTTCAAGCTGGAGGGCAGCCTCTTCAATCCGCAATCCGTGGTGCTGGCCGGGCAGATGGGCCTCGATCCGCTTCCCTTCGATGCCGATCCCGACGGCAGCGTCACCTTCAGCGTCGACCAGCCGGAGGAGGGGGCGGCAACGGTCTCGGCGGCGTTCAATGCCGGCAAGACGTCGATCTCGGCCAAGGGCACGGCGGCGCTTTCTGCGGCGAATTTCCTGACGGGGGCGCTCACCCTTTCGGCGAAGAGCGACGATATCGAGCCCTATCTGATGATGAACGGCATCGCATTGCCGCAGGGCGGCGCGGGGCTGCCGCTGACCTTGCAGGCATCGGTCGACACCAGCGCTGAAGCCGTCGCCATCACGGATATCGCCGGCGAGGCCGACCGCAACGGCTTTTCCGGCGGGCTGACGCTCGATCGGACGGCGCCGACGCTTGCCGGGACCGGCGCCCTTCGATTCGATACCCTCGACTTCGCCTTCCTTGCCGAGGCCGTGGCGGGGCCCGTGACCGATGCTGCGGAAGGCGGGCTCAATGCCGCGCCGCTCGGCCAGCCGCTGCTTGAGAATGCGGACCTCGCCGTGGCGCTCGAGGCCGGCGCGTTCTGGCCGGGGCTCTACGGCGCGGTGGAGGGCTTCAAGGGCAATCTCGCCTGGAAGGGCGGTGAGCTGACGCTGACGGACATGGCCGGCGACTGGCTGGGCGGCAAGCTTTCGGGCCGCCTCAAGGTGGCGAATTCCGAGGAGAACGGGTTGTTCGAGGCGCGGGCAGCGCTTTCCGGGGCCGATCTGTCGAAGATCGTCTGGGCGAGCCCCGACAGCGCGGTCGCGGGCGGCAAGGCGGATGTGACGCTTGCCGTGGACGCGTCCGGCAAGAGCGTGCGGGCCATGGCCGAAGGGGCGAGCGGTTCGGGCGAGGCGCGGGTGGCCGATTTCGTGGTGCGCGGCATCGATACCGGGGCGTTCCCCTCGCTGCTTTCGGCCGCGGACCGGATCGAAGGCGATGTCACGCCCGAGCGGGTCGCCGGCTTTGCCGCGGATGCCGTGCTGAAAGGCGAGGCAGCGCTGGGGACCGTGCGCATTCCCTTCGCGCTCGCCAGCGGCAAGCTGCGCGTCCAGAACGTGACGGCGGAAGACGGCAAGGCGGCGCTTTCCGGCGATGCGGATATCGACCTTGCCGACGAGACCATGACCGGCCGGCTCGCTGTGACCTACAAGGCCGGCGAGGAGGCGCTCGCCGGGGCGGAGCCGGAAGTGGCGCTCGGCTATCGCGGCCTTGTGGAAGCGCCTGGCGTCGAGCTCGATGTCCAGCCGCTTGCCAATTACCTGTCGCTGCGCCGTTTCGAGACGGAGCGGCGGCGCGTGGAGACGCTGCAGGCCAACGTGCTGGAGAAGCAGCGCCTGCGCCGGGAGGCCGCGCTTTATCGCGCACGCGCCGAGGCGCGCGCGGCGGAGGCCGAGGCGGCGCGGCTGCGGATGGAGGAGGAAGAGCGCCTGCGCGCCGAAGCGCGCGCGCGGGCCGAGCAGGAGCGCGCCGCGCAGGCTGCCGAAGAGGCAAAGCGCAAGGCTGCCGAGGATGCGCGCCGGGAGGCGGAAGCGCAGGAGCAGGCAAGACGCCTTGCAGAACAGAAGGCCGCCGAGGAAGCGCGCAAGGCCGAAGAGGAGGCCGCGCGCCGACGCCTGCCGGTCTCGCCGGAGGAAGGCGTCGAGCGCGGCGGCGAGTTGCCGCCCGTCGGCAATGGGCAAAGCCTGAATTTCGACGCGCTGCCCGGCGTCAATTGAGCGGGGCGTCGCCCGCCCGCTGCTTCAGCCATTGCAGGACGAAGAGACGCAGCGCCGAGGACAGGTTGCCCTCGACGCCGCGCGCATCGTCGATCTCCCTGAGAAGCGCGGCCAGCGGCATGGAGCGCGCGTCCGCGATGCGTTTCAGCTCGTCATGGAATGCCGGTTCGAGCGAGAAGCTCGTGCGGTGGCCATGCAGCGTGGTGGAATATTTGCGGATCATGCCGTCCTCACAGGATGATTCAGGCCGTTGGCAGATCGATTCCGGGGATGCCGGCAAGGTGCTGGGATATCAGCCTTTTTCGCCGTCCTGAGCATCGCCGGGCCGCTCGATGCGGCCCTGCTCCAGCGTCTTTTCCGCCTTTTCGTTCAGCGCGCGCGTCAGGGATTTCTCCGCCTTCGTGCGGCCGAAGGCGACGCGGTTCTGCTCGGCCTGCTTCTCCTTGTCGGAGCGTGCCTTCTGCTTGCGGAACCGGCGGAGATTGACGACGTCGCCGCTCATCGGAAAGGCTCAGTTCTTCTTGCGGAAGGAATCGAGCGAGACGACGGAGCCGCCCTTGTTGTCGCCGCCGCCGGTCGGGGGCGCCGGCTCATCGGCGGCATCCTCGGCCTTTTCCGGCGCGGCGGGATAGGCCGTCACCTCGGCGGAATGATCCTCTTCCTCCTCGACCGCCGGCACGTCGAATTCCAGTTCGAAGCTGACGGACGGATCGTAGAAGCCGCGGATGGCATTGAAGGGGATGACGAGCTTTTCCGGCGTATCGGAGAAGGAGAGGCCGATCTCGAAGAGGCTCTCGGTGACCTTGAGGTCCCAGAACTGGTGCTGGATGACGATGGTCATCTGCTCGGCATATTTCGCCTTGAGGTGCTGCGAGATGCGCACGCCGGGGGCGTTGGTCAGGAAGGTGATGAAGAAATGGTGCTCACCGGGCAAATGGCCCGTGACCGCAACTTCGGACAGAACCTTGCGAATGACGCTGCGCAGCGCGTCCTGGGCGAGAATGTCGTAGCGAATGTGGTCTTGCGCCATCCGTTCCTGTCTTTCTTGCTGCCCTTGTATTCAGGCATTCTTCGTTCAATCTCATGCCCTGCGGCACGAGTCATCTGGGACAGCTATAGACCATTTCAAGGGATTGGAGAAGGTGAAGGCTTCTGTTGCCAGGTGCCTTCGGACCCCGCCTGCCGGTGCGACCCGTCAGGACTTTGAGTGAAGTGTCACACCGCCATTAGGCAGCGAGACGAGCTTCCGCATAGTTGTCGTTTGCAACTACAAGTTTAGCCCGATAACGGTGGTACAATGCCGAGCAAAAAGTCGATCTTTACGCCCTTGTCGATCCTATTTCGCCCCCATCAAAAGCCGGTCCGTCGAAATCGACCGGTTTTTGGTGGAGGCGCCGGGTACCGCCCCCGGGTCCAATGGGTTTATTACACCGCCCGTTTATTGCCATAGCTGCCGAAGCAGCACTTCACATATAGGCGCTCCCGGTGCGCAAGAAAAGGGTTTTGTGAATGGGATTTTGCCACGGGGCCGGGCAGGCGTTCATTAGCGCTTGACTTGCCGCCATGCGTTGAAAAACATGGGCATGCGGCGGGACCCCATGACGGCGGCAGCCGAACGACCGTAGAGGAGACACCATGACCGACTATCTCGCAGATGTCCGCAAGTATGACAGCGGTGCCGACGAGGCCATCGTCAAGAAGATCGTGAGCCATCTGGGCATCGCCCTGCGCAACCGCGACTCCTCGCTCGTCTCCTGCTCGGATCCGGAAGAACTGAACCGCGTGAAGGAAAAGTGGTGCGGCAAGAAGCTCGGCATCACGGGCGACGCCGCCGACAAGGCCGTCGAGGCCGTCTGCAAGGCGATGGCCGACGACCGCTCCAAGTCGCGCGTGACCTTCTACTATCTCACCGCCAAGGAACTCGGAAAGCTCGGCGCGCTCGCCTGAGGAAAGCCGGGAAAATCCCATTTCGCCCTTTGGCCGCCGCCGCTTCGGCTCTAGTATCGAACGCTGGACAACGAATCGGCGGCGACCATGCAGCAGTATCTCGACCTTCTCGCCCATGTGATGGAAAACGGCACCGACCGGGGTGACCGGACCGGTACCGGCACGCGCGGCGTCTTCGGCTACCAGATGCGCTTCGACCTTTCCGAAGGTTTCCCGGTGCTGACCACCAAGAAGCTGCACCTGCGCTCCATCATCCACGAGCTGCTGTGGTTCCTGAAGGGCGACACGAACATCGCCTATCTGCGCGAGAACGGCGTCACCATCTGGGACGAATGGGCCGACGGGAACGGCGACCTCGGTCCGGTCTACGGCTACCAGTGGCGCTCCTGGCCGACCCATGACGGCCGGCATCTCGACCAGATCGTCGCCGTCCTCGACAGCATCCGCAACAATCCGAATTCCCGACGGCACATCGTCTCGGCCTGGAACCCGGCGCTGGTCGACGAGATGGCGCTGCCGCCCTGCCATTGCCTCTTCCAGTTCTACGTAGCGGACGGCAAGCTCTCCTGCCAGCTCTACCAGCGCTCCGCCGACATTTTCCTCGGCGTGCCCTTCAATATCGCCTCCTATGCGCTGCTGACCATGATGGTCGCGCAGGTGAGCGGGCTGCAGCCGGGCGACTTCGTGCACACGCTGGGCGACGCCCATATCTATTCCAACCATTTCGAGCAGGTGCGCGAGCAGATGAAGCGCCGGCCGAAGCCCTTGCCCTTCATGAAGATCAATCCCGATGTGAAGGACCTTTTCTCCTTCAAATTCGAGGACTTCACCCTGATCAGCTACGAAGCCGATTCAAATATCAAGGCGCCCATCGCCGTCTGACTAAGCACATCTCCTTGCCTGACATCGCCAAACTTGTTCGATAGTGGAGAACGTCTAGCGGGGCTGGCAGAATTTGGGGGAGAGGTTGTCCTAATGGGCCTTATCTGTCATGAGGATCGCCCATTGCACCTGATGTGCCTCAAGAGCTTGATGGGTCGAGTTTGTGTCTAGTAAGCATCGCGCTAAAATGCCATCCGCAGTTTCAATTGTGGCGCGCAGCTATCCCGACCGTATTATTGGCATCGAGAATAGGTTGCCTTGGCACCTTGGTACCGACCTAAAGAATTTTAAAGCACTCACTCAAGGGCATGCCATTATCATGGGGCGCAAGACTTTCGAGTCTTTGGGGCGGCCTCTACCGAATCGAGTGAATATTGTTCTGTCGCGATCCCCGGTAGAGGATACCGAAAAGGTTAAGTGGGCTAGAGACCCCGAAACGGCTTTGTTGCTTGCTGATTTTTATTCTATATGCATGGGAAAAAATCAGTTTTTCATAATTGGTGGCGAGAATATTTATCAAATTTTTGATACTTATATCAATAAGATATTCCTTACTGATGTAAATAGCGGCCCAATTAACGGAGATGCGAAATTTGACTTCGACTTCGGAGCGTCAGAGTGGTACTATCGCTACGAACGAGAGTTTCCCAAATCTTCAGTTGACGATTTTTCATTTCGTATATCGTACTTGGTACGGCGAAAGCCTGAGCACCGCCAACGTGTAATTACTGAGTTCATGGCTCGTAATCCGTTGTTTGAGGGGAATTGGAACAAGCTGCCATACCTTCAGTCCCCAGAACGAGAGCGAGAGCTCGAAACTGAGCAACTCAGTTTCATTGATAATCTCTAATCCGTGCGCTCGGTAAGGGCGCGATTAGCACTCGATCACGAACTATTTTGCCGCACGGGCGCGCAACGCGCCGCGGATTTGTTGAAAGGTGCCCGAGGGATACCTATAACGGGTTCACCTAGCGTTGCGCGGCGAAACAATCCGCGAAATGCTCAGAACAAGCGATGGCGCGTTTTCGCATCCACGGAAGCGCGCCAAGGGGATGCAAAGAAAGAGGTATTGATGCCCTGGAGCAATCAGAACGGCGGCGGCGGCCCTTGGGGCGGCGGCGGCGGAAACAATCAGGGGCCATGGGGGCAGGGACCGAACCGCCCCCGCGGCGGCGGCGGTGGCGGTAATGGCGGCCCGCCGGACCTCGAGGAGATCATCCGGCGTGGCCAGGACCAGCTTAAGAACGTCATGCCCGGCGGCTTCAACGGCGGCATCGTCGTTATCGCGCTGCTGCTCGTCGGCGTCTTCTGGCTGATGAATGCCATCTACACCGTCCAGCCGGACGAGCGCGGCGTCGAGCTGCGCTTCGGCAAGCCCAAGCAGGAAGTCTCCATGCCGGGTCTGCATTTCCATTTCTGGCCCTTCGAGACCGTCGAGCTCGTCAAGATCACCGAGCAGCAGCAGAATATCGGCCGCCGCGCGGCCTCGGCGAATTCCGACAAGTCCGGCCTGATGCTGACGGGCGACCAGAACATCGTCAACGTCCAGTTCTCGGTGCTCTATTCGGTCACCGACCCGCAGGCCTATCTGTTCAACCTCGAATATCCGGCCGAGACGCTGCAGCAGGTCGCCGAAAGCGCCATGCGTGAAGTCGTCGGCCGCCGTCCGGCGCAGGACATCTTCCGCGACAACCGCCAGGCGATCGCCGAGGGCGTGAAGTCCACCATCCAGGCGACCATGGACGCCTATGGCGCCGGCATCTCGATCAACACCGTTGCCATCGAGGATGCGGCTCCGCCGCGCGAAGTGGCCGATGCGTTCGACGAGGTGCAGCGCGCCGAGCAGGACGAAGACCGTTTCGTCGAGGAAGCCAACCAGTACGCCAACCAGAAGCTCGGTCTTGCCCGCGGTCAGTCCGCGCAGATCCGCGAAGAGGCGGCCGCCTACAAGGACCGCGTCGTCAAGGAAGCGGAAGGTGAGGCGGCACGCTTCCTGTCCGTCTACGAGCAGTACAAGGCCGCTCCCGACGTCACGCGCAAGCGTCTCTTCCTCGAAACCATGGAAGGCGTGATGAAGAACTCCAAGAAGGTCATCATCGACGAGAAGCAGGGCGGACAGGGTGTCGTTCCCTTCCTTCCCCTCAACGAACTCGGCCGGGCGACCGGCCAGCAGCAGGTAGGAGGCACGCAGTGATGGGCAACCGCGTACCGGCAATCCTGATCGCCATCGGCGTTCTTCTCTTCATCGCCTATTCGTCGGTGTTCGTCGTCAACGAGCGCCAGCAGGCCATCGTGCTGCGCTTCGGCCAGATCAAGGACGTCAAGACAGAGCCCGGCCTCTACTTCAAGCTGCCCTTCGGCTTCATGGATGCCGACAGCGTCCAGTACATCCAGGACCAGGCGCTGCGCTTCGACCTCGACGACATCCGCGTCCAGGTCTCGGGCGGCAAGTTCTATGAGGTCGATGCCTTCGTGGTCTACAAGATCACCGATGCCCGCCGCTTCCGTGAAGCGGTCTCGGGTGATCGCGAATCAGCGGAAGCGCGCCTGCGTACCCGTCTCGACGCGGCCCTGCGCCGGGTCTACGGTCTGCGCGGCTTCGAATCCGCGCTGTCGGAAGAGCGCGCCTCGATGATGCGCGAAGTCCGCGGCGAGCTGACGAACGACGCTTCGAACCTCGGCCTCACCATCTCCGATGTCCGTATCCGCCGCACCGACCTCACGCAGGAGGTCTCGCAGCAGACCTACGACCGCATGAAGGCCGAGCGCCTGGCGGAAGCCGAACTCATCCGCGCCCGCGGTAATGAGGAAGGCCAGCGCCGCCGCGCCATCGCCGACCGCCAGGTCGTCGAACTGGTTGCCGCGGCACAGCGCGATTCGGAAATCCTGCGAGGCGAGGGCGAAGGCGAGCGCAACCGCGTCTTCGGCCAGGCCTTCTCGCAGGATCCGGTCTTCTTCGACTTCTACCGGTCGATGAGCGCCTACCGCGATTCGATGGGCTCTTCGGACACGACGCTCGTCCTGTCGCCGCAGTCGGAGTTCTTCCGCTACTTCGAGGATGCCGCCGGCAGCAAGCCTGCCTCGGGCACCGGCGCTGCGACCGGCACGGCAACGACGCCGTCGACGGCGAACTGAGAACGCGCGTGTCCGATTTCCTGACGGGGATCGCGTTCTTCCTGATCATCGAGGGGCTGGTGTACGCACTGGCCCCTTCGGTTTTGAGGCGCATGGCGCAAATGCTGCCGCAGATCCCGGAGAACCAGCTTCGCACCTCCGGGCTCGTCGCCGTCGCGCTCGGCGTCGTGATGGTATGGTTCATCCGCGGGGCGTGAAAGCCGCCCTTGCGGCCCGTGGCCAATGCAGGCAAGACTTCACGGCAAATCATCGCGGCCGACTGATTTTCGCCTTATGGCGGGCAAAGACTGGCCGCGACCCAGCAGACGAAAGAGGATGCCGAACATGGCTTTGAAGACCAGGTCCAACGTAGCCCATGCGGCACTCGCGCTCGCGGTGAGCCTTTCGCTCGGCGCAGGGCCGCTCGCCGTTCCGGCAAGGGCCGAGGTAAAGCCCGCGGGCCCCGAATCCGTCGCCGATCTCGCCGAGGGCCTGCTCGACGCGGTGGTCAACATCTCCACCTCGCAGAACGTCAAGAGCGACGACAAGGCGCCCATGCCGCAGGTGCCGGAAGGCTCGCCCTTCCAGGATTTCTTCGACGAGTTCTTCAAGGGCGAGGACGGCTCGAACCAGCCCCAGACGGTCAATTCGCTGGGGTCCGGCTTCGTGATCGACCCCAAGGGCTTCATCGCCACCAACAACCACGTCATCGAGGGCGCCGACGACATCGAGGTGAACTTCGCCAACGGCTCCAAGCTGAAGGCCAAGCTGGTCGGCACGGACCCGAAGACCGACCTTGCGCTCCTCAAGGTGGAGCCGAAGGCGCCGCTGAAGGCCGTGCCGTTCGGCGATTCCCGCACCATGCGCATCGGTGACTGGGTGATGGCGATCGGCAATCCGTTCGGCCTCGGTGGCTCGGTGACCGTCGGCATCATTTCCGCGCGCGGCCGCAACATCAATGCCGGCCCCTACGACAACTTCATCCAGACGGACGCCGCCATCAACCGCGGCAATTCCGGCGGTCCGCTGTTCAACATGAAGGGCGAGGTCATCGGCATCAACACGGCGATCATCTCGCCGTCGGGCGGCTCGATCGGCATCGGCTTCTCCGTGCCGACGGAACTTGCCGAGAACATCTTCCTGCAGCTTCGCGACTATGGCGAGACGCGCCGCGGCTGGCTCGGCGTGCGCATCCAGCCGGTCACCGACGACATCGCCGGAAGCCTCGGCATGACGGAGACCAAGGGGGCGCTGGTCGCCGGCGTCATCAAGGGCGGGCCGGTCGACAACGGCTCGATCATGACGGGCGACGTCATCGTCCGCTTCGACGGCAAGGACGTGCACGAGATGCGCGACCTGCCGCGCGTCGTCGCCGAAAGCCCGGTGGGCAAGGCGGTCGACGTCGTGCTTCTGCGCGGCGGCAAGGAGATGACCGTCAAGATCACGCTCGGCCGCCTGGAAGACGGGGAAAAGCAGGCGGATCCCGCCGACGAGGCGACGCCGGACGAGGGCACGACCGAGGAGGGAACGGCCCCCGATACCGAGGAGCAGGCGCTGCCGAAGAACATCGAGACCGTTCTCGGCATGGGCATCGGCGATCTCGACGAGGATGCGCGCAAGACCTTCAACATCGTCGAAAGCGTCAAGGGCGTGGTGATCACCGAGGTCGCACCGGGCTCGGCCGCCGCCGAGCGCGGCATCGTGCCGGGCGACGTGATCGTCGAGGTCGGCCAGGAGACCGTCACGACGGCGGAAGAGGTCAAGAGCCGTGTCGCCAAGCTGAAGTCGGAAGACCGCCGCAATGTGCTGATGATGGTCTCCAACCGCAGCGGCGCGCTGCGCTATATCACGGTGCGTATCGACTGACGGAAAGCCGAGTCCCGTCAGGGGTTTGGCGGTGGATGTGAAGAGTGTGATTCAGGTATGGGGCGGCCCCTCATCCGGCCTGCCGGCCACCTTCTCCCCGCAAGCGGGGAGAAGGAGCATAGTGGCGAGGCCTTGCCTCTATCGGTGTCCGTCATTCTGGAAAACGGTGCGGCATTCTCCTTCTCCCCGCTTGCGGGGAGAAGGTCGCGGCAGCGGGATGATGGGCTTTCCCTTTAGATCGCCGTCACGAAATCCGATTTGCGGTAGCCCTGCAGATAGAGAAGCGCGGTGAGGTCGCCGTGGTCGATGCGGATCTTCGCTTCGGCCGCGACGGCGGGCTTGGCGTGCAGCGCGACGCCGGTGCCGGAAAGGTGCAGCATGCCGAGGTCGTTGGCCCCGTCGCCGACGGCCATGGCCTCCTCGGGCGAAATGCCGAGGCGCTCGGAAATGTCGACCAGCGCATCCACCTTGGCCTGCTTGCCGAGGATCGGCTCGGCGACCTCGCCCGTGAGCCTGCCGTCGGCATCGAGCAGGATGTTGGCGCGGTTCTCGTCGAAGCCGAGCGTTTCGGCGATGCGGCTGGTGAAGACGGTGAAGCCGCCGGAGACGAGGGCGGTGTAATGGCCCTTCGCCTTCATGGTCGCGATGAGCTCGCGCCCGCCGGGCGTCAGCGTGATGCGCTTCTCGATCACCTCGCCGATGACGGAGACCGGCAGGCCCTTCAGCAGCGCGACGCGCTCGCGAAGGGCGGGCTCGAAGGCGATCTCGCCGTTCATGGCGCGGGCGGTGATGGCGGCGACCTTGTCCTTCAGGCCGACTTCCGCCGCCAGCTCGTCGATGCATTCCTGGCCGATCATGGTCGAATCCATGTCGGCGATCAGCAGCTTCTTGCGCCGCGTCTCGGCCTCCTGCACGGCAAGGTCGATGGGCGCGCCGGCGATGGCCGCGAGGATCGTGTCGCGGGCGGCGTGGATGTCGCTGCCGTCGCGCAGCGCGATATCGCAGGCGATGCCGTCGGCGAGCCAGTAGAGGCCGGACGCCTTGACCGCGTCGGCGGCCTTTTCGGCGATGGCGGGCGTCAGAACAGGATTTGACGGATTGGCGACAAGCGTGGCAACGAAAGCCATGATGAGAAACCTTGATCGAATGCGGGACGCGATCCTGATAACGGGCCCGACGGCGAGCGGCAAGTCCGCGCTTGCCGTGCGGCTTGCGGCCGAGCACAGCGGCGTCGTGGTCAATGCGGACAGCATGCAGGTCTACGACACGCTGAATGTGCTGACGGCCCGCCCTCAGCCGGACGACATGGGCGGCATCGAGCACCGGCTCTACGGCCATGTGCCGGCGGGCGCGGCCTATTCCACCGGCGATTGGCTGCGCGAGGCGGCGGCCCTTGTCGGCGAATTGCGGGAGCGGGGGAAGCTTCCCGTCTTCGTGGGCGGCACGGGCCTTTATTTCCGCGCGCTGACCGGCGGCCTTTCCGACATGCCGGTCATTTCCGATGACGTGCGCGAGCGCCTGCGCGCCCGGCTTGCGGCGGAAGGGGCCGAGGCGCTGCACAAGGAATTGGCGGAGCGCGACGGGGAAACGGCCCGGCGTCTCATGCCGGGGGACGGACAGCGCATCCTGCGGGCGCTCGAAGTGCTGGAGACGACCGGCCGGTCGATTGCCCATTTCCAGGCGGCGGCGGGGCCGGCGGTGATCGACGCCGCGCGGGCGGAGAAGATCGTCGTTCTGCCGGACCGCGCGGTGCTTGCCGCCCGCATCGACCGGCGTTTTGGCGAGATGCTGAAAACGGGGGCGGTGGAGGAGGTGAAGGCGCTGCTGGCGCTTAAGCTTTCGCCCGCCATGCCGGTGATGAAGGCGATCGGCGTGCCGCAGATCGCGGCCATGCTGGCCGGCGGGATGAGCGAGGCGCAGGTCATCGAGCGCGGTGCGGCGGCGACACGGCAATATGCAAAGCGCCAGATGACCTGGTTCCGCAACCAGCTCGACGAGAGCTGGCGGCGGATCGATCCTAGCGCCGGATCAGGCTGCTGAGCGGCTTCTTGAGAAGCTGTTCGCGGATGGAACCCTCGCGGCGCGGCTCCTGCTGCTCGCCGAAGGCGGGGCGCTGCGGCTGGCGATAGGGATCGGCGGCGGGGCGCTGCGGCTCGGCCAGTTCCCGGCGGATGGCGTCGAACCGCTCCTGCGGCGAGGGCTCGTAGACGCTGCCCGCGCCGGGGAGCATGTCGGGCCGGTAGGGCTCGGGCGGCGGCGCGGCGGCCGGGCGGGCGGGCGCCGCGGCCTGGAGCGTCTCGATATAGTCTTCCTCGTCCTCGTAGGGTGCGTCTTCGTAGCCCGTCGGCAGCGTGGCGCCCTGGCCCTGCGAGGCGAGATAGGCATTCTGGAAGTTGGATATGTCCGGGCCGGAGACCGCGCGCATGCGGGCGACGATCGACCGGAGGTCGACGCTTTGCGGGGTCTCCTCGCTGGTCTTCACGCCGGAGCTGCCGGCCTTCGGCAGGCGGTTCGATTCCACGCGGGAAAAGCGCATGCGCATCGGCACCGCCACGGCCTCGCCGAAGGCGATGGCCTCGCCGTTGCCGATGGAGGAAATGAAGCTCGTCGTCGAGGACGACGTGTTGGGAATCGCCGAGCGGATGATCTCCTGGTCGTGCTCGTTGGCAAGGCGCATGGCGAAGATCGTCGAGCACTGGGAAAGGATGGTCGGGTCGAGTTCGCCGGGGCGCTGGGTGATGATGCCGAGCGACACGCCGTATTTGCGGCCTTCCTTGGCGATGCGGGCGATGGCCTGGCGGGTCGGGGCGAAGCCGAGCCTCGGGTCGGCCGGCACGTAGCGGTGCGCTTCCTCGCAGACGACCAGCATGTGCACGCCGCCATTGCTCCACAGGCCGATCTCGAAGGCCATGCGGCAGAGCACCGAGGCGACGGAATTGACGACTTCCGACGGGATGCCGGCAAGCTGGAAGGTCGTCACCGGCTTGCCTTCGCCGGGAATGCGGAAGATGCGGGCGATGGTGTCGAGGATCGTGTCGGTGATCGTGTTCGAGGAGAACATGAAATGGTAGCGCGGGTCGTTGATCGCCGACATGATCTTGACTTTGAGCGAGCGCAGGTGCGGCTTCTCCGCCCGGCCTTCGAGACGGCCGATGCGCTCGTCGACGAGCGCCAGCAGGTCGGCGATGCGGAAGGGCACCGGCGTATCGGCGGTGATCGAGCTCTTCTCGCTCGCGCGGCGCATCACGCCGCTCTCGTTCGAGCCGCGGAAGGCGCGCTTGGCCTCGGGAATGAGGTCGCGCAGGATATCCATCTCCTCCGGTACCGGCGGGCGGCCGCGGAAGATGACCTCGGCCAGCTCCTCGAGCCGGAACAGCCAGAAGGGCAGGTCCAGCGTGTCGGTGTCGATGACGACGGCAAGGTCGCCGAAGGCGGAGGCGAATTCGTTGTGCGGATCGAGGATCAGCACGCGCAGGCTCGGGTCGGCCTGGATCGCCTTGTGCAAGAGCAGCGTCACGGAGGTGGACTTGCCGACGCCGGTTGTACCGACGATGGCGAAGTGCTTCTCCAGCATGGAGGGCACGTGGATCGTCGCGTCGAGGCTCTCGTCCTGTGTCAGCTTGCCGATGACGCACACGTCGTTCTTGCCCGTGTCGTAGACCTTGGCGAGGTCGGAGGCGCGGATGCGGTGCGCGATGGCGCCGAGATAGGGATAGTCGCTGATGCCGGCGGAGAATTCCTCGCGGCCGTCCGCGCTGACATTCACCTCGCCCAGAAGCTCGACCTCGATGCGGAAGACCGTGTCGCGGTCATCGACCCAGCTCTGCTGGTCGGTGGCCATGGAATAGACGAGGGCGACGACGCGATTGCGTCCGACGGAAATGGAGATGAGGCGTCCGACGGACCACAATTCCGTCAGCGCCGTCTCGCCACTCTCGGCCACGGCGCTGATCGTCGCGCGCGAGCCGTTGCAGGCGACGACGCGGCCGAGCAGGCGGTTTCCCGGCGACAGCCCGTCGCGGCGATCCTGCTCGCCGGCCGTCAGAGAGGTCTGGAAATCATTGTTCAGCACGCCCGGCGCTCCTTGCCACCAACCGCAAGCCTATCGAATGCCGCTTAATAAGACGTTTCGGGTTGAACCAGCCGTTTGAGGGGCTTTTGCAGCCGGGATGGAAGGTGTGCCGTAGCGAAACGGACCGAAAGGCGTTGACGCGCCTTTGCTTTGTGTCTAACAATCCGCCCCATGAAAAATCTGACGGCTATCATTCTTGTGGTGGGAAGGCGCATGGGCAGGGTGGTGTAACCACCCGGCGAAAGCACCCATGCGCGGTAAGCAGGCTCCTCCAGGGGCCTTTTTTTATGCCCAGAAATTCGATAATCACCCCGAAATGCGAAAAGAGACGGACGGAAATCCGATGAGCGGAACAGAAAACCAGATGACGGGCGCCGAAATTGTCTTGCAGGCCCTGAAAGACAATGGCGTTGAACATATCTTCGGCTATCCGGGCGGCGCCGTCCTGCCGATCTATGACGAGATCTTCCAGCAGGAAGACATCGAGCACATCCTCGTGCGCCACGAGCAGGGCGCCGGCCACATGGCCGAAGGCTATGCCCGCTCCACCGGCAAGGTCGGCGTCATGCTCGTCACCTCAGGCCCCGGCGCGACCAATGCCGTCACGCCGCTGCAGGACGCCCTGATGGATTCCATCCCGCTCGTCTGCCTCACCGGCCAGGTTCCGACCACGCTCATCGGTTCGGATGCCTTCCAGGAATGCGACACGGTCGGCATCACGCGCCCCTGCACCAAGCACAACTGGCTGGTCAAGGACGTCAACGAGCTGGCCCGCACCATCCATGAGGCGTTCCGCGTCGCGCAGTCCGGCCGCCCGGGTCCCGTCGTCGTCGATATCCCGAAGGACGTCCAGTTCGCGACCGGCACCTATACGCCGCCGTCCGACGCGCCCATCCAGAAGAGCTACCAGCCGAAGGTCCAGGGTGATGCCAACCAGATCGCGGCCGCCGTCAGCCTGATGAAATCCGCCCGCCGGCCGATCATCTATTCCGGCGGCGGCGTCGTGAATTCCGGCCCGGAAGCCTCGCGCCTCTTGCGCGAGCTGGTCGAGATCACGGGCTTCCCGATCACGTCCACGCTGATGGGCCTCGGCGCCTATCCGGCTTCCGGCAAGAACTGGCTCGGCATGCTGGGCATGCACGGTTCCTATGAAGCCAACATGGCGATGCACGATTGCGACGTCATGGTCTGCATCGGCGCGCGCTTCGACGACCGCATCACCGGCCGCCTCAACGCCTTCTCGCCGAACTCGAAGAAGATCCATATCGACATCGACCCATCCTCGATCAACAAGAACGTCCGCGTCGACGTTCCGATCGTCGGCGATGTCGGCAATATCCTGGAAGACATGGTCCGCCAGTGGCGGGCGAGCGCGAAGGACTACGACAAGGCGGTCCAGGCCGACTGGTGGACGTCCATCGCCAAATGGCGGGCGCGCAATTCCTTCGCCTATACGCCGAGCCCCGACGTCATCATGCCGCAATATGCGATCCAGCGGCTCTACGAGCTGACCAAGGACCGAGACACCTACATCACGACGGAAGTCGGCCAGCACCAGATGTGGGCGGCGCAGTTCTACGGCTTCGAGCAGCCGAACCGCTGGATGACCTCGGGCGGCCTCGGCACGATGGGCTACGGCTTCCCGGCGGCCATCGGCGTGCAGGTCGCGCATCGCGACAGCCTCGTCATCGACATTGCCGGCGACGCCTCGATCCAGATGTGCATCCAGGAAATGAGCTGTGCCGTGCAGTATAACCTGCCGGTCAAGATCTTCATCCTGAACAACCAGTATATGGGCATGGTGCGCCAGTGGCAGCAGCTGCTGCACGGCAACCGCCTGTCGAATTCCTATACGGAAGCCATGCCCGACTTCGTCAAGCTGGCGGAAGCCTATGGCGGCGTCGGCATCGCCTGCGACAAGCCGGCCGATCTTGATGCGGCCATCCAGGAGATGATCGACGTCAAGCGTCCCGTCATCTTCGACTGCCGCGTTGCGAATCTCGCGAACTGCTTCCCGATGATCCCCTCGGGCAAGGCGCATAACGAAATGCTGCTACCCGACGAGGCCACGGACGAAGCGGTCGCCAATGCGATCGACGCCAAGGGCCGCCAGCTCGTTTGATATAAGGTAGAGAACCCATGAACGCACACCTTCAGCCCACGGGCTCCGCCTATTTCATCGCCAAGGAAACGCAGGTCGCCGAGAGCCATACGCTCTCGGTGCTCGTCGACAACGAGCCGGGCGTCCTTGCCCGCGTCATCGGCCTGTTCTCCGGCCGTGGCTACAATATCGAGAGCCTGACGGTTTCCGAGACCGAGCACGAGGCGCATCTTTCGCGCATCACCATCGTCACGCGCGGCACGCCGGGCGTGCTGGAGCAGATCAAGTCGCAGCTCGAGCGCATCGTGCCGGTCCATCGCGTGGTCGACCTTACCGTCCGCGCCAAGGTGCTCGGCCAGGAACGGCCCATCGAGCGCGAGGTGGCGCTGGTGAAGGTCGTCGGTTCCGGCGAGATGCGGCAGGAGACGCTGCGCCTCGCCGACGCCTTCCACGCCAAGGTCGTCGATGCGACGACGGAGCATTTCATCCTGGAGATCACCGGCAAGTCCTCCAAGATCGACCAGTTCGTGGCGATCATGAAGCCCCTCGGCCTCGTGGAAGTCTGCCGCACCGGCATCGCCGCGATGAACCGCGGCCCGCAGGGGATGTGAGCTGTCGAAAGACAGCAAAGAAGTGACTGGAAAATACGAAGGGCTTTCCGTCTTGGCGGAAAGCCCTTTTCTGTTCAGATCATCTCCAGCGGCCGCTTGCGCGTCGGGGGCGGGAAGGCTTCGTCGAGGAGGCGGAGGTCTTCCGAGGTCAGGCGGATCTCGGAGGCCTTGAAATTCTCGCGCACCCGGTCCGGCGAGCCGGACTTCGGGATGGCGATGACATTCGCCCGCGTCAGCAGGAAGGCGAGGGCGACCTGGGCGCTGGTCGCATTGTGGATGCGGCCGATCTCCTCCAGTGCGGGATGGCCGATCAGCCGGCCCTCGTCGAGCGGCGAATAGGCCATGAGCGGGATGCCCTGCACCTGGCTCCAGCGCAGGAGATCGTATTCGATGCCGCGGCGGGCGAGATTGTAGAGGATCTGGTTGGCGGCGGGCCGGGCCGGCTCGGCGGCGCCGAGCAGTTCCCTCATGTCCGGCTCGTCGAAATTGGAAACGCCCCAGGCGCCGATCTTGCCCGCGGCCTTCAGCCCCTCGAAGGCCTCGACCGTCTCCGCCAGCGGATGGCGGCCGCGCCAGTGAAGGAGATAAAGGTCGATATGGTCTGTGCCGAGCCGCTTCAGGCTCGCCTCGCAGGCCGCGACGGTGCCGGCGCGGCTGGCATTGTAGGGCAGCACCTTGCTGACGAGGAAGACCTCGTCGCGCCGGCCGCCGATCGCGTCGCCGACCACCTCTTCGGCCCCGCCGTCGGCATACATTTCCGCCGTGTCGATCACCGTCATGCCGAGGTCGAGGCCGGCCCTGAGGCTTGCGGCCTCCTCGGCGCGAGAGGCTTCGCCTTCCCCCATGTGCCAGGTGCCGAGGCCGAGCGCCGGCACCTGCCGACCGCCGGGGAGGGTAACTGCCGGTAGTTCCGCTTTCATCTTGCGCTCCGCGAACAATGGGCCGCCAGCCGGAATTGTCTCAATGACAAGAATTGGCTGGCCGTCACCAAGAGATGGACTATCAATCGGAAAAAACAATCCGGATCACAAGAGTCTGCCATGCAGATCGAAATCTTTCTGGCGCTGCTCGTCTTCGCCTTCACGACCTCCATCACCCCCGGCCCCAACAACATGATGCTCTTCGCCTCGGGCGTGAACTTCGGCTTCGTCCGGACGATCCCGCATATGTGCGGCATCGGCGTCGGCTTCCTCGTGCTGCTGCTGGCCGTCGGCTTCGGCCTCGGCGCGCTGCTGGAGACGGTGCCGCTCGTCTATACGGTCCTGAAATTCGCCGGCGGGGCCTATCTCGTCTGGATCGCCTGGAAGATCGGCACCTCGCGCAGCCTCGGCGAAAGCGCGGGCGCAACCCGGCCGATGAGCTTCCTCGAGGCCGCCGCCTTCCAGTGGGTCAATCCCAAGGCCTGGGTCATGGCCGTCTCCGCCATGGCGACCTATACGAATGCCGCGAACTACACGATGAGCGTGCTCGTCGTCGGCCTTGCCTTCGCCATCGTCAATTTCCCGAGCGTTTCCACCTGGGCCGGCTTCGGCTCGGCGCTGCGCCAGTGGCTGTCCGATCCCGTGCGGCTGAAATGGTTCAATGTCACGATGGCGCTCCTGCTCGTCGCAAGCCTCTGGCCGATGCTGCGCTGACGGCATAAGGTCGGGGCAAAGCCGGAGGGACTTTCGTGTCGCACGACCACGATCACGACGACCATCACCATCACGACAACCATTTTTCGCCGATGGAAGCGCGCGTGCGCGCGCTGGAGACCATCCTGACGCAAAAGGGGCTGATCGATCCCAAGGCCATTGACGTCATCGTCGAGACCTACGAGACGAAGATCGGTCCGCGCAACGGCGCGCGTGTCGTCGCCAGGGCCTGGGCGGAGCCCGACTTTGCCGAGTGGCTGAGGCGGGACGCCACGGCGGCCATCGCCAGCCTCGGCTATACCGGCCGGCAGGGCGAGCATATGCGGGCGGTGTTCAACGATGCCGAGACGCACAATCTCGTCGTCTGCACGCTCTGCTCCTGCTATCCGTGGTCCGTGCTCGGCCTGCCGCCCGTCTGGTACAAGGCGCCGGCCTACCGGTCGCGCGCGGTCATGGACCCGCGCGGCGTGCTGGAGGAATTCGGCGTGGCGCTGCCGGCTGGCAGGAAAATCCGCGTCTGGGATTCCACCGCGGAGCTGCGCTACCTCGTCGTGCCCGAGCGGCCGGTGGGAACAGAAGGGCTCGACCAGGAGGCGCTGGCCGATCTCGTCACGCGCGATTCGATGATCGGCACAGGGCTGGCGCTGCCGCCGGAGGCGCGGCCATGAACGGGCCGCACGATCTCGGCGGCCTGCACGGCTTCGGCCCCGTCGCGCCGGAACCGGGCGAGCCCTGTTTCCATGCCGAATGGGAAAAGCGGGCGCTCGGCGTGACGCTCTCCTGCGGCGCCTTCGGCGCCTGGAGCATCGACGAGAGCCGCCATGCGCGGGAAAGCATCCCGCCGGCCACCTACCTTTCGGCAAGCTATTACGAGATCTGGATCCGCGCGCTGGAAACGCTCCTTGAGCGGCACGGCTTCGTCAGCGCCGCCGAGCTTGCTGAAGGGCGGATGCTGGATAAGGGAGCGGAGCCGAAGCGCGTTCTCAAGGCGGAGATGGTGCCGGCGGTGCTTGCGAGGGGCGGGCCCTGCGACCGCCCGCTCGACACTATGCCGCGCTTTGCCGCCGGCGCGCGCGTGCGCACCCGCAACCTCAATCCGCCGACGCATACCCGCCTGCCGCGCTACGCCCGCGACAAGGTGGGCATGGTGGAGGCCGTGCAGGGCTCCTTCGTCTTCCCGGACGATAGCGCCCACGGCAGGGGCGAGAATCCGCAGTGGGTCTATACCGTCGTCTTCGACGGCGCGGAAATCTGGGGCGAGGGGGCCGAGCCCGGCCTGACGGTCTCGATCGATGCCTGGGAGAGCTATCTTGAGCCGGTGTGAGACGCCGATCGATTCGCCCGGCCTGCCGCGCTCGGCCGAGGGCGATCCGGTCTTTGCCGAGCCGTGGCAGGCGCAGGCCTTCGCGATGACCGTCCGCCTGCACGAGCAGGGTGTCTTCACTTGGGCGGAATGGGCGGAGGCGCTGTCGCGCGAGGTGCATCGCCCGGGCCGCGCCGCCGATGGCGCGGATTATTTCGACTGCTGGGTGGCGGCACTGTCCGTGCTGCTTTCCGAGCGGGGTGTTGCGAGCGAGGGGGAACAGGCCGCGCTTTCGGATCGCTGGGCCCGCGCGGCCGAGGCGACGTCGCACGGCGAGCCCATCCTGCTCGAAAACGCGCCAGCTTAAGCGCGATCCGCGACGAAGCGGGCGAGCCACGGGCCGATCAGCGTCACGAGGATCAGCCGCGCCGTCTGCAAGGTCATGACGAAGGCTATGTCGACCTTGCTCGAAGCGGCGATGACGGCGATGGAATCGAGGCCGCCCGGGCTGGTCGCAAGATAGGCGGTCAGCGGATCGACGCCGAGGACGAGGATCAGGAGGCCGGCAAGCAGGCCGGAAAAGCTGATCAGCGCGATGATCGAGACGACCGTCGGCAGCAGCGCGCGGCGGGCGTGCAGCAGGATCGCCCGGGTGAAGCCGAGGCCGATGTTCCAGCCGAGCAGCGTGAAGGCGGCGACGAGCAGCCATTGCGGCAGGACGATCGTCACCGTGCCCGCCGAATTCAGCACCGAGGCGAGGGCGAAGGGAACGAGGAAGGCGCCGGCCGGGATGCGCAGCCGCTGGCCGATGACGCCCGCGAGAACGCCGATGACCAGCATGGCGGCGAGCGGCAGCAGGGGCACGGGCTCGAACCAGGCATGGGGCGGCCCCGCCGCGCCGTCATGGCCGCCGAAATGGGCGACGAGGGTCGCGAAGCTCGCGACGAAGACCACGCGTAGATACTGCATGAAGGCGACGAGGCGGATATCCGCCCCATAGGCTTCCGCCATCACCATCATGGTCGAGGCGGCGCCGGCGGAGGAGCCCCAGATCGCCGTCGTGCCGGGCAGGATGCCGGTGCGGGCGATCAGCCAGCCCGACAGCGTGCTGACGCCGATGACGGAGAGGACGACCAGCAGCATGAGCGGCCAGTTCTGCGCAAAGGTGCCGACGAAATCCTCGGACACCATGGTCGCGATCATCAGCGCGAGCACGACCTGCACGACGAAGAAGAAGATGCGGGGCAGGCGGGTCGTGCCGCCGCAAAGCGCAACGACGATGCCGGCGAGCATCGGCCCCATCAGCAGCGCTGCCGGGAAGCCCGCCGCCTCGAGCGGCACGGTGGCCGCCACCGAAAGGATGGCGACAAGGCCCCATTGCAGGGCCGCAGGAAGCCGGCCGAAGCCGGGATGCGGAGTGGGACTGTCGTTCGGGGTGCGGGAGGCGGGGGGCAAATCATCGCTCCGGAAGTTGCGCCCTGAATATCGCGTCGGCGGGCCGGCGAACAGGGCCAAATAAAGGGGGATGCGATTTCTCCGCGGTCCCCGGAGGGGCGTTGCCTCTTGCCTCGCCGCCGCGAATCCTGCCAAGTCCCGGCATGGAATTCGCACCTCAACAGGATGAAGCGCTGAAGGCCGTCGCGCGGTGGCTGAAGGAAGGGCGCGAGTCGCTGTTCCGGCTGTTCGGCTATGCCGGCACCGGGAAGACCACGCTTGCCCGGCATTTCGCCGAGAATGTCGACGGCGAGGTGCTGTTCGCCGCCTTCACCGGCAAGGCGGCGCAGGTGCTGCGCTCCAAGGGCGCGACGAACGCCAAGACCATCCATTCGCTGATCTACCGCCCGCGCGGCGAGGAGGAGGTCTCCGACGAGGAGACCGGCAAGACGTCGATCTCGCCGATGTTCTCGATCAACCGCCAGAGCCCGGTCGCCAAGGCCGCGCTCGTGGTCGTCGACGAGTGCTCCATGGTGGACGAGGCGCTCGGGCGCGACCTGATGAGCTTCGGCACGCCGATCCTCGTGCTCGGCGATCCCGGCCAGCTGCCGCCCGTCTCCGGCGGCGGCTATTTCACCAACCAGGAACCGGATTACCTGCTGACGGAAATCCACCGGCAGGCGCGCGACAACCCGATCATCCAGCTCGCCATGCAGGTGCGCGAGGGCAGGGACATCGCCTATGGCGACTATGGCGCGGCGCGCGTCATCGGGCGGGGCGAGGTCGACCAGGCGCTGGTGCTCGACGCCGACCAGGTGCTCGTCGGCACCAACCGCACGCGGCGGCGCTACAACCAGCGGCTCCGCGAGCTCAAGGGCTTCACCACCGACTATCCGCAGTCCGGCGACAAGCTGGTGTGCCTGCGCAACGACCCGGCCAAGGGACTTCTCAACGGCTCGCTGTGGCAGGTCATGAGCTCGTCCAAGGAGACGGTGAAGCCCGGCATCAACCTGATGATCCGGCCGGAAGACGACGACATGGATCGCGGCGCGGCGAAGATCAAGCTACTCAAGGCGGCCTTCGAGAATCTCGACGAGGAGATCCCTTGGTCGACGCGCAAGCGCTACGACGAGTTCGATTTCGGCTATGCGCTGACCGTGCACAAGGCGCAGGGCTCGCAGTGGAACAATGTCGTGCTGTTCGACGAGAGTTTTGCCTTCCGCGACACGCGCGAACGCTGGCTCTACACTGCCATTACGCGCGCCGCGGAAACGCTCACCGTCGTGCGGTAGCCAGAACCCCACGACGGACCGCTTTTCAGGAAGCGGATGAAGGGCCGGTCGTCATGTCCGGCCGCTTACGCCGGCCTCAGTGGCCGACGATCCCCAGCATGACCGCCTTGGCGACGGCCTGGAAACGGTTGTTGCTGCCGAACTTGGCGATAATGTTCTTTTCCATCACCTGCACCTCGCCGGGCTCGATTTCGAGCGCGCGGGCGATACGGCTGGTGGGATAGCCTTCCGCCATCAGGGCAAGACAGCGCAGCTCCACCGGCGTCAGGTGTGCCCGCGGGATGTTGTCGTTGGTCTCGACTTCCAGCGCGCCGGTGAAATCGAGCAGTTCGTTGATCTGCTGCATCTGGCGGCGGATCGTCGATTGCTGGGCGGCGAGCTCGCGCTTGCGCGCCATCATGGCGGTGCGGAAGATGCCGTCGGCTTCCTCCTGGCTTGCGGCGGCGGCCAGCCGCTCCAGGAGTTCCTGGATCACGGCGACGGGCATTCCCGTCTCGCGGCAGGTGTTGACCACGGCCATCTGCTGGATCTCCTCGGGGCCGTAGACCCGCATCGGCCCGACGCGGGCTGCCGTCAGCAGGCCCTTTTCCTCGTAGAAATGCAGCGTGCGATGGGTGACGCCGAAGGCATTGGCCATGTCGGCAATGGCAAGCCGGCCTTCCGGCAGGTTCTCCGGCAGGGGCGCGACGGGCAGGAAGCGGATGGGCTTGCGCCCGCCCGATCGGGCGCCGGCTTTCTTCGACTCACTCGTCATCATGAAAGCGGCCCACGAAAAAGAAGATCGGTCATGTATTTACCCCCGGTCGCCGGCACGAGGCCAGCTTCCCTGTGAAGGCTGGATGTCGAGACGGCGGATAGTATCCTTCACCGCTTACGCCTTGCCGGCCTGTGCGCTCCGGCAAGCATATGCGATCTGCTCCGGTTCCCGATCCCTGTTTGTGCAGCGAATGGATTCGGGACCGTCGAACCGGGCGGTAAACACTACCATTCCGCCCATTGTTCTAAAATACGTCTGCGGTGCCGATATGCATATCGCTATATCTAGGGATGTGTTTTTTCGCGCGGTTGTAGAGCGCCGATCCTATCGCGTCAGCGCGGTTCCTGACCCGGGCGTTTCCGTCGCGTCGGCCAGCGCTTCCGGCGGCAGCAGCGGGCAGGCGGGGCTTGCGCCGGGATAGGGCACGCCCTGCGGCGGCGCCTTCGCCTCGCGCGCGAGGCATTCCATGATGTCGCTGGCGGTGCCGCTGCGCAGCGCATGGCGATAGAGCGGCCCGCTCGCCGAAAGGGCGCGCGCCACGAAGCCGACGGCTTCGAAGGCGACGCCCGCCTCGCTGCGCAACTGCTCGCTGGAAAAATGGCGGGCGAAGACCGTCGCGCCGGACTGCTCGTGGATGAGCCGCGCATAGACGCCGCGGCCATCCGGGCCGTTCTCGATCCGGATGGCGTAGGAGAGCGCGTGGGATTCGTCGGGCGCATGCGTTTCGATCAGGCGCACGGTCTTGTGGTAGGCGGCGGCATCGGCCACGGCGCGGGCGAGGGTGTTGCAATCGCCCCCGGCGGGCCAGCATTGCAGGATATGCAGATGCGGCAGGTCCTGCGTCCTGCCGGCCAGCTTCGACTGCATGACGAGCGTGAACTGCGCTTTCGCGATCGCCGCATCGGTCTGGTCGGGATAGGCGAAGGGCGCCAGGAAGACCAGCGGCAGCAGCGAGAGGAGCGCCAGCGGCGAGGAGACGGGCGCGGGAATCCACGGCCGGCGCGGCTTCGGCGGCTGGCTGGCGGCGCGGGCCGTCGAAACCTCCCGCTTCTCGCGGAGCAGATATTCCGGCACGTAGCTGCCGAGCGGCACGCGGATGCGCAGGCAATCCGAGGCGCCCTCTGTCTCGTAATACTGGTCCAGCAGCTTGCGCAGCTTGCCGGCCTGCACGCGCACCAGCGGATCGTTTCCGGCATCGAAGCCGGAGGTCCGGCCGAAGACGTCGATGCCGATGCTGTAGCCCTTCAACTGGGCCGCCTTGCCGGAAAGCTCGTTCTGGACGATGTAGGCGAGGAAGGAGCGCAGCCGCTCGGAGCGGGCGAAGGTCTCGCTGGTCAGGACAGCATCAAGGGCGGACCGCACGCGCTCGCATGCCGGCCTGTCGGTCGTGCTCATCGTGTTGCCACAGAGGAGACCATCGTCGCTGCCTGATATCCTTCCGTCCCCGCGCCGCAATGCGCGCCCTTCCTTAGATGGGGCGAGTTTATCGATGATTCTCGATCGACGGCAAGGGTCAAGCGCAGGCTGGCGAAGCGATTCTTCCGCAATGCCGGTTTGCGAGGCCGTTGCGGCGATTGCCCTTGCGGAAACAACAAGCTAGACGTTGATCCTTCAATGAGGAGCCCGCGTCCCATGCCTGCCAAGCTGTCGGTCAATCTCAACGCCATCGCCATGCTGCGCAACCGCCGGGACCTGCCCTGGCCGAGCGTCATCGATCTCGGCCGCATCGCGCTTGCGGCAGGGGCGAGCGGTCTGACCGTGCATCCCCGGCCGGACCAGCGCCATATCCGCTTCAGCGACCTCGCGCCGATTCGCACGCTCATCGACAGCGCGTTTCCGGAGGCGGAATTCAACATCGAGGGCTTTCCGGAAGACAATTTCATGCGCCTCGTCGAGGAGCATCGCCCCGAGCAGGTGACGCTGGTGCCGGACGATCCGTCGCAGGCGACCTCGGACCACGGCTGGGATTTCCGGAAAAACCGCGTCCTGCTCGGCGATATCGTCGGCCGGCTGAAGAGGCTGGGCCTGCGCGTGTCCGTCTTCGCCGACGGCACGCCGGACCGCGAGGCGCTGACGATCGCGAAAGAGGTCGGGGCCGACCGGATCGAGCTCTACACCGGCCCCTATGGCGGTTGCCACGACAATCCGGCCGAAGCGGCCCGGATCGTTGAAGAACTCGGCGAGACGGCGGACATCGCCTTCGAGCTCGGGCTCGGCGTCAATGCCGGCCATGACCTCACGGTCGCCAACCTGCCGGCGCTCGTCGCGCGTATTCCCCGTCTTGCGGAGGTTTCCATCGGCCATGGCCTGACGGCCGATGCGCTGGAATACGGCATGGCGGAAACGGTGCGGCGCTTCTGCCGCGCCTGCGGCCAGGATATCTGAGTGTACGGCGGCGCCCCGAGGGACGCCGCCTTGCCTGTCATCCGAGGAAGGCCGCCTTGCTGGCGGCGATGAAGTCTTCCAGCGACGTCGTCTTGCGGCCGGAGAGCGTCTCGGCATCCAAGGTGACCGTGGCGATCTTGCCTTCGCGCGTATTGGCATCGAAGGAGACCACGGTCGGGATGAAGCCTTCCGGCAGGCCGGCGGCCTTCAGGCCCTCGGCAAGCTGCGCATCGCTGACCTGCACGACCTTCAGCGGCTTTCCGGTCGCCGCGGAAACCAGCGCGGCGATCTCTTCCGCCGTGCGGCTCTTCGTGCCGGTCAGCGTATAGGTCCGGCTTTCGTTCCCAGCCTTCAGAAGCGCGCCGGCAAGGGCGGCGGCGGTGTCGGCGCGGGTGATATGGGCGATCCGGCCGGTGCCGGTCGAGGTGTACCAAGCGCCGGTCGCGAGCGCATGCGGCAGCGACTGGAAGAGGTTTTCCGCATACCAGCCGTCACGCAGGATCGTATAGGGGATGCCGGTCGCCTTGATCGCCTCTTCGGTGCCGAGATGGTCGGGGGCGAAGGTGACGAGCGAATCCTCCGGCTGCGGCATCGACGTATAGAGAATGTGCTTCACGCCGGCCTTCTTGGCCGCGGCGACGGCGGCCTTGTGCTGGACAAGGCGCTTGCCGGGTTCCATCAGCGCGTCGGTGGAGATGATCAGCACCTTGCCGGCCCCGGCGAAGGCCGCGTCGAGCGAAGCCGGATCGTCGAAATCCGCCGCGCGAACGGTCACGCCCCTTGCGGCATAATCTGCGAGTTTCGCCGGATCGCGCGTCGTGGCGACGATGCCGGCGGGGGCGACCTTGCCGGAGGCGAGGAGGTCGTCGAGGACGAGGCGGCCGAGCTGGCCGGAGGCGCCGGTAACGAGAAGCGTGTCGGTCATGTCTTTCCCTTTCTGGCAGGGCTGGCGAAAGGGCCTCATCCTGCTGCAAGTTGGTCTCTTATTGAGACTTGCTCTTATCTGGTAATCTGATAGAGCGTGTAAAGAAGGCAGTTTTTTCTGCGGTGGTTACCTGGAGGGAACCGGCTATGAACAGGATCGTCGACAGCACCGGGGGCGAGCGCGTCATCCTCATCGATGGCGTCGCCATGTCGATGGACGATTGTCCCGTCCGCGATGTGCTGGCCAGCGTCGGCGGCAAGTGGACCTCGCTGATGATCATCGGCCTTGCCGACGGGCCGCGCCGCTTCTCGCAACTTCGCCGCTTCATTCCCGACATTTCGCAGCGCATGCTGACCCAGACGCTGCGCGACCTGCAGCGCGACGGCTATCTCACGCGCACCGTCTATCCGACGCAGCCGCCGAGCGTCGAATATCAATTGACGCCGCTCGGGCACTCCTTCCTTGCGCTCCTGCGCTCCCTCGTGCAGTGGTCTACCGAGAACCATGCCGCGATAAGGGCCGCGCGGGCGGCCTACGACGCGGAACAGGCATGACGCTCCGGTAAGCCGGAGCCTGGCGGGGAAGGGCATGAAGCCACTGGATATCGGCATTGCCGGCGCGGGGCCCGCGGGGCTTGCGGCCGCGCTGTTTCTCGCCCGGGGCGGCCATCGGGTGGAGCTTATCGAACGGTTCGAGCGGCCGTCGCCGGTCGGTTCCGGCCTGTTGATGCAGCCGACGGGCCTCACCGTGCTGGATGCGCTCGGCCTTTCGCCGGCGATCCATGCCCTCGGCAACAGGATCGACCGGCTGCACGGCGCGGATGCGCGCAGCGGCCGCACCGTGCTCGACGTCCGCTACGATGCGCTGGCCGGCGGGCGCTATGGCCTTGCCGTCCATCGCGCCGCTCTCTTCTCGACATTGCACGATGCCGTCGCCGCCGAGGGCATTCCCATCCGCACCGGCATAACGCTGGCAAAGGCCGAGACGCGGCACGCCCGCACGGCGCTGCACGATGGCGAGGGCGAGATCGTCGGCGACTACGACCTGGTGATCGATGCGACCGGCGCGCGCTCGCAGCTTGCGGCGGATTCCATCGCCGCGCCGCGCGTGAGGGAACTGCCCTGGGGCGCCTTCTGGGCGACGCTCGATTGCGGAGGGATCGCACACGATCCGCGGGCGCTCAGCCAGCGCTACGATGCGGCGAAGGTGATGATCGGCGTCCTGCCCGTCGGCCGGGCGCATCCGGGCGAGGGCGACAAGGTCGCCTTCTTCTGGAGCCTGAAGACGGCGAATGCCGATGCGGTGAAGCAGGCGGGGCTCGACCGGTGGAAGGCCGCGATCGCCGATTACTGGCCCGAGGCCATGCCGTTCCTCGACCAGATCTCGGACTGGGACCAGTTGACGCTGGCGCGCTACGCGCACCGCACGATGCTGCCGCCCCATGCGGACGGTATCGTCTTCATCGGCGACAGCGCCCATTCGACCAGCCCGCAGCTCGGGCAGGGGGCGAACATGGCGCTGCTCGACGCGGCGACGCTGGCTCATGCCCTCTCGTCGGCGGCATCGCTGGACGAGGCGCTTGCCGCCTATGCCGATGCGCGGCGCGGCCATGTGCGGCTGTTCCAGCTTCTCTCCTATGTGTTCACGCCATTCTACCAGTCCGATTCGCGTTCGATCGCCTGGCTGCGCGACCGGCTGGTGGCGACGGTCGCGCGGATGCCGCCGGCGCCGCAGATCCTGGCAGCCATCGTTTCCGGCACGCTGGCCGATCCGTTCACGCGGGCCGGCCTTCAGGAATGCCGCTGGCCCGAGCTTCGGCTCGCCTGACGGCAAAAACAAAAAGGGCCGGTGAAACCGGCCCTTTCCGAATGCGGATTTCGCGAAGATCAGGCTGCGGACAGCTGATCGGCCGACATCTTGCCGGACTTGCGGTCGCGAACCAGCTCGAAGCTGACCTTCTGACCTTCGTTGAGGCCTGCGAGGCCTGCGCGCTGCACGGCGGAGATGTGGACGAATACGTCCGGTTCACCGCTGTCCTGCTGAATGAAGCCGTAGCCCTTGGTCGTGTTGAACCACTTTACGGTGCCAGTTGCCATGACGAAACCTTTCCTGAACCGTCAAATCAATCGTCGGTCGCCGGAGGCGACCATGGGTGGTCGAATTTGAAGGGAAGTTCGTCAAGGTGCAGGCGGTGGCCGGCAAATGCAGAAGTCAACGTTCAAATCGATGCGGGAGAAATAGGAGGTTCGATGGAAACGGTCAAGATCGTGTGCGCGTGCGAGCCACAGGCAAACCCGTAAAATTTGGAGCCACGGAATGGCAAAGGGGCCCGGCCTGCCGGCCGCGCCCCTTTCAAGTGCCGATGATCAATCGATTTCGATGAGATTGCGCTCGTCGCAATGGCGAACCCTGGTGCGGCGGCCGTTTTCGTCGAAGAGGACGCGCAGGTTCGTCGAGCAATAGGCGCCGCTCTTCGCGCTGATGGTGATGACCGGCTTCCGCTTGCGGGGAGGAACCGCGATATATTCGCCGCGGCCTTCATGATGCGTGCTGCTGGTGGTGTGTTGGCCGCCGCCGGCTGCGGCGCCGCCGCGGACCTGGGCGAAGGAAGGCGTTGCGATGGAGCCGAATACGGTGACGACAGCGAGGGAAACGAGGGTGATCTTGCGCATGTGGTTTTCTCCTTGGGTTGAAAGAGCGCTTCGTTTCGCTCTTGAACCGGATAGTCCCACGAGGCCGATGGCCGCGCTGTCACCCCGGGAACAGGGCGGCGGAAAGAAGAAAGGCCCCGGTTGCGGGGCCTTTCTCATCGGTTTCAAGCCGGCGTTTCAGGCCGGTCGCCGCTTGTCGACGCGGTGATGGTCGAGGAAGGCGGCGATCGCGGCCTCGCCGTAAAGGCGGCGCTGCTGCGTGAAGGATGTGGCGACGCGCGCGGCATCGCCGAAGGTGACGATCACCGCCTCCGCGCTCTCGGGCGCGCGGGCGAGGGTGTCGGTCACGATATCCGCCATGGTGCGCGGCAGGATATCGGTGCAGTCACGCATGCGTTCGAAAACGGTGCCGATGGGCACGATCTGGTCCTCGAAGATCACCATCGGTTCGGCGCGCTCGTCTTCCCAGGCATCGAGGGCCTCGAGGGCATTGCCGAAAAGTTGCTGCAGAGTGATGGGAGCATGTCCTTCGTGAAGGTCGGGCAGGAAATTCAACATTTTCTGTCTCCTTGGCGTAAGGGCGTTTCGCTTCGTACTCCTACTGAATTCCCGGGACGCAGGCTTGCCGGCGGGTCGGCGCAGGCCTCTGCTGCGTCGCGGGCCTCACAAATCTTAACAACGGGAAACGGATTGGGAAGCGAAAAATATTGTGCGCTTCCGCCCGCCCGACGGCCGAAGGTGGAGTTCTGTTTCAAAACAGCGACATAGCGGGAAGAATTTTTTTGTTCCCATTGTGCGTTGCAGCGATCCTGGCTCGCCGTCGCGCACGGCGAAATGGTGGATCCCACCCGCAAATCACTTCCTTTCGCTTCCGGCGAAGAAGGCTGTTGACCGAGGGAGGGGACATCGCTAGAACATGCCGAACCGTACGGTACGGTACGCATTTGAAGTGGACGACATCTTGCAGACGCTGGAACAGGGCAGGGCAGGCGCAGCCGCCGCGGGACTGACGGAACGTCAGGGCGCGGTGCTGGAGCGTGCGCTCGGCCTTCTGGTCGAGGGCGGCGAGCGGGCGCTGACGACGGCCGGTGTCGCGCGCGCGGCCAACTGTTCCAAGGAAAGCCTATACAAGTGGTTCGGCGACCGCGACGGGCTGATCTCCGCCATGATCACCTACCAGGCCGGCAAGGTGCGCACCGTCGAGGTCGATGCCGGCAAGCTGACGGCCGAAACGCTGCGCCAGAATCTCGTCGCCTTCGCGCGCGACCTGATCGATGTGCTTTCCGGCGATGTCTCGCTGGCGCTGAACCGCCTTGCCATCGGCCAGGCGAGCCGCGAGGGCGCCGGGCTCGGCCGCCTCTTGCAGGAGCGCGGCCGCCGGCAGATCGGCAAGCGCGCCGCAGCGCTGCTGGAGGCCGGCCGCAAGGCGAAGCTGCTTGCCTTCGACAGTGCAGACGAGGCATACGGCACGCTCTACGGCCTCATCGTCTCGGACATGCACCTGCGCATGCTTCTGGGAGAAGATGCCGCAGCGCTCAAAAAGGAATTCTCGCCGCGTGCGGAGAGGGCTGTCGAAGCCTTCCTGACGCTTCACGGTGCGAAAGGATAAGCCGGCAGGAAACCGCCGGTTCGGATCAAACAGACCAGCTAAGGGAAGGAACCATCGATGCGCGTCTATTACGATCGTGATGCCGATCTCAACCTCATCAAGGCGAAGAACGTCGCCATCGTCGGCTACGGCTCGCAGGGCCGTGCCCACGCCCTCAACCTCAAGGATTCCGGCGCCAAGAACGTCGTGATCGCGCTCAAGGCCGGTTCGCCGACCGTCAAGAAGGCCGAAGCCGACGGCTTCAAGGTCATGACCGTCGCGGAAGCCGCCAAGTGGGCCGACCTCCTGATGATGGCGACGCCGGACGAACTGCAGGCCGACATCTACAAGGCCGACATCGCCGGCAACATCCGCGACGGCGCGGCCATCGCCTTCGCCCACGGCCTCAACGTCCACTTCGGCCTCATCGAGCCGAAGGCTTCGCTCGACGTCGTCATGATCGCGCCGAAGGGCCCGGGCCACACGGTTCGCGGCGAATACCAGAAGGGCGGCGGCGTTCCCTGCCTCGTCGCCGTTCACCAGAACGCTTCGGGCAACGCCCTCGACCTCGCGCTCTCCTACGCCTGCGGCGTCGGCGGCGGCCGTTCGGGCATCATCGAGACCAACTTCAAGGAAGAGTGCGAAACCGACCTCTTCGGCGAGCAGGTCGTCCTGTGCGGCGGTCTCGTCGAGCTGATCCGCGCCGGTTTCGAAACGCTGGTCGAAGCCGGTTATGCGCCGGAAATGGCCTATTTCGAGTGCCTGCACGAAGTGAAGCTGATCGTCGACCTGATCTATGAAGGCGGCATCGCCAACATGAACTACTCGATCTCCAACACGGCCGAGTGGGGCGAATACGTCACGGGCCCGCGCATCATCACCGCCGACACCAAGGCCGAGATGAAGCGCGTCCTCAACGACATCCAGACCGGCAAGTTCACCTCGGACTGGATGCAGGAATGGAAGGCCGGCGCCGCCCGCTTCAAGGGTATCCGCCGCAACAACGACGCACACCAGATCGAGGAAGTCGGCGCGAAGCTGCGCGGCATGATGCCCTGGATCGGCAAGAACAAGCTGGTCGACAAGGCCGTCAACTGATCGTCCCTGCCTTCCGCAGGACAGGAAGCCGGGCGGATTTTCCGCCCGGCTTTTTCATGCGGGTCGCGCATTCTCCCGGCGCTGCATGTTGCAGTGCATATTTTCGAACATTGCGGCGCAACAAGTAATAATCTTGCGCAAACCTCCCTTTAGGAACAAAATGCGAGAGTGTTTCGTTCGGCTGTCAGGAGGATAGTGCGATGACCACGATTATCCAATACTTCGCATGGTTCGACCTTTTCATCCTTTGCAGTATAGCTGCACTGGTGCTGCTTAGCCTTTATAGCGACCGGGCAACCTGAAGCCCGGCTGACGTGAAACGGCTCCCGGCCGGCCTTTCCGCCGGTAAGAGTAGTTTTGCGTAAAACCTTGGGCGTTCGCCCGCTTTGTCTTGGCGAGAATATTTAGGTCAGCATTGTTGACATAAATTCATCGTCATGATGGGATGCGGGTCAAACAACAGCCCGAGGAAACCCCTATGTTCGAATGGGATCAGGCCTTCGCGACTCGCGCGTCGCGGATGAAGGCGTCCGAAATCCGTGAATTGCTGAAACTCCTGGACCGGCCGGACATCATCTCCTTCGCCGGGGGCATTCCCGACCCTGCGCTGTTCCCGAAGGAAGCCTTCGCGGCGGCCTATGCCGATGCGCTTGCGGGCGAGGGCGCGGCGGCGGGCCTGCAATATTCCGTCAGCGAGGGCTACAGGCCGCTGCGCGACTGGCTGGCCGGCGAGATGGGTAGCATCGGCATTCCCTGCACCGCGGAAAACGTCTTCATCGTCTCCGGCTCGCAGCAGGGACTCGATTATCTCGGCAAGCTCTTCCTCTCGCCGAAGGACACGGCGCTCGTCACCTGGCCGACCTATCTCGGCGCGCTGCAGGCCTTCAATGCCTATGAGCCGACGTATGACCGGCTGAACCTTTCCGGCAACCGCACGCCGGAAGCCTACCGCGCCACGGCGACGGAGGCGGGCGGGCGGGTCAAGTTCGCCTATCTTTCCGCCGACTTCGCCAATCCGACCGGCGAGACTGTCGACCGCGCCGGCCGCGAAAAGCTGCTTTCGCTTGCCGAGGAGCTGGACATTCCCGTCATCGAGGATGCGGCTTACCAGTCGCTGCGTTACGATGGCGAGGCCATCCCGCCGATCCTGGCGCTGGAGATCGCGAAGAAAGGCAATATCGACGCCGCGCGCACCATCTATTGCGGCAGCTTCTCAAAGACGCTCGCGCCGGGCCTTCGCGTCGGCTACATCGTCGCGGCCGCGCCGGTCATCCGCAAGCTGGTGCTGATGAAGCAGGCGGCGGACCTGCACTCCTCCACCATCAACCAGATCGCCATCGCCCATGTCGCTGCGCGCGGCTTCGACGCTCAGGTCGCAAAGATCCGCGCCGCCTACAGCCAGCGCCGCGATGCCATGCTGGCGGCGCTCGACAGGTACATGCCGGAGGGCGTGAGCTGGACGAGGCCTGAGGGCGGCATGTTCGTCTGGGTGACGCTGCCGGCCGGGATGGACGGCGCGAAGCTGCTCGCCCGTTCCATCGAGACGGAGAAGGTCGCCTTCGTGCCGGGGCAGGCCTTCCATGCCGACGGCAGCGGTGCCAACACGCTGCGCCTCAGCTTTTCCTGCGCCGATGCCGCGACGATCGAGGAGGGCATTTCCCGCCTCGGCCGGCTGCTGGGCAGCGAGCGCATGGCTGCCTAAGGCAGGGCGGGTTTGCCCCTCACCCTAACCCTCTCCCCGCAAGCGGGGAGAGGGGACGTGCCCCCATGAAGGGTCATTGGTTGGGAAGCCTTCGCGGCATATCTCCTTCTCCCCGCTTGCGGGGAGAAGGTGGCCGGCAGGCCGGATGAGGGGCACCTTATTCACGCAAGCAGGCCAGCGCTGATTCGAAGACCAGATCCGGCAGAACCCCGAACGTATAGGGCGCGTGCACACGCTCCCACTTCTGGTGATAATCGCGCCCCCACGGTCCGATATTGACCGTCGGGAAGGAAAGCAGCCCCTCCGGCACATCGTCTGTGAAGCCGGCCGACGGGGTGTTGGCGGCCAGCAATCCGGTCTCGCCCGCATCCGGCCGGTGGCCGAAGAAGCTCATGTCGGAAATGCCGGCGAAGATCTGCTTGAACTTGATCGCGGTGCCGTGCCTGCGCGCGGTCTCGTCCATCACGCGCTGGAACCTTTCCCTGAGGCCGCGTCCCGCCTCGGACTGTTCAAGATGCACCAGCGGATAGTGCAGGCTGCCGAAGCCGACGATCACCGCCGGGCCCTCGATGCCCGCCTCGGTGACCGCGGCCGAGACGATTTCGCGGCTGACCTTCAGCGGATCAGTGCCGCCGGAAAGCGCCCGGTCGAGCGTGGCGAGACGCGCCAGTGCCTCCGCCCCGCCGCGCGCTTCCACCCGCTCCAGAAGCCCGGCATAGGTCAGCACGAGGCCTTCCGTCCTGATGGGCTCGCGGTCCCGGTAGCGGGCGGCGTTGGCGTCCTGCGCATCGAGCGCCATTCGCAGCGCGCCGGAAACGATGGCGTGGAACTCGGCGAGGATGTCGCCGGCGCTGCGGCGATGCGTCAGCCAGTTGAAGGACAGCCAGACGCGGTCCGGCGTCGTCACGTCATAGCCGTCGCGGATGTCGCGGGCTTCCAGGCACACGGGCGGCGGTGAGCGCTCGCCGAAGGCCTCGTCGCTGAGCTCCGGCACGGTGTCCATGGCGCGGGTGATCTCGGCGCTGATGCGGTGGGCGCTGGTGCCGTTGAACGGATAGCCGGCATGGGTCGGCCGGCCGATGACGAAGGCGAAGGGCGCGAACTTGCCGATGGAGCCGAGATAGACCGCCCGGCCTTCCTCGCCGTCGCGCTCGCAGCTCGACGCGTCGAGATTGATGCCGGCGACGATGTCGAGATCGAAGCGGCGCGCGATTCCGGGCAGGGCATTGCGCAGGCTGCGCATGCCGCGCGAGCGGTTTTCCTCGTCGGGCGTCGCGACGAAGAGGATGTTGCCTTCCGGCGCCTCCAGCCCGGCAAAGCGCTCCAGCGCCGCGATGCCTGCCGCAAGGCCGCTCTTCATGTCGAGAAGGCCCCGCCCAGCGATGAAGTCGCCGCTCTCGAAATCCTCGAGCGCCTTCGCCTCCGCTCCATTGAGGGGGCGGCTGCGAAGCTCCTTCGTCAGGGCCCGCGTCAGCGGCTCGGGATCGCAGGCGAGCGGCGCCAGCGTGCCGTAATTGGCGATGGAGACCGTATCGAAATGGCCGGCCAGCACCACGGTTTTCCGCCCGCTTCCGCGCACCAGCGCGACGACGCTCCGGGTCAGCCGCTCGCCGTGGCTGTCTACGGTGAAGATCCGGTCCGGGTGGCGGCGGAAATAGGGCGTTTCGGCAAGATGCGCCCGCAGCCGTTCGGAAAACTCCGCTTCGTCCGGCGAGCCCGTCACGCTCGGCCAGCGGGTCATCATAAGGGAGAGTTCGCGCGTGCGGGCGGCGGCGCTGCCGAGGGCGGTTTCGTTGGTCATGACGGGCCTGCCGAAAGCTGTTGCATTGAAGGAAGGGGAAGGCTAGCCAAGAGCGATGGCAGGCGAAACGGCAATTTCCTGGAAAAATCGCAGGCAGTATTGTCGTTTCGGCAGGTGAAACTGGCATTTCGGCAGGATCGATGGACACGACGGACCGCAAGCTTCTCGCCCTTCTGCGCAAGGATGGCCGCGCCTCGCTTTCGGCGCTTGCGGCGGAGCTGAAGGTTTCCCGCGGCACCGTGCAGAACCGCATCGACCGGCTGGAGCGTGACGGCGTCATCGCCGGCTTCACCGTGCGGGTGACCGAGGCCGACGATCCCCATGCCGTGCGCGCCGTCATGATGATCGAGATCACCGGCCAAAAGACGCTCGCCGCGATCAAGGCGCTGCGCGGCATACCGGAAGTGCGCGCGCTCCACACCACCAACGGCGCCTGGGACCTCATCGCGGAAATCCAGGCGGAGAACCTCGTCGAGTTCGAGCGGGTGCTGCGCGGCGTGCGCGCCATGGACGGCGTGTCGAAATCCGAGACCAGCCTGCTGCTGACCACGCTTTGAGGCTTCGCTTCCGGCTGGCGCGAAAAGGCGCTTTCCATTGCCGGTCAGCCGGTTACACTCGGCAGGCCTATCCGGAAGGACCTCATGTCGCTACGCCTTGCCACCTTCAATATCGAAAACCTCATGACCCGTTTCGATTTCACGGGTTTCCGCAACCAGCTTCGCCAGGATCGCGTGCTGCGCCTCTTCGACATCCGCAACGAGGCGGAATACCAGCGGCTGGAGGAGGCGCGCACCATCGCGCATACGGACGATGCGCGCCAGCATTCGGCGCTCGCCATCGCCGATGCGGATGCCGACATCCTGTGCCTGCAGGAGACCGACAACATGGCCGCCCTGCAGGCCTTCGAATACGGCTATCTCTTCCGCATGGTCGGCAACGGCTACCGGCAGAAATACCTCATCGAGGGCAATGACAGCCGCGGGATCGACGTCTCCGTGCTGATGCGCGAGGAAACACGCGACGGCCAGCGCATCGAATGCGTCGATATCCGCAGCCATGCCGGCGTCACCTATCGCGATTTCGACCTCTACACGCCTGATCTCGGGCCGGGCATCCACCAGGACGACAAGATCTTCAAGCGCGACTGCCTGGAAATGGACCTGCGCATCGGCGGGCGGCCGCTGACGCTCTATGTCGTGCATTTCAAGTCGATGGGGCCGGGGCGGGACGGCATGGACGGGCGCCAGTCCACCATGCCCGTGCGCATGGCGGAGGCGAGGGCTGTGCGCCGCATCGTCGAGGACCGCTTCGGCCCCGGCCACACGGCGGACAAGGCATTCGCCATCTGCGGCGACATGAACGACTATCAGGAAAAGCTCGCCATCGAGGGCGACAGGCGCAACGGCTATCGCTTCATCCCGCGCCGGGAGGACGTCAGCGCGCTCGATGCCTTCACCGCGGATGGCTTTGCCGTGAACCCGATGCTGCGCCGGCCGGTGGACGACCGCTGGACGCTCTATCACAGCCGCGGGCCGGAGGAGCGCCACCTCTGCCAGCTCGACTATATCTGGCTCTCGCCGTGGCTTGCCGAGCGTAATGCCCAGCATGTTCCGGAAATCATCCGCGCCGGCCAGCCCTTCCGCACGCTCTTCCCGCCGGGGCAGGAGGTGGAGCGCTATCCACGCGTCGGCTGGGACCGGCCCAAGGCTTCCGATCATTGCCCGGTGGTCATGACGCTCGACCTGTGAGCCGTCCCGCGGTTCATTTCCACTTGCCCGCGGCCGGCGGCTCGGGCAGGCTTACGGCCGAAAGTCGAATACGGAGAACGCCTTGTCCCGCCGCTACGCCATCTACGACGTCTTCACCGACACGCGGCTTGCCGGCAATCCGCTGGCGGTCGTCTTCGATGCCGAGGGTCTCGGCGACGATTCGATGCAGCGCATTGCCGGGGAGTTCAACCTGTCGGAAACCGTCTTCGTGCTGCCGCCGGAAAAGGCGGGGCATACCGCGCGCCTGCGCATCTTCACGCCCGGCCGCGAGCTGCCCTTCGCCGGCCATCCGACCGTGGGCGCCGCGATCGCCATCGCCGAAGCGGGCGAGGGCGGGCCGGAACCGCGCGACCAGGTCAGCGTGCTGGAGGAGAATGTCGGCCCGGTGCGTTGCGCCACGCGCCTTGCCGGCGGCAAGGTGTCCTTTGCCGAATTCGACCTGCCGCGCAAATCCGCACGGCTCGACGCCGCCTTCGACAAGCAGGCGCTCGCGGATGCCTTCAGCCTGAAGCCGGCGCAGATCGGCTTCGAGAATCATGTCCCATCGCTGTGGAGCGCGGGAGTCGCCTTCGTGATGGTGCCGGTGCACGATCTCGCCGCGGCGGTGGCCGTGGAGTTCGATCCGATGCTCTGGGAGCGCTGCGCCCCCTTCGCCGAGGGACGGCTCGCATCCGCCTATCTCTACTGCCGCGCCGGCGTGAACCACAACGCGAAGTTCCACGCCCGCATGTTCGCGCCCGACATGGGCATCGCCGAGGACCCGGCGACCGGCTCGGCCGTCGCCGCCATGTCCGGCGCCATCCATTTCTTCGACAAGCTCGTCGACGGCCACCACCCGTTCCTCATCGAGCAGGGCGTCGAAATGGGCCGCCCGTCGCTCATCCACCTCCATCTCGACATCTCGGGCGGAACGATCGCCGGCGCGCGCATCGGCGGAGAAGCCGTCCGCATCGCCACCGGAACGCTGGATTTGTGACGCCTGTTTTGCGCTGCGGAAGAAATTTGCGCCGAGACGCACTTTTTTCAAACCGCGGTATAGACAAGCCCTGAGAACGCCTTTATACGCCCCTCCAGCACCGCAGCAGCGGTCAAGTGGGTGATTAGCTCAGTTGGTAGAGCAGCTGACTCTTAATCAGCGGGTCCACGGTTCGAGCCCGTGATCACCCACCATTCTTCTCTTGAAGATGAATGAGTTACGCTGATTTCTTTATTCTACAATTTAAATAAGGCTTGCCGATTGCGGTAGCTTGCGCGCTCCTGCGCGGACTGTGTCGGAGCCCGAAATGGGCTACCCGGCATCCTCGGGAACGAGATGAATTTTCGTCAGCAGTCCCTCCGAAGGTAGCGTGCCTTTCCAGGCGATTCGGGGGGCGGGAAGCTTTATGCCGAAGCGGGGAGAATGCCAGCCTCCGGTGCCGGCTTGGCCGCCGCTGTTGCTTTCTATCCGGCCCGGATGCGAGAAGGACATGGTCGCGAGCCAGTGCTTATCGGAGAGGATGCGTATCTCCTGCCCATCCATCTCCACTTCGCAGTTAGGGGATAATTGGAAGACGATCTCGGCGGCCTGATCCGGGTTGCCGATCAAGGCATCGTGGATGGAAAAGCCGTGGGGGGTGGACGCGACGGTTCTGCGATGGAGGCATCCAAAGCGATTCCGGTATCCGTCGTGGGATGCGACGATGCGCCAGTTCTCTCCGTCCTCGACGCTGTCGAGACTGGCTACGGCCTTGTGGGACCAGTTGAAGGCCCCGGACATCGTGCTCTGGTCGGCGCCGGCAAGCGTGAGGGTGTTGTGGGCACGCGTGCTGCGGAACCAGTCCCGCCATTCTCCTCCCGAGTGATAGAGATAGGTGCCAGGATCGACGAAGAGGGGCTTTCCATTCACGGTCACGATGACGGAAAGGGCATCCGCGTGGCCGTGGGCCGCGATGGAAAGATAGCCGAGAGGTGCGTGGTCCACGACGATATGGAGATCGCGGCCGTTTCGTGCTTCCCGAACCACGGTGTAGCCGCCCTGTGCGAAGGTCCGCAAGCCGGAGGGGGGGGCAGGGCTGTCCGCCGGCGCCCGCAGCAGGGCGTCGCGCAGTTCGATTTCCGGTGGGCGTGGGCCTTTGGCCGGCGTACCGAGATAGCCGGCAATGGCCGCCGAGACGGAGGTGGCATAGGCCGGCTCGTGCCGCGACAGGGTGATGACGCGGCCCTCATCGTCATCACAGATGCCGGGCGTTCTACCCTTGGCATCGGAAAGCCAGGCGATGAAGGTGGAAAAGAGCGCCAGCCGTTCCTCGATCCCTTTCGCGAGCGGCCGGCCCGCGGCGCGCGCGGCGAAGCAGCAGAGAAGCAAGAACTCGGCGGTGAAGGCGCCATAGGTCGGTGACTGTTCGGCGCCTACGCCGTCAGCGAGAATCTGCTTGTTCGCTTCTTCGGCCAGGATTTTCCGGCCCTTGGCCTGAAGCCTGCCTGAAAGCGGGAGTTCTGGCATGGCAAGCGAGATCAGGAATTCGCCGGCCACCTCGGCGACGAGATGGTTGTTTGCCGAGGAGAAACGCGAAGGATAGCGCGCTATCCAGATCTGGTGAGCGTGCAGGATCGTTCGTATCTTTTCGACCGTGGCATCGGACAGACGGCTGCCGCACAGGCTCGTGACAACGAGGAGGCTGATGGCGCGCAGGCCAAGCTCTATGCCGCTGTTCCAGCAAATCCCGCGGAAGGGCGGATTGGCCTCGTACCAGCTGCCGATTGCCGCCTCGATCTCTTCGATCGCATCCGGATTTCCCGTCAGCGCCGCATCCGCGGCAAGCGGCTGGAGGAACTGCAGCCGGTTGTATTCCCAGACATATTTGATGTCGCCGAGCATGCGCTCATGACGATAAGGAATATCGAAGCAATAGACCTCGCTTCCCGGCCAAAGGCCCCCCGTGACGGGATCGAACCGCCAGAGTGTGGGTGGGAAAGGCTTGCCGGGATCACGCGGCGGCCAGTCCGCCCCGAGCGCGCTGTAGCGGCCGGAAAGCATATCCCGGCTGGCCGCGAGAATATCCTGCTTCACACGCTCGGAGGCGGCGGCGAGGTTTTCGGCCAATCCGGGCAGGACGGGTAGCGGACCGGACGTGCGGTAACGCGACCAGCCCTCCATCCGTCCGCGCGCCGCCAGCTTCTTGCCCTTCTCGACGAAGCGATGGGCGATTTCGGCCGGCCCCATGGCGCGCAGCCGATGGATATACCAGGTTATGGACATCGCTAGCTCCAGATGTGCCGGCTAAGTGTGCCGATGCGGGGCGGCGCCTGCCGTGCGACGGTCTTTGCGGTGCGGCCTCTAGGGCCGCACGTTCTTGTAGGCCGCTATCAATTTCGGGATTTCGTAGGTCCAGGCCATCTTCGTTTCGACGCGCTCGCGGCCGAAGGCGCCCATCCTTGCGCAAAGGGCGGGATCGGCCAGCAGTTCGGCGATCTTGCCCGCGAAGTCGACGGGGTCGTTGGCTTTGGCGTAGAGCGAGGCTTCCTGGGCGCTGAACCGGCCTTCGGTCACGTCGAACTGGACGATCGGCTTGCCGACGGCCATATATTCGAGGATCTTGTTCATCGTCGATTTGTCGTTCATCGGGTTCACCCGGTCGGGGTTCACGCAGACATCGGCCGTCGACAGCACTTCGAACAGGGTCTGGTCGGGTGCCCGGCCGGTGAAGGTCACGTAATCCTTCAACCCCATGGTCTCCGACAGCGCCTGCAGCGAGGCAAGGCTCGGACCACCACCCACGAGCACGAACTGGATGTCCTTGCGGTCCTGATCGAAGACCAGGTGGCGGGCCGCATCGAGCAGGAGGTCGATGCCTTCCTGATCGCCCATAACGCCGACATAGCCGACCAGGAAGTCACGACCGTTCCTGAGGGTGGGATTGGGAGCGACGGCCTTGACGCGCGTCAGGTCCGGCCCGCTGCGGACGACGAAGACGTCTTCCGGCTTCTTCCCGCCGCGTTCGAGTGCGATCTTCCTATAGCTCTCGTTGGTGGAGATGACGGTATCGGCGGTCTTGAAGGTCAGCCATTCGAAGGCGCACATCAGCCGCCAGAAGAAGCCGCGCTTGTTGAACTTGGCTTCATAGAGCTCGGGATTGATGTCGTGGTGATCGAAGATGTAGCGCTTGCCGAAGAGCTTGAACTGCCAGGCGACGAGGAAGATGAGGTCCGGCGGGTTGCAGCCGTGCAGCGTGTCGAAACCGTGGCGGAAAAGGATCTTCCAGGAAAGCAGCGTTTCCCAGACCAGCGCCGCGCCATATTCCAGCAGGTAGCCGAGCGCCCCGCCGGCGTCGAGCGGCAGCGGATGGCGATAGACATGGATACCCTCGAGCAGCTCGTAGCGCTCGGTGTATCCCTTGCCCGTCGGGCAGATGATGGCGACCTGCGCGCCGGCGGCATGCAGCGTGCGGGCCGATTGCCAGACGCGGCGGTCGAAGGGCACCGGCAGGTTTTCCACGATGATGAGGATCTTGCGGCCTGCCATCGTGCCGGAAATGTCGGCATTCGGCGGGATGCTCGCTGTGTTGTTCCTTTGAGGTGTGCTGTCCATCGCGGGCCTCACGACAGTGCGTTCAGGTTGATGACGTCGCCGTGGTCGCCGAGATCGAGCTTGCGATGGGTGTCGTTGGCGATGACGATGCGGTCGTAGGTGGTCTTCTCCGCGGCCTCCTTGGAGACGAGCAGCTGCGAGAGCGTCGGGATCTGCGTATAGGCATAGCCGAGGTTCGCGCCGACGAGCTTGTTGGCGTCAATGGCCGGATCGAAGATGGAAAGCTTGTAGCCCTCGCGCAGGAGACCGCGGGCAAGGTCGATATTCGGGCTCTCGCGCAGGTCGTCGGTATGCGCCTTGAAGGCAAGGCCGACGAGGAGCACGGAGGCGCCGGGCGCAAGTCCGCGCGTCGCCCGCTCGAAGAGGCGATATTTGTGCGCCTCGTTCGAACGCAGGAGGGAATCGACCAGATGCGTATGGGCGCCGCAATCGGCGGCGATATACTGCATGGCGCGCACGTCCTTCGGCAGGCAGGAGCCGCCGAAAGCGCCGCCCGGGCGCATGTAATAGGGCGAGATGTTGAGCTTGGTGTCGGAAACGAAAATCTCATGCACTTTCTTGGCGCTGAGCCCGAGCTGCATGCAGATGCGGCCGATCTCGTTGGCATAGGCCACCTTGACGGCATGCCATGTGTTGTCGACGAATTTGGTGATTTCGGACTCTGCCAGATGGACATAGAAGGTCGGCGCCTTCAGGTTCCGGTTGAGGAGGTCCATGCGGGCGTTCGGCTGGCCGTCGATCGTGCCGATGACGATCTTCGGCGGGTCGAAATAATCCTGCACGGCGGAGGATTCGCGCAGGAACTCCGGATTGTAGACGAGTTCGACGCTGCGCTTGAAGGCTTCGCCGAGCATCGAAGCGAAGATCGGGGCAATGAGGCCTTCCACCGTGCCCGGACGGATGGTGGAGCGGTAGACGACGGTCAGCGGCGAGGTCCGTGTCGTTCCGACTGCAGCTGCGATCTGGCGCGTTACCTCGGCGATATAGGTCATGTTGTGCGCACCGTCCGGCGCGGAAGGCGTGCCGACGCAGACGATCGCCATGTCGCAATCGTGGAGATGGTTCCTGATCTCCGTGTGGGCGGAAATCCGGCCGGCCTTCAGGCCTTCGGTCAGAAGCTCCTCGACGCCGGGCTCGGTGATCGGCGCGACGCCCTGATTGATCTGATTGACCTTCTTCTCGCTGATATCGAAGCCGATGACCTCATGGCCTTCTTTCGCAATACAGCACATGGCGGTGAAGCCCACGTAGCCGAGGCCAAAAATTGCGACTTTCATTTAGTAGTCCTCACTTCGAAGTCCGAAGAAATCGGCGCCGCATTCATTGTTGCGCGATGTTCCGGGGTAATATTTCAACAGTGATCCGTAGCAGTCAGATATTTCGTTTTGGTGTAAATCCCGGTTGCAAGGCAGTTCGCAGCGCCCGGTGACCGGGTGGCGGTAGGCTTTCCACAGGCCTATTCGCATTCATGATTAATGAAACCTGCCGCGGACGGTGCGGAACCTGCCTCCCGTCTTGGGCCGGCCGGCCAGGGTGCTTCTCGGGCAAGCAGTGCGCGGCTGGAACGGCGCCCTGCCTACGAGATGTTCGCTTCCAGCAGGGCCTCGTAACGATCACCGGCGACATCGATGCTGAAATCAGCCGCACGCCGGCGAAGGTCGTCTGCCCGTGCGGGGGCGAGAAGGGTTGCCGCCATGGCTTGCGCCAAGGCTGGTGCATCGCCGACGGGCAGCAATGCGCCAAAACGTCCGTTGACGAGGATTTCACGCGGGCCGTAGGGCGCGTCGGTCGATACGACCGGCACGCCGGCTGCCATAGCCTCGATCAGGACATTGCCAAAGCCCTCGCTGATGGAGGACAGGACGAAGAGGTCGGCGCAGGCATAGCAGGCGGCCGGATCGTTGACATAGCCGGGAAAGAGCGTCCGGCCGGAGATGCTGAGTTCTTCGGCATAGGTGATCAGCTCTTCCCTGAGCGGACCCTCGCCAAAGATCACCAAACGATGCTTTCCGGAGGGATCGAGCAGGGAGAAGGCCTTGAGCAGCGTCCGGTGGTCCTTGACCGGCACGAGGCGACCGAGGGTGACGATCACCGGTCCGTCGCCCATGGCGGCAAGGCTTGCCTGCCACGGCTGCGGCCCTTCGTTTCGGGGACGGGATGGCGGCAGCGGATTGTGGATGACCGCGATCTGCCTGTCCCGGAAGCCCCGTTCGGCCAGATCGCGTCCCACACCGTCGGATACGGCGATTGCCCTGGTCGCGCGCCAGGCGACCAGCCGCGTGAGCGCCGGCGCGATGCGCGAACCGAGACCGCTGCTCCGCAGCGCGGCCGCGGCATGGTAGCTCGGGAAGAAGGCTGCCCGCGTTCCGCCGGGAACGACATCCCCGATCGTCAGCGCAAGAGCCATCAGCAGGTTGGCGAATTCCGGGCCGGCGAAAACCGCGTCGGGTCGCTCACGGTGCAGGAATGCCGCTGACCGCACCAGCCCTTTCAGCGTTCCGGTTTTTCCAAAGCCCTCGCCACGCATCGGCAGGTCGAGGCTGACGAGCCTTACGGCGGGGTTGCGCAATTCGGCATTGGGGCCTTTCGCGCTCCAGACGAACAGCGTCACCGCATGGCCGCGGGAGGCCAATTCGTTGGCCATCAGGACGAAGACCCGTTCGGCGCCGCCGCCATGCAGGCTCGGTGCGTGAAAGACGATGCGCTTCTTCATGGCGTCATCAGGATGTCCGTAGCGGCGTGCCCGGTGCGGAGCGCAGATCCGCGGCAAGCCCCCGCACCAGCGCAAGGCCGATGCCGATCATAAAGCCCGCGACTGCGCCGAGCAGCAGCAGCGTCGCGGAACCCGGCGGCCAGGAGCGGCTGGACGGCGGAAGGGGCTCGGTGATCACACGGACATTGTTCGTATTGATCTGCTCGCGCTCGGTGATCTGGCGCGTGCGGGTGAGGAAGCTTTCGTAGATCGCGGCCTTGGCGGTGGCATCGCGCTGCAATTCGCGCAGGTCGATCTGCGACTGGTTGTCGTCGAAGGCGGAACCCTCCGTGGCGCGCATCCGGGCGGTCAGGTCGGCAAGGGCGGCATTTGCCTTGTCGAGTTCGGCGCGGGCTGTGTTCCTGGCGCGCTCGAGCTCGGCTGCGATCTGCTGGCGGATCGAGGAGAGCCGCGCTTTCAGCCGAAGAATGGAGGGATGGCGTGCGCCGAGAACAGCGGCCTGATCGTCATATTGTTGCTGCATGAGGCCAGCTGCCTGCTGCAATTGTGCAAGAGCCGGGGAAACGGCCGCCTGGGCGCCGAGCGGCGCGTTGCCTGCCTTCATCAGAGCGTCGTAGCTGAGCTGGGCATTGGTGCTTCGGGAACGGGCGGCGAGCAACTCGTTATTGAGTTGGCTGACAGTCTGGGCCGTCACGAGACGGCCGTCCGCGCCGGCGGACAGGTTGTGCGCGCGCTTGTAGTCCTCCACGCGGGCTTCCGCGGCCAGCACATCGCGCTTGAGCTCGCCCAGCCGATCTTCCAGCGAGCGGGCGGCGCGGTTGGCATTCTCCGCATCCGCTGCCGCCAGCTCCTCCTGGAAACTGCCGACGATCGCCTTGGAGATCGCGATTGCCTTATCGGTGGTCTCCGCGGAAACGCTGAGGCTTGCGATCAGCGACTTTTCGTCGGCGCCGATGCCAACCTTGGTCTGCAGGGTCTTCAAGGCTGCGGTGTCGCGGTTCGGCTCGGCCGTCTTCTCCTGCCGGAGAAACGAGAGCAGGCCGGGACTGGCGGGCTTGTAGAATTCCGGGTCGTCGGCAAGTTTCAGGTCCTTCACCGCGCGCAGCAGTACATTGCCGGAAGTCAGAATCCTCACGCGGCTGCCGAAATTGAGCAGCTGGCCGTTCGCCTCGCCCGGTGCGACGAGGGGATCGTTGTTGACGACCTGGAGATTGGTCGGATTGACGAGGATATCGGTCGTGACGGTGAAACGGGGCGTTGTCGTCTTGCCCCACACGACAGCGCCGATCGCTCCGCACAGCGAGAGCGCCAAGGCGAGCTTGAGACCCGATTTCAGCCAGACGAGCGCGCGCCTGAGATCGAGTTCCATGAAGTTGGCGATCCTGTCGAGCGTTACGGCTTCCTCGACCGGCGGGGCGCTTTCCCTGGCGACCGGCGTCTCGACGTGGCGGGGCTTGGCCTCGAAGCGCTCCCGCGTGGACACGCGGCAGCGAGGCTTGTCCGCCAGCTGGTTGAGAAGGGAAGATGCCATCCGGTTAACGCCTCGTTTCCTATGTTGGTGATAATTGTAAACACATGTGGTTAACGGGGCGTTTCCCTGCCTGCCGCGCCAGCGGTTGGCCGTGCTCGGAAAAAAGAAGCAAACCAGCGGGCTTTGAAGAGGTAATTCAATGGCTTATCCCATGGCGGCCATCGGGCCGGAGCGGGGGCGAATCGACCTCAGGAGCAATGCGCTCGGAATTCTGTTTCTCTTCCTGACGGTTGCGACGCTTGCCATGCGTCAGCTCGTGACGCCCGACCTGATGAACATGCTGACGAGCTATTCGAGCGAGGGCGGGCCGTTCTACGAGAAGTTCCACCTTGCCACCTATACCACGGTGGCACTCCTTCTTGCGATCCTTTGGAGCCGCCCGCTTGCGCTTGCCGACGAGGATGTGGCTCTTTTCCGCTCGCTGGTGCGCTATGCCGCCGTGATGGGCGCACTTGCGGTCTATTTCGTTCTTATCGGCCGCTTCAGCGCCATCGGCTTTCTTGTCGAGACCTATCTCGCGGCGGTCCTCGCAGCGATCCTGCTGCTCGTCCAGAGCGAACAGGCCCGCCGCATTGCCGCGACCGCGATGCTGTCCATCCTGATTGCGAGCGCGATCGTCGCGATTGGGGAGGTGATCCTGCAACGCCGCCTGATGCCGTTTACGGAAGGCGAGCCGGTTTTCCGCGCCACGGGCCTTTCCAGCCATCCGCTGGTGCTCGGCGCACAATGCGCCCTTGCGATCGGCTTCGTGCCGCTGACGCGCTGGCCCCTTTGGGTCAAGATCGTCGCCCTGTTCGTCCTTTTCATCGGTTGCGTGGCGGCGAGCGCCCGCGTCGCGCTGATGGCGTCGGCCCTTGAGATCCTGGCGCTAATCCTCTTCCTGCGCTGGCCGAACCTTCCGCCCCGGCGCGAATTGCAGGCCAAGCTCATCGTGCTCTTCTTCACGCTGGTCGTCGGCGCGGCGCTTGCGGTTCTCCTCCTGTCCGTCGGTCTTCTCAGCCGGTTCAGCTCGGTGGTCGATACCAATTCCATGGCGCGCGTGCAGATCTATGAGGTCTTCCACTACGTCTCATGGAAGGAGCTCCTGCTCGGCATGAACGCGGCGGATCTGCTGAAGGTCGTCAACGAGAAGGTCGGGCTCGAATTCATCGAAAGTGCGCCGGTCTTCATCATCATGCTGATGGGGCTGCCGATGGCGATCGTTTTCACGCTCGTCCTGGTCGGCTATTTCCTGCGCATCCTGCGAGGCACAGCGGTAGCTGCGCGCATCGGGGCAGTGATCTTCCTGCTGATCGACATGACCAACAATGCCCTGGCGACCAAGACGGTGGATATCCTGCTGCTCACGGTGCTGGTCGTCGGATTGGGCAAGGCCACGCAGGCGGTTCCCGCCTCCGCGACCGCGCGGCAACCCAACACGCGCGCTAAAGTAAGCTATCGATCACTTCCAGCCGGCCGGTCCGGTTGACGGTGTGGAGGCTGGCGGGACCTTTGCCCTCGGCCGTGCAGATCGGAAGGACAGGGCCGAAGCGGACGTCCGTCGCATCCAGCCTGAGGATTTCGCGCAGTCCCAGTCCTCCGCCGTAGGTGTCGGTTCCGTTCTGGACGGGCAGGAAGGCCTTGCCGTTCACATGGACGATCCGACCGCCCGGCCGTGCGCCGGCCCGGTCGATCACAACGGGATTCAACGGGTGCGGGATCCAGGGGCCGTGGAGGCGTTCGGCGCTGTAGATAGCCATCGTGTCGGAGGCGCTGCCGCCGGCATAGCGCTCGGTCCCGAGCATCCAGAATCGCCCCTCATGCTGGAAAAGGGTGGCGTCGTTGAAATTCCTGCCTTCGATCAACACGGCTTCCCGCTGCCAACAGTCGGGGAAGGGGGCGGCACGATAGAGCACGACCTCCTTCGCGGTGCCGCTCTCGGGGATCATGAACAGGTTCCCCTCATGCGCGAAGACGTTTGGATAGGACAGGTGATGCGCTTCTTCGAGGACGACGCGTGGGCGTGCGAAGCGACCGTCCGGGCGGAGTTCCGCGACCGATATCACGCCGCGGCGGGACGCATAGGGATATTCCTCGACGAACAGCCAGGTCCGTCCTTCATGGTGGATGGGGAACGGGTCCGCGTAGAACCGCTCGCCGTCATCTTCCAGGAAGGAAAAAGGGGCACCGCCGACATGACGGGTTTCGACAACCCCGGGCCCGTCGATGAAACGGTAGGCGGTTTTCCAGGAGAACTTCCGGCTTCCCGGCGTCATTCTCTTCAGCATGCGGGCGGCAAGGCCGCCGATGAGGTGTTTCGCATAGGCCGCTTCCGGGCGGTGCGATGGCGCGGCTGCCGGGGTCACGGTGATTTCGTCGAGGAGGCCTGCCTGCAGGCGCGCGAGGGACTGCACGAAGAGCGACTGGATGCTCACCAGCACCATCCCGATATCACGCGACAGCCAGACCCGGTCATGTATCATGGGTGCTGCGCGGCCGACGGCCTTGCCGTTACAGCGGGCGACAAGCTCGACCGGACCGCAGTCCGACCGCAGGCGCAAGAGCCCCTCTGAAAGAAGGGCGCAACCGCCGACCTCGATGGCGAGAACAGGTATCCTGCCCGGTTCCAGTCCTCCCGTCAGGTCGAGGATGACATCCACGTCGTTCGCCGACGGCCCGGCGGGCACGAACGGCGCCGGCTCTGCCGGGGCACCGACCCACAAGGACTCCAAGGCCATGATGCAGTCCAAGAAGCGCGCGGAAGGTGCTGCCTCGGCATAATCGATCTGGACCTCATATCCGGCCGCGTGCAGACGTGCGGCCAGAGTATGCTCCCATCGCATGATGCTGTTTCGGAAAGATACGATACGTACTTTCGAAAATTCGGCCCGAATATTTGACAAAATCCCGTCTCCCCCTGATGACGGTCACAAATCGATATTAATAAATCCCTTCGCTTCCGAAGCTTTTTGCCTGTTGAGCGGTGCGTCCGAACTTCGCCGTTTCGTCGGATTGCTCGCTATAGCCGGCTGCGTACGGCCGCCAGGCCACGCCTGGCTTCTTCGGGATAGCAGAGAGCATTGGCGATGAGGAAAACGATGCCGGCCGCCGATCCCGCAAGCGCCAGGCGGAGGACGACATTCGCATCGCCAAGGGAATGGCTGATGAGTGCTGCGATCCCCCCCATGGCAAGCGAGGTGGAAAGCGAGATCGCAAGGGCTCGCCAGGGAAGGGGAACCGGTGTCAGCCGTTCGCTGATCACCACGGAGGCGAGCAGGTTCACCGCCGCTCCACCGGCCAGGGCCAGGGCGGCCCCTGCCTCGCTCATCGTGGGGATGAGTAGGAAGGACAGGGTAATGGTGCTGACGGAGCCGAATAGCTTGCTGACGATGAGCAGCCAGGACTTCTTATGGGCGTAGACCACCGCGCCATAGACGAAATCCGCCAGATTGGTGAAGACGGCGCTGATCGCGATGGTGCCGAACAGCAGGTTATAGGGCCCGTCGTAATCCTTCGGTAGCAGCAGTTCCGTCAGGTCGTGGCCGAGCGCCGCGAGGAGGGCGGCGACCGGAAGGCTGAAGGTGAAGATGAGCGAGAGGAACTGCTTGAACACCGCGGCGGCCGCGGCCGGCCCCTCCTCGTCGAAGCGTCCGACCGCCTCGGGAAAGGCGCCCATGTTGATGGCATTTGCGATCATGTCGACGGGCTGGCGGGCCAGCGCATAGGCGGCGGCGAACACGGCAACCGCGGAGGCGCCGTGATAGACCTTCAGGAAGACCCTTTCCGCATTGGCAAGACCGAAGCCGAAGAGTGCCATCGCGATGATCGGCACGCCGAGGGCGAAGAATTCGCGGTGGGTGAAGCGCGGCGGACCGGCAACGATCTTCCGCGCGGCGACGATGCTGCAGACAATGCCCGTCGTCAGCATGCCGAGGCTCGATGCAAGCGAGATCGCCAGAAAGGAATTGTGCTCCACCAGCATGGTCAAGACCGGGAAGACGAGCTGCAGCAGGGCGCGCAGGAACTCCATCGTGGCATAGGTGGTGTGTCGCTGCTGCATCTGCAGGATGACGAGGCCGTAGCGGGCGATGGCGCCGGCAACGAGATAGGCGCAGACGGCGATCGAGAAATCGCGCCAGCGCTCCGGCGCGACATAGCCGCTGGCGACAATCGCGACGACGATGGCAAGCAGCGTCGTGCAGAGCAGGATCGTGCCGGCGCGCGAAAGGCTTCCGCTGGTGACGTCTCCCTTGCCGCCCAGCCGGAGGAGAGAAATGCGCAGCCAGTTCGTCAGCGCCACATCCGTCATCTCGCCCACCGTGACCACCAGCGTCAGGAGGCCGTATTCCGTCTGGTCGATCAGGCGCGTGGCGATAATGAGGAACAGGAGCGCGGAGATGCGCGTCAGCAGGATGGCCGGGCCGTAGATGAGGGTGGATTTGAGCAGCAAGGGAAGTTCCTTGGGATGGTTCGGCCGATGGTTGTGGCCGGAACGCGGATTTAACGAAATCCTAGTGGCAAAGTGTTAACAGCAGTGTGTTTCCGTTCCGGCCGCATCAAATAAGGAGAAAGACATGCTGCAGGGCGCCCGTTCCGGCCGCGCCATCCATGTCCTTGTCGCAACGCCCGTCGGCGCGACAGGGCAGGGCGGTATCGACAGGATCATGGCCTCGCTCAAGCATGAGCTCGAGCGGCGCGGAAGCGGGGATATCCACGTGCGCTTCCTCGCCACCCGGGGCAGTGGCCATATCGCCCTGTCCCTCCTGCACACGGTTGCTTTCTGTGCCAGGATGCTTGCCGCGCGGTTGTGCGGAAAGGTCGATGTCGTGCACATCAACCTGGCGAGCCATGGCAGCACCTACCGCAAGCTCCTCATCTCCGGATGGGCGGCGATGCTGGGCATTCCCTATGTGCTTCACCTGCACGGCGGCGGATACATGCGCTTCTGGCCGGAGGCGGACACGCTGCTCAGCCGCCGTATCGGCGCGATGTTTCGCAAGGCCGCCGGCGTGATCGTGCTTGGAAAAGTCTGGCGGGACTTCGTTCTCCGCAAGGTGCCGCAGGCGGAAGGCCGCGTCGTCATCGTGCCGAACGCCACGGAGACGCCCTCCCTGCCGCACAAAGGCGGCGGGGGAGAGGTTCATATCGTCTTCCTTGGCAGGATCGAGAAGGACAAGGGCACGCCGGAGCTTTGCGAGGCGCTTGGCCTCATGGCCGATCTTCCGGGCTGGCGCGCGACGATTGCCGGCGCAGGCGAGGTGGAGGCACTGCGCTCGCGATTGAAGGAACTCGGCCTTGAAGGCCGGGTGGCGGTGCCGGGGTGGCAGGCGGCGGCGGATGTCGCGCGGCTATTGTCCGAGGCGGATATCCTGACGCTTCCCTCCTTCGTGGAAAATCAGCCGATCTCGATCATCGAGGGCATGGCGGCGGGGCTCGCCGTCGTGGCGACGCCGGTTGGCGCGGTGGCGGATATCGTCAGCGACGGTGAAACGGGCCTTCTCGTGCCGCCGGGCGACGTGCCGGCGCTGAGGAACGCGCTGTCGCGGCTGGTCGAGGAGCCGGAATTGCGCAGGCGGATGGGAGAGGCGGGCAAGGCGCGGCATCGGGCCAGTCTCGACGTTTCGCCCTTTGCCGATGCGTTGTGCGACATCTGGCGGGCAGCCGCCGAAAGCAGGGCGGAAAAACGATGAAACCTCTCGATATCCTGCGCGGCCTTTATGTCCGCAGTCCGCCGTTCGTTCGCCAGGCAGCCAAGCCATTGGTGGCGCTGGTGCCGACCAGCCTGAAATTCGGCAAGACCTATGCCCGTGAACGCGCGCGCATCGCGCGGGCGGCAGGCGATCTGCACTTCGCGCATGAGCAGCATCTGGCGGCGTTGCGGGCGCTGATCGCCAAGGCGCATGACGGCAGCCCCTTCTATCGCGCGCTCATCGACAAGGCTTTCGGGTCGGGTTTCGACGCCTCGGCCTTCACGCCGGCGGATTTGCGCCGCCTGCCCGTTCTCGGCAAGGACCAGTTGCGGGAAGCCGGGGAGGCCGCGCTTGCGGTACCACGCTGGCAGCTGGACAAGGCCGAGACCAGCGGGTCGAACCTTGCGCCGCCCTTCACCTTCTTCCTCGACAAGGACCGCAGTCCGCGGGAGATGGCTTTCGTGTACGACGTATGGTCCCGCGCGGGCTTCAGCGAGAAGGATGCGCGGGCGAGCCTTCGCGGTTTTCACCTTGAGGGGGGCGAGACCAGTCTTCATGACTGGGATCCGGCCCTGCGCGAGCTGAAGCTGGCGGTCTTTCCGATGGGGACCGCTGAGGTCTCCGCCTATCTTGATGAGATCGACCGCCGGAAAATCCGGTTTCTCTACGGATACCCGTCGGCGATCGAGCTTCTGTGCCGCCGCATGCGGCAACTCGGGCGGACGCCGCGCGCCGGCATCGCAGGCATATTGCCGATTTCCGAGCCGCTTTACGATCACCAGCGCGCCCTGATCCGCAGCGTATTGGGCAACGTCGCCTTCGGCGTCTTCTATGGCCTCAGCGAGAAGGTGACCTTTGCCGCCGAGGTGCCGGGCGAGGACGGGCTTTATGAATTCAATCCTCTCTACGGAGTTGCCGAGCTGGTGGACGGAAAGGGGGAGCCCGTCACGGAACCGGGTCGTGAGGGACGCATCGTCGGCACCGGCTTCCTTTCGACGGGGATGCCGTTCATCCGCTACGATACGGGCGATTTCGGCCGGCTCGTCGAGCTACCTACGCCCGGCAACGGCCAGCGGCTGCGCATCCGGGCGCTGGCGCCCCGCCGCAAGCCGGACTTCCTGATTTCCTTCGACGGGCAACGGGTGGTGACGGTGGACCTTACGCCGGAAGACCCGGCGTTTTTTGAGGGCATCGCGGAAATCCAATTCTATCAGGACGCACCGGGCGAGGTCGTGATCCGCTATATCCTCGACCGAGAAGGCTCCCTTTCGGATATCGAGCGACTGTGCCGGCATCTCACCGAAAAATGCCGGGGAAAGCTTGCTTTCCGGCTGGAAGAGGTCTCTCGGCTCGTCGCCGGACGTGGCGGAAAGCGGGCCTTTGTCGACCAGAGGCTGGACGTCACGCGCTATTGAGGCACAAGGTCCAGCGCCTGCATCAGCTCCTTGTCCGGGATCGCCGGCCCCTTGGGTTCTATGACCGTCATGCCATAGGGGTTGGAATATTCCCAGATGGACCACGGGATGCCGTTTTCCTCCGCCGTCTCGCGCACGAGGCGCAGGTAATGCAGCCTGTCGGTGTCATAGGCACCGGAGCGGCCGTCGGCGGTCATCCGGATCACTCCGAACTCACCCATGAAAAGCCGTGACGGTGGAAGGGCATGGTGCTTGGCCCAATCGATCGCCTCACCGATGCGTGCCTTCAGCATCGCATCGTCCCAGTTCTCCCTGAAATAGGTTTCGATCCGCTCGTCCGCCTTGGCAAGAGAAACGATCTCCTTGAGCTGGCTGAAGCCCGCCGCCTGCATCCGGGCGGAAAGCCGCTGGCGCACCCGCTCGGCCGAGTTGCCGCGCGCCGGCCACGGCACGCCAGAGAAGAAACCGTCGGAATCCTCGGCTCGTTGGTGGGTGAATTCGTGCGGGTCGTACATGTGGAAACTGTAGAGGACATTGGCGTCGTCGAAGCTCGGGTCGAGATCGGTGAGGCCGGTGATGCTGCCGCCGCAAGCGCCCGTCGTGATAATGGTGAGGTCCGCGCTGACGGAGCGGATGTCGGCGATGGTGCCGGCGATGATCCGCTGCCAGTCTTCCGTCCCGCCGGAATCGCAGGGGTAGTAGGCGGGCTCGTTATAGGGCTCGAATGCCACCTTGTCCGTCCCGATTTCCACAAGCATCGCGGCGACGGTCTTTGCCATGGCCCGATAGTGCATCACGCCTTCGCTGTCGGCTCCGCCATCGATGACGTCCATGCCGTAGGCCGGCACCTGGCTGACGGCGTGCAGGTTGAAGACGACGGCAAGGCCCGCTGCCGTCACCCGCCGCACGGCGCGGGAGAGCACGTCGAGCGCCTCCTTTCGCGCTGCGTCGTTGCCGGCGAGGAGGGGGCCCGGATCGACGGTCAGTCGCACGAAATCGAAACCGAGCGCCCGGATGCGGACGAAGGGATCGCCCTTCGGCCAGTCCGAAAGGGGCCGCTCGGAAGATAGCCATTGCTCGACCGTGCGGTAGGGTGGGCGGCGGTAGGTGCGGTCTTCGTTGACGGGAGACCAGTTGAGCCATTCATGCAGGCCGACGCCACGGCCTAGCCGCAAAGGCGCTGCCTGGACGACCATGGCTGTCATCAGCACACCGAGCAGCGCGGCAATCAGCCTCATGCGGGGCAACTCCCAGCTTGAATTGGATGTTAACCCGATTGGTGTAAAGCAGAACCGCTTGTCCCGAAAGGTTGGCGGAACGCAAATGCCGAAGTGGCATGGCGGAAATCCGTCCGGCCGTCCGGTCGGCTTCAGGCGAGACAGGAGACCTCCATGCCCGACATGCTGCGCCCCTTGGCACCCGGTGTGCAGCCGGCCGCCGAGCCCATGACCTTCGCGGGAACGGTCGGCCTGTTTACCGCGGCGCAGGGCATCGCCCGGCCTCTTTGCGTGCTCTTCGCCAGCCCCTGGGGGCTTGAGGAAATGTGCACGCGAAAATTCCGGCGTATCCTGTGCGAGCGGCTGGCCGGAGAGGGCATTGCAAGCCTGCGCTTCGACTATCCCGACACCGGTGATGCGCTGGACGAGGCTGTCTTCGGGCCCGGGATGGAAACCTGGGTGGAGGCGCTGCTTGCCGCCGCGCATCTTTTGCGGGAACGCTCGGGATGCGCGCGTCTGGTGATCGTTGCCGAAGGGATCGGAGCAGCGGTCGCGAGCCTTGCGGCAGACCGGCTGGCGGACCTTGAAGGCATTGCCTTCCTCGCCCCCGTCATTTCCGGACGCGGGCATCTGCGCGAACTTTCGGTCTATTCCCGTCTGATCGACGACAAACTGGGACTGAAGAAGGGCACGGAGGCCACTCTCGAAGTCGCCGGGCTCGCCCTGCCGCAGGAGATCGCGGCGGGCCTGCGCGGCATCGACCTGATGAAGTGGGAGAAAGCGCCGGCGCATAACCTTGCCGTCTTTACCCGCGCCAATCGTCCAGACGACGTAGCCTTTGCCACGCATCTTCGCGCGCTTGGCGCGAATGTCCTCGAAGCGCCATTCGAGGGGTTTGAAAGTCTCACGTCCAATCCAACGCTTGCCGTCGTGCCCGAGCCGGTCGTTGCTGGCCTCGTGTCCTGGGCGGCAAGCCTTGCTTCCCGAGATCCCGCATTGTCACCGACACCCGTGCGGGTATGGGGGGCAAGCCATCGCGGCAAGGGCTATGTCGAGACCGCCACGCGGCTCGGCCGTGGCGAGCGGATGTTCGGCATTCTCTGCTCGCCCTCGCAATCACATGCGCAGGAACGCCCGGTGGTGCTGTTCCTGTCATCGGGCTATGACAGGTCGGCCGGCTGGGGGCGCTCGACGGTGGAATTCGCCCGTGCGCTAGCCAAGGAAGGCATCGCTTCCCTGCGGTTCGATTGCGCCAATGTCGCCGACAGTCCGCCGGCAAAAGGCTTTGCCGGGCAGGTGCTTTACCATGCAGTGCAGGTCGAGGACGTCCGGGAGGCATTGGACTTCCTCGCAACGGCCGGAACGGCTTCTGTCGTCGTTGCGGGGCGCTGCAGCGGTGCCTATCTCGGTATTCAGGCGGCCGTGGCCGATCCGCGGATCGTCGGTGTCGTGGCGGTCAATCCGATCGTCTTCCGCTGGAAGAATGGGCGCTCCGTCGATGAGGCGCTGGAAAATCCGGTCCAGACGCTGGAGCATTACGGTCGGCGCCTTGCCGAGATGGACACGCTACGGCGGGTCCTGAGGGGCGAGATCGACGTCATGCGCAAGGGCCGGGAAGTCATCGGGCGGCTTGCCGTGCGCGCAGCACGACCGCTGACGCGGATTTTCGGTGGTGTTTCGCCGCGTGAACGCGGCGTGTTGTCGGATTTTCGCACGTTGCGGGGCCGCGGCGTTCCGGTCGCCCTTCTCTATGGCACCGGCGAACTGGGGCTCGAGGAACTGGCGCTGTTTTTCGGCAAGGATGCCGCCGGGCTACGGCGCTTCGGGAACGTGCAACTTTCGATCGTTCCCGACGCCGACCATAACTTTACCCCGACCCATGCCCGCGTGCGCTATCTCGACGCCATTCGGTCGCTGACTTCCCGCTAAAGCCCCTGCTTAGCCACGGAGCGCAGCCGCCCGAGGACCCGGTAGAACAGCGACAGGGGGAGCGGGAAGGGCCTGCGTGTGACGGCGGCTTTCCTGACATAGCGGTCGATCCGCCAGGTCGCCCAGCTGCCCGCCTGGAAATAGGCGACGTCTCCGACGGCCAGGGTGCGGGCGCTGCCGTCCTCGGCGGTCACATGGACTTCGCCTTCGAGGATCACGACCATTTCATCCCAGCCGAAGAACCAGCGAAACTCGCCAGCCGTGCAATCCCAGACCACCGTCGAGGCGCATTTGTCCGACGGCTGGGAGTGGAAGGCGGCGCGGGCGACCGGATTGCCGGAAAGTATCCAGTCGGGTTTGATCGGCCGCGGCTCCATCGGCAGGGTGCTGGAACTCGCGGCAACGAAGGTGTCCGGCTCCGGGCGGGCAGGCGTGTAACCTCTGTAGAGGGCGGTTGCGATCGCTGCGGTCGCGGTAACAAATTGCCAGTTCATCGGAGCTCCATCCATCTTTTCCGGGCGGATGATAGCGCGAGAGAATCAGCAAGCGGTTGAGTGGAAAACTAAAATTTTAACCGCCTGCTTTCCGAGCGTCCGCCTGCCGCTCCACCGCGCTCCTTGCCATGCCCCGCGATAACGCCATATTGCGGCTAGGACGAATGGAGGTTTTGGGATGAGCTATGATGCGATCAGGCGGCCGGAAGAGGTTGTCGGCTATTGGTGCGAGACCCTGACGGCGAAGGACTGGTGGCAGGGGACGCCGGAGCTCGATGGGCGGGTGCGCGAGCAGTTCGCCGCCACGCATCTTGCCCTTTCCCGCGAGGTTTCGCCGGAATGGCGGGCGAGCCCCGAGGCACGGCTTGCGGCGATCATCGTGCTCGACCAGTTTCCCCGCAACATGTATCGCGCCTCGCCGATGGCCTTCGCCACGGACTGGATCGCCCGGCGCGAGGCGCGGCTCGCGCTGGAGGCGGGAGCGGACAAGCTGGTGGATTATGGCCGCCGGCATTTCTTCTACATGCCTTTCGAGCATTCCGAGGATCTTGCCGACCAGGACCTCTGCGTCGCGCTGTTCGAGGCGCATGGCGACGAGATGTATCTCGACTATGCGGTGCGGCACCGGGAGGTCATTGCGGAATATGGCCGCTTTCCCCACCGCAATGCCTTTCTCGGGCGGGTTTCGACGCCGCATGAGGAGGCTTATCTCGCGGAACCGGGGGCCGGATTCTAGCACCGGTTTAAAATGGCCGCATTCATGGCTAGAAGAGTGCGGAATCGCATGATCGCGATGCGTCGTTCTTTCAGCGAGGGGCCTTTGCCTATTCTCCGCCTTCTCTCCATGCTTTTCGTGGTGCTGCTGCTTGCGGTTTCGCCCGCCGCCGCGCAGACGGCGGCCGCGCCCGCCGCCGATGCGACGACGCAATTGCAGCAGGCGAGCGCCGATCTCGACAAGGCCGGCCAGCAGCTCGCCTCCATTCGCGAGCGGGTCGAGAAGTTCAGGGATGACGATACGCGCCTCGTCGACCTGAAGGTCGAGGTCGAGGCGCTGAACCGGTCGATCATCGCGATATCGGTGGCGACACGGCCGCGGCTGGAGGCGATCAAGGCGCGGCAGACGGAGCTCGGCGATCCGCCGGCCGAGGGCGCGCCCGCCGAGGCGGACGTCGTCGTCGCCGAGCGCAAGAAGCTGGCGGCCGAGCGCAACGAGATCAACGCGCTGACGGGCGAGGCGGAGAACCTCTCCATCGAGGCGACGAAGCTTTCCAACCGCGTCACGGAAATCCGCCGGCAGCTCTTCACCGATGCGATCCTCAAGCGCACCGAGATCAGCTCCACGCTCTTTGCCGAAGCCTCCGGCGCCCTTGCCGACGAGACGCAGACGCTCGGCCGCACCGTCACGGCATGGACGCAGTTCGTCTGGAAATACAAGCGCATGCAGCTTCTGGGCGCCGTCGCGCTTTCGCTGATGGCCGCGCTGGTGCTGCTTTCCGGCAGCTACCGGCTGTTCTCGCCCTATATCACGCGCGCCGCCCGGCAGGAGAAGCCGCATTATATCACCCGCCTTTCCGTCGCCTTCTGGTCGACGGTGCTGCCGACGACGGCGGCCGCCGCTTTCGCGGGGGCGAGCTATTTCTTCCTCGACGCGTTCAAGGTGCTGCGGAGCGATATCGCGCCGCTCGTGGCGGTGGCGCTCGGCGTGACGGTCGCCATCTATTTCGTCGCGCAGCTCGCCAATGCGGTGCTGTCGCCGGGGGATGGTCACTGGCGGCTGGTACGGGTTTCCGACCGGGGCGCGCAGCTTCTCTGGCTGCTGATCTTCGGCATGGCCATCGTCAACGGCGCGGACTTCTTCCTCGGCGCGATCAGCGAGGTGCTCGGTTCGCCGGTGGTGCTGACGGTGGTGAAGAGCTTCTTCGCCTCCATCGTCATCGGCGCCCTGCTGGTGGTGACCGCCTTCATCAAGCCGGTGCTTCGGCAGGGCGAAATGCCCGGCGCGCCGGGGCGGCCCTGGCCGCGCTCGATCTTCGTTCTCCTGATCCTGATCGGCCTCGGCCTCATCTTCTCGGCGCTGCTCGGCTATGTCGGCATGGCCCGGTTCGTCGCCACCCAGATCGTCGTGACCGGCGCGGTGGTGGTGACGATGTATATCGGATTCCTGTCCGGGCGCGCCGTTTCCGCGCCCAACGCCTTCGCGGAAACGGCGGTCGGCAAGCGGATGGAGGAGCGCTTCGGCCTCAGCCAGGTCGCGCTCGACCAGATCGGGCTTGCGGCGGGACTGGCGATCTACCTGCTGCTCTTCGTCTTCTTCGTGCCGCTCATCCTGCTGCAATGGGGCTTCCAGGTCGCGGACATCGAATCCTGGACCTATCGCATCTTCACGGAAATCCGCATCGGCACGATCACCATTTCGCTGATCGGCATTCTCGCGGGCATCCTGCTGTTCGTCGCCGGCCTCGTCGTCACGCGATGGTTCCAGAAATGGGTGGACGGCAACGTGCTGGCGCGCAGCCAGGTCGATGCCGGTGTGCGCAACTCGGTCCGCACGGCGGTCGGCTATGCGGGCGTGGCGCTTGCCGGGCTCGTCGGCATCTCGGCGGCGGGCATCAACCTTTCGAGCCTCGCGCTCGTGGCCGGCGCCCTCTCGCTCGGTATCGGTTTCGGCCTCCAGAATATCGTGTCGAACTTCGTCTCGGGCCTCATCCTCCTGGCCGAGCGGCCCTTCAAGGTGGGGGACTGGGTGGTGGCCGGCACGACGGAGGGCTTCGTGCGCCGCATCTCGGTGCGCGCCACGGAGATCGAGACCTTCCAGCGCCAGACGGTCATCGTGCCGAATTCCGTGCTGATCAACGGGCAGGTCGGTAACTGGACGCACCGCAACAAGCTCGGCCGCGTGGAGGTGGCGATCAGCGTGCATGGCGGCAACGATCCGCATCGCGTGCAGGCGGTCCTGACCGAGGTGGTGCGGGCGCAGCAGGGGCTGCTGCGCAATCCCGAGCCGGTGGTCGTGTTCCAGGCGTTTTCCGCCGCCACACTGGATTTCGAGATTCGCGCCTTCCTTGCGGATATCCTCAACGGCACCGGCGTCAAGTCGGAGCTGCGCGCCGCCATCCTCGAACGGCTGCGCGCGGAAGGCATCGCCATCGGCGCGCCGGCCGCGCCGGAAGTGCCGGTCAAGATTTCGAAGGAGGGGGCCGAGCTCATCTCCGCGCTTCTCGACCAGGCGACGGAGAAGGTGCGTCCCGCTCCTAACCGCCGCCGCGGCAAGCCTGACGGAGAGGCGCCGCAGACCTGAAGTAGCCTGCCCGATTTCCGGCACATGAACGCCGCATTCACGCTGCATTCAGCACTTGCCCCATAAAACACATGCAAATCCGATCGGGGAACGGTAGTGTTCCCCTCGGGCTTGAACAGGGGCGGCGCTCGGCGCCGGGCGAAAATGAAGCGAATGATCATGATGCTGCTTGTGTCGGCTGCGATGTCGGCTCCGGCCATGGCTGCCTCCGTGACCAACAAGGATGCCGATACGCAGGTGCTCGTCGTCGTCGAAGGCGGCAGCCGCATGGAAATCGCGCTGGAGCCCGGCGCGACCGAGACGATCTGCCCCTCCGGCTGCTTCGTCACCCTGCCGAACGGCGACCGCATCGCCCTCAACGGCGGCGAGGATGTCGAGATCGAAGGCGGGGCCGCCTCGGTCAAGTAAATCCGGAATACCGATTTCACGACGACGGCGCGGAAGAAGAACCGCGCCGTTTTACTTCGTGCGGAAGATTGGACCGGATGCCGGGCCAATCCTGCTTCCCCCTGTTTTCATGCCTTCTGAATTTAACGCTTTCGCAAAGGGTTGCCGCTACGCCTTAAGCTGGGGAAAATCCATATTACGAAGGCATATCATGGCGTTTATCGGCATTTCCGGAATGCAATATTCCGGCGCGTCTCTTTCGCATCATCGTATTCTTGTTGCCGAAGACTCCAATGTCTTCACGTCCATGATCTCCAAGCGGCTTAAGGAGCTTCTTGGCCTCGATGTCGAGATATGCCGCAGCTTCGAGGAGCTGGAACTGGCCTATGACAAGTCCAGCGAGAAGATCACGCTGGCGATCTCCAACATCAACCTGCCGGGCGCGGAGAACGGCGAGGCGCTGAACTATCTGGTCGACCTTTCCATTCCGACGATCGTCTTCACCGGCACGTTCCAGCAGGCGACGCGCGACCAGTTGCTGTCGAAGGAGATCGTCGACTACATCATCAAGGACAATGTCTTCGCGGTCGACATGCTGGCCGAATCCGTCTGCCGGTTCCTGACCAATCACCAGCACCATGTGCTGATCGTCGACGACAGCGCGACGGCGCGGGCGCTGCTTTCGACGCGCCTCAAGCGCTACAATTTCCGTGTCAGCACGGCGGAGAACGGCGCAAGCGCGCTGGCGCTGCTGAAAGCCAATCCCGATATCGGCCTGATGATCACCGACTACAACATGCCCGATATCGACGGCTTCGAGCTGACGCGGCGCATCCGCGGCACGGTCGGATCGCATCAACTGCGCATCATCGGCATCTCGTCCTCGACGGACCGGCTGCTGTCCGCCCGGTTCCTGAAGGCCGGCGGCAACGATTTCATCATGCGCCCGTTCATCGACGAGGAATTCTACTGCCGCGTCAACCAGAACCTCGATACGCTCGCTCAGATCCGGTCGGCGCAGCTCAAGCTGGCGAGCTGACCGGCGCGCCGGCCGCATCCACCCAGGACTGTCCTCACGTTACGTGAGATATTTCTCAGCGAGTTAACCACTTGGTAAAACCGCTGGTTTGTAATGCGGCCCAACGGGAGCAAGACGGGGTAGTGGACGAGGTGGGAGTGGATCCAAATCCGCAGCGAGGGCCTGCATTTCTGCGCCATTCGGGCCAGCAGGTGCTGCTCGTGGAGGATTCGCGCATGTTCTCCACGGCGTTGAAATACCGCCTGGAGACCGAGCTCGGCCTTTCCGTCACGCATTGCCCCAGCATGGCGGCGGTGCGGGCGATCTTCCAGTCGGAGGCGCCGGAATTCGCGCTTGCCGTGCTCGACCTCAACCTGCCCGACGCGCCCAATTGCGAAGCGCTCGACTACGTGATCTCCAAGGGCATCTCGCCGCTGGTCTTTACCGGTTCCTTCAGCGACGCGACGCGCGACGCCATCCTCGCCAAGAACGTGCTCGACTATGTCGTCAAGGACAGTCCGGCGGCCATGCAGCAGCTCGTGCTCGCGGTCGACCGCATCCTGACGAGTGGCAAGACGCAGGTTCTCATCGTCGATTCCGATCCGGAAAGCCTGCAGCAGCAGATGAGCCTCATCGCCAAGCAGCGTTTCCAGATCGTCGCGGTCGAGACCGGCGCGGCGGCGCTGGAGGCGCTCGACAGCCATGGCGGCATCGACCTCGTCGTCACGGACCTCGATCTTTCCGACATGGACGGCTTCACGCTGCTGCAGGAAATCCGCAAGCGGCATGGGGACGACACCGTGCGTGTCGTGGGGCTTGCGAAGTCGGAGGACCGGATGGTCGCCGCGCGGTTCCTGCGGGCGGGCGGCGACGAATATATCCAGAAGCCGTTCCTGATCGAAGAATTCAACAGCCGCATCTTCCATGTGGCGGCCATCCAGAAGCGCGTGCAGTCGCTCCACCGCATCGCCGCGCGGGACTACCTGACGGACATCTACAATCGCCGCTACTTCTTCGAGGCCGGGCCCCGGCTCGTCGACCAGGCGCTGCGCCGCGGCGAGCAGATGTCCATCGCCATCCTCGACATCGACCATTTCAAGCGCCTCAACGACACCTACGGCCACGAGGTCGGCGACGTCGTGCTGAAGGCCGTGTCGCGCCGCCTCAAGCACCGGGTCGGCGACCGCCATCTTCTCGCGCGCCTCGGCGGCGAGGAGTTCGGCATCATCTTCCACGGGCTGGGGCTCGAAGAGGCGCTCGACTATTGCGAGCGGCTGCGCACGGAGCTTGCGGCCCAGCCGATCAGCGCGGACGGCGAGCCGCTGACGATCACGGTCTCGGCCGGCCTTGCCGCCATTTCCGTGCGGGAAACCTTCGACAACTATCTCAATGCCGCCGACCAGTTCCTCTACATGGCCAAGCATGCCGGGCGGAACCGCGTCTTCTCCGAACTGTCGCTGATGAACGCGCTTGCCAGCTGACCCCGCCTTCGAGGCGGGGCGCTTTAGCTAACTGATTTTTCGCATGTCGTTGTCGCAAAACCGCTGCACGCTTTTGCGCGACATGCTTCAGGTCAGCGCGCGATGGCCGAAAGGGTCAGCTTGCGCTCGGCGCGCTCCTGCTGGGGCGAGCGGTTGTAGAGTTCGCGATAACACTTGGAGAAGTGCGAGGCGGAGACGAAGCCGCAGGCGACCGCCACTTCCACCACCGGCATGGACGACTGCACGAGCAGGTGGCGCGCGCGGTCGAGCCTTATCTCGAGATAGTAGCGGGCGGGTGAGCGGCCCATCTCCTGGCGGAAGAGCCGCTCGATCTGGCGGCGCGACAGGTCGGCGCCGTCGGCGATGTCGAGCAGCGACAGCGGCTCGGAGAGGTTCTTCTCCATCAGCTCGATGATCGACAGCACCTTGGCGTTCTGCACGCCGAGGCGGGCGCGCAGCGGCAGGCGCTGGCGGTCGTGCGGGCCGCGCACCCGGTCGGTCAGGGCCTGCTCGCAGACGCGGTTGACGAGGTTCTCGCCGAAATCCTCGTCGATGAGATTCAGCATCATGTCGAGCGAGGCGGTGCCGCCGGCGCAGGTATAGATATTGCCGTCGATCTCGTAGAGGTCGGCATAGACGTCCGCCTGCGGGAAGGCCTCGGCGAAGCCCGGCAGGTTCTCCCAGTGGATCGCACAGCGCTTGCCCGCGAGCAGGCCCGCCTGGGCCAGCACATGGGCGCCGGTACAGAGCGACCCGACGGCGACGCCGCGGTTATAGACCTCGCGCAGCCAGGCATTGACCGACTTGTTGTTGAAATCCTCGACATAGACGCCGGAACAGACCAGCACCATGGAGGGGCGGTTCTCGCCGCCGAGATGCTTGCGCTCGTCGGCGAGCGAGGAGTTCACCTCGATGCCGATGCCGGCGGAGGACAGCACCTGCTGGCCGTCGGTGGAGGCGAGGCGCCAGCTATAGGCCTCGTAGCCGAGCATGCGGTTGGCGATGCGCAGCGTCTCGATCGCCGCCGAAAAGGGCAGCATGGAGAAGTTGGGCACGAGGAAGAAAACGAGAGAGCGCTTCTTGACGTTTTGCTTGTTCATCGGTGTGTCCATGCTGATGGGGCGATGTCGCAATGGTCGCAGGCAGGTCCGGGGTCGGATAGCATTTTTGCGACGTTGAAAAGGACGGATACGACTGCGACATCCTTCGTATCTCCGCAATGTCAATGTGTTCCGGCGGAATTATGACGATTGTCCAGTGATGGCGCATTTGCGACCAGCGCCTTCGCATCGTCAGATTGCGACAGGCCGCCGGATGCTTGCTGTCCGTTTGACAAGATCGGCGCGCTCGGCCAAAACGAGCCGGATTTTCAAGGAAGACGCCGATGCTGCCAGACGGATATTCGGACGTGCCGGCGGGCAAGCTCGCGGCCGTCGTGACCTGCCTCGAAATGCGCGAGCCGCCGGACCGGCGCGCCGACCCGGCGCAGCCCGGCATCACGCTGAAACATGTCGAAAGGGCGGACCCGGCCTGGTACCGCGATCTCTACCGGCGCATCGGCACGGACTGGCTCTGGGCCTCCCGTCTCGTTCTGCCCGAGGATGCGCTCGCCGCCATTCTCCATCATCCGGACGTGGAGGTCTACGCGGTGATGAAGGACGGGCATGCGGAGGGGCTGCTGGAGCTCGATTTCCGGGAGGAGGGCGTCTGCGAGCTTGCCTTCTTCGGCCTGACCGCCGCAGCTATCGGCCGGGGCACGGGCCGCTGGCTGATGAACCGCGCGATCGCGCGGGCATGGTCGCGGGAAGGGCAACCGCCCATCGGGCGCTTCTGGGTGCATACCTGCACGCTGGATTCGCCGCAGGCGCTCGACTTCTACATCCGCTCGGGCTTTTCGCCGGTGAAGCGCCAGATCGAGATCTTCGACGATCCGCGGCTGACCGGCACATTGCCGGCGGGTGTCGCGCCGGGCGTTCCGCTGCTTTAGAAACAAAACCGCCGGAGGGACTTTCGTCATCTCCGGCGGTATCGGGCGTCGTCTTCCTTCGGCATGTCGCCGTGACAGTCATCCGTCATCGTGTCGTCTTGTCCCATGCGCGAAAGCCGATGTCCTTGCGCAGGTCGAAGGGCAGGCTTTCCAGTTCGCGTTCGACGCGATGACGCCGCCAGGCCGAGACGAGCCGGCCGGGGACGGTCCGCAGGAGACGGACCAGACTGCCGGAGACCTGCGCGCCAGATGCGCGCCGGGCCGGACGATGTTCCAGTGCAATTGCCATTTTCAGGGTTCCTTTCGAGCTTGGGAGGTATCGAAAGGTCGCGACCTTGATCGTGACTATTCCGCAACCTCACGCATCAATCAAACGAATATAAATGATCGGATCGATCAGCGATCTTCATGTTTCGTGATGGCGGGCCAGTCGATGTCCTGCTTGAGGTAGTCCGGTAGCTGCGCCAGTTCCTCGGCCGTGTGGCGCGCAACGGCGCGCCGGCGGCGGGCTTCGATGGCCTCGCCCACGAAGCGCCGTATTGCGTAGTAGAATCCGTTTCCGCGGGCGAGCACGGCAAGATTGGCACCTTCGGTCAGCGACTTTTGCGTTTTCATGGCGTTTTCCTCACGTTCGTTTGCTTTGCAGGTTGACTATCCGCCCGTCTCGGTTTTCAATCAAACGAAATGAAGTGACGTTTTGCTTCAGATTTTCTGATCCATGGAGGCGACAATGAACCTTCTGATGCGCCAGACGCTCCCGCTGCTGGAACTCGATATCCTGAGGACCTTCGTGGCGATCGCCGAGACCGGAAACTTCACCACGGCCGCCGAAACGGTGCACCGGACGCCGTCCGCCGTTTCCATGCAGATCAAGAAGCTCGAGGAGCTTCTCGGCTGCACGCTCTTCCGCCGCGATGCCCGGTCGGTGGTGCTGACCCATCACGGCGAGGTGCTGCTTTCCTATGCCCGCCGGCTGATCGCCCTCAGCAACGAGGCCGTCTCGCGCTTCATGATGCCGGAAATGAACGGTGTCGTGCGGCTCGGCGCGCCGGACGATGTCGGCGAGCTCATCCTGCCGGAAGTGCTCAGGCGTTTTGCGGAAACCTATCCGTCGATTGCCGTCAACGTCTCGATCGAGACGAGCAGCAACCTGCGCCGCGCGGTCGCCGAGCGCCGGCTCGACCTTGCCATCTTCAACGCGACGGACGGCACGATCCCGATCCCCGGCGAGGTGCTGCTCAAGGAACAGCTCGTCTGGGCCGGCAAGAATTGCGGCAACGCGCATCTGAAGAACCCGCTGCCCGTCTCAGTCTGGGAGGAGGGCTGCATCTGGCGCGCGCGGGCGCTGGAGGAGCTGAGCCGCTCGGGCCGGGATTTCCGCGTCGCCTATTTCTGCGCCCATCACATGGGCCAGCGCGCGGCGATCCGGGCCGATCTCGCGGTCGCCCCGCTCGCCCGCTTCCTGGTGGGGGACGACATGGTGGCGCTCGGCGAGAAGGACGGCCTGCCGGACCTCGGCCACTATCTCATCGGCCTCGTCGTGAACGAGGAGGCCGAGGCGCCGGCGCAGGCCGTGGCCGACTATATCCGCGCGGCCTTCGCCCGCATGGAGCGCCGGCCCATGGACATGCTGCAGGTCGCCTGCTGAAGCCTGGCCTTCCTTTCGCGCGCGGCTACCAGATGCCGCGTGTGATGCCGTTCCACAGCCAGGTCCAGACCGGCGGGTGATACCATTGCCGCGAGGGCGCCTCGATCTTCCGCGGCGCCAGGGTGCCGTTCACGGCGTCCGTCAGCGCCGCGAGGACGATCCCCGTCGCCGCCGCCGTCTGCAGGAGCGGATAGGTGTGCATCGTGTCCCGTTTGCCGGGCTTCATCCGCTGCTGGTAGAGCACGCCGCCGGTGTCGACGCCGGCATCGACCAGATGCACGGTCGTGCCGAAATTCGCCTCGTCCCCCAGCACGCGCGACCAGTAGCCGCCCTGCAGGCCGCGATATTGCGGATTGATGCCGGCATGGAGGTTGAGCACGGGGCAGGAAATGGCCGCAAGCGTCTCCGCCTTCACCATGCGGCAGCTGACGAGCAGCAGCGCAGCGGGCCGGATTCTGTCGAAAGCTTCCAGGAATAGCGGGCTGTTGGCGGAGGGAACGGCGATGCGGCGGACGGCCGGGTCGACCGATGCGTCGGCGCCGTGGGCCGCGAGGATTTCCCGGATGCGGCCCGCGGTGAAGCGCTTGCCGAATTTCGAGACGGCCATGGTCGCGAACTGGCCGAGCGCCCGGAACCATCCGAGCGTCTTCGCCCGTCGCCGCAGAAAGAGCGATTTCGGCTCGGGCTGCTCCTCGATGACGACGAGGTTGGGGAAGGCGGCCTTGACGGCATTGACGACGATCTCGGGATTGGCGCCCGGCTGGATCAGCATGGCCACCGTTTCCATCCTTGCGTCGCGTTCCGTCATGTCCGTCATTCCATTGTTGCCTTTGGACATGATGGCCGGGGTGCCTTAGGAAGCGGTAACCGCCGGCGGGATTCTCCGGGCAGGGCTAAGGATTGGTTAGTGCACTTTTTGCTTGCCGATCCCATTTCCCTCCGGCGCGGGCTGGTCTAGATTTCCATTCGATGTGATTCACGAGGAGAATCTTCCATGACCGCAAAGAATCTTGCCCGTCTCGGTGCCGTGTTTGCCGCGCTGCTGGTGCTCAGCGCCTGCGGGAATACGATCCGCGGCCTCGGCCGGGACACGGCGAACACCGTGGACGCGACCAAGGATGCCGGCCACCGTATCGCGCGCGCCGCGAACTGAGACGCCTGAAGGCAAGCCCCGACGCCGCCGGCCTCAAGGAGGCGGCGCTCGGGGATCGGTCATGACCGGCCCGGCGCATGAAGGGGATCTGGTCCGGTGAGAGCCAGCCATCCCGACCGAGAGAGCATCCGTGCGGTTCTCGATCCGCACGGTCTTTTTTTGCGCGGTGTCGTGAATTTCGCCGATGGCGATGTGGCGCCGGTCCTTTCGGATGGGTGCCCCGCCGCAAGCGTGCTGCTTGTCGGCAATGTCGGCGGCTCGATCTGGCCGGCCTTTTCCCGCTGGCGCGCCGCGCAGCCGGACGGCGGCGGCAGCGATTCGCTCGATGCCTGGTCGAAGGCGATCATCGGCGCCGTTGCGCTGTCGGCGGGGGCGACGGCGTGGTTTCCCTCCGATGCGCCATGGCAGCCCTTCCAGCAATGGGCGATGCGCGCGGAAGGATTGAAAGCCTCGCCGCTCGGCATCCTGATCCACCCGGTCTACGGGCTCTGGCACGGCTATCGCGGCGCGCTCGGTTTTTCCGTGCCGGTCGAGGGCGAGGCCTTGCCGCCGCGCCCGCATCCCTGCGAACGCTGTCCGGACAAGCCGTGCCTTGCGGCCTGTCCAGCCGGCGCTGTCCGTCCCGAGGCCTTCGACATCGCCGCCTGCCGGTCGCATCTGCGCGGGCCGGAGGGGCAGGGCGGCTGCATGGTGCTCGGCTGTCTTGCCCGCGCGGCCTGTCCCGTCGGGGCGGATTATCGCTACGGCGATGCCCAGCTCCGCTTTCACATGGCGGCCCTCTCTCTTTGACCTTTCGGCGGGAATCGCCGCTAAATTCGCCGCATTGCCGGCGGAGCCAGAGGGTCATGCGAGCGCTTCTGTTTGTCCTTTTCCTGTTTTTCACGCCTGCCCTGTGGAGCGTTGCCATGGCCGAAACGCCGAAATGCGCCGCGATCGAGCATTTGTCCGGCCGCTACACCGTCTGCACCTTCGATCCCGCGAAGGAGACGATCCGTCTCTTCGGCACGCAGACGCTCGATGTGCGCGGCGCGACCTACGACCAGCTCAACACCTATCTCCTGCGCAACGGCCAGCATATGAGCTTTGCCATGAACGGCGGCATGTATCACCCGGACTACGGGCCGGTCGGCCTGCTGGTCGAGAACGGCCGGGAGACGGGTGCGCTCAACAGGCAGGATGCCTTCGGCAATTTCTTCATGAAGCCGAACGGCGTCTTCTTCATCGAGGACGGCAAGGCGGGCGTGATGGAAACGGAGGCCTATGCCAAGGCCGGGCTTTCGCCGCAGGAGGCGACGCAATCGGGGCCCATGCTGGTGGTCGACGGCAAGATCCATCCGCGCTTCCTGCCGGATGCCACGAGCCTGCAGATCCGCAACGGTGTCGGCATCCTGCCGGACGGGCGCGTCGCCTTCGCCATCTCGAACGACCGGGTGCGCTTCCACGACTTCGCGACGCTCTTCCGCGACCGGCTGCAATGCCGAAACGCGCTCTTTCTCGACGGCAGCATTTCCAGCCTCTATTCCCCGGAAATCCGGCGGCACGACCGCCGCGCCGTCATGGGCACGATCATCGCGGTCGTCAAGAATCTTCCCTGGTGAGAAAAAATTTGCAGCCGCGACCCAAGGATTGCGGTCCGGCGCACGTCTGAAAGGATAGTGCACGCAATCGGGATGGACCCGTGGAAACAGAACTCGTCGAAAAGGCGGCCTTGGGGGATCGGCAGGCATTCGCCGCGCTGGTCGAGAGCCGCTATGATTTCATCCATGCCGTCGCCTGGCGATGGTGCGGCGACCGGCAGGATGCCGAGGACGTGGCGCAGGAGGTGTGCATACGCCTCGCAAGCGCCATCCGCGGCTTCAAGGGCGCGAGCCGCTTCGGCACGTGGCTCTATACGGTGACGCTGAACACCGCGCGCGACCAGATGCGCAAGCGGCGGCGGAGCGAGTGGCGCGACGCCGCCTATCTGCGCGAGCAGGCGGTGCTGGAAGGCGGCTCCAATGACGACGGCGGCGAGGAACTCTGGCAGGCCGTGCGCCGGCTTCCCGACAAGCAGCGCGATGCCGTGCTGCTGATCTATGGCGAGGGGCTGAGCCATGCGGCGGCGGCCGATGTGCTCGGCTGCGCCGAAACGACGATTTCCTGGCATGTGCACGAGGCCCGCAAGCGCCTGAAGGTGCTGCTGCGCGACACGGCCGCGTGACGGAAGGACAGACGATGACCGATCTCGACCTCGACAGACTTTCCCGCCGCCGCCCTCCGGCCGCAAGCGCCGCCGCCCGCGCGGATGCGCTCGCCGCCGCCATGCAGGCTTTCGACGGTGCGGAAAAAAATGCGGATGCTCCCCAAGGTTCGGCGGATGGCGGGCGTCGAAGCTCCATCTTCAACCGGATATGGAGCCCCATCATGAACCGCAGACTTCTCGCCGGCTCGGCGCTTGCCACGCTGCTCGTCGTACCCGTCGCCGGCCTCGTCACCTATGAGCTGGTGCGCAACGGCACGGTGCCGCTGAAAACCGAAACCGGGATTGCCGCCAAGCCCGCCGATGCGGACCAGCGCGCCCGCAAGCCGGTCGAGGAGGCGGCGAAGGGTGAGGCCCAAGTCGCCGCCGAGGCGGATGCCAAGGCGAAGTCGGCTGCCGATACGGCCGCAGGCACGCTTGCGGCCGAGCCCGCGCCGCTTGCCGAAAGCCGCGAGGAGGAGGCGGTCGCCGCCATGCCGGAATCGCTTGCCGTCGGCGGGGCGGCGAACCTGCAGACGCTGAGCCGCATGGCCGTGCCGTCCTCGGACATTGTTGCCATGCCGATGCCGGTGGAGGATCGCGAGCGCTTCGCCTCCGCCGATCCCAATCCGGTGAAGAGCGTTGCGACCGATCCGGTCTCCACCTTCTCGGCGGATGTCGACACGGCTTCCTATTCCTATGTGCGCCGGTCGCTGCTCGGCGGCAGCCTGCCGGATCCCGAGGCGGTGCGCGTCGAGGAGATGGTGAATTACTTCCCCTATGACTGGAAGGGGCCGGAGACGGCGGAAAAGCCGTTCAACGCCACCGTCACCGTCATGCCGACGCCGTGGAACACGGGCACCGAGCTCCTGCATATCGGCATCAAGGGGTTCGACACCGCGCCGGCGGAGCAGCCTTCGGCCAATCTCGTCTTCCTCATCGACGTTTCCGGCTCGATGGACGAGCCGGACAAGCTGCCGCTCCTGAAGAGCGCCTTCCGCCTCCTGGTCGGCAAGCTGAAGGATACCGACACGGTCTCGATCGTCACCTATGCGGGCGATGCCGGCGTCGTGCTGGAGCCGACGGCGGCAAAGGAGCGGCAGAAGATCCTCGACGCCATCGACACGCTGCGGCCGGGCGGCTCGACGGCCGGGGCGGAGGGCATCGAGACGGCCTACAGGCTGGCCGGGAAGGCGTTCAGGAAGGATGGCGTCAACCGCGTCATGCTGGCGACGGACGGTGACTTCAATGTCGGGCCGGCCAGCGACGAGGACCTGAAGCGCATCATCGAGGAGCGCCGCAAGAGCGGCATCTTCCTCTCCGTGCTGGGTTTCGGCCGCGGCAACTACAATGACGGCATGATGCAGACGCTGGCGCAGAACGGCAACGGCACGGCCGCCTATATCGATACGCTCGCCGAGGCGCAGAAGGCGCTGGTGGAGGAGGCGGGGTCCTCGCTCTTCCCCATCGCCAAGGACGTCAAGTTCCAGATCGAGTTCAACCCGGAGCGCATCGCCGAATATCGCCTGATCGGCTACGAGACCCGCGTGCTCAACCGCGAGGATTTCAACAACGACAAGGTGGATGCCGGCGATATCGGCTCCGGCCACCGCGTCACCGCGATCTACGAGGTGACGCCGAAGGGCAGCGCCGCCGTGCTGAACGATCCGCTGCGCTACGGCAAGGGCGAGGCGGCCGCGACGCCGGCGGCGGAAAGCGGCGAGCTGGCCTTCCTCAAGATGCGCTGGAAGAAGCCGGATGGCGATACGAGCGAGCTTACCACGATGCCGGTGACGGATGCCGATGCGGTCGCCGACGTGAATGCCGCTTCCGCCGACGTCCGCTTCTCGGTCGCCGTCGCGGCCTTCGGGCAGAAGCTCAAGGGCGTGACGGCCCTGCAGGACTATGCCTATGGCTCGATCCTCGGCCTTGCGGAAGCCGCGCGCGGCAACGATCCGTTCGGTTACCGGGCGGAGTTCTTGAAGCTCGTGCAGCTTGCGCGCGGTCTTGCGGGCGAGACGGCGCAGTAGGGCAGGCCGCCCCTCATCCGGCCTGCCGGCCACCTTCTCCCCGCAAGCGGGGAGAAGGGGATATGCGGCGCTGGTTTCCTCAAGCAATACCCTGCGGGGCTGTATCTTGCTGCAAGGCTGTCGCACATGAAAGGAAAGCATTGCCCCATCTCCCTTCTCCCCGCTTGCGGGGAGAAGGTGCCGGCAGGCGGATGAGGGGGATACCGAAGGCAAAAGAAGGATCTTTCGGTGCCGTGCCTCCTCATCTAACCCTTCGGGCCACCTTCTCCCCGAGGAGAGAAGGGAAGAGCGGCAATGCCGAACTCATTCGATAGTCCTGCTGCCTGCGGTGTACAGGATTATGCGGCGGGCTTTTCCCGCTCCTTGCCTGACTTGCCCGGGGATGCGCTTGCCGCATCCCCTTCGTCCCGCTTGCAGGGAGAGGGCGGTAGCAGGCGGATAAGGGGCGCGGCCCAGCGCCTTTCCTTCGTTTGCGGCAGGGGCTCGCAGCGCAGGACGTCGTTTTCCGTCTCGATCAGGTTCAGCCCGGCATCGCGCAGCAAACGCTGGTCCCTGCGGGCTACGAGCAGCCGCAGGGCTTCCCGCTCCGCCCGCCTTCGATGCCATTCTCTCAGTCTTTCCAGCGCGTTTTCGAGGATGCCCATGGCCGTTGCCCTTCGTTCCGCGCATCAGTCAATCAAGGCGATAGACATTTCACAAACGAATAGCGATGATGGCAGGCATCAGGAAAAGCGATGGCGTGTCATGTATCCACCCCTTGAAAGCGATCTCCTGCGCATCTTCGTCGCCGTCGCGCAGGCCGGCAATGTCACCCATGCGGCGGAAAGGCTGGCGCGGACCCAGTCGGCGGTCAGCATGCAGGTGCGCAAGCTGGAGGATTCCGTCGGCGCCGTGCTGTTCGAGCGCGGTCCGCGCGGCGTTTCGCTGACGCCGGAGGGCAAGCGGCTGCTGCCCTATGCGCGGCGCATCGTCGGGCTGGTCGACGAGACGACGGCCGTCATGCGGACGGCGCCGCTCGACGGGCCGGTGCGCGTCGGCATTCCGGAGGAATACAACCAGACGGTCCTGCCGAACGCGCTGGCCGCCTTCGCCGAAATCCATCCCAATATCGAGGTGACGGTGCTTTGCGGCTATACCGCGCAGCAATTGGCGGCGCTCGAAGCCGACCAGCTGGACCTTGCCATCATCTTCGACTGGTGCGACGGAATCTCCGGCGAACTGCTGGCGGTCGATCCCACCGTCTGGGTGGCCTCGGTCACGCATGACCGGCATGTGGAGCGGCCGGTGCCGGTGGCGGTCTACTGGCGCTCAAGCTGGTGCCGGGACTTTGCGCTCCGCTCGCTCGAGCGGCACACCATCCCCTATCGCATCGCCTATACCTGCGATACGAGCGGCGGCCTGCGCTCGGCCGTGACCAGCGGGCTTTCCATCGCGCCGCTCTCGCGCAGCAACATTCCGCCCGGCGCGCGGGAGCTGACGATCGCGGACGGTTTTCCGCCGATCGATTCCTCCCGCGTCATCCTCAAGCGCAATCCGCGTCGCGGCGGGCCGGCCATCGAGGGCATGGCGGACATGATCCGCAAATCCTTCGGGCCGCTCGCGGCCACGGGCGATCAGGCTTTCGGATAGGCGCGTTCGAGGCCGCCGGAGCGCGTGAGGCCGGTGCGGAAGGCCCCGTAGGCCGCGTGCTGGCTGGAGCGGGCGGTTTCCATGAGCCTTATCTGCAGGCGCGCCGGTGCCGCCTGGCCGAGCCATTCGCCGAGCTTTTCCAGCTTCAGCGAATTGAGGAAGCGGGCGGTCGCGGCGCGGTTGAGATAGAGGTCCAGGCCTTCGAGCAGGTTCTCGTCCTGCTGCGGGTTTTCCATCAGGAGGGCGAGATAGGCCCGGTCGGCCTCGCCGAGCGTGCTAAGCTTGTCGGCGACGGTTTCCCGGTCCGGAAAGGCTGCAAGATCGGTGCTCATGGTGTCCCCCTGGAATCGTTGGTTCCTTGGGAATAGGACGCACCCGACCGGCCCGCAAGCGGAGAAGGCGGAATTGGATTGAAAATCCAATATTGACAAATCATCCAATATTGGATTGTTTGTCGCCATGTTCGATACAGCAAATGCCGATGCGCTTCTGCGCCACCATGCCGCGACTGCCGCGGCCATCTCCACGCTTTTCTATCCCCATGCCGAAGTCGTGCTGCACGACCTCGAAACGGGGCTGATCGCGGGTATCTGGAATGCCTTTTCCGGCCGCAAGCCGGGTTCCGAATCGCTCGTCGAGGACGAGCTCGACCAGGCGGGCGAGGGCGGTGTCTACGGGCCCTATGAAAAGACCGGTGAGGACGGACGGCGCCTCAAATCCGTGACGGCGGTGCTGAAGGACGATTTCGGCCAGGCCGTCGGCCTTCTGTGCATCAACATGGACGTTTCGCATTTCGAGGCTGCGGCCAAGCTGCTGGCGGCCTTCACCGGCGCTACCGCGCCGCGGCCGCCCTCGCTCTTTGCCGGCGACTGGCGGGAGGAGATCAACACCGCGCTGCACGACTGGCTGCGCACCCGCGGCCTGGCCCTGACCGCGATGCGCAAGGGCGACCGGGTGGCGCTCGTCGCCGAGCTCGACCGGCGCGGCCTGTTTCAGACCCGCAACGCCGTCGATCATCTCGCCGGTCTCATCGGCGCTTCGCGCGCCTCGATCTACAATTACCTCGCCGATGCCCGGCGCCAGAGCCAGAAGGACAGGACCTCGTGACCACGCTGCCGGATTTCCGCCTCGAAACCCATTTCTCGCGCTGGGAATTCAAGGCCCGCCACCACATGACGGCGAGCGACGCCGAGACCATGCGCATGTCGGACCTGCTGGCGCTCGCCGGCCCCGAAGACCTCGATGCCTGGGACCGGGTCTCGCTCGGCTATACGGAGACCTGGGGCGCGCCGGCGCTGCGCGATACCATCGCCTCGACCTACGAGACGCTTTCGGGCGCCGATATCCTCACCTTCGCCGGGGCGGAGGAGGGGCTCTATTGCGCCATGCTGGCCCTGCTCGGGCCGGGCGACCACGCCATCGTCACCGTGCCGAACTACCAGTCGATGGAGACGATGCCGGTCACCATCACCCGCAATGTAACGGGCGTCGCGCTGCGGCCGGAGAACCGCTGGCAGCTCGATCTCGACGAGCTGCGCGCGGCCCTGCGCCCCGAAACCAGGGTCATCGCCGTCAACTTCCCGAACAATCCGACGGGTGCGATCGCCGACCAGGAGATTTTCCGCGCGCTGGCCGATCTTTGCGCCGAGCGCGGCATCTATCTCTTTTCGGACGAGGTCTATCGTGGGCTGGAGATCGATGCGGCCAAGCGCCTGCCGCAGGCGGCGGACCTCTTCGACAAGGGCATTTCGCTCAACGTGATGTCGAAGGCCTACGGCCTGCCGGGTCTGCGTATCGGCTGGATCGCCAGCCGCGACCGCGCGCTGCTGTCGCGCATGGAAAGGATGAAGCACTACCTCTCCATCTGCAACGCGCGTCCCTCGGAGGTGTTGGCCGGCATCGCGATCAAGGCGCGCGAGACGATCTTCGCCCGGCTTCGCGCCCTCTGCGCAGAGAACATGGAAAAGCTCGACGCCTTCTTCGCCGACCATCCGGACCGCTACGAGTGGACGCGGCCCGATGGCGGCTGCGTCGCCTTCGCGCGCTATCTCGGCAAGGACGGCGTGGAGGAGCATTGCCGGCGGCTGGTCGAGGAGAAGGGCGTCCTGCTCCTGCCCTCCAGCCTCTTCGTCTCCGACCTCCTGCCCGTTCCGATGGACCGTTTCCGCGTCGGTGTCGGGCGCCGCAATATGGATGCGGGGCTTGCGGCATGGCGGGAATTCCTGGCCGAGGACTGACGGGATTGCCGGCCGCCGGCACGAAAAAGGGTGCCGGTCGGCGCCCTGAGACTGCTGGCAAAGCGTGAAACCCTCTCTTCCGTCATGCTCGGGCTTGTGCCGAGCATCTGCAACGCCTCGATCTTTAGATGCGTTGGTAGATCCTCGGCACAAGGCCGAGGATGACGGCGGTGGGTGAGGTGACGGTTGTCAACGAGCAAAGGGCGCCGTTCGGCGCCCTTGTCGTATTCGCATTCCCCGGATTTCAGGCGGCCCTGGTCTCGTGGCTCGTCTGTGTCACCATGGCGGCGATGATCGTGCTGATGCTGAGCGCGCCGATCGGCCGCCCGGCTTCGTCCACCACATGGGCGAGCGTCTGGTTGCCTGCGGTCATGGCGCGGGCGGCGGTTTCGAGCACGGTGCCCTTGGTAAGCGGCATGCCTTCCGGATTGCCGGAAAGCGGTGCCATGATCGTCTCGACATTGACCACGCGGCCGCGGTTCACTTCCTTGACGAAGGCGGTGATGTATTCGTCCGCCGGGTTCAGCACGATTTCCTGCCCGGTGCCCTGCTGCACGACCATCCCGTCGCGCAGGATCGCGATCTTGTCGCCGAGGCGGAGCGCCTCGTCGAGATCGTGGGTGATGAAGACGACGGTCTTCTTCAATTCCTTCTGGAGGTCGAGAAGGACGGTCTGCATGTCGACGCGGATCAGCGGGTCGAGCGCCGAATAGGCCTCGTCCATCAGGAGGATGTCGGCATCGTTGGTCAGCGCGCGGGCAAGGCCGACGCGCTGCTGCATGCCGCCCGAAAGCTGGTTCGGATAGTGGTTCTCGAAGCCGGCGAGGCCGACGCGGGCGATCCATTCCCCGGCACGCTTTTCCCGCTCGGCGGCGGCGACGCCCTGGATCTCCAGGCCGTAGACCGTGTTTTCAAGAACGGTGCGGTGCGGCAGCAGCGCGAATTTCTGGAAGACCATCGCCGTCTTGTGGCGGCGGAACTGGCGCAGGTCGCTCTCGTTCATCCGACAGACGTCGACGCCGTCATAGAGCACTTCGCCGGCCGTCGGGTCGATCAGGCGGTTGATGTGGCGGATCAGCGTCGACTTGCCCGAGCCGGAAAGGCCCATGACCACCATGATGCCGCCCGCCGGCATGGAGATGTTGATGTCGCGAAGGCCGAGGACATGGCCGTATTTCTGGTTCAGCTCGGCCTTGCCGAGGCCGTTCTTCACGGCGTCGACGTAATCGCTGCCGCGCGGCCCGAAGATCTTGTAGAGATTGCGGACCTCGATTGCATGACTAACCATGAATTATCTCCCAGTGCTTCTGGCGCCGCGCGCCGTGGGAATGGCTGCGGCGGTCGAAAATGATGGCGATGGCCACGCGCGCGAAGCGCCCGCGGATATCCGTCCTTGGATGATGTCCGCCGCGCGGAAGCGGGCGTCGCGAAAGGCTGAAAATCTGCAAAGTAAGTCTGGCGATGCTTCGCGCAGGCCTGCCATCCGTTTCCCCTCTTCTCCGGCAGTGACTGCCCCGTACCGCGAGGCGAGATGGCCTTGCGAACAGAACGGCGCGCGCGGGATATTCTTCTTATGGTTCCCGGCTTGCCTCTTCTTCATTGCATGAACCGCGGGTTCATATTGTGCTATTTGCGACCTCTTCGGTTTCCTGACGCGCATCGGAGCCCGCGGCCGCGTTCAAAGCGCGGCCTTGACCTTGCCCGCGATGTCGGGCGCGACCCAAGGCGTCCAGATCTCCGGGAAGGTCTCCAGGAAGTACTTCGCGGCGTCTTCCGTGGAGGCATTATTCTCCTCCATCCAGGCGAGCACCTTGGCGACGGTGCCGTTATCCCACTGGCGGACCTTCATGTAGTCCATCGCAACGCCCGCCTTTTCGGCGAAGTCCTTCGTGGCGACGGTGAAGACGTCCGAGGTCGGGTAGGAGTTGACCTTCGGATGAGGGCAGGCCGGCACCGCCGTGCAGCTGTCCCATTCGGCCTTGTCGAATTCGACGCCGAAGGAGAGCTTGACCATCTGGTACTTGCCGAGGATCGCGGTCGGCGCCCAATAGTAGCCGAGCCAGCCGGTCTTCGTCTCGAAGGCGTTGGCGATCGAGCCGTCGAGGCCGGCGGCCGAGTCCGTCTCGACGAGGCGGAAACCGAGCCTGTCGGCGCCGAGCGCACGATAGAGGTTGTCGGTCGTGACCTGGCAGCTCCAGCCCGCCGGGCAATTGTGGATCGCGGCCTTCGACGGGTCCTTCGGATCGGGAAAGAGCTCGGGATGCTTCAGCGCGTCCTGCACCGTCCGGATGTCTGAATTGTCGTCCGCGATGAATTTGGGGATCCACCAGCCTTCGACGCCGCCTTCGGAGAGGAGGGGGGCAAGCTGCATCAGGCGGCCTTCGGCAATCGCCTTGTCGAGCGGCGTGCGCACGGCGTTCACCCACATTTCGGGCGCAAGGTCCGGTTCGCCCTTCTCGTTCATGGAGGTGAAGGTCGACATGGTATCGCCCGCCACCAGGGTTACGGTGCAGCCATATCCCTTTTCGAGGATGAGCCTGTCGAGATGGGCGGCAACGCCGGCCGAGCCCCAGTTCATTTCCGCGATGGAGACCGCGCCGCATTCCGCCGCCACGGCCGGGCCGGCAAGGCCGCACAGACTGGCGGCAAGCAAAGCAGCGGCGAGGAGCTTCTTCATGGGCTGGAGACCTCCCAGTCTCGGCATGCAGCGATCGATCCGGATGGCAGCGCAGGTTACTGCGTGGTCCCGACTGCCCGAACGTTTCTGTCGGACAGGAAGGCGCGGCGCCGTATCGGTGAGCCGGTCTCCCTGTTGCGGTGACGCCGAGCTTTTTATGTTTGCCGCCGGAACCCTGCTGCCGGCGCCCGTCTTCGTGCGTCACCCGACAAGCCTACGGGTTCCTATTGAGAAATCAACCTCCTGCACCCTGCAAGCGGATCGACGGCGGCGCCAGCGGCCCGCCGGGCGGGAATTTTTCGAAATCGCCCGAAAAAGTTCGCGATTCACCATTGCTTAAGGTCCCGATAACGGTCCGGTAACGATGTGCCGCTATTGGTGTTGTCACGGCGGGGGACACCGCCGCCTGCTCCGGAAAGGTTTTGCGTACCGGGGTGCCTGGGCTCCGATGCGTTTTTGTCGAAGCCGCCATGCGTATTTTGGCAAGCCGTGCATCCTTCCGGGATGCACGGCTTTCGCCGTTCGAGGGCAATAAAAAACGCCGCCTTCCGGGGAAAGGCGACGCGGGATGCGGGCGGACCTGACGGTGGCTCGGAGGGATCAGCCGACGTTGCGGGTGCGGATGACGCCGAGCGGGCCGAGCGGCGCGTCCATGACGACGTTGCGCACGCGGGATTCGCTTCTGGGGGCTTGGCCATTCCAGGCGATCTGAACGAAATTCGGCTTGCTGAAGATATACAGCATGGTCTTGATCCTTGAAACCCGAAGCCACTTGCCTCGGCTATGCGATATATTGGATATAAGCTCGAACGCGGGAAAAGTCATGGTCGCCGACGGCGCAAAATGTCGCAGACAGGATATCAAGGCAGGCATGCTCGAAACGCATGGCGGGACCGTTCGAATAGAGCCGGGGCGGCATGGCCGGATTGCGGCAATATTGCGGTAAATCAGGCTTTTCCGGCGGCAAAATGGAGTGTTGGAAGGACGCCATGACCAAGACGATCATGCTGCAGGGAACCGGCTCCGATGTCGGAAAAACGGTATTGGTGGCGGGCCTCTGCCGCATCGCCGTCAACCGCGGGCTGAAGGTGCGTCCCTTCAAGCCGCAGAACATGTCCAACAATGCCGCCGTGTCGGCCGACGGCGGCGAGATCGGCCGCGCCCAATGGCTGCAATCGCTCGCCGCGCGCGTGCCGTCCTCCGTCCACATGAACCCGGTCCTCCTCAAGCCCCAGTCGGAGACCGGCAGCCAGATCGTCGTGCAGGGCAAGGTGTTCGGACAGGCGAAGGGGCGGGACTATCAGGCGCTGAAGCCGAGGCTGATGGGTGCGGTGCTGGAAAGCTTCGCGACGGTCTGCGAGGGCGCTGACCTCGTCGTCGTCGAGGGCGCCGGCTCGCCGGCGGAGATCAACCTGCGCGCCGGGGATATCGCCAATATGGGCTTTGCCACGCGCGCCGGCGTGCCGGTCGTGCTGGTCGGCGATATCGACCGCGGCGGCGTCATCGCCTCGCTGGTCGGAACCCATGCCATCCTGCCGGAGGAGGACCGGCGCATGGTCACCGGTTATCTCATCAACAAGTTCCGCGGGGATGTGACGCTCTTCGACAGCGGCATCGCCGAGATCGGGCGCTTCACGGGCTGGCCGTGCTTCGGCGTCGTGCCGTGGCTGAAGGAGGCCGGCCGGCTGCCGGCGGAGGATTCCGTCGTGCTGGAACGGCTTGCGCGGAGCGGGACGGGGGCCTTGAAGGTCACCGTGCCCGTCCTGCCGCGCATCGCCAATTTCGACGATCTCGATCCGCTGAAGGCCGAGCCGCAGGTCGATCTCGTCTTCGTCCGGCCGGGCGAGCCGCTGCCGGCCGATGCCGGCCTCGTCGTGCTACCGGGATCGAAATCCACCATTTCGGACCTTCGCGCCTTCCGCGCCGCCGGCTGGGACCGCGACCTCGCCCTCCACATGCGGCGCGGCGGCCGCGTCATCGGCATCTGCGGCGGCTATCAGATGCTTGGCGAGCGCGTCACCGATCCGCTCGGCATCGAGGGTGGCGAGCGGGAGGTGGCAGGGCTCGGCCTGCTTGCCGTCGAGACGGAGATGGCGCCGGAAAAGACCGTGCGCAACAGCGCCGCCCGTTCGCTGCAATATGACGTGCCGCTGGAAGGCTACGAGATCCATCTCGGCCGCACGACGGGGCCGGATGCGCTGCGCCCCGCCGTCAGCATCGACGGGCGGCCGGACGGCGCGCGCTCGACCGACGGCCGGGTAATGGGCACCTATCTGCACGGGCTGCTTTCCAGCGACGCCTACCGGGCGCGGCTGCTCGCCGATTTCGGCATCGCGGGCGGCGGGTTCGATTACCGCGCGAGTGTCGATGCGGCGCTCGACGGCGTCGCGGCAGAACTGGAGGCCGTCCTCGACCGCGGCTGGCTCGAAGGTCTTCTCGGCGCGGCTGATTAAACCGGCCATCTGAAACGTACAGCCATCGGGTTCCTTCTCTCCCTGCCTGCCGCACCAAAGTTGCGCCAGAATTGGGTGCAAGGAGTGACGAAAATCCGCCCGGCCTCCGGGCGCCGACGCCTGCGCGCGATCCGAAAGGGTGAATACATGGGTTCTGGACCTCTCGCACGTTCCGTTCTGGCCAGCCTTGTGGGGCTGTCGCTGGCCGGTCTTCCGGCCGCCGGCTTCGCCCAGGGCGCCCAGGAAACCACGAGTGCCGGAAAGCGCTGGGAGGAGGAGTTCTCCTTCTGGCAGAAGGCCTCGTCCGGTAACGACCTTGCGCAGTACGAGCGCTACCTGAAGCAATACCCGACGGGCACCTTCGCCTCCATGGCGCGGCTGCGCATCGCCGAATTGCAGGCCGCCGCGAAGACGAAGGACGCGCAGGCCGCGACCGACGACGCTGCCGCCAAGGCAAAGGCGGAGGACACGGCCGCCGCCGAAAAGGCCAAGGCAGAGGAAGAAGCGCGCAAGGCAGAAGACGCCCGCAAGGCGGATGAGGCCAAGAAGGCCGCCGAAGCCGGGAAGGCGAAAGCGGAGGAGGCGGCCCGCAAGGCGGCGGAAGCGAAGAAGGCCGCCGACGAGGCCGCGCGCCTGAAGGCGGAAGCCGAGGCGAAGAAGGCCGAGGAAGAGGCCGCCGCACGCAAGCTCGCCGAAGAGAAGGCTGCCGCTGCCGAAAAGGCGAAAGCCGAAGCCGCTGCCGCGGAGAAAGCCCGCGCCGAGGAGGCGGCCCGCCTGAAGGCCGAGACCGAGGAGAAAGAGGCCACCGCCCGCAAGCTCGCCGAAGAGAAGGCCGCCGCTGCCGAAAAGGCGAAGGCTGAAGCCGCCGCTGCGGAAAAAGCCCGCGCCGAAGAGACTGCCCGCTTGAAGGCTCAAGCCGAGGAGAAGGAAGCCGCGGCCCGCAAGCTCGCCGAGGAGAAGGCGGCCGAGGCCGAGCGCCTGAAGGCGCAAGCGCAGGCCGCCGCCGACAAGGCGAAGGCGGAGGAAGCCGCGCGCCTCAAGGCCGAGGTGGACCGCAGGAAGGCCGAGGAGGCCGCCGCGGCCGAAAAGGCCCGCGCCGAGCAGGAAGCTGCCGCCCGCCGGGATGCTGAGGCGAAGCGCGTCGAAGCCGAAAAGGCCGCTGCCGCCGAGAAGGCGCGCATCGAGCAGGAGGCTGCCGCCGCCCGCAAGCTTGCCGATGAGAAGGCGGCCGAAGTGGAGCGCCTGAAGGCCGAGGCCGCGAAAGCGGCGGCGGATGCTGAGGCCAAGGCCGCGGAAGCCGCCCGCCTTGCCAAGGAGGCCGAAAAGCGCGCCGAAGAAGCCGCTGCCGCCCGCAAGCAGGCCGAAGGCGGCGCTGCCTCGGCGAATGCCGGCAAGGCTGAAGCCGCCGGCGGTCAGGACGGCGGCGTCGCAGCCCGCAAGGCGGAGGACGCCAGGCGCGAGGAGGAGACGTTCCAGAAGGCGGTGCTCGACGGTTCCGAAAAGGCGTTCCGCGCCTATATCGCGGCCTATCCGAACGGCCGCTTCCTCGCGGATGCCCGCGAGCGACTTGCCGCGCTCTCGAAGGCCAAGCGGCTGGAAACCGGCACGGCGACCGCGGACACCGAGCGCAAGGCCGTGGAGCAGCCCGTGGTCGATCCGCGCGAGGCCTATATGGACCGCTCGCTGCGCGCCCAGGCCCAGCGCTGGCTGAGCGCGCTCGGCTACAACACCTATGGCGCCGACGGCGTCTTCGGTCCGCGCACCCGCGCGGCGATCTCCGCCTGGCAGGGCGCGTCGGGCTATCGCGCCAGCGGCTATCTCACGCGCCAGCAGTACCGCGTGCTGCGCGAGGCCGCGCAATATGCCGAGGCGCGCCAGACCCGCCAGCGGCGCTACCAGCGGCAGCGCGAATACGACATGCTGGAAGGCCCCGTCGACGGCTATTATGACGGGCCGTACTACCGCGACGACGGCTATTACAATCGCCGTGGCGGCGTGGTGATCATCCCCGGCTATTGAGGCCGGGGCACAAGGGCTTCTTATGCCCGCCGCTCGATTGACTTGGCGGCGGGGCACGCTTAATCATCCGACCATCGGATGGTTCCCGACGGCCGCAAACCGGCCCGGGAGAGAAGGGAACGTGACACGGTGGACCCAGATCGGGCGCCGCAATCACGGCCGACCCCGCGACTGTAGAGTGGCGAGGAACGATCGGCCGATGGAACCGACGGCGTGCGGGGCGGCATGGTGCCACCCCGACAAGGCGCCGGAGAACCATCGGAAAAGCCACTGGGCTCTTTTGCGATAAGCCGGGGTTGGACGCCTCTATCTCTACGAATCGTCCGCCTTTCGCAAAGCCTGCCCGGGAAGGTGAGAGCGTTCCGCCGGTGCCTTGGCACCTGACGCCGCGAGCCAGGAAACCTGCCATCCGACAGAGGGCATGTCGCCCGATCCGGGGAGCTTTTCCCCTGTGCCTGAACGGAGGTTGTCATGGCGCTATCCACATCACCCCTTTGGCTCCGGGCCGGTCCGGCCGGGGCCGCGTGCGCGCCTCCTGCCATCGCGCCTGCCTGAGGCCGCCGCGATGGCGGTCACTTTCGACATGAATTTCCGGAACGCTGGACGATGACGGTTCCTCACGGCGGAGCCGTGCTCGTGCTGGGCGGAGCGCGTTCGGGAAAATCCGCATTCGCCGAAAGGCTGGTCGCCGGGACCGGCCTCGAACGCCATTACATCGCCACCGGCCGCGCCTTCGACGACGAGATGCGCCAGCGCATCGCAAAACACCGGGAAGACCGGGGCGGCGGGTGGCGGACGCATGAGGAGCCGCTGGCCCTTGCCGCACGCATCGGCGAGGTAGCGCGGGAAGACCGCGCGGTGCTCGTCGATTGCCTGACGCTCTGGGTGACGAACCTGATGCTGGAGGAGCGCGACATTCCCGCCGAATTTTCCGGCCTTCTCGCCGCGATCGCTGGCGCCCCCGGCCGGCTGGTCCTCGTGTCGAACGAGGTCGGCCTTGGAATCGTGCCTGACAATCGCATGGCGCGCGAATTCCGCGACCATGCCGGGCGGCTGCACCAACAGGTGGCCGCCCTCGTGCCTGAAGTCTATTTTATCGCGGCCGGACTGCCGCTGAAAATGAAGGGTTGAGCCATGCTGCAACAGAAAATTCCCGCCACCGTCATCACCGGCTTCCTCGGCGCGGGCAAGACGACGATGATCCGCAACCTCCTGCAGAATGCCGGCGGAAAGCGCATCGCGCTCATCATCAACGAGTTCGGCGACCTCGGCGTCGACGGCGACGTGCTGAAGGGCTGCGGCGCTGAGGCCTGCACCGAGGACGACATCATCGAGCTCACCAACGGCTGCATCTGCTGCACCGTCGCCGACGATTTCATCCCCACCATGGCGAAGCTGCTGGAGCGCGAGAACCGCCCGGACCACATCGTCATCGAGACCTCCGGCCTTGCCTTGCCGCAACCGCTCGTCGCCGCCTTCAACTGGCCGGAAATCAAGACGCAGGTGACTGTGGACGGCGTGATCACCGTGGTCGACAGCGCCGCCGTCGCCGCCGGCCGCTTCGCCGACGACCACGACAAGGTGGATGCGCTGCGCGTCGAAGACGAGAATCTCGACCATGAAAGCCCGCTGGAAGAACTCTTCGAGGACCAGCTCACCGCCGCCGACCTCATCGTCCTCAACAAGACCGATCTCATCGACGCCGCGGGTCTCCAATCCGTGCGCGACGAAGTCGCCTCGCGCATTGCCCGCAAGCCCTCGATGATCGAGGCGCGGAACGGCGAGGTCGCCGCCGCCGTGCTGCTCGGCCTCGGCGTCGGCACGGAGGACGACATCGCCAACCGCAAGTCGCACCACGAGCTGGAGCACGAGAACGGCGAGGAGCACGACCATGACGAATTCGACAGCTTCGTCGTCGAGCTCGGCGCCGTCGCCGATCCCGCCGCCTTCATCGAGCGCCTCAAGGGCGTGATCGCCGAGCATGACGTGCTGCGTCTCAAGGGTTTTGCCGACGTGCCCGGCAAGCCGCTGCGCCTGCTCGTCCAGGCCGTCGGCAGCCGCATCGACAGCTATTTCGAGCGCGCCTGGGCGCCCGGCGAAGCGCGTGGCACCCGCCTTGTCGTCATCGGCCTGCACGACATGGATGAAGCCGCCGTCCGCGCCGCCATCGCGGCGGCGGTGTGATTTCGGCATGAGCGTGCTGCGGTTCCTCTCTTCGGCGTGGCGGCCGTCTCCCTCGCAGGGGCAGGGCGCTTGCCTATGGCATTCGGCGTGGCCACTTTTCCCTTCTCCCCAGCGGGGAGAAGGTGGCCCGAAGGGTCGGATGAGGGGGCACGACACGGAATGACTTCTCTTTCTTGCCTTCGGCATCCCCCTCATCCGCCTGCCGGCCCCTTCTCCCCGGTGGGGAGAAGGGGATGGGGCGCCGTTTTACATTCGATAGTTCCGTCTGCGGGGGAGACTGCCTCCGGGCCGAAGGGCATGCCATGCACCTCCTGCTAGCCCAGAAAGGCACCATCGCCGACGGCAAGGAGGCCATCGACCTTGGCCAGACACGGGGCGATATCCTCTTCCTCTCCGCCGCCGACACGGAACTCGCCGCCATCGCCGCCGCCCATCGCGCGCGGGGCGGCGAGACGCGCCTGCGCCTCGCCAGTCTCGCCACGCTGTCGCATCCGATGTCGGTCGACACCTATGTCGAGCGCACGGCGCGGCATGCCAAACTCATCGTCATCCGCGCCCTCGGCGGGGCCAGCTATTTCCGCTACGTGCTGGAAGCCCTTCTGGCGACCGCCGTGGCCAATGGCGTCGGGCTCGTCGCGCTGCCGGGCGACGACCGGCCGGACGAGGGCCTGACCCCCTTCAATCGCATCGACGACGAGGACCGCCAGCGGCTCTGGGCCTATCTCAACGAGGGCGGTGCGGAGAACGCGGATCGCTTCCTCGCCTATGCGGATGCACTGGTCTTCGGCGGCGAAAAGCCGGAACCGGCGATGCCGCTGGACAAGGCCGGCATCTGGTGGCCGGGGAAGGGTGTCGTCGATATCGGCACGTGGCGGCAGGTTGCCGGCGTTTCACCCCCCTCTGGCCTGCCGGCCATCTCCCCCACAAGGGGGGAGATCGATGGAAGAGGGGTTTCTCGGAATTCAGGCGCTTCTACGGAAGCAAATGCGTGCCGCCTGCCAATCTCCCCCCCTGTGGGGGAGATGGCCGGCAGGCCAGAGGGGGGTATCCCAACCGCCGCCATCTGCTTCTACCGCGCCTATGTCCAAAGCGGCGAGACGCGCCCCGTCGAAATGTTGATCGAGGCGCTGGCCACCGAGGGCATCCGTGCCCTGCCGCTATTTGTTTCCAGTCTCAAGGAAGCCGCCTCCATCGAGACGGTCCGCGCGGCCTTCGCCGATGTCCACCCGGACATCGTCCTCAACGCCACCAGCTTCGCCGTCTCCGCCCCCGGCGCCGGCCGCAAGCCGACGGTGCTCGACGAGACTGGTTCGCCGGTCTTGCAGGTCATCTTCTCCGGTTCCTCGCGGGAAGCCTGGGAGGCGTCGGGGCAGGGGCTGACGGCGCGCGATCTCGGCATGAATGTTTCCCTGCCGGAGGTCGACGGCCGCGTCCTCTCCCGCGCCGTTTCCTTCAAGGCGGCGGCGCGCTACGACGAGCGGGTCGAGACCAATATCGTCAGTCTCAATCCGGTGGAGGACCGCATCCGTTTCGTGGCGAAACTCGCCGCCGGCTGGGCGCGGCTGCGGCGGGCAGGGCCGGCGGAGCGCCGCATCGCCCTCGTCATGGCGAATTATCCGAACCGCGACGGCCGGCTCGGCAACGGCGTCGGCCTCGACACGCCGGCCGGCACGATGGAAGTGCTGCGCGCCATGGCGGCGGAGGGCTATGCGGTCGCCGATCTGCCGGAGGCCGGCGATGCGCTGATCGCTCATCTCATGGCCGGCCCGACCAATGCGGCGCGCGACGGGCGGGAAATCCGCGAGACGTTTTCGCTGAATCAATACAAGGCCTTCTTCGCCTCGCTTCCGAAGGCGATTCAAGAGGAGATGACGGGCCGCTGGGGCGAGCCGGAGGACGATCCCTTCGTCATCGGTGACGTCTTCGCCCTGCCGCTCGCCCGTTTCGGCGAGACGCTGGTCGGCATCCAGCCGGCGCGGGGCTACAATATCGATCCGAAGGAGAGCTACCATTCTCCGGACCTCGTGCCGCCGCATGGCTATCTTGCCTTCTACGCCTTCCTGCGTCTCCATTACGGCGCGCATGCCATCGTGCACATGGGCAAGCACGGCAATCTCGAATGGCTGCCGGGCAAGGCGCTGGCGCTGTCTGAGGCCTGCTATCCCGAAGCCGTGCTCGGCCCGGTGCCGCATCTCTATCCCTTCATCGTCAACGATCCGGGCGAGGGCACGCAGGCCAAGCGCCGCTCCGCCGCCGTCATCGTCGACCACCTGACGCCGCCGCTGACCCGTGCCGAGACCTACGGCCCGCTCAAGGACCTCGAAGCGCTGGTCGACGAATATTACGACGCCTCTGGCGGAGATCCCCGGCGCATCAGGCTACTCTCGAAGCAGATCCTCGATCTCGTGCGCGATATCGGTCTCGACAGCGATGCCGGAATCGCCAGGTCCGATGGCGAGGCGGCGGCGTTGCAGAAGCTCGACGCCTATCTCTGCGATCTCAAGGAAATGCAGATCCGCGACGGGCTGCATGTCTTCGGCGTCTCGCCGGAGGGGCGGCTGCTCACCGACCTGACGGTGGCGCTTGCCCGGGTGCCGCGTGGATTGGGCGAAGGGGGCGAGGCGAGTCTTCAGCGGGCGATCGCGGCGGATGCGCTTGTGGTGGCACCCCCCTCTGGCCTGCCGGCCATCTCCCCCTCAAGGGAGGAGATCGATGGGGGGACGGTTTCCCGGAATACGAACGTCGCTGCCAAGGGAGGAGCTCACCACCTGCCAATCTCCCCCCCTGTGGGGGAGATGGCCGGCAGGTCAGAGGAGGGTGGCCTCAACTTCGACCCTCTCGACTGCATCGCCTCCGATCCCTGGACCGGGCCGTGCCCCGACATCCTCGCCTCCCAGTCCGTCGCCCCCTGGCGCAGCAATGGCGACACGGTGGAGCGCATCGAGCTTCTGGCGGCAAGGCTGGTGGACGGCACGCTGCCTTGCCCGGACGGCTGGCAGGCTACCCGCGCCGTCCTCGACACCATCGACACGACCATCCGCCCCGCCATCGCCGCCTGCGGCCCGGCGGAGATTTCGGCGCTGATGCGGGGCCTCGACGGGCGCTTCGTCGAACCCGGCCCCTCCGGTGCGCCGACGCGCGGGCGGCCGGACGTGCTGCCGACAGGGCGTAACTTCTATTCCGTCGACAGCCGCGCCGTGCCGACGCCCGCCGCCTGGGAGCTTGGCCGCAGATCCGCCGAGCTGATCGTCACGCGCTATGCGCAGGACCACGGCGAATGGCCGACCTCCTTCGGCATCACCGCCTGGGGCACCTCCAACATGCGCACCGGCGGCGACGATATCGCCCAGGCCATGGCGTTGATCGGCGTCAGGCCGACCTGGGACATGGCGTCCCGCCGCGTCACCGGCTTCGAGATCATCCCGCCCGCTAGCCTCCGCCATCCGCGCGTCGACGTGACTTTGCGCATCTCCGGCTTCTTCCGCGATGCCTTCCCGGAGCAGATCGCGCTCTTCGACCGCGCCGTGCGCGCTGTCGGCGCGCTGGAAGAGGACGATGCGGACAATCCCATCGCCGCGCGCATGCGCGCCGAGGCGGCGGCGCTGGCGGCGAAGGGCGCTTCCGATGACGAGGCGGCGAGGCAGGCCGGCTTCCGCATCTTCGGCGCGCAATCGGGCGGCTACGGCGCGGGCCTCCAGACCATGATGGACGAGGGACTGTGGAGCGAGCGCGGCGACCTTGCCGAGGCGTGGCTGGCCTGGGGCGCACACGCCTATGACGGGACGAGCGACGGCGTGCCGATGCGCGCGCGGCTGGAGGCGCGCATGAAGAGCCTTCAGGCCGTCATCCAGAACCAGGACAGCCGCGAGCACGACCTGCTCGACAGTGACGAATACTACCAGTTCGAGGGCGGCATGGCCGCAGCCGCCGAGCATCTTTCCGGCAAGCAGCCCGTCGTCTATCACAACGACCTGTCGCGGCCGGAAAAGCCCGTCGTGCGCACGCTGGAGGACGAGATCGGCCGTGTCGTGCGCGCCCGTGTCGTCAATCCGAAATGGATCGACGGCGTCATGCGCCATGGCTACAAGGGGGCATTCGAGATCGCCGCGACGGTCGATTTCATGTTCGCCTTCGCGGCGACGACCGGCGCGGTGAAGGATCATCATTTCGAGGCCGCCTACCAGGCCTATGTGCAGGATCCGCGCGTGCGCGATTTCCTTGCGGAAAAGAACCCGGCGGCGCTCGCCGAGATGGCGGCGCGCTTTGCCGAGGCGATCGACCGTGGCCTCTGGACGCCGCGCTCCAACTCGGCGCGCTATGAGCTCGACATGCTGGGAAAGAGGAGGGCGTCGTGATGAACCTTGCCGGCCGCTGCCTTTGCCGTTCGCTGACGTTTTCCGTTTCCGGCGATATCGTCAGCACGGGCCATTGCCATTGCGAGAGTTGCCGGCGCGCCACGTCCTCGCCGGTCACGACCTTCTTTTGCGTGGCGGCGGGCGATGTCGCATTCAAGGGCGGGACGCTGCGGCACTATGCATCCTCGCCCGGCGTGCGGCGCGGATTTTGCGGCAATTGCGGCTCGCCGATGAGCTACGAGAGCGAGAAACGGCCCGGCATCGTCGATCTCTACGTCGCCTCGCTGGACGATGCGGCGGGCGTCGAAATCACCCAGCACGGGTTTTGGAACGAGCGGGTTTCCTGGCTGCATTGCGAGGACGACCTGCCGAAACGGGAAGGCTGACATGACAGACAACCACGACGAAACCGCCGGCATGAGCGAAGCCGAGCTTGCCCGCCATTCGGAGAAGATGGCGAAGAAGAAGCAGGCGCGCGAGAAGATCATGGCGACCAAGACGGACGAGAAGGGCCTCGTCATCGTCCATACCGGCAAGGGCAAGGGCAAGTCGACCGCCGGATTCGGCATGATCTTCCGCCATATCGCCCACGGGAAGCCCTGCGCCGTCGTGCAGTTCATCAAGGGCGCTATGGTGACAGGCGAGCGCGACCTGATCGAGGCGCATTTTGCCGATCTCTGCCAGTTCTTCACGCTCGGCGAGGGCTTCACCTGGGAAACGCAGGACCGCGCCCGCGACGTGGCGATGGCGCAGAAGGCGTGGGAAAAGGCCAAGGAGCTCATTCGCGACGAGCGCAATTCCATGGTGCTGCTCGACGAGATCAATATCGCGCTGCGCTACGACTATATCGACATCAGGGAGGTCGTCGACTTCCTGAAGACCGAGAAGCCCTACATGACCCATGTCGTGCTGACGGGCCGCAACGCCAAGGAAGAGCTGATCGAGATCGCCGATCTTGCGACCGAGATGGAGCTTCTGAAGCATCCGTTCCGCTCGGGCATCAAGGCGCAGCAGGGCGTGGAGTACTGAGGGAAGGTTTCGCCCCTCATCCCCCTGCCGGGACCTTCTCCTTGGCTGCGGGGAGAAGGGAGCAGAACGGTGCGCCCAGTGTTCCTCGCCCCGCTTGCGGGGAGAGGATGCCGGCAGGCAGGTGAGGGGTCGTGCGGCCTACCAGCCGAGCCACACCCGCAGCGGATGGCTCGGATCGGCCATCAGGCGGATGGCGAGCGCGATGGAGGTGATGACGAGAAGCGGCTTGATGATCTTCGCGCCGCTCTTCATCGCCACGCGCGAGCCGGCCTGCGCGCCGAGGAACTGGCCGGCGCCCATGACGAGGCCGACCTTCCACAGCACGACGCCGTAGAGCAGGAACACGGCGAAGGCGCCGACATTGGAGCCGAAGTTCAGCAGCTTCGTATGCGCCGTCGCCTTGAGGACGCCGAAGCCGGCGAGCGTGACGAAGGCCAGCATGAAGAACGATCCGGTGCCCGGGCCGAAGACGCCGTCGTAGAAGCCGATCACCGGCACGATGGTGACGGTGAAGAGGAAGACGCTCATGCGCCGGTGCTTGTCCACGTCGCCGATATTCGGCTTCAGCCCGAAATAGACCGCGATGGCCACCAGCAGGAAGGGCAGGATCGCCTTCAGCACGTCGCCCGGAACCACCGTCGCCAGGAGGGCCCCGAAAACCGCGCCGAGCGCCGAGAGCGCGGCCATCGGCAATTGCTCGGCGAGCCGCACATGGCCGGCGCGCGCATAGGCGAGCGTCGCCGATCCCGAGCCGAAGAGCGATTGCAGCTTGTTGGTGCCGAGCGTTTCCAGCGGCGGAATGCCGGCGAGCAGCATGGCCGGAATGGTGATCATGCCGCCGCCGCCGGCGATCGAATCGATGAAGCCGGCGAGGAAGGCGGCGAAGAACAGGAAGACGAGAAGATGGGGGGCGATATCGGCCACGGCGGGACTCGGGAAAATGAGGGGACTGCCGTCCTTCTGTCAGACTGCATGACAAAAGCAAAGCCTGCCCATGATCGGCCGATCCGGTTTGACCGGCCTTTCGCCCTTCGATACTAAGGAGACGCGACGGTGCCCCAGGCGGGCCGAGCGGTGTCCGGTGCGGCTGACCCAGAGGGGCTTCATCCGGAGCTGTCGGAAACGGCAAGGCCGGGCTCTTTCGCGTGGAATTTAGCAAGAGACCGCCATGAGCGCCGAGGCCCCATCACCCGACACCGGACGACGATCGCTCGTTCTCGGCCTTGGCTGCGAGCGCGGCACGCCGCCCGGCGAACTCGTCGATCTCGCCATCTCCATCGTGACCCGGCCAAAGGATATCGCCTTCGTCGCGACGCTGGACATGCGCGCCGAGGAGCCGGCCATGCAGGCCGTCGCCCGGCACTTCTCCGTGCCGCTCGTGACCTTCTCCGCCGCGCGCCTCGAAGCCGAGACGCCGCGGCTTGCCAATCCGTCGGAGATCGTCTTCGCCCATGCGGGCTGCCATGGTGTTGCCGAGGCGGCGGCGCTGGCGCAGGCGGGCGCGGGCGGGCGGCTGGTCGTGGAGAAGACGAAATCCGCCCATGCCACGGCGGCGGTGGCTGAATCCTTTCAATCGCTTGCCGCCGTTTCCTCGCAAGGCGATTCCATGTCCTCGCATTTCGATTCAAGCCGGGAGCACATCTGATGCACGCCCTGTTCTCCGCCCTCCCGCCGATGGAAAGAGGCACCGTCTGGCTCGTCGGCGCGGGCCCCGGCGATCCGGGCCTCCTGACGCTCCATGCCGCCAATGCGCTGCAGCAGGCCGATGTCGTCGTGCATGACGCGCTGGTCAATGCCGATTGCCTGTCGCTGGCGCGTCCCGGCGCCGTGCTGGAATTTGCCGGAAAGCGCGGCGGCAAGCCCTCGCACAAGCAGCGGGATATTTCGCTGCGGCTCGTCGAGCTCGCCCGCGCCGGCCATCGCGTGCTGCGGCTGAAGGGCGGCGATCCCTTCGTCTTCGGGCGCGGCGGGGAGGAGGCGCTGACGCTTGTCGAGCACGGCATACCCTTCCGCATCGTGCCGGGCATCACGGCGGGCATCGGCGGGCTTGCCTATGCCGGCATTCCGGTGACGCACCGTGAGGTCAACCATGCCGTCACGTTCCTGACGGGGCACGATTCCTCCGGGCTCGTGCCGGATCGTATCAATTGGGAGGGCATCGCCAAGGGGTCTCCCGTCATCGTCATGTACATGGCGATGAAGCATATCGGCCAGATCGCCGCAAATCTCATTGCCGGCGGGCGCTCGCCGGACGAGCCGGTCGCCTTCGTCTGCAATGCGGCGACCAGCGAGCAGGTGGTGTTGGAAACGACGCTCGCCCGCGCCGAGGCGGATGTCGCCGCCGCCGGCATCGAGCCGCCCGCCATCGTCGTGTTGGGCGAGGTCGTGCGCCTTCGCCCCTCGCTCGACTGGATCGGCGAGCTGACCGCCGGCCGCAGGCTCGCGCCCGATCCCTTCGGCTCGCGCGAAAGGAAGGATCCGGCATGAGCGGACTGCTCATCGCCGCTCCCGCCTCCGGCTCCGGCAAGACGACGGTGACGCTCGGCCTTGCCCGCGCGCTGGCCGATGCCGGCCTCTGCCTCGTTTCCGGCAAGGCGGGGCCGGATTATATCGACCCGGCCTTCCATGCCGCTGCGAGCGGAAAACCCTGCTTCAACTACGATCCCTGGGCCATGCGCCCGGACCTCATCCGTGCCAATGCCGCCCATCAGGCGGGCGAGGGGGATTTCCTGCTCGTCGAGGCGATGATGGGCCTCTTCGACGGGGCGGCCGACGGCACGGGCGCGCCGGCCGATCTGGCCGCAACGCTTGGCCTGCCGGTGGTGCTCGTCATCGATTGCAGCCGCATGTCGCAGTCCGTCGCGGCGCTGGCGAGGGGATACAGGAATCATCGCGGCGATGTGAATGTCGCCGGTGTCATCCTCAACAAGGTGGGCAGTGCCCGGCACGAGGCGATGCTGCGCGCGGCGCTGGAGGCCGCCGGCATCGCGATTTTCGGCGTGCTGCGCAGCGACCCGGCGCTTGCCCTGCCGGAGCGGCATCTCGGCCTCGTCCAGGCGGGGGAGCATGGGGCGTTGGAAGCCTTCATCATCCATGCCGCCGGTGTGGTGGCCCGTGACTGCGATCTCGACCGCCTCGCCGCCCTTGCTTCCGGCCGTGCCGCCTCGCTGCCGCCTTCTGCCGTCCTGCGCCTGCCGCCGATCGGCCAGCGCATCGCGATTGCCGAGGATCGGGCCTTTGCCTTCACCTACCAGCACCTGCTGCTCGGCTGGCGCATGGCGGGGGCGAGCCTTTCGTTCTTTTCCCCGCTTGCCGACGAGGCACCCGCGGCCGATGCCGATGCGGTCTACCTGCCCGGCGGCTATCCGGAACTCCATGCAGGAACGCTTGCCAATGCCGGCCGTTTCCGTCAGGGCATGCTGGAGGCCGCGCGCCGCGGCGCGCGCATCTATGGCGAATGCGGAGGCTACATGACACTCGGGGAGGGGCTGGTCGATGCGGCGGGAATGCGCCATGCCATGCTCGGCCTGCTTCCGCTCGTCACCAGCTTCGCCGAGCGTCGCCGCCATCTCGGTTATCGCCGCGTCACGCCGCTGGCGGGTTCCGGCTTTGCCGCGCCGATGACGGCGCACGAGTTCCATTATTCGACCCTCGTGCATGAGGGGGAGGCGGAACGGCTCTTCGCCGTCACGGACGCCGTCGGCGAGGATCTCGGCATGGCCGGGCTTCGCCGGGGTGCCGTCAGCGGCTCCTACATGCACCTGATCGACCTTGCACCGGAGGCCGCATGAGCGCGCCGCGCATCGTCCACGGCGGCGGCATTGCCGCGGCGGCCACCCGCTACGGCGGAAGGCCCGAGGACTGGCTCGACCTTTCGACCGGCATCAATCCCAATCCCGTTACCGTTCCCGAGGTGGACATAGCCGCCTGGCACCGCCTGCCGGATCGCCACCGCCAGGATGCCGCCCGCATCGCCGCGCAGCGTTATTATGCGACGCCGCAAGCCCTTCCGCTTCCCGTGCCCGGCACGCAGTCAGCCATCCAGCTCCTGCCGCGCCTCCTTGCGCCCGGCCGCCGCGCCGCTGTGCTTTCCCCCACCTATGGCGAATATGCCCGCGTGCTCGCCAATGCCCGCGTGGCGGTGGACCGGATCGCAAGCCTCGATGCGGTGACGGCCGCGCACGGTCTCGTCGTCGTCGTCAATCCGAACAATCCCGACGGCCGGCTTTTCCCGCGCGAGGCGCTGCTGTCGCTTCATGCGCGCGTCGCCGCGAATGGCGGTCTTCTCGTCGTCGACGAGGCCTTCGGCGACATGCGCCCGGAAGGTTGCATCGCGCCGCTTGCCGGCGACGACAGGCCGGGCCTTCTCGTCTTCCGCTCCTTTGGAAAGTTCTTCGGCCTTGCCGGCCTCCGCCTCGGCTTCGCCATTGGCGAGGCGGCGATCATCGATCGCATCGAGGACGGGCTCGGCCCGTGGGCCGTCTCCGGCCCGGCGCTGACGATCGCGACCACGCTCATGGCCTCCGACACGTCCGCCATCCGTCGCGCCATCGACGGGCGCAAGGCCGCGCTCGACGCGGTGCTGGCAGCTGCCGGCCTCACCGTTGCCGGTGGAACGGGCCTCTTTTCGCTGGTGGACCACGCGGATGCCGCCGCCATCCATGAAGGTCTTTGCCGCCATCATGTTCTGGTGCGTCCTTTCGACTATAATCCGCGATGGCTGCGGTTCGGCCTTTCTCCCGACGCCAGGGGAGACGGCCGGCTGGCCGCGGCGCTGGCGAATGTGATGGGCCGATGACGGAGGCGCTGCTGATCCTGTTCTTCGCGCTGCTGCTGGATCGCCTCGTCGGCGATCCGGACAGGCTCTGGCAGCGCGTGCCGCATCCGGTCGTGCTGTTCGGCCGGGCGATCGGGGGGATGGATGCGCTTTTCAACGGCAAGCGCCTTTCGCCCGGGACGCGGCGCTTCAACGGCGCTGCCGGCATTGCCGTGCTGCTTGCCGCCAGCCTTTTCGCCGGCTTCGTCCTCCACCGGCTTTTCGCGCCGCTCGGCGTCGTCGGCGCGGTTGTCGAGGTGGTCGTCGTCGCCGTCTTCCTCGCGCAGAAGAGCCTTCACGACCATGTCCGCGCCGTCTCGACGGGCCTCAAGGACGATGGCCTCGAAGGCGGGCGGCGGGCCGTGTCGATGATCGTCGGCCGCGATCCGGCGACGCTCGACGAGCCGGCGGTCTGCCGCGCCGGGATCGAGAGCCTTGCCGAGAATTTCTCCGACGGCGTCGTCGCCCCGGCGCTCTGGTATGCGCTTCTCGGCCTGCCGGGCCTCTTCGCCTACAAGATGCTCAACACGGCCGATTCGATGATCGGCCACAGGAGCGAGAAATATCTCGATTTCGGCTGGGCCTCCGCCCGGCTCGACGACCTTGCCAACTGGCCCGCCGCGCGCCTGTCTATTCTCTTCATCGCCGCCGGCGCATGGCTGGCGCAGGGCCGGCGGGCGGCGCGCGCGGCCATCGGCACGGCGCTGCGCGACGCCGGCCTGCACCGCTCGCCGAATTCCGGCTGGCCGGAAGCGGCCATGGCCGGTGCGCTCGGCATCGGCCTTGCCGGCCCCCGCATCTATGGCGGCGCGCGCGTCGACGAACCGATGATGAACGCCGCCGGCCGCACCGTCGCGACGGTCGCCGACATCGATCTGTCGCTGCGTATCTTCTCGGCCGCCTGCGCCGTTCTTGCCGTCACGGTGCTGCTGGCGGCAGGTCTTGCGGCCTGCATCTAGGCGCAACGATAAAATTTTACGTCTTAACTTCGTTTTCTTTTCTCCACCCCCGTCAATATTGTGGAAGGCTGGAACGTCTATAGTCTGTCTTGCTGTCAGACATGGCGCCGATGCCATGCGCGAACGAATAGAGGGGAAATCATGCGTGGCTTGCTTGCGACCGCGGTCGCATTCCTTCTGGTCCTGTTTCAGGCCGAGACTGCACTTTCCGCCAACCTTGTCGCGGAGGTCAGCCTTTCTTCACAGACGATGATCGTTACTCAGAACGGTATCGTGAAACATCGCTGGCGCGTCTCGACGGGCCGCAAGGGCTTCGGCACGCCGACGGGCGCGTGGAAGGCGAAATGGGCCTCGCGCAACCACCGCTCGCGCAAATACGACAATGCGCCGATGCCCTATGCGATCTTCTTCAACGGCGGATATGCGGTGCATGCGACCTTCGACACCAAGCGCCTCGGCCGGCCCGCCTCGCATGGCTGCGTGCGGCTGCATCCTTCGAACGCCGCGACGTTCTTCCAGCTGGCGAACAGCAGCGGGCTTTCGAACACCCGCATTGTGATATCGCGCTGAGGGCATTGCATTCGGCTATAGAGTCATTTTTCAACCCGGTGGCTTTTGCCGGGAATGTAGGCCTTGTGGGCTATTTCTCGCGGCTGAGGCTGGTAACCCGGGCCGACAAGATTGAGTTCCGGCCTGTCCTTTGCCGTTGAAATATCCAGCAACGAAAGCAGTGTCCAATCCATGACGTCACTTTGGTAGGGCCTTGTCGTGAGGGCCTTTTCCGACGCTGTCGGAAAGTCAGGACGATTGCGCCACAGAATGACCGGTACCGTAAAGCCCGATTCCAGGAAGAATTGATGCCCGAATGACGCTGTGAGATGACCGACATCCTGGGCATGATCAGAAAGATAGAGAAGGCTGCTGTCGCTGTTTCTTATCTTCGACACCAAGCCGATGGCCTGCGAGAGAACGTAGTCCGTGTAAAGGATTGAATTGTCGTAATTGTTTCGCGCGGCTCTTATCCAAAACCATTTGTCGGCCATTTCCTGTGAAACGGCGTCCTGGGCCTCGTTGAAGACGGCGAAACTGTCGGGATAGCGGGCCGCGTAGCTTTCATGAGATCCGAGCGTGTGAAGCACGATGAATTTCAACGGTGCCGGATCTTGCAGGGCCTGGCTCAGTTCGGGAAGCAGCTTTTCGTCGTGGCTGTCGTCGTGCCTGTTGACCCTGCCGTCATAGACCAGCCTGAAGACATCTGCGTCTTCACCGAACATGGCGTTCGCATAGACAAAACTCTGATTAGACAACCAGAAGACCTTATAGCCCGCCTGTTTGGCAAGGGTGATGATACTGGGTTCCGTCCGCCAGCTCTCGTCATCGCTTTTTGTGGCTGAGGTCAGAATGCGTGTCATCTCATTGAGAGTATTGCCGTAGGAGGAAATGACATCCTCGAAGACTAGCAAATGATCTCTCATCGCATCGAGGTTCGGTGTCGTCTTGCGGGGATACCCATAGAGAGACCAGTCCCATCGATTGGAGCTTTCGCCGAGCACGAGCACGAAGGTCTTTTGGGCCGGTCCGGTGTAAATCGGCTTCCACTCGGAAATATGATCTCTGGCAGACAGCCTTTGCTTTGTCAGCGCCATCTGTGCTTCCTGCATCGCCCGTCCTTCACGCAGGATGGACGGCCAGAACGTTACCGGATCGGCTCGCATGACGATCACGTTCTTGTGGGCAATCAAAGGGAGTGCGATCAGGGCGACTGCGAGCACGACCTTTCCTTTGCCCGGGCTTGTGGTTGGGAAGATTTTCTCTCCCGTTTTTTGTCCGAGCCGCACGAGTGCCCATGCCAATCCAGCCGAAAGGGCGGTGGCCATGACGAAGGGTAGAGGCAAGCTGGCGGCATATTCACGCGCTTCGCTTGCTGGTGCGTTGACGAGACTCTCGACCACCTGCCTCGATTGCGGCTGCAAGCCATATCTGAAACTGAGATAGCATTCTATCAGGACGCTGCCGCACCAAAGAGCGGACCATAATGCGTAGATGCTCCAAGCAAATGGCGGCCTTCTTCCGAGCAGGTTGGCGATGCCGAAAACGGGGAGCATCATCAAAAAAGGCATGCAGAAGAGCGTAATCAGCCGCAAAGTGCCGATGCCTGAAAGCAGGGATATGACGACAAGACAGATGAGGATGACAAGTGCCGTAAAGCCGGGCTTGGACATGGTTTTTGAGGCCGCACCGTTCGCGCATATGTATTTTTGATCAGTTCCTTAATCAGAGGTTGCAGATTCCGCAAGTTGAATCGAGCGGCCCGTGGCGTAAAAAGTGCAGAAAAAATGTGAGCGGTGCCTGTAGCAGAAGCACAGAGCTTTTTGTGGAGATTTCTGCTGGAGACGTGTGTCGGCGACGCCGGTCGCTACCGCCGAACACTGCATCGCCATCTCGCGCTGAGGGCAGGGATCAGTCGTTGCCCGCAAAGCGCATCAGCCGGTCCATGTCGGGAACGGTGACGTGGCGGTTGTTCTCGATGCGGATGACGTTCTCCTTGCGCAGCTTGGTGAACTGGCGGCTGACGGTCTCGATGGTGAGGCCGAGGAAGTCGGCGATGTCGGCACGCGAGAGCGGCAGGTCGAAGGACGACATGTCGACACTTTCCGGGTCGATATGGGTGGCGATGAGGTAGAGGAAGCTCGCCACCTTCTCCTGCGCCGTCTTGCGGCCGAGGGTCAGCATCCAGTCGCGCGCCTCGTCCAGCTCCTTGAGCGCCTGCCGGTGCAGCTTGTGCTCCAGCTCGGGCGTCCTCCTGACGAGGCGGTCGAGCACGTTGCGCGGGAAGTTGCAGACTTCGCTTTCGGTCGCGGCTTCCGCCGTGATCGCGCTTTCATCCAGGAAGGGGCGGCCTAGGAAGTCGGGGGCGAACTGCAGGCCGACGATCTGCTGGCGGCCGTCCGCCATCACCTTCGTCAGCTTCACCACGCCGCGCATGATGTTGGAATAGTTGACGATCGTCTCGCCCTGGCCGATCACCTCGGCGCCCGTCTCCAACCGATGGCGGGAGGAGTGCTTGTTGAGCTCGGTGAGCTGTTCGGCCGTCAGCGCGCCGCACACGCCGCCATGGCGCGCCTCGCAGGCCCGGCAGACCAGCGGAATGTCGGAATTATGGATATCCTGGCGGCGAACTTCCATGTCGGCTTTTCCTTTCGCCTCGCGGCAGACGGCGCAACGATGCCGTGCTAGCGCACGCAGGCATGAACATAAAGCGTGCCGCCTCGCGGCAAAATAGCGCTTCCTGACTATTGTCAAATCGTAGCGCAGTCCCGTCGGCTTTCACTTGATCAAAATCAAATGGCGGCGCGTCTTTCAGGGTTATTTGCGTATGCGAAGGAGATATCCCATGCAGGACGCACTCGTAAGACGCCTTTCTTCCCCGGTTCCGCGCTATACAAGCTATCCGACCGCCCCGCATTTCAACGAAAGTATCGGTCCGGAGGTCTATTCGGAAGGGCTGGGACGGCTGGGAAAGGCGAACCGCCTGTCGCTCTATGCGCATGTTCCCTATTGCGACCGGCTCTGCTGGTTCTGCGCCTGTCATACCAAGCAGACCCTTCGCTACGAGCCGGTCGAAGCCTATCTCAAGGGGCTTCATGCCGAGATTGCGGCCGTCGGCCGGCGCGTCTCGCGGGAGGCGCCCGTCACGGCGCTGCATTTCGGCGGCGGCTCGCCGACGCTGCTGCGGCCGGACGACATGGTGGCGCTGAAGGGCTGTCTCGAGCAGAGCTTCGCCTTCTCGCCCGAGGCGGAAATCTCGGTGGAGATGGATCCGAACGACCTGGACGAGGCGCGGCACGATGCGCTCGCCGCGATCGGCATGACGCGTGCCAGCCTCGGCATCCAGGATTTCGATCCGAAGGTGCAGAAGGCGATCAACCGCATCCAGACCTTCGAGCAGACCCGCGGCGTCGTGGACGCGGCGCGGCAAAGGGGCGTGCGCTCGGTGAACTGCGATATCCTCTATGGCCTGCCATACCAGACGATGGAGACGCTGGCGGAGACGGTGCGCGCCGTCATCTCGCTCGGCCCCGACCGGATCGCGCTCTTCGGCTATGCCCATGTGCCATGGATGAAGAAGCACCAGACGATGATCGACGAGGCGGCCTTGCCGGATATCGCCGCGCGTTTCGCCCAGATGACGATGGCCGGGGAAATGCTGGTCGCCGCCGGCTACGAGGCCGTCGGCATCGACCATTTCGCCCTGCCGGCGGATCGGCTCGCCGTCGCCGCGCGCAACGGCACGCTTCGCCGCAATTTCCAGGGCTATACCGACGATCAGGCCGATGCCCTGATCGGGCTCGGCGCATCGGCCATCGGCCAGTTGCCGGAAGGCTATTTCCAGAACATGCCGGCGACCGGCGAATATCTGCGCCGGGTGGAGGAGGGCGGTGTCGCCGTCGTCCGAGGCTATGCGCTGACTGACGAGGACCGCGCCCGCGCCTTCGTGATCGAGAGGGTCATGTGTGATTTCGGCTTTTCCTTCGCCGATCTTGCCGTCCGTCATCCGCTTTTCGCAGCCACGATCCGGGCGGAGGCCTGCGGCTTTGCCGCTTCGGACAGGGACGGCCTTTGCCGCATCGAGGGGGACAGGTTCATGCTGACGGCGGCCGGCAAGCCCTTCGCCCGCACGGTCGCGGCAGCGTTCGATGCGCATCTTTCGAGCGGGCGCGGGCGGCATTCCATCGCGGTTTGACGGCGGCTCCGGCATGTTCTTTGCGCAACACAGGGGCGTAGATCATGCAGGGCCCTCATCAACCCCATTGGCAATCGCATCGGATTTCCATATAGGATCGCCCAACTATAGATTCATGAGGTATGGGCGTGACTGCTACATTCGACAAGGTTGCCGACATCATTGCTGAAACGAGCGAGATCGATCGCGAGACGATCACGCCGGAAAGCCACACGATCGACGATCTCGGCATCGACAGCCTGGACTTCCTCGACATCGTCTTCGCGATCGACAAGGAATTCGGCATCAAGATCCCGCTGGAACAGTGGACGCAGGAAGTCAATGAAGGCAAGGTCGCGACGGAAGAATACTTCGTCCTGAAGAACCTCTGCGCCAAGATCGACGAACTGCGGGCCGCCAAGGCCTGATCAGACGGCGCCCGGTCGCCGCTGGCGGCCCTGTTCCGGACGATCCCGGCGCAAGGGGCTATCGGCCTGCCGTCCTCGGCAGGCCTTTCGGTTTTCGGCGGAGGCATATCCGATGCTGCTAGAATATTTCCAGATGATCGACCGGGTGGAAGCCGTCGACGGCGCGCGCCGCACGCTTACCGCCCGCTCTGTCGTCCCGTCCAAAAGCCCGGTCTTCGAGGGGCATTTCCCCGGCATGCCGCTCGTTCCGGGCGTGCTGCTCATCGAGACCATGGCGCAGGCCTCCGGCTTCCTCGTGCTGGCGGCATCCGATTTTTCGGCCATGCCCTTCCTGATGAGCGTCGACGGGGCCAAGATGCGCACCTTCGTCGAGCCGGACGCGGTGCTCGACATCGAGGCCGTGCTGGAGCATGACGGTTCCGGCTATGCCGTGACGAAGACGAGGATTACATCGGCCGGCAAGAAGGTGTGCGACGCGCAGCTCAAGCTGCGCACCATGCCGTTTGCCGAGGTGCCGCTCGCCGATATCGTGCGCAAGCGCGCGGGCGAGGTGGGTTTGTTCGAGGCGCTGGCAGCGTCCGCTGAAGGGAAGTGAGCATGGCGAAGGCGAAGAACGATGTGGTGATCACCGGCGTCGGCATCGTCACCTGTCACGGTGTCGGGGCCGAGGCCCATGTGCAGATCCTGGGTGCCGCGAAGGCGCCGGAGCTGAAGATCGATACGGAGCGCTTCGCGCCCTATCCGGTCCACCCGATGCCCGAGATCGACTGGAACCAGCAGATCCCCAAGCGCGGCGACCAGCGCCAGATGGAGAACTGGCAGCGCCTCGGCGTCTTCGCCGCTGGTCTCGCGCTCGACGATGCCAGCTTCAAGGACGATGTGGACGCCTGCGGCACGATGGACATGATCGTGGCGGCCGGCGGCGGCGAGCGCGACATCAATGTCGATTCGCTGATCGTCGACGAGGGGCTGAAGCGCAACGACCGCGAACGCCTGCTCAACGAGAAACTGACGACGGAGCTGCGCCCGACGCTCTTCCTCGCCCAGCTCTCCAACCTCCTCGCCGGCAATATCTCCATCGTGCACAAGGTCACCGGTTCCTCGCGCACCTTCATGGGTGAGGAAGCCGCCGGCATCAGCGCCGTCGAGACCGCCTTCCACCGCATCCGCGCCGGCCAGTCGACGCATACGCTCGTCGGCAGCGCGCTCGTCGCCGAGCGGCAGGACGTCATCCTGCTTTACGAGGCCATCGGCGCGCATGCGACGGGCGGCTGGACGCCGCTCTGGTCGCGCGACCAGAACGCTGGCGGCGGCATCGTCACCGGCTCGGCCGCCGCCTTCCTCATCCTCGAATCCCGCGAGCATGCCGAAGCCCGTGGCGCCCGCATCTACGCAACCATCGACGCCATCGGCGGCGACCGCGGCTCGCGTGACGAAGGCCGGCTGGAGGCGCGTCTGGAGCGTCTTGCCGAAGGGGCTTCGACGGGTAGCGAGACTATCGTCTTCTCCGGCGCTTCCGGCGCGCATGACGCGACGGCCCGCGAAAAGGCATGGCTCGACAAGCGTTTCGCCGGCAGCGCCCTGCGCGGCTACAGCGCCGTCATCGGCCAGTCGCTCGAAGCACAGTTTCCGCTCGGTCTTGCGCTTGCCGCGCTGACGCTCGGTTCGGGCGTCAAGGTGGCGCCGTTCGACACGGCCGCCGAGGCCGCCATGAGCGCACCCGCCGCCACGGCCGTCGTCACGACGGTCGGTCATTCGCGCGGCGAGGGCGTCGCAATCCTTTCCGCAGAGAAGTGAGGTTCCGGCCATGACGAATGCCGCTTACAGGGATCATCTCGGCCGCCCCATCGTCGCCGTCACCGGCATGGGCGTCGTCACCTCGCTTGGGCAGGGCCTTGCGGACAACTGGGCCGCGCTCACCGGCGGCGTCTCGGGTATCCACGGCATCACCCGCTTCCCGGTCGACGGGCTGAACACCCGCATTTCCGGAACGGTCGATTTCATCGACGTTCCGGTCGAAAACCCTGTCGAGCGCTCCTATGCCTATGCCCGCGAGACGACGGACGAGGCGCTGGCGCAGGCCGGCCTTTCCGGCGAATTCGGCGGCCCGCTCTTCCTCGCCGCCCCGCCGATCGAGCCGGACTGGCGCGACCGCTTCGCGCTCGCCGACCGCGCGCCGCCGTCGCAGCGCCCGGGCGATGCCTATGACCGCTTCCTCGCCGTGCTGCGCGAGCATCCGAGCGCGGCCCTGCATGAAGCTTGGGCCTTCGGCTCCATCTCCGAGCGTCTTTCCGACCGCTACGGCACGCGCGGCCTGCCGGTCACGCTCTCGACCGCCTGCGCCTCCGGCGCGACGGCCATCCAGCTCGGCGTCGAGGCGATCCGCCAGGGTCGCACCGACCGCGCGCTGACCGTCGGCACCGACGGCTCAGTGACCGCCGAAGCGCTGATCCGCTTCGCGCTCCTCTCCGCGCTCTCCACGCAGAACGACCCGCCGACCAAGGCATCCAAGCCGTTCAGCAAGGACCGCGACGGCTTCGTCATCGCAGAAGGCGCGGCGACGCTCGTGCTGGAATCGCTGGAATCGGCCATAGCGCGCAGCGCCAAGGTGCTCGGCATCCTCAAGGGCTGCGGCGAGAAGGCGGATCATTTCCATCGCACGCGCTCCTCGCCGGACGGCGGTCCCGCCATCGCGACGATCCGCGCGGCGCTGGAAGACGCCGGCATCGACGAGAGCGGCATCGGCTATATCAACGCCCACGGCACCTCGACGCCTGAGAACGACAAGATGGAATATCTCTCCATGTCGACCGTCTTCGGCGACACGCTGGCGAATATCCCGGTCTCGTCCAACAAGTCGATGATCGGCCATACGCTGACGGCCGCCGGTGCGGTCGAGGCGGTGTTCTCGATCCAGACCATGCTGACCGGCACCCTGCCGCCGACCATCAACTACACGAACCCCGACCCGACGATCCCCCTCGACGTCGTGCCGAACGTGAAGCGCGACGCGCGCGTCACGGCGGTCCTGTCCAACTCCTTCGGCTTCGGCGGCCAGAACGCCAGCCTCGTGATGACGGCCGAACCGGCCTGATAGGAATTCTACCATGCGCGCCCTCCAGCTTCTCGACGACCGCAAGCTCGAACTCACCGACATTCCGGAACCGGAAGCCCCCGGCCCCGGCGAGGTGACGCTGCGCGTCAAGGCCGTCGCCCTCAACCATATCGACGTCTGGGGCTGGCGCGGCATGGCGTTTGCCAAGCGCAAGATGCCGCTGGTCATCGGCGCGGAGGCCGCCGGCGTCGTCGAGACGCTTGGCCCGGGCGTTTCCAACGTGCTGCCCGGCCAGCTCGTCTCGATTTACGGCGCGCGCACCTGCGGCCTCTGCAAGCCCTGCCGCGAAGGCCGCGACAATCTCTGCGAACATGTCGGCGGCGTGCACGGTTTCCATCTCGACGGTTTCGCGCAGGAGAAGGTGAACCTTCCCGCCCGCCTGCTGGTCCCCGCGCCGCCCGGCGTCGATGCTGTCGCCGCGGCGCTTGCGCCCGTCACCTTCGGCACGGTGGAGCACATGCTGTTCGACAACGCCAAGCTTGAATCCGGCGAGACGATCCTTGTCCATGCCGGCGGCTCGGGCATCGGCACGGCGGCGATCCAGCTCGCCAAGAAGATCGGCTGCACGGTCATTACCACGGTCGGCTCGAACGACAAGATCGAGAAGGCCAAGGCGCTGGGCGCCGACCACGTCATCAACTACCGCGAGGACCGCTTCGAAGGCGTCGTTCGCAAGCTGACGAAGAAGAAGGGCGTCGACGTCGTCTTCGAGCATGTCGGCAAGGACACCTGGGCAGGCTCCATGCTCTGCCTCAAGCGCGGCGGGCGCCTCGTCACCTGCGGCTCCACCTCCGGCGTTTCCACCGACATGAACCTGATGATGCTGTTCCAGCAACAGTTGAAGCTCCTCGGCTCCTTCGGCTGCCGCATGGAGAACATGGCGGACGCCATGCAGAAGATGGCGCGCGGCATCGTGCATCCGGTCATCGACACGGAAGTCACCTTCGACGGCATCGCGACGGCGCTGGAACGCATGGAATCGCGCCAGATCTTCGGCAAGATCGTCCTGAAGCTGGACTGACGCCGTTGCGGATGCTGATCACCCGCCTCGTCCTGGCGCTGCGCAATTCGAAGGACTGGTTCGTCGCGCAGCTCGCCTTCGGCCTACTCAATATCCTGAAGCTCCTGCCGGCGGACGGCGCGATCAATTTCGCCGACCGGGCGGTGCGCTGGATCGGGCCGAAAACCAAGCGCCACAAGCTGATGCTGACGAACCTGCGAAACGCCTATCCGGATAAGTCCGAGGCGGAGATCGAGGCGATCGCGCTCGATGCTTGGGGCAATATGGGCCGGCTTGCCGCCGAATATGTCTTTCTTGACGAGCTGTTCGATTTTAACCCGGAGAATCCGGAACCGGGTCGCATTGAAGTCTCGGGCATTCCGCTTTTCGTTGACCTGCGTGACAATCCGCGGCCCTTCATCGTCTTCACCGCCCACACCGGCAATTTCGAACTGCTGCCGGTCGCGGGTGCTGCCTTCGGGCTGGACGTGACGGTGCTCTTCCGCCCGCCGAACAACCCTTATGTCGCCGACAAGGTGTTCGAGTTCCGCAAGGCGCGCATGGGCCAGCTCGTGCCCTCCCATGCCGGTTCTTCCTTCACGCTTGCCCGCAAGCTCGAGGCGGGCGGTCCGGTGGGCGTACTCGTCGACCAGAAGTTCGGCAGGGGCCTGCACACGAAGTTCTTCGGCCGCGACGTGCAGACCAATCCGCTGCTCGCCAAGCTCGTCCGCCAGTTCGACTGCGAGGTCTATCCCGCGCGCTGCATCCGCCTTCCGGGCAACCGCTACCGGCTGGAGCTGGAGCCGGCGATGGCGATCCCGCGCAAGGCGAACGGCGCGGTCGATGTCGATGCGACGGCCCAGATGCTCAACGACAAGGTGGAGCAATGGGTGCGGGAATATCCCGGCCAGTGGCTGTGGTATCATGACCGCTGGAACATCAAGCGCAGCCTTATTACTTGATGGGTTCCAATTTCTTTCTTCATTTTGCCGGCTGAACACGGCCGGCCGCGGGATTTACGTGTATACTGTCCCATTATGGGTTTGACATCTCTCCCTCCGCTTATATGATTTTGTCGAACCGCCTGCTTTGGCGGCGGTTTGCCGGAGGACAAGGTCAAAAAAGAGCTCTCGATTCGGACACAATAAGTAAAGTGGTGATGCAATTGCTGTAGTTCTCAGCAATTCATGGAGCATGATTTGAAAGCTCTTGTAGGGTTGTTCTGGTTTAAGTATTCGCAACTTCAGCATGCGGTGAGGGCGGGGGACGAGAAGCTCATCGCCATGCTGGACAGGGAAATCGAAACGGCCTTGCTGGCCGTCCTGCAGAAGGAGGCGGGTGACGCCTCCGAGTTCCGCTCCCAGTTCCAGTTCTTCGTGGACCTTCTGCGGGAAGAGTCGGAAGACAGGGCCTGCGTGCTCCGGCAGGCGCATCATTTCAAGCTGCTGCTCGACCGCTATTTCGGCACCGAGGAGGCCGCCGTGCCCTTCGGCTTCAGACCGCCGGACGGGATGCGCCCCGTCGCGGCGCCGCGCGTCATGGAGGACGGGCTGCTCAACGAGGCGATCCTCGACAGCCTGCCGGACCGCGTGGCGGTCGTCACCACCGACTATCGCTACATCTATTCCAATCCGTTGAATGCGGAGCGCTTCGGCGGCAAGCCCATCGATCTCGTCGGGCGGCATATCGCCGAGTTCGTCGGCCGCCCGCGTTTCGAAAACCTGCTGAAGCGGCATCTGGATCGCTGTTTTACGGGGGAGGCGGTGGAATATGACTATATGTCCACCCGCCCGGGCAAGGGCATGACCCGCTGCCGGATGACGCCCTGCATGTCGGTGGCCGGACATGTGCTGGGCGCCATCCTGGTGCTCCAGGACATGCTGGAGTTCCGCGACCCGATGGCGGCCTGAACGCTGGAGCAATTCCAGCAAAAGTGCGAAGCGGTTTTGCGTCCGGAATTGCGTTAAAATAAAGAGCTAGAGTGTTTTCGCGATTCGAGAAAAAGCGGAAATACTCTAGGACGCGAGGCCCGCTTCGGGCAGCATGAACCGCTGTTCGAAGGCGATATGGCGCCGGATCGATTCGAAGAAGCCGCGCAGCATGTAGCCGGCGGCTTCCGCGTTCACGCTGCCGTCGCCGCTGCCAAGGCGCGTCAGCGTGTCGGTCAGCTCTTCCGCGAAGCACTCGTCCTCGACATGCTCGAATTTCAGCCGGGCGATCGTCCCGGCCATTTCCCCGCCGCCCGATGCCTGCGTTTCCAGCATGGGGAACAGGGCTTCCTCTTCATAGCGGTGGATGCCGTTGATCAGCGGGATCAGGGACTTGGCCGCGTAGATGCATTTCTGCCGGTTGATGTTGGCCGGCAGGCTGTCGGCGATTTCTTCCAGTGCGCTACAAAGCGCCAGCTGGGCGTCATGGGCCTTTTTCAGCCAGTCCAGTGAAGCGGTGTCCGTCGGGCGATCCGAGAGCAACCGGGCGATGCCAGCGTAATCCGTCATGTCGTGCTTCCTCGTTGAGGGGAGGGCCGCGGTGTTTTCGACGCGCGGCTGCGTCAACCTGTCCCTTGATGCCGCCACCTTCCGATCCGCGCCTTGATCCAAGTCAAGGATACGGGCTCGCGCATCTGCGATGGCTCCATGGAGCGCAATGGCCGATTCCGTGCGGGAACCGGGCGTTGCGGTACTTTGACCGGTTGGGGGATGCCAACGATGAAATACATAACGGAAACAATAGTCCTGGCCGTTGGCGCCTTCCTTGCGCTGCTCGGCGTGGCCTTCGCCCAGGACAAGCTCTTCGAGGCCCATATGTGGGTCCTCTTCTTCGTGCTGCTCGCCAGCACGCTCGTCATGGTGCGGCGCGTGTCCTTCGCGCCTGCCGGTCCCGCGCCATCCTCGCAGGATGACGGCGGTTATTTCGACGAGGTTATCAAGTACGGCGTCATCGCGACGGTGTTCTGGGGCGTCGTCGGCTTCCTCGTCGGCGTCTTCGTGGCGCTGCAGCTTGCCTTCCCCGACCTCAACATCGAGCCCTGGCTGAATTTCGGCCGCACGCGTCCGCTACACACCTCGGCCGTGATCTTCGCCTTCGGCGGCAATGCGCTGATCGCGACGTCCTTCTACGTCGTGCAGCGCACCTCGCGGGCCCGCCTCTTCGGCGGCAATCTCGGCTGGTTCGTATTCTGGGGCTACCAGCTCTTCATCGTCATGGCGGCCACGGGCTACCTGCTCGGCGTCACGCAGGGCCGCGAATATGCCGAGCCGGAATGGTATGTCGACCTCTGGCTGACCATCGTCTGGGTCGCCTATCTGATCGCCTTCCTCGGCACGATCATGACGCGCAAGGAACCGCACATCTATGTGGCGAACTGGTTCTTCCTGTCGTTCATCGTGACGATCGCCATGCTGCACATCGTCAACAACCTGGCGATCCCGGTCTCGTTCCTCGGCTCGAAGAGCTATTCCGCCTTCTCGGGCGTGCAGGATGCGCTGACGCAGTGGTGGTACGGCCACAACGCCGTGGGCTTCTTCCTGACGGCCGGCTTCCTCGGCATGATGTACTACTTCATCCCGAAGCAGGTGAACCGTCCGGTCTATTCCTACCGCCTGTCGATCATCCACTTCTGGGCCCTGATCTTCATGTATATCTGGGCCGGCCCGCACCACCTGCACTATACGGCGCTGCCGGACTGGGCGCAGACGCTCGGCATGGTCTTCTCGGTCATGCTCTGGATGCCCTCGTGGGGCGGCATGATCAACGGCCTGATGACGCTTTCGGGCGCCTGGGACAAGATCCGCACCGACCCGATCGTGCGCATGATGGTCATGGCCGTCGCCTTCTACGGCATGGCGACCTTCGAAGGCCCGATGATGTCGATCAAGTCGGTCAACTCGCTCAGCCACTATACGGACTGGACCATCGGCCACGTGCATTCGGGCGCGCTCGGCTGGAACGGCCTCATCACCTTCGGTGCGATCTACTTCCTCGTCCCGAAGCTGTGGAAGCGCGAGCGGCTCTATTCGATCCGTATGGTCAACTGGCACTTCTGGCTCGCAACCCTCGGCATCGTCGTCTACGCGGCGGTCATGTGGGTCGCCGGCATCCAGCAGGGCTTGATGTGGCGCGAATACGACGATCAGGGCTTCCTGGTCTACTCGTTCGCCGAAACCGTCGCCGCCATGTTCCCCTACTACGTGCTGCGCGCCGTCGGCGGCGGGCTGTTCCTCCTGGGGGCGATCATCATGGCCTACAACGTGACCATGACAATCCTCGGCTACCAGCGTGACGAGGCCCCGATCCCGGGCGCCGCGCCCGCCCTGCAGCCGGCCGAATAGGAGGGGACAGAATGTCCATTCTTGATAAACACGCCATCCTCGAACGCAACGCGACGCTTCTCCTCGTCGGCTCGCTCCTCGTGGTCACCGTCGGCGGCATCGTCGAGATCGCCCCGCTGTTCTACCTGGAAAACACCATCGAGAAGGTGGAGGGCATGCGGCCCTACTCGCCGCTGGAGCTCGCCGGCCGCGACATCTACGTCCGCGAAGGCTGCTACGTCTGTCACAGCCAGATGATCCGGCCGTTCCGCGACGAGGTGGAGCGCTACGGGCATTACTCGCTGGCGGCGGAATCGATGTACGATCATCCGTTCCAGTGGGGCTCGAAGCGTACGGGGCCGGATCTTGCCCGCGTCGGCGACCGCTACTCGAACGAGTGGCACGTCCAGCACCTGATCGAGCCGCGCTCGGTCGTGCCGGAATCGGTGATGCCGAGCTATTCCTTCCTCAAGGAAACGAACCTCGAGGTGAAGAACGTCGCCATGCACCTGACGGCCAACCGCGACGTCGGCGTGCCCTACAGCGACGAGATGGTCGAGAACGCCGAGGCGGACATGAAGGCGCAGGCCGATCCGAACGCCGACACGGCGGGCCTTCTCGCCCGCTACCCGAAGGCCAAGATCGGCGATTTCGACGGCGATCCGGCGCGGCTCACCGAAATGGACGCGCTCGTCGCCTATCTCCAGATGCTCGGCACGCTGGTGGACTTCTCCACCTACGACGATGCCAGCGGCTACCGTTGAGGAGGACGTCTCATGGAAACCTATACCGCCATGCGCCACTTCGCCGATAGCTGGGGCCTGCTCGCCATGACGCTGTTCTTCGTGGCCGTCCTCGCCTTCACCCTTCGCCCCGGCGGCCGCAAGGCTGCCGAACGGGCCGCTGAAATCCCCCTCAAGGAGGACTGATCATGGCCGAGAAGCATATCGACGAAATCTCGGGCGTCGAAACCACCGGCCACGAATGGGACGGCATCAGGGAACTGAACAATCCGATGCCGCGCTGGTGGGTCTGGACGTTCTACCTGACGATCCTGTGGGCCATCGGCTACACCATCGCCTTCCCGGCCTGGCCGATGATCTCGGATGCGACGCGGGGCATGCTCGGCTGGTCGAGCCGCGCCAACATCGCCGCCGAGCTTGCCAGCGCCAAGGAAGCGCAGGCCGTCAATGTCGACCGCATCGCCAAGTCGTCGCTGGAGGAGATCCTGGCCGATCCGCAGCTCTCGCAGTTCGCGATCTCGGGCGGCGCCTCGGCCTTCAAGGTCAACTGTGCCCAGTGCCACGGCTCGGGCGCGGCCGGCGGCGCGGGCTTCCCGAACCTCAACGACGACGACTGGATCTGGGGCGGCACGGTGGAGGAGATCTACCAGACCATCGCTCACGGCATCCGCCATCCCGGCGACGATGAGACCCGCGTCTCGGAAATGCCGGCCTTCGGCGAGATCCTCGAGCCGGCGCAGATCAAGGAAGTCGCCGCCTATGTCGTCAGCCTGACGGGAACGCCGTCGGATGCGAGCCTGGTCGAGCCCGGCAAGCAGGTCTTCGCCGACAATTGCGCTTCCTGCCATGGCGAGGACGCCAAGGGCAACCGCGAGATGGGCGCCCCCGACCTTGCCGACGCCATCTGGCTGAAGGGCGAGGGCGAAGCTGCCATCGCCGCGCAGGTCCGTTCGCCCAAGCACGGCGTCATGCCCGCCTGGCTCCCCCGCCTCGGCGAGCCGGCCGTCAAGCAGCTCGCCATCTTCGTGCATTCGCTCGGCGGCGGCGAGTAGACGCCGCAACATGCAGGACGGAAGGCCGCGGGAGACCGCGGCCTTTCTGTTTGTGGAGTGAGGGGGTGTTCAGGATCGGCGGGGCAGGTGCCGGGTGGCGTGGATCGGGTCGAGCCCGAGGATGACGCAAGTAGGAAGTTTTTGACGCTGAAAGCAGCGACTTCCTATGTCGCGCCGCCTGATCGGCGGGTGACTTTTCCTCCTCTTCGTCATGGTCGGGCTTAAAGCGGGGAACCACGTCGCACCCGCAACGGGTCGACTGCCGCCAACCGGCACGACCAACGATGTCGGTGGCCTCAAGGGCTACCCGTCAGGCCACGACCGTGTTCCGGCCCGCCGATTTCGCGCGGTAGAGGTTCCGGTCCGCGGCGGCGAGGGCTTCGGTGGGGTCGAAGTGGGGCGCGCAGTGGAAGGCGCCGATGCTGATGCCGAGGGCGATGCGGACGCCCGAGGGCGCGCGCAGGTCGATTGCCGCAACCGCCTCGCGGATCGTCTGTGAGTGATCGAGCATGTGCTCCGGCGCGGCCTCGTGCAGGAAGACGGCGAACTCCTCACCGCCGAGGCGCCCGACCAGATCGCCGTCGCCGGAAAGGCCCGAAAGCACCGCGCCGACACAGGCGAGCGCGTCGTCGCCGGCCGCATGGCCGAAGCGGTCGTTGACCGACTTGAAATGATCGACGTCGAGGAAGAGCAGGCCGCCATGCACGCCGGCCCGGTTGCGCTCGTCCAGCCCGGCCATGAAGGCCGCACGGTTGAGGACGCCGGTGAGCGCATCGCGCCGCGCCTGGTCCTGCAGGCGATCATAGGCCGCCGCCAGCGCGTCGCGCGCCTGGGCGAGGGCCGTGTTGGCCGTGCGCAGCCTTTCCGCCTGCCAGAAGTGCAGCATGGAGGCCGGTATGGAGATGGCGATCGGGCAGGCGATGGTCATGACGAGGCCCGCGCCGGCGACCTTGCCGCCTAGCATGGGCACGAAGGCGAAGCTGATCATGAGCGAGGCCAGCACCGAGAGCGCCGCCACCGTCAATGTCTTGCCGAGGATCCTGTACATCGAACGAGCCCGTCCGTTTCAATCGCAGCACTCACTAGGGCATTTCCGCTTTTTGCCGAATCGCGAAAACGCTCTAACCCTTTGTTCGCCGCATTTCCGAACGCAAAACCGCTTCGCGCTTTTGCTGGAAATGCTCTAGGAGCCTATGATTGAAAAAGCCTGAATTCATTCGATAAAAGTCACTCCGCGATCATATTGACGTTACGGCAGGTTTTTATCGGTCCGACCAGACCGCCAGCTCGTAGCCGTCGGGGTCGGCGAAGTGGAAACGGCGGCCGCCGGGAAAGGCGAAGATCGGCCGGACGATCTTCCCGCCGGCCGTCTCGATGCGTGCGAGGGCGTCCTCCAGATCGTCGGCGAAGAGGATGACGAGCGGCCCGTCGCCAGCCGCCACGGGCGCCGTCGTCGTGAAGCCGCCGGTGAGGCGACCGTCCTGGAATTCGCAATAGTCCGGGCCGTAATCGGTGAAGGTCCAGCCGAAGGCGCCGCCGTAGAAGGCCTTGCTCCTCGCGATGTCCGAAACGTTGAATTCGATATAGTCGATCCTGCGATCGGCGCCCTTGCTGCTCATCGCGGCCTCTCCTCGTTTTCCATCAATCGCGCCAGCGCGTCGAGATCGCGGGCGATGTGCGCCGCATCCGCCGCGAAGGCCGCATCGTCCATACCCGCCTGTCGCAGCAGGGTGAACATCACCTCCGCGCCGTCGCCATTCGGCACGACGCGCAGGGCATTCTCGACCCGCAGGCCATCCGGCAGCGTCACCGTATGGTCGATGACGCCGAATTCGTTCGGCGGGGCGAAGCGCACGCGCACATTGCCGACGGGGCCGCCTTCGGCAATCCAGTCGTCGCCGTCGGGCGTCAGGCCCGCGGCGAGACCGGAAGCCCAGAACTGCATGTTTTCCGGCCTCGACGCGAAATCGTAGACTGCGCGCCAGTTACGACGAATCGTCCGGTGGACGATGCGGGCGGGAAGGGTGATCATGGCTGTCTCCTCTTCTTCAATCATAGGCAGGTAGCGGGAAAATGTCGAACAAAAAGTGAACATGCTGCCGCGCAATTGGGTCCCACGCTTGCCGCGCATCGGCTTGTGCGGCAACCCGCCACGCCATGCGATGCGCAAAACTTGACGTAGATCAACGATAGCGGCCCCTGTTGGCGTCATTGTGCCGGCACAACGACAGGTGCGGCCCATCCCATGCAACAGACTTCCACCACGATCTACACGTCCGTCGAGCGTCACGACGCGGAGCCCGTCAATTCGGCGAAGGTGCGCAAGCCGCTTTACGAGAAGCGCAAGAAGATCTTCCCCAAGCGCGCGGAAGGCCGCTTTCGCCAGTTCAAGTGGCTGGTGATGCTGATCACGCTCGGCATCTACTACCTGACGCCGTGGATCCGCTGGGATCGCGGCCCGCACGCGCCGGACCAGGCCGTGCTGGTCGATCTTGCCGGCCGCCGGTTCTACTTCTTCTTCATCGAGATCTGGCCGCAGGAATTCTTCTTCGTGGCGGGCCTGCTCGTCATGGCGGGCTTTGGGCTCTTCCTCGTCACCTCGGCGGTCGGGCGCGCCTGGTGCGGCTATGCCTGTCCGCAGACCGTCTGGGTCGATCTCTTCCTCGTCGTGGAGCGCGCCATCGAGGGCGACCGCAACGCGCGCATGAAGCTCGATGCCGGCCCCTGGACGCTCGACAAGATCTGGAAGCGCGTCAGCAAGCACGTCACCTGGCTGGTGATCGCGGTGGCGACCGGCGGCGCTTGGATCTTCTATTTCGCGGATGCGCCGACCCTGCTCGTCGAGTTCGTGACGCTGCAGGCGCCGCCCGTCGCCTATATCACCGTCGCCATCCTGACGGCCACGACCTATGTCTTCGGCGGGCTGATGCGCGAGCAGGTCTGCACCTATATGTGTCCCTGGCCGCGCATCCAGGCGGCGATGCTCGACGAGAGCTCGCTCGTCGTCACCTATAACGACTGGCGCGGCGAGCCGCGCACCCGCCACGCCAAGAAGGCGATCGCCGCCGGCGAGAGCGTCGGCGACTGCGTCGATTGCAATGCCTGCGTCGTCGTCTGTCCCATGGGCATCGACATCCGCGATGGCCAGCAGCTCGAATGCATCACCTGCGCGCTCTGCATCGATGCCTGCGACAACGTGATGGACAAGCTCGGCAAGGAGCGCGGCCTCATCGCCTATGCCACTCTTTCGGACTATTCGGCCAACATGGCGCTGGCGACCGCCGGCGGCACGGTTCCCGTCGACCCGAAGCGCGTGCGCGATGCCGACGGCCGCTTCATCGATGCGATCAGGCACTTCGACTGGCGCATCATCTTCCGCCCGCGCACGCTGCTCTATTTCGGCATCTGGTCGCTGGCCGGCCTTGCGCTCGTCTTCGCGCTGCTGTCGCGCGACCGGCTCGACCTCAACGTCATCCACGACCGCAACCCGCAATTCGTCGTCGAATCGGACGGCTCGATCCGCAACGGCTATGCTGTGAAGCTGCTCAACATGATTCCCGAGCCGCGCGTCATCACCGTCTCCATCGAGGGCATGCCGGGCGCGACGATGAAGATAGCGGGCCATGACAGCGCGGACGGCCGCAGCGTCGACGTGCCGGCCGACCCCGACAAGGTGACGGCGCTGCGTGTTTTCGTCACCCTGCCCAAGGATCGGCTTGCGGAAGCCGCCGAAGGCTTCCAGATTATCGCCGAGGACCGGCAGGGTCACGAGCGCGACGTCTATTCCGCCAAATTCAACACGCCGGGAGCAAAGTGATGGCCGCAGAACGCAAGGAACAGGGCTTCGTCTTCACCGGCTGGCATATGCTGGGCGTCATGGTGCTGTTCTTCGGAACGATCATCACCGTGAACCTCATCATGGCGTGGAACGCCTCGCATAGCTGGAGCGGCCTCGTCGTGCCCAACACCTATGTCGCCAGCCAGCAGTTCAACGGCAAGGTCGCCGAGGCCAAGGCGCTCGCCGCCAGCGGCATCGAGGGCAGCCTGACCATCGAGGCGGGCCGCGTCGCCTATCGGGTGGTGGACGCCAAGGGCGCGCCGCTCGTCGCCGACGACGTCTCCGCCGTCTTCAAGCGCCCGGTGGACGAACGCGACGACTTCACCCTCGCGCTCCAGCCGGACGGGCAGGGGCTCTTCACGGCCGAGCGCGACATCGCCTCCGGCCAGTGGGTCGTCGATATCGCCACGAGGAAGGACGGCAGGAAGGTGTTCCACCAGACTGTCCGCACCGTGGTCGCGGGAGGCGCGAAATGAGCTGCTGCGCACCCGGCACGGAAGGCGCGATGGAGGCCGAGCGCGCCAGCCACGCGCTGCCGTCCTCGGAGGAGCTGATGCTTGCCAGTCGCACGGTGGGCGAGGGGCTGCGCCAGAGCGACCTCAGCGTGCCGGGCGTGCATTGCGGCACCTGCATCACCACCGTCGAGGGCGCTCTGAACGCCCTGCCGGAAGTCGCGCGGGCACGCGTCAACCTCTCCACGCGCCGCGTCTCGGTCGTCTGGAAGGAGGAGGTCGAGGGCCGCCGCACCGATCCGCAGGCGATTGCCGCCGCCATCCGCGCCACGGGCTACGACACGCATCTCTTCTCGCTCGCCGCCGAGGGCGACGACCGGCTGCGCAACCAGCTCATCCGCGCCGTCGCCGTCGCGGGCTTTGCCGCGACGAACATCATGCTGCTGTCGGTCTCCGTCTGGTCGGGCGCGGAAGACGCGACGCGCGACCTCTTCCACTGGATCTCTGCCTTCATCGCCGGGCCGACGCTGATCTATTCCGGCCGCTTCTTCTACCAGTCCGCCTGGAACGCCGTGCGCCACGGCCGCACCAACATGGACGTGCCCATCGCGCTCGCCATCACGCTCTCCTATGCCGTTTCGCTCTGGGAGACGCTGCACAGCGCCGAGCATGCCTGGTTCGACGCGACCGTCAGCCTTCTCTTCTTCCTGCTCATCGGCCGCACGCTCGACCATGTGATGCGCGACCGCGCCCGCTCGGCCATCACCGGCCTTGCCCGCCTTTCGCCGCGCGGGGCCATGGTCGTGAGGCCGGACGGCTCGCGCGACTATCGCCCGGTCGAGGAGATCGCCGTCGGCGAACATCTCTCCATCGCGGCCGGCGAGCGCATCCCGGTCGATTGCCGCGTGCTTTCGGGCGTGAGCGATATCGACCGCTCCATCGTCAACGGCGAGAGCGATCCGCTCGCCGCCGCGCCCGGCACGCAGCTGGAAGCCGGGGCGATGAACCTCACCGGCTCGCTCACCGTCGAGGCCGTCGCCACCGCGCGCAACTCCTTCCTTTCCGAGGTCATCGGCCTCATGGAGGCCGCCGAAGGCGGCAGGGCCCGCTATCGCCGCATCGCCGACCGGGCCGCGCAGATCTATTCGCCCGCCGTGCATCTGCTGGCGCTCGTCTCCTTCCTCGGCTGGGGCTTTCTCGACGGCGACTGGAAGCATGCCATGCTCGTCGCCATCGCGGTGCTGATCATCACCTGCCCCTGCGCGCTCGGCCTTGCCGTGCCGGTGGTGCAGGTGGTCGCGGCCGGACGGCTCTTTGCCGGCGGGGTGATGGTGAAGGACGGCTCGGCCATGGAGCGCCTCGCCGAGATCGACACCGCCGTCTTCGACAAGACCGGCACGCTGACGCTCGGCAAGCCGCGCCTCGTCGACCGGGACAAGCTGAACCGCGCGCATCTTGCCCTTGCCGCCGCGCTCGCCGCCCATTCGCGCCATCCGCTGTCGATGGCACTGGCCGGCGCCAATGCCGGCCCCGCGCCGGTGATCGACGCGGTGACGGAGGTTGCCGGCGGCGGGCTCGAAGCCGTGACGGGGCAGGGCGTGCTGCGCCTCGGCAACCGCGCCTTCGCCTGCGGCCGGGCGGCCGCGAGCGAGGAGGCGCACGGTCTTTCGGAGGTCGTGCTCTCCTGCGACGGCAAGGTGCTCGAAACCTTCCGCTTCGAGGATGCGCTGCGGGCCGGCGCGAGCGAGGCCATCGCCGCCCTCCGGCAGGACGGCATCGAAATGGCGATTCTTTCGGGCGACCGCGCCCCCGCCGTCTCGCGCATCGCCGGCCTTCTCGGCATCGGCCGCTGGCGTGCCGCGCTCTCGCCGCGCGAGAAGACGGAGTCGGTGGCCGAGCGGGCGGCAGCCGGGCATCGCGTGCTGATGGTCGGCGACGGCATCAACGACGCGCCGGCGCTCGCCGCCGCGCATGTCTCCATCGCGCCCGCGACGGCGGCCGATGTCGGCCGGCAGGCGGCGGATTTCGTCTTCCTGCACGAGAGCCTCGAAGCCGTGCCCTTCGCCTATGAGACCGCGCGGCGCGCCGGCCGGCTCATCCGGCAGAACTTCGCGCTCGCCATCGGCTATAACGTCATCGCCGTGCCCATCGCGATCCTCGGCCATGCCACGCCGCTCATCGCCGCCATAGCCATGTCCACTTCCTCGATCATCGTGGTTGTGAACTCGCTTCGCCTGCGCGGCAGGATGCCGGCCTTCGCGGCCCGCGCCGCGGACGAGGCGCGCCCGGTCAAGACCATGGTGCGAGCCGCATGAACACGCTGATCTTCCTCATCCCCATCGCGCTCTTCCTCGGCGCGCTCGGCCTCGGGGCCTTTCTCTGGTCGCTCAAGAGCGGCCAGTACGACGATGTCGAGGGCGCCGCCTGGCGCGTGCTCGACGACGGCGACGACAAGCCGGGGACGTGATTTCGAGCGGTTCTAAAAACGCTGTTCGAACAAACAATTGCTTGTCGTAAATCGATTTGAATGCCAAAACACCTCCGCTGGAGCTAAGCTCCTCAGTCTCTTCTTGCGCGGCGTTTCCGGCATGAGCCCGAAACAATCCCCGCCGCGCCATTCTACGGAGGTATTATCGTGGCACAGGCGGAAATCGGTCTTATCGGTCTCGGCGTCATGGGGTCGAACCTTGCGCTCAACATTGCCGAAAAGGGCAACACGATCGCGGTCTTCAACCGCACGGCGACGCGCACGAAGGAATTCTACGAGGAGGCGGGCGACCTCAAGGACCGCATCGTGCCCTGCGAGACGATTGAAGAATTTGTCGCCGCCATCCGCCCGCCGCGCCCGATCATCATCATGATCCAGGCCGGTGCCGCGGTCGACCAGCAGATGGAACTGCTGCGCCCGCATCTGGAAAAGAACGACATCATGATCGATGCCGGCAACGCGAACTTCCGCGACACGATGCGCCGCTTCGACGCGCTGAAGGATTCGGGCCTCACCTTCATCGGCATGGGCGTCTCCGGCGGCGAGGAGGGCGCACGCCACGGCCCCTCCATCATGGTCGGCGGCACGGAAGATTCGTGGAAGCGCGTCGAGAAGGTGCTGACCTCGATTGCCGCCAAGTACAACGGCGATCCTTGCGTGGCCTGGCTCGGCGAGAACGGCGCCGGCCACTTCGTCAAGACCATCCACAACGGCATCGAATATGCCGACATGCAGATGATCGCCGAGATCTACGGCATCCTGCGCGACGGCCTGAAGATGAGCGCCTCCGAGATCAGCGCCGTCTTCGGCGAATGGAACAAGGGGCGCCTCGAATCCTATCTCATCGAGATCACCGCGACGGTGCTGGCCGCCAGGGATCCGATCAGCGGCAACGCGATGGTCGACATGATCCTCGACAAGGCCGGCCAGAAGGGCACCGGCAAGTGGTCCGCCATCGAGGCGCAGAACATGGGCGTGCCGGCCACCGGCATCGAGGCCGCCGTCGCCGCCCGTTCGATCTCCTCCTTCAAGACCGAGCGCGAGGCCGCCGAGAAGATCCTCGGCCTGCCGGCCGTTCCCGAACTCAAGGTCGCCGACAGGGCCGCCTTCCTCAAGGACCTCGAAAGCGCGCTGCTCGCCGGTAAGATCGGGGCCTATGCGCAGGGCTTCGCCGTGATGTCCGCCGCCTCGAAGGAATACGGCTGGAACCTGCCGATGCCGACGATCGCGAAAATCTGGCGCGCCGGCTGCATCATCCGCTCGCAGTTCCTCGACGCGATCACCAGCGCCTTCACCAAGACGCCGGATGCCGCCAACCTCATCGTCACCCCGGCCTTCGCCGACATGGTGAAGGAAACCGACGGGGCGCTGCGCCGCGTCGTCTCCGCCGCCGCCCTGCACGGCCTGCCGGTCCCGGCGCTCGCCTCGGCTCTCGGCTATTTCGACAGCTACCGCCGCGGCCGCGGGACGGCCAACGTCATCCAGGCGCAGCGCGACTTCTTCGGCGCGCACGGCTTCGACCGCGTGGACGGTGCGGACAGCCACCATGGCCCGTGGGGCTCGGGGCTGAACGGCTGAGAGCTGGTGGAAGTCTGAAATGGAATGGCCCGGTTGCAAGACCGGGCCGTTTTGTTTGGGCGGAGGGTTGCCCCTCATCCCCCTGCCGGGACCTTCTCCCCGCAAGCGGGGAGAAGGAGATATGCCGCGCCGGTTTCCTTTCTCCTTGCGATCGATGGGAGGAAAACAGTGCCTCCTGCCTTCCTCGCCCCGCTTGCGGGGAGAGGATGCCGGCAGGCAGGTGAGGGGCAGTCCGCGTTAAAAACTCTGCGCGGGGCCGACCCGCTACACCTCTCCCGTCGGGATCGGATAGCTCAGCGTCTGCAACTCCTCCGGCGGACGTCCTTCGATGCGGGCGATGACGGCCCTGGCGAGTTCGCGGCCGGCGAGGCGGATGTCCTCGCGCATGGTGACGACCTCCGGCCGCAGCCATTGCAGGAACATGTGCGGCTCCTTGGAGACCATGTCGATGTCCTGCCCGAGCCTGCGGCCCCTGGCCTCGAGCGCCGCGATCAGCGCCACCGCGCCCGAGCCGCTGCCGGAGACGATGCCGTCAGGCCCGTCGGTGGTGTCGAACAGCGCCTCGGCGGCGCTGCGGATCTCGCGAAGATTGTTGTCGAGGTTGACGGTGTTGAAGGGCAGGGCCGTCGCGCCGAAGTCGCGGATGCCCTTCTCGAAGCCCGCCCGCATGTGCAGGTAGAAGGTGAGGTAGGGCGGCGGCTGGAGCAGGACCAGGCGCTTGCGGCCGAGCTCGACCAGCTTGCGCACGGCCTCGTAGGCGAAGCGCTCGTTGTCGAAGTCGTGATAGGGATGGGCAAGGCCCATCTCGGTGCGGCCATGCGTGACGAAGGGGAAGTTGCGCTCCATCATCAGCGCGACGCGCGGGTCCTTCGGCTCGGTGCGCGAGATGATCACGCCGTCGGCCGCGCCCGTTTCCAGCACGTAGCGCACCGGATCGAGCGCATTGCCCTGCGTGCGGTAGGGCGTCACCACGAGATGGTACTGCGTTGCGGCGAGCACTTCCGAGATGCCGACGACCATGGGGCTCGTCAGGCCCATGATCTCCTCTTCCAGGCTGAGGATCAGGCTGATGACATTGGTCTTGCCGGTGCGAAGGCGCACGCCCGCCCGGTTCGGCTGGTAGCCGATCTGCCGGGCGACGAGGCGCACGCGCTCCTTCGTCTCGCTGCTGATGTCGGGCGCATCCTTCAGCGCCCGCGAAACGGTGGTGATGCCGAGGCCCGTCATGAAGGCGATGGTCTTCAGCGTCGGCCGCTCGCTGGAGGGGGGCGTCGATGCCGCCCGGCCCCCGCTTTTCATTCTGTCCATCCCCGCCTGTCCACCTCTTCGCATTAGCGGCCGGTTATACAGATTTTGCTTCCGCCCGCCACTCCCTGCCGGAAGCATCCGTAAATCTGAAACGATACAGGTGCTTTGTCGAGACGAAATTTCCGCAGGTTCGATGTTTTCGTCCTGCTCGCGCGATATTGCACCGCAAAGCGATAATTCATGCAGTTGCGAATTGCGGGTGTGGAAAACATTGCTATTTCCTGAAAAAATATAACGAAAACAGCGTAATATTTCTCTCTCGTCTTTGTACTCACCTGTTCACATCGAGGCGCAAACGGCCGCCGTACAACGGAAAACGTACAAACGCCGCCCGGGCCGGTTGCGTGTTCAAATCGATTGGTCTACCTTTTTACTGCAACGTTTCAGTGAGGGAGGAGACTCATGAAAATTCGCCATATGGCTGCTGTCCTGGCAGCGACCGTGGTCCTGCCGTTCGCCGCAGCCAATGCGACCGATCTGGAAGTGACCCATTGGTGGACGTCCGGCGGGGAGGCCGCGGCGGTCGCCGAACTGGCAAAGGCATTCGACGCCACAGGCAACAAATGGATCGACGGCGCCATCGCCGGTTCCGGCGGCACGGCGCGTCCGATCATGGTCAGCCGCATCACCGGCGGCGACCCGATGGCCGCGACGCAGTTCAATCACGGCCGCCAGGCCGAGGAGCTGGTCGAGGCCGGCCTGATGCGCGACCTGACGGATGTCGCCACGCGCGAGAACTGGAAGGAGGTCATCCGCCCGGCGAGCCTGCTCGACAGCTGCACCATCGACGGCAAGATCTATTGCGCGCCGGTGAACATCCACTCCTGGCAGTGGCTCTGGCTTTCCAACGCCGCCTTCGAGAAGGCGGGCGTCGCCGTGCCGAAGAACTGGGACGAGTTCGTCGCGGCCGCCCCGGCGCTGGAAAAGGCCGGCATCGTGCCGCTCGCCGTCGGCGGGCAGGCCTGGCAGGCGTCCGGCGCCTTCGATGTGCTGCTGCTCGCCGTCGGCGGCAAGGACACGTTCTACAAGGTGTTCAAGGACAAGGATGCGGACGTCGCGGCCGGCCCCGAGATCGCCAAGGTCTTCAAGGCGGCGGACGATGCGCGGCGCATGTCCAAGGGCACCAATGTTCAGGACTGGAACCAGGCCACCAACATGGTCATCACCGGCAAGGCCGGCGGGCAGATCATGGGTGACTGGGCGCAGGGCGAGTTCGCGCTCGCCGGCCAGACCGCCGGCAAGGACTATACCTGCCTTCCGGGCCTCGGCGTGACCGACGTCATCGCCACCGGGGGCGATGCCTTCTACTTCCCGGTCCTGAAGGACGAGGAGAAGTCGAAGGCGCAGGAGGTTCTCGCCTCCACGCTCGTCAGCCCCGGCGCGCAGGTCGCCTTCAACCTCAAGAAGGGCTCGCTGCCGGTGCGCGGCGACGTGGATCTTGCCGCCGCCAACGACTGCATGAAGAAGGGCCTCGACATTCTCGCCAAGGGCAATGTCGTCGACTGGACCGACCAGCTTCTTTCCGCCGACAGCCAGAAGCAGAAGGAAGACCTCTTCTCCGAATTCTTCGCCAATCCCTCGATGACGCCGGAAGACGCCCAGAAGCGTTTTGCCGAGATCATCGCTTCGGCGGAGTGATCGGGCCCGCGTGACCCCGGCTGGCGGTTTTGCCGCCAGCCGTTCACCGCCGATCGAAGACCAAGGAGGAGTGACCCATGACGGGCCAGGCACACACCGGTCGCCCCAGCAGACTGCTGCGCAATCTCAGCGCCAAGATCGCCTCCATTCCGATGGTGCTGACCGCCGTCGTGATCTTTCTCGGCGGCACGATCTGGACGGTCGTCTATTCGTTCACCAATTCCAAGCTGCTCCCGCGCGCCAAGTTCGTCGGCCTCGACCAGTACGAGCGGCTGTGGGATGCGCCGCGCTGGATCGTCTCGATCCAGAACCTCGCCATCTACGGCGTCCTGACGCTGATCTTCAGCCTCGTCATGGGCTTCGTGCTGGCGGCGCTGATGGACCAGAAGATCCGCTTCGAGAACACGTTCCGCACGATCTTCCTCTATCCCTTCGCGCTCTCCTTCATCGTCACCGGCCTCGTCTGGCAATGGCTCCTCAACCCGGAATACGGCGTGCAGTCCGTCGTGCGCGCGCTCGGCTGGGAGAGCTTTACCTTCGATCCGCTGTATAATTCCAAGATCGTCATCTACGGCGTGCTGATCGCCGGGCTGTGGCAGGGCACGGGTCTCGTCATGTGCCTGCTGCTCGCGGGCCTGCGCGGCATCGACGAGGACATCTGGAAGGCCGCGCGCGTCGACGGCATCCCGATGTGGCGGACCTATCTCTTCATCGTCATCCCCATGATGCGCCCCGTCTTCATCACCACGCTCGTCATCATCGCGAGCGGCATCGTCAAGGTCTACGACCTCGTGGTGGCGCAGACCAGCGGCGGGCCGGGCATCGCGTCCGAAGTGCCGGCGAAATATGTCTACGACTACATGTTCCAGGCCCAGAATCTCGGCCAGGGTTTCGCCGCCTCCACCATGATGCTCGTCACGGTCGCCATCATCATCGTGCCGTGGGCCTATCTCGAATTCGGAGGGCGCAAGCGTGGCTGACACCGCTTCTCTCAAGGCTGCCGCCGAGCCGTGGGGCGCAAAACCCCGCCGCGCGCTCTCCGGCCGCAACATCATGCTCTACGGCACGCTTCTCGTCGCGGCGCTCTACTATCTTCTGCCGCTCTACGTGATGATCGTCACGTCGATGAAGGGCATGCCGGAAATCCGTCTCGGCAATATCTTCTCGCCGCCGATGGAGATCACGCTGGAACCCTGGTCGAAAGCCTGGGCCAGCGCCTGTACGGGTCTCAACTGCGACGGCCTTTCGCGCGGCTTCTGGAACTCCGTGCGCATCACCGTGCCCTCGACGCTGATCTCGATCCTCGTCGCCTCGGTGAACGGCTATGCGCTCGCCAACTGGAAGTTCAAGGGCGCGGATATCTTCTTCACGATCCTCATCCTCGGCGCCTTCATCCCCTATCAGGTGATGATCTATCCGATCGTCATCGTGCTCCGGGAAATGGGCATCTACGGCACGCTCACCGGCCTCGTCATCGTGCACACGATCTTCGGCATGCCGATCCTGACGCTGCTCTTCCGCAACTACTTCTCGTCCCTGCCGGAGGAACTGTTCAAGGCGGCGCGCATCGACGGGGCGGGGTTCTGGCAGATCTATTTCCGCATCATGCTGCCCATGTCGCTGCCGATCTTCGTCGTCGCGATGATCCTTCAGATCACCGGCATCTGGAACGACTTCCTGTTCGGCGTCGTCTTCACCCGGCCGGATACCTATCCGATGACCGTGCAGCTCAACAACATCGTCAACTCCGTTCAGGGCGTGAAGGAATACAACGTCAACATGGCCGCGACGCTGCTCACCGGCGCGGTCCCGCTCATCGTCTATTTCGTGTCGGGACGGCTCTTCGTCCGCGGCATCGCCGCCGGCGCAGTCAAGGGTTAAGCCATGCAGCATTCCGTTTCCATCAGGGACCTCTCGCTCTCCTTCGGCGCGGTCAACGTTTTGCAGGACCTCAACCTCGATATCGGGGAGGGTGAGTTCCTCGTCCTTCTCGGCTCGTCCGGCTGCGGCAAGTCCACGCTGCTCAACTGCATCGCCGGCCTGCTGGAGCCGACCGGCGGGCAGATCTTCATCAAGGACAAAAATGTCACCTGGGAGGAGCCGAAGGACCGCGGCATCGGCATGGTCTTCCAGTCCTATGCGCTCTATCCGCAGATGACGGTGGAGAAGAACCTTTCCTTCGGCCTTCAGGTCGCCCGCATGCCGAAGGCCGAGATCGACAAGCGCGTCGCCCGCGCCGCCGAAATCCTGCAGATCGGCCCGCTCCTGAAACGCAAGCCCTCGGCTCTGTCAGGCGGCCAGCGCCAGCGCGTGGCGATCGGCCGGGCGCTGGTGCGTGACGTCGATGTCTTCCTGTTCGACGAGCCGCTCTCCAATCTCGATGCCAAGCTGCGCTCGGAATTGCGTGTGGAGATCAAGCGGCTGCACCAGTCGCTGAAAAACACGATGATCTATGTCACCCATGACCAGATCGAGGCGCTGACGCTAGCCGACCGCATCGCCATCATGAAGAGCGGCGTCATCCAGCAGCTCGCCGATCCGAACACGATCTACAACGCGCCGCGGAACATGTTCGTCGCCGGCTTCATCGGCTCGCCCTCGATGAATTTTTTGCGCGGGGAGATCGTGGAAAGGGGCGGCAAGCCGGTCTTCGCCACCAACGGCGTGGACTTCTCGCTGGATGGCTACGCGACCGGCGAGGTGCTCCAGCCGGGCCGCAAGGTCGTGCTCGGCGTCAGGCCGGAGCATGTGAAGGTCAACGAGGACGTGCCCGGCGTCGATACCCATCAGGCGACCGTCGATATCGAGGAGCCGATGGGGGCGGACAACCTGCTCTGGCTGAAACATGCCGGCCATACGCTCTCCGTCCGCGTCGGCGGGGCGCGGCGCTTTGCGCCGGGCACGGCGGTGAGGCTGTCCTTCGACATGGAGCTGGCCTCGCTGTTCGATGCGGGGACGGAGGAGAGGATCTAGAGGACGCTGCCCCTTATCCGGCCTGCCGGCCACCTTCTCCCCCAGGCGGAGAGAAGGAGACTTGCGGAAACGTCGCCATTCCCTCTCCCCGCTTGCGGGGAGAGGGGCAAGGTGAGGGGCAAGGCCCCACGCACAAGTTCAGAGACAATGCCATGACCCAGACGACCGACACCATCGACCTCTCCGGCACCTGGCGGCTCGCTAGCACCGACGCCGCCCACAGCGCGCCGATGCGCGTGCCCGGCGACGTGCACAGCGCGCTGCTTGCCGCCGGTCTCATCCCCGATCCCTATGCCGGCCGCAACGAGCGGGACGTGCAATGGGTGGCGGAGAAGGATTGGGCCATCGAGCGCACCTTCGACCTCGCGCCCGAGATGCTGGAGGGCGACTGGTATCTCGATATCGGCAGCATCGACACCGTCGCCTCCGTCTATGTGAACGGCGTGCTGGTCGAGGACACGGACAATTGCTTCCGCCGCTACCGGCCCGATGTCACCGAGGCGCTGAAGGCCGGCGAGAACACGGTCAGGGTGCTGATCCATTCCAGCGTCACCGCTGGCGCCATCCGGCAGGCGGAGCAACCCTTCTTCATTCCCTGGTCTACGGGCAATTCGCCGATCCCCAACGGCAACATGCTGCGCAAGCCGCAATGCCATTTCGGCTGGGACTGGAACATCGCGCTCGCCCCGCTCGGCATCTACGGCGAGATCACGCTGCGCAAGCTGAACGTCGCCCGCATCGAGCATGTCACGACCCGGCAGTTCCACCATGCGGACGGCGCGGTCGACCTCTATGTGACCGCCACCTTCCATGCCGGGGAGCCGGGCATCCTGCCGGTGCATTTTGCGCTCGGCGAGGAGCGGGTGCGGCTCGATATCGGCATCGATGCCGGCGAGACGCAGCTTACCCATATGTTCCGTATCGAGAGGCCGGCGCTCTGGTGGCCGGCCGGGCATGGCGAGCAGGCGATCTATGCCGTACGGGTCGAGACGCCGTCCGAGACGGTGGTGCGGCGCGTCGGTCTCCGGCAGGTGGAGCTGATCACCGACAGGGACGAGGCCGGCAGCCGCTTCGCGCTCAAGGTCAACGGCCGCGAAATCTTCTGCCGCGGCGCGAACTGGATTCCGGCCGACGCCCTGCCGTCCCGCATCACGCCGTCCGGCGTGCGCGACTTGCTGCAATCGGCCGCCGACGCCAACATGAACATGCTGCGCGTCTGGGGCGGCGGCTTCTATGAGCCGGACTGGTTCTACGACCTTTGCGACGAGCTCGGCCTGATGGTCTGGCAGGACTTCATGTTCGCCTGCAACCTCTATCCCTCGACCGTCGATTTCCTCGACAATGTCGCCGCCGAAGTGGACTATCAGGTGAGGCGGCTCGCCTCGCATCCCTCCATCGTGCTCTGGTGCGGCGACAACGAACTGGTCGGCGCGCTGACCTGGTTCGATGCCAGCCGCGAGAACCGTGACCGCTACCTCGTCTCCTACGACCGCCTCAACCGCACCATCGAAGTGGCGATGAAGAAGGCCGCGCCGGGCGCGATCTGGTGGCCCTCCAGCCCGGCCTCCGGCTATCTCGACTTCGGCGACGCCTGGCATGCGGACGGTTCCGGCGACATGCATTACTGGTCCGTCTGGCACGAGAACAAGTCCTTCGACAATTACCGCACAGTGCGTCCGCGCTTCTGCTCGGAATTCGGCTTCCAGTCCTACACCTCCATGCCCGTGATGAAGACCTTCGCCGAGCGCAAGGACATGAACATCGCGTCCCCCGTCATGGAGAGCCACCAGAAGAACGCCGGCGGCAACGAGCGCATCGCCGGCACCATGTTTCGCTATTTCCGCTTCCCGAAGGATTTTGCGAGCTTCGTCTATCTCAGCCAGATCCAGCAGGGCCTCGCCATCCGCACGGCCGTCGAATACTGGCGCTCGCTGAAGCCCCATTGCATGGGCACGCTCTACTGGCAGCTCAACGACACCTGGCCCGTCGCCTCCTGGTCGAGCCTCGACTATGGCGGAAGCTGGAAGGCCATGCACTACATGGTGCGCCGCTTCTTCCAGCCCGTCGCGGTCGCCGCCATCCCCTCGAAGGACGGCGAGACCATCGGCTTTTCCGTCGTCAACGACACGGCGGAGACTGTCACCATCCGGCTCGAAACATGGCTCGTCTCGCTTGCCGGCGAGCGCCGGCCCTATCGCAGCGCGGAAGGCGTCTGCGGGCCGGACAAGGCGGAAATGCTATTCTCCGTCTTTTCGGCCGACCTGCCGGAGGACACGTTGCTCTTCTGGTCCTTCGAGGCATCGAACGGCATGAAAGGCGAGGGGCATCACGTCCCGGTCAACTACAAGGCGCTCGATCTCGAAGCCTCCGGCCTGACACTCGATGTCGTATCGCGCGACGACGGCGCTTTCGCCGTCACCGCCTCCGCGACCGGCCTTGCGCTGCACGTCATGCTTGAAGCGGACATTGCCGGACGCTGGTCCGACAATGCCTTCGATCTCACGGCCGGCGAGCGCCGCACCGTCATCTTCACGCCCGCCGAGACCGGCGGGGTTCCGCAAATCCGCTGGCTCGACCTTCATTCCTGCCAGACGAATACCGAATAGTCCGAGGAGACAATCATGCAGACAGTCAGCTTCCAGCTCTACAGCGCCCGCAACTTCCAGCCCTTCGCCGAGGTGTTCCGCATCCTCGCCGATGCCGGCTACAAGCAGGTGGAGGGCTACAGCGCGCTCTACGCCGCGCTCGACGATGCGGCCATCCAGCAGGTGAGGGCCGATCTCGACGCCAACGGCCTTGCCATGCCGACCGCCCATTTCAGCCTCGACATGCTGGAGGCCGAGCCGGAGCGTGTGATCGCGATCTGCCGCACGCTCGGCATCGAGGCGGTCTATTGCCCCTATCTCCTGCCCGAGGAGCGCCCGACGGACGCCGTTGGCTGGCATGCGCTCGGCGAGCGGCTGCAAAAGGCGGGCGCGCCGATCCGTGCGGCGGGCCTTACCTTCGGCTGGCACAACCACGATTTCGAGTTCTTCACGCTGCCGGACGGTACGGTGCCGCTGGATCGTCTCTTCGAAGGCGGGCCGGACCTTGCCTGGGAGGCGGATATCGCCTGGATCATCCGCGGTGGCGCCGACCCCTTCGCGTGGATTGCGAAATACGGCGACCGCATCACCGCCGTGCATGTCAAGGACATCGCGCCGAAGGGCGAGAATGCCGACGAGGACGGCTGGGCCGATGTCGGCCACGGCACCGTTCCTTGGGGCGATCTCGCCAGGGCGCTCGCCGGCTCGCCGGTAAAGAATTTCATCGTCGAGCATGACAATCCGAAGGACATCACCCGGCTTGCCACCCGCTCCATCGCGACCATCAAGGCGTTCTGAGGATCATCGTCATGAGCAAGGAATACGGAGTCGGCATCATCGGCTGCGGCAATATCTCGGGCGCCTACTTCAAGCTGATCCCGACCTTCAGGAACCTGAAGCTCGTCGCCTGCGCCGATATCAACCCCGCCGCATCCAAGGCGCGTTCGGAGGAATTCGGCGTGCCGGCGCAGGAGATCGGCGCGCTGCTCGCCAATCCCGATGTGGATGTCGTCGTGAACCTGACGATCCCGGAGGCCCATTACCCGGTCTCGAAACAGGCGCTGGAGGCGGGCAAGCATGTCTATTCGGAAAAGCCCTTCGTGCTCACGCTCGAACAGGGCGAGGACCTGCGCCGTATCGCGGATGCCAAGGGCCTGAAGGTCGGCTCGGCGCCGGACACCTATCTCGGCGGCGCGCACCAGTTCGTGCGCCATCTCATCGACAGCGGCAGGCTGGGAAAAATTATGTCGGGCACGGCGCATGTGCTGGGGCCGGGCATGGAGAGCTGGCATCCGAATCCGGACTTCTTCTTCGCGCCGGGCGGCGGGCCGATCCTCGACATGGGGCCGTATTACGTCAACAACCTCGTCAACCTCGTCGGACCGGTGAAGCGCGTCGTGGCGCTCGCTAACAGGGCGCGCGAGGAACGGGTGATCGCCAACGGCCCGCGCCTCGGGGAAAAGGTGCCGGTGGCGGTCGCGACGAACATCCATGCCATCCTCGAATTCGTCAGCGGCGCGCAGGTGGCGCTGATGGCGAGCTGGGATGTCTGGGCGCATCGCCACCAGAACATGGAGCTCTACGGCACCGACGGCGCCGTCTTCGTGCCGGATCCGAACTTCTTCGGCGGCACGGTGGAGGTCGCCGGCGACGACAAGGAGCCGAAGGAGGTTGAGGTCTGGGACCATCCGCTGACGGCGCAGAACTACCAGTTCGATTGGGGCATGCAGGCCAATTACCGCGGCATCGGCCTTGCCGACATGATGGAGGCGGTGACGACAGGCCGCGACTATCGCTGCTCGCTCGACCGCTCGCTGCACACGATCGACGTGCTTACGGCCATCTTGCGTTCGGCCGAGGAGGGCAGGGCGATCGACATCGTGACCACCTGCACCCAGCCGGCGGCGCTGGGGATCGAGGAGGCGCGGGCGTTGCTGCGGTAACCGGTGAAAACCCCTCCCCAACCCCTCCCCACAAGGGGGAGGGGCTTTACGATGCCGCTCCCAATGCGGTCTCCTTTGAACGTCGCTGCCGGCAGAACCGGTCGATGAGTTTGAAGCGGGGCGACGGGTTAAGTCCCTCCCCCTTGTGGGGAGGGGTTGGGGAGGGGTATGGAAGTCCGCCTACATAGAGAAGGAACACACCATGGCCTGGCAGCCGGCGGAAAACCGTTACGACACGATGACCTACAACCGCGTGGGACGCTCCGGCCTGAAGCTGCCGGCGATCTCGCTGGGCCTCTGGCACAATTTCGGCGACGACACGCCGCATGAGCGCAAGGTCGACATGTGCCGCACGGCCTTCGACCTCGGCATCACCCATTTCGACCTCGCCAACAATTACGGCCCGCCGGCCGGCACGGCGGAAACCGCCTTCGGCGAGATCCTGCGCACGGATTTCAAGGGCCTGCGCGACGAGCTGATCGTCTCCTCCAAGGCCGGCTACGACATGTGGCCGGGTCCCTATGGCGAATGGGGCAGCCGCAAGTATCTCATCGCCTCCTGCGACCAGAGCTTGAAGCGCATGGGCCTCGACTATGTCGACATCTTCTATTCCCACCGCTTCGACCCGGACACGCCTCTGGAGGAGACCTGCGGCGCGCTCGACCATATCGTGCGCTCCGGCCGCGCGCTTTATGTCGGCATCTCCTCCTACAATTCGCAGCGCACCCGCGAGGCCGCGGCGATCCTCAAGGACCTCGGCACGCCCTGCCTCATCCACCAGCCGAGCTATTCCATGCTCAACCGCTGGATCGAGGAGGACGGCCTCGTCGATACGCTCGAAGACCTCGGCATCGGCTCCATCGTGTTCTCGCCGCTGGCGCAGGGCATGCTGACCACGAAATATCTCGGCGGCATTCCGGGTGACAGCCGCGCGGCGCTGAACCACTTCCTCAAGAAGGATTTCATCCGCCCCGAGATCATCGACAATATCCGCAAGCTCAACGCCATCGCCGAGCGGCGCGGCCAGACGCTGGCGCAGATGGCGCTCGCCTGGGTGCTGCGCGGCGGACGCATCACCTCGGCACTGATCGGCGCCAGCCGCTCCGCGCAGATCGTCGATTGCGTCAAGGCGCTGGAAAAGGCCGACTTCACGGCCGAGGAACTGGCCGAGATCGATGTCTATGCCCGGGAGGCCGACATCAATCTCTGGGCCAGCTCCGCCGAGCGCGACTGACGCGCCTCAGCCGCCCTGTCCAAGGCAATCGCGCAGCGATGTGGCGATGCCCTTCATCAGGGTGAAGTAGAGGTCCGGACCGGGGTCGAGCGTGGCGGCTTCGGGGTCGAGGGTGCCGGATTTCGCCGGCGTGCCCTCGATCACCACGTTGACCAGCTTCGGCTCGAACTGCGGTTCGGCGAAGACGCAGGTCGCGCCGAGGGTCTTCACCTTGTCGCGGATCTGCGTCAGGCGCTCGGCGCCGGGCAGGGTTTCCGGGCTGACGGTGATGGAGCCGGCGGTCAAAACGCCGTAATGGTGCTCGAAATACTGATAGGCGTCGTGGAAGACGATGAAGGGCTTGTCCTTCACCGGGGCGACCGTCTCGGCGATCTCCTTGTCGAGCGCATCGAGCCTGTCGTTCAGGCCGGCGAGGTTCTTCCTGTAGGTTTCCGCATTGGCCGGGTCCTTCTCGGCAAGCACCTTGGCGGCCTCGGCGGCGATGGCGCGGGCATTGTCCGGGCTCAGCCAGAGATGCATGTCGAATTCGCCGTGCTCGTGGTCCTCATGGCCGGCTTCCTCGCCATGATCGTGGCCCTCGGCCTCCTTGGCATGGTCATGGCCGTCCGCGTCGTGCGAGTGGCCCTCATGGGCGTGGTCGTGGCCGTCCTCGCCTTCATGCGTATGCGCCTCGAAGGGGCCGCCCTCGCGGAAAGGCAGCTTTTCGAGGCCCGGCGCGTCTTCCAGCTCGACGACGGTCGCCTTGCTGCCCAGCGTTTTCAGCGGCTTTTCCAGGAAGGCTTCCAGGCCATGGCCGACCCAGAAGACGACATCCGCATCCTGCAACGCTGCCGCATTGGAGGGCTTCAGCGAATAGGTGTGCGGCGAGGCGGCGCCCTCGACGATGAGGCCGGGTTCGCCGACGCCCTGCATGATCGCGGCGACGAGCGAATGGATCGGCTTGATCGAAACCACCACATCGGGCGCCGCGGCCCGCGCGGCGAGCGTGCCGGCGGCAAGGAGCGCGGTGGATAGAAGGAGGGTGCGAACGGCCTTTTGCATGGAATCTCCATCTTGAATGTGGATGTAATGTTATTACATCAATTGCGTTATGCTATAACGTGTGCCATATCGGGTGGCAACAGGCTTTTCGGAAAAAATGATGCTGCAAACCTCCACCAGGACCCTCCAGCCGCTCGTCTCGCTCGCGGGTGTCGGTGTGCGCCGCCAGGGCCGCTGGCTCGTGCGCGGCGTGGAATTCTCGATTTCGCCCGGCGAGATCGTCACGCTGATCGGCCCCAACGGCTCCGGCAAGTCGACCACCGCCAAGACGGCGATCGGCGTTCTGAAGGCGGACGAGGGCAGGGTGGAACGCAAGGCCGGGCTCAAGGTCGGCTATGTGCCGCAGAAGCTCGCCGTCGACTGGACCATGCCGCTTACCGTCGACCGGCTGATGACGCTGACCTCCCCCCTCAAGGGCGCGGAGATCGACGCGGCGCTGGAGGCGACGGGCATCCGGCATCTTGCGCGCGCGGAGGTGCAGCACCTTTCCGGCGGCGAGTTCCAGCGCGCGCTGCTCGCCCGCGCCATTGCCCGCAAGCCGAACCTGCTGGTGCTCGACGAGCCGGTGCAGGGTGTCGACTTTTCCGGCGAGATCGCGCTCTACGACCTCATCAAGACGATCCGCAACTCGACCGGCTGCGGCATCCTGCTCATCTCGCACGACCTGCATGTCGTGATGGCCGAGACGGATACCGTCATCTGCCTCAACGGCCATGTCTGTTGCCGCGGCACGCCGGAAACGGTGAGCCAGAGCCCGGAATATCAGCGCCTCTTCGGCGCGCGGGCGGGCCAGACGCTCGCCTTCTACAACCACCACCACGACCACACGCATCTGCCGGACGGCCGCGTGCTGCATGCCGACGGCTCGATCACCGACGATTGCCGGCCGGACGACGGCCACCATCCCGTCGATATCCTGCCGGACGGCGGCCGGGCGGGGCCGATGCGCCTCGGGCATGTGCACGGGCCGAACTGCGGCTGCGGCCACGAAGCTCCGCGCGGGGCGGACAGTCAGGAGCGGCGCGATGCTTGACGATTTCTTCATGCGCGCGCTCGTCGCCGGCGTCGGGCTTGCCGTCACCGCCGGCCCGCTCGGCTGCTTCGTCGTCTGGCGGCGCATGGCATATTTCGGCGATACGATGGCCCATTCGGCGCTGCTCGGCGTCGCGCTGTCGCTGCTGATGAACGTCAACCTGCTGCTCAGCGTCTTCGTCGTCGCGGCGACTGTTTCCGTTCTGCTGCTGCTGCTCCAGAAGCGCGGCACGCTTTCCACCGATGCGCTGCTCGGCATCCTCTCGCATGCGACGCTCGCCATCGGCCTCGTCATGGTCTCCTTCATGACCTGGGTGCGCATCGACCTCGTCGGCTTCCTGTTCGGCGACATCCTCGCCGTCTCGCGCGCCGATGTGGACCTCGTCTGGGGCGGCGGCATCCTCGTCACCTTCGCCATCATCTGGATGTGGCGGCCGCTGATCGCCTCGACGGTCAACCCGGAACTGGCGGAGGCCGAAGGCATGCAGCCGGAGAAGACCCGGCTCGTCTTCATGCTGCTGATGGCGCTCGTCATCGCCATCGCCATGAAGATCGTCGGCATCCTGCTGATCACCTCGCTGCTCATCATTCCCGCCGCGACGGCGCGGCGCTTTTCCACGAGCCCCGAGATCATGGCCGTGCTCGCCTCCGTCGTCGGGGCGCTGGCGGTGGTCGGCGGGCTGTTCGGTTCATTGAAATTCGACACGCCCTCCGGTCCCTCGATCGTGGTTGCAGCGCTTGGCCTGTTCATACTAAGCCTGCTGACGAAGCCGAGGACGAGCGGAGTGGCCGCAAGTGAAGGAGGCCCGGCATGACAAGCCCCATGACCACGCAGCAACTGACGCGCAACCAGGGCCTCGTCTTCGACGTACTGTCGCATTCCGACAGCCCGCTCAGCGCCTATACCATCCTCGACAAGCTGCGGGACGACGGGTTCCGCGCGCCGCTGCAGGTCTATCGGGCGCTCGACAAGCTGCTGGAATTCGGCCTCGTGCACCGGCTCGAAAGCATCAATGCCTTCGTCGCCTGCGCCCATCCGGACGAGGGCTGCCATGCCCATGGCCTGACGGCCTTCACGATCTGCGAGACCTGCGGCAAGGTGACGGAGTTCCACGACCACGTGATCGAGGAGCGGTTGAAAAGCTTTGCCAGGGACCGCAACTTCAAGACCGGCAAGACGACCATCGAGATCCGCGGCACCTGCGCCGGCTGCGCCTGAAATCTGGATTTTCCCGCACTTCCAGACGCAGGACCGCTGCGCACTTTTGCTGGAAATGCTTCAGCCGATCGGCTTCAGGCCTCTCTTGAAGCGCTGCCAGTTGCGCACATAGCCTTCGGCCGAGCGCTTCAGGCCCTCGACGGCCTCGGCATCCAGCGTGCGGACGGCTTTCGCCGGGGAACCGACGATCAGCGAATTGTCCGGGAAGACCTTGCCTTCGGTCACCAGCGCATTGGCGCCGACGAGGCAGTTGTTGCCGATCACCGCGCCGTTCAGCACCGTCGCGCCCATGCCGATCAGCGAATTGCTGCCGATGGTGCAGCCGTGGACGATGGCGCCGTGGCCGATGGTGCAGCCTTCGCCGATGATCACCGGCTTGCCGGGATCGGTATGCACGACGGTGCCTTCCTGGATGTTCGAGCGCGCGCCGACGATGATCGGCTCGTTGTCGCCGCGCAGCGTCGCGCCGAACCAGATGCCGACATCCTCGCCGAGGATGACCTTGCCGATGACATTGGCATCGGGCGCCACCCAGTAGCGGTCGTCCGCAGGAAGCGTGGGCGTCCGGTCGTCAAGGGCGTAGAGCGGCATCGGGTTCCTCCTTCGAATCCTCGCGGCCACTCTAGCATCCATCCGGCGGGGCGAGGAAAGGCCGAGGGTGGTTTTTCCCGGCCATATGGAGTATGAGCCGCGCCATGACGAAGACAGGCACATTCTACCAGCGGGCCGTGGAGACGGGGACGAAGATCTTCGCCACCGCGCCGATGATCGACTGGTCCGACCGGGCGTACCGCGTCTTCGCGCGGCAGGTCACGAAGAACGCGCTGCTCTTCACCGAGATGATCGTCGCCGATGCGATCCTGCGCGGCAATCGCGAGCGGCTGCTCGGCTTCGACGCGGTGGAGCAGCCGGTGGCGCTCCAGCTCGGCGGCAACAGCCCGGAAAAGCTGGCGGAGGCGGCGCGGATCGGCGAGGGGTTCGGCTATGCCGAGATCAACCTCAATGTCGGCTGCCCCTCGGACCGGGTGCAATCCGGCACCTTCGGCGCCTGCCTGATGCGCGAGCCGGACCTGGTGGCCGAGTGCGTGGCGGCGATGAAGACGGCGGTTGCCATTCCCGTGACCGTGAAATGCCGCATCGGCGTCGACGATCAGGATCCGGACGTGGCGCTGCGCGACCTCGTCTCGAAGGTGAAGGCGGCCGGCACGGATGCCGTCTGGGTCCATGCGCGCAAGGCGTGGCTTCAGGGGCTTTCGCCGAAGGAGAATCGCGATATCCCGCCGCTCGACTATGGTCTGGTGCGGCGGCTGAAGGCGGAAAACCCGAATCTTTTCATTGGTCTCAATGGCGGGCTTCATACTTTGAGCCAGGCTGTTGAAGAGATGGAAGGCCTCGACGGTGTCATGCTCGGAAGGGCTGCCTATCAGGATAGCGGCGTCCTGACGGGCGTGGACGAACTTTTTCCGCATCCGCTTCTGGGAGGCCAGCCTTCCGGTATTCCCTCCATTCCGCAGGATCGTCCGGCCGACTATTGGGAAGCGGTGCGCGACGCCATGATGGCCTATGCGGCCGAGGTGATCGCGCGCGGCGGGCGGGTGGCGCATGTGACGCGGCATATGATCGGCCTCTTCCAGGGGTTTCCGGGCGCGCGGCGCTACCGGCAGATTCTTTCGGCCGACGCCACGAAGCCCGGCGCGGGGCCGGAGGTGATCGCGGCGGCTTTCGCGGCGGTACTGTCGGCTCGGGCCCAGGCCGAGACCGGGACCGAGGCGGCGGAATAGCGCTTTCTGTGCATCGCCGCCGCGTCACCACAATTTCGTCCCCTCCGGGTCGGAAAACGGCGTAAACAACGAACGAAGCAGTGCAGAGAAACAGACAGGTGGCCGCGTGATCGATCCCTACGCCATGCTCGGACTGGAGCGCGACGCCGACGACGGCGCGATCAAGACCGCCTACCGCAAGGCCGCCAAGGGCATGCATCCCGATTCGGGCGGCGATACCGACCAGTTCGCCCGCCTGCAGGCCTGCTACGACCTCCTGCGCGACCCGGTGCGCCGCAAGGTCTTCGACGATACCGGCTTCGACCCGCAGCTTGCCGACCCGCGCGACCTCAAGGGCCTGATGCTGCTCGAACCGCTGGTCAACGACGTCATCCTCGACGAGCGCGAGCCCGGCAGCTTCGACCCGCTGGCGGCGATGCGCCGGAAACTCTCCGACGACATCGTCAAGAGCCGCTTCCACATCCTCGAACTGGAACGCCACCGCAACCGCGTCCGGCAGCACATCGACCGCCTCGGCCGCAAGGCCGGCACGGATTTCCTCGGCTCCATGCTGCGCGCCCGCTCGCAGTCGATCGCCGAGGCGATCCGCAACGCGGAAGGGCAGATCCAGGCCATAGAGCAGGCCTATGCCATGCTGGAAGGCTATTCCTACGAGCTGGCCGCGGCGCTGGAGCCGGTAAAGGGCGAGGCGGCGGAGTAGGGGCGCAATAGCTTGTGGAATGTGACCTTGCGAGGTCTTCCTCAGAGAACGCAGTCCCATCGCATTTGAAGGGAAGCCGTTGCCACACCTTTCCTTCTCCCCTCGGGGAGACGGTGCCGGCAGGCGGGACAGGGGGCGCCGAAGGCGGAAAACCCCAAGGGTCTCGCGGGGGATACCCCCTCATCCGACCCTTCGGGCCACCTTCTCCCCGAGGGGAGAAGGGAAAGCGGCAACGCCCAATTCTTACGCGATAATCCGGCAAATGGGCGCGGCAAGGGCGGCTCGCCGCCAAATGGGCCCGCTTCGGCGTGGCGGCTTACCGCCCCGGCCGCCCCGTCTTGCCCTTGGTGCGCCCCTTGCGCTTCGCTTCACCCGGATCCTCATAGCTTCCCACGCCGATCCTTTCCCGGCGAACCGGCTTCGGTTCGTCGGGCAACGGTGCAGTGCGTTTCTTGGTCGAAAGGGTTTCGTCCGGGCGTTGGGGGAGGTCGCCGGTGACGGGTTTTTCGGTGCGGCCGACGGTCATTTCGTCGAGGGTGTTCCTGCGGAAGAGGGACTTGCCGGCCGGGGTCGCGACGTCGCGGCCCATCTCGTCGAGGTCGGGCTTGCGGAAGAGCGGGCGTTCGGTGTCGGTGCCCGGGCCCATGTCGTCGAGCGAGGGTTTGGCAAAATAGCTTTTGCCATTCTCTTCCGTGCTCACGGCGGTACCGCTCTTCGGGCTGGCCTCCGCACGGGGCGCCGGACGACCGGCGACGGCCGCCTGGCCTTGCGGCTTCGCCGAGCTTTTGCCCTTTCCTCCACCTTCCTGCGATCGTGCTTCGTCGCGCGCCATCGGGTCGTCCATGACGGCGAGTTCGGCGGCCTTGAGGCGCTTGATCTCGTCGCGGATGCGGGCGGCGGCTTCGAAGTCGAGGTCGGCGGCGGCGTCGCGCATCTGCTTTTCGAGCGCTTCGAGATGGGCCTTGAGGTTGTTGCCGACGAGGTGGCCGGCGTCGGCGAAGCCCTTGCCGGTGACGCCCGAGATGTCGGCGCGGACGTGGTCGCGCTCGTAGACAGAGTCGAGGATGTCGGAGATCTTCGCCTTCACCGATTCCGGGGTGATGCCGTGCGCCTCGTTGTAGGCGACCTGCTTTTCGCGGCGGCGGGTCGTCTCGTCCATTGCGCGCTGCATGGAGCCGGTGATCTGGTCGGCATAGAGGATGACCTTGCCGTCGACGTTTCGCGCCGCGCGGCCGATGGTCTGGACGAGCGAGGTCTCGGAGCGCAGGAAACCCTCCTTATCGGCGTCGAGGATGGCGACGAAGCCGCATTCGGGAATGTCGAGGCCTTCGCGCAGCAGGTTGATGCCGACGAGGACGTCGAAGGCGCCGAGGCGCAGATCGCGGATGATCTCGATGCGCTCCAGCGTGTCGATGTCGGAATGCATGTAACGCACGCGCACGCCCTGCTCGTGCAGGTATTCGGTGAGGTCCTCGGCCATGCGCTTGGTGAGCACGGTGACGAGGGTGCGGTAGCCGGCCTGCGCGGTCTCGCGGATCTCGCCCAGCACGTCGTCGACCTGGCTTTTTGCCGGGCGCACCTCGACCGGCGGGTCGATGAGGCCGGTCGGGCGGATGACCTGTTCGGCGAACACGCCGCCGGACTGTTCCAGCTCCCAGCCGCCGGGCGTCGCCGAGACGGCGACCGTGTCCGGGCGCATTGCGTCCCATTCCTCGAAGCGCAGCGGGCGGTTGTCCATGCAGGAGGGCAGGCGGAAGCCGTATTCGGCCAGCGTTGCCTTGCGGCGGAAGTCGCCGCGGTACATGGCGCCGATCTGCGGGATCGTGACGTGGCTTTCGTCGATGAAGATCAGCGCGTTGTCGGGCACGTATTCGAAGAGGGTCGGCGGCGGCTCGCCGGGGCGGCGGCCGGTGAGGTAGCGCGAATAGTTCTCGATGCCGGCGCAGGAGCCGGTGGCCTCCAGCATTTCGAGGTCGTAGCGCGTGCGCTGTTCCAGTCGCTGGGCCTCCAACAGGCGGCCGGCCTTTTCCAGCTCGACGAGGCGATGCTTCAGCTCCTCGCGGATGTTCTTGATGGCGCCGTTCAGCGTCGGGCGGGGCGTGACGTAGTGGCTGTTGGCGTAGATCTTCACCGATTTCAGGTCGCCGGTCTTCTGGCCGGTCAGCGGGTCGAATTCAGTGATGGCGTCGATCTCGTCGCCGAACATGGAGATGCGCCATGCCGCGTCTTCAAGGTGGGCGGGGAAGATCTCGATCGTGTCGCCGCGCACGCGGAAGGAGCCGCGCTGGAAATCCATCTCGCGGCGCTTGTATTGCTGGGCGACGAGGTCGGCGAGGAGCTGGCGCTGGTCGAGCCGTTCGCCGACCTGCATCTGGAACGTCATGGCGGTGTAGGTCTCGACCGAGCCGATACCGTAGATGCAGGAGACCGAGGCGACGATGATGCAGTCGTCGCGCTCCAGCAGCGAGCGCGTCGCGGAGTGGCGCATGCGGTCGATCTGCTCGTTGATCGAGGATTCCTTCTCGATATAGGTGTCCGAGCGCGGGACGTAGGCCTCCGGCTGGTAATAGTCGTAGTAGGAGACGAAATATTCGACCGCGTTTTCCGGGAAGAAGTTCTTGAATTCGGAATAGAGCTGCGCGGCCAGCGTCTTGTTCGGCGCGAGGATGACGGCGGGGCGCTGCGTCTCCTCGATCACCTTGGCCATGGTGAAGGTCTTGCCCGAGCCGGTGACGCCGAGCAGGACCTGGCTGCGCTCGCCCTCGGCGAGGCCGTCGACGAGGTCCCTGATGGCGGTCGGCTGGTCGCCGGCGGGCTGGTAGTCGCTGATCATGCGGATCGGGATGCCGCCTTCCGACTTTTCCGGCCGGGCGGGGCGGTGCGGTGTCCAGAGCTTGCCGTCCTTGAACAGCGGGTTGCCGCTCTCGATGAGCTTCGACAGGGCTTCCACCGTGGCGGTGACGCCGGAGCCCTTGTCCAGCGCGGCGGCGTCCTCCAGCGAGACGTCGAGGCCGGAGACCGGGTTGAGGCCGGCGGCGGCGCGGGTCTTCGGATCGGACGAGCCGCCGATGGATACGCCGCGGGAGGTTTTGGAGACGGTGACCTGCTCCGTGTGGCGGCGCGCGGCGTTCTCCACCGTCTTGCGGTGCTTGCCGGCCTTGGAGGCGACCTCGCGGCGGCTTTCGATGCTCGCGGCCTCCGCCTCGGCCTCGAGCTGCTTCACCCAGTCGGAGACGCTGCCGGACAGCGGCTCGCTCTTTTCCGCCGGGACTCGCTTATCCTTCTCGTTCCACTCGAAGGGCGTCCCAGTCAAGGGCGATTGCGGGGCTTCCTCGAAACCGGGGTTCGGGGCGGTGGATTTCTTCGGTAATCTGGCCATGCGGGGAATATGGAGAGAGTCACCGCGAAAGGGAAGGGGTGACGAGTACAAAAGGGAAACGAATCTGCCTGCCGGGCGGCGGGCGCTATCGTGCGGAAGGCCGGGTGCGCGCGGCGTGCTCGTTCAGCCAGCGCGGGATATCGGCGGCGGGCATGGGGCGGGCGAAGAGGTAGCCCTGGGCATGGCGGCAGCCGAGCATGCGCAGGATCTCGGCCTCCTCCTCCTTCTCGACGCCTTCCACCACGATATCGATGGAAAGCGCGCGGCCGATGCCGATGAGGGCGGAGATAAGCGCCTGGTTCTCACGGCTGGTGGCGATCCCCGAAACGAAGCTGCGGTCGATCTTCAGCCGGCCGATATGCAGGCTGACGAGATAGGCGAGGGAGGAATGGCCCATGCCGAAATCGTCGACGGCGAGGCGGAAGCCGGCGGCTTCCAGCCGGGCGAGTTCGGCGCCGGCGGCCTGCGTGTCGAGCGTCGCCTCCTCGGTGATCTCGATCTCCATCAGGCCGGGGGAAACCTCGTGTTCCTGCGCGATGCCGGTCAGGAGGCGCGAGAGCGTGTCGCCGGAGAATTCGCGCGGCGAGACGTTCACGGCGACGGCTGCCTGCGGCAGGCCGAGCCGGGGCAGGGTGCGCAGGAATTCCGCGGCGCGGGTGGCGACATAGCCGGTGAGCGCCGTCGATATGTGCAGGGCCTGGGCGGCGCGGACGATATCGGGCGGGGCGACAGCGCCGAGCTCGGGATGCGTCCAGCGCAGCAGCGCCTCGAAGCCGGTGACGGCGCCGGTGGCGAGTTCCACCTGCGGCTGGAAGACGACCTGCAACTGGCGCTGCTCGATGGCGTCCGTCAATGTCGCCTCGATGAGGCGCTGATGCTCGATCCGGGCCTTCAGCACGGGGTTGAACAGGCCGAGGCGGCGGCGCCCGCCCTCCTTGGCGGCATAGAGGGCGATGTCGGCGCTGGCGAAGAGGTCGTCGGCCGTGTCGCCGTGCTGCGGATAGAGGGCAAGGCCCGCGCTGGCGCCGACGGTGATGGGACGCTCGCCGATGAGGATGGGATCGCCGGCGAGGCGCACGATGCCGTCGCCGATGGCGCGCCCGCGCGCTTCCGCCTTCTCGCCCTCGACGATGACGGCGAACTCGTCGCCGCCGAGGCGCACGACGAGATCGGTCGGCCCGGTCAGGCTGACGAGGCGGCTGGCAATCTCGACCAGCACCGCATCGCCCGCGCCGTGGCCCATCGTGTCGTTGATCGCCTTGAAGCGGTCGAGGTCGATGGCGAGCAGAGCGAGCGTATCGGCGGGCAGGCCGCTCGTCAGGAGGTTGCGCAGGCGCTCGTTGAAGAGGGCGCGGTTGCCGAGGCCGGTCAGCGGGTCGCGGTTCGCCAGCGATGCGAGCTGGTGGTAGGACTGGCGGATCTCCGCATTGGCGTCGGACAGCGAGGCGGCGAGCGCCACCGCCTTCAGCCGGTCCATCTGGCTGCGGATGAAGCTCGCCTCGCTGAACTGGCTGGCGCGCAGCATCATCACGGCGAGCAGCAGCGCGTCGGCAGCGATGACGAAGGCTTCCGTCGTGCCGGCGAAGAGCAGCGATGCGAAGGCCGCGGCAAGCGGCGGGCCGGCGAAGAGGAGCGCGGTGCGGGCATAGGCGGTGCTCTGCATCAGCGAGCCGGCGCAGATGCCGCAGATGATGAAGATCAGGTAGGGGTTGAGCCCGTTCGCGCCATGGGCGGCGCCGATGAACGGCGGCAGGCTCCAGGCAAGGCCGCCCCCGAGCGCGCCGAAGGAGAGCACGCCGAGCGCACGCTCCGGCCGCTCGACGGCACAGTTCATCCGGCGGACGATGCGCACGGCGACATAGCGCGCAAGGTTGATCGCCAGCACGGCGGCGAGCCAGAGGAGGATGCCGAAGGCCGGCCCGTCGAGCCACAGCACGGCGGCGGTGGTGGCGGCGATGAAGCTGTTGGCGGTGAGCGACAGCACGATGCCGTCCAGCACGGACAGGGCCTGCGCGGAGAGAATCTGGCGTCTCGTCGTTTCGTCCGCCGGCATCAGCCGGGCTGCATCGGTCATTCTCTGTCCCCGCCCAGAAGCGCATGCCGCCTTTTTCGCGGTCTGGGCAGAGAGGGTGGGGCGGGGGGCATAAGATAGTCTTAACGGGGGATCGCGAGAATCCATGAGGCCCGGCTTGACGTGGCCGGCGGCTGGGCTATGCCAATGGCATATTCCCTCCCTTTCAGGATTCGCCGATGCCCTTCAGCCTCAACCCCGCGGCCGTGTGGCCCATCGTCATGCTCTGCCTTTCCAACGTCTTCATGACCTTCGCCTGGTATGGGCACCTCAAGTTCAAGTCGGCGCCGCTCTTCGTCGCGGTGCTGGCGAGCTGGGGCATCGCCTTCTTCGAATATTGCCTCGCCGTGCCGGCCAACCGCATCGGCCACGAGGTCTATTCGGCCGCGCAGTTGAAGACGATCCAGGAAGTGATCACGCTCCTGGTCTTCGCCGGCTTCTCGGTGTTCTGGCTGAAGGAGAGCCTGACCTGGAACCACGCCGTCGGCTTCATGCTGATCGCCGCCGGCGCCGCCTTCGTCTTCAAGGGCTGAGCGCTTACTCCAGCATGTCGAAGGCGCGGAAGATCCAGCTGAGCTGGTAGAGGATGCCGAGGCTGACGAAGGCGGTGTGGTAGCGGCGGCTCGCCGTCCATGCCGCCAGAAGGCACAGCACGATGAAGACGGCGTTGCGCACCGGATATTCGTAGCCGAAGGAGCCGAAATAGGCCTTTCCCTTCAGCGCCGTGTCCAGCAGATCCACCGCGAAGACCAGCGCGAAGGCGCCGAAGAACCATTTGCGCCGCGAGTAGAAATAGTCCTCGTAACCCGCATAGTCGTCGAGCGTGGTCGGGAACAGGAAGACGGCGAGCAGGAAGAACAGGCAGCAATAGCTGATCAGGAAGAGATAGACGCCGAAGCCGATGGTCGCCAGCGCCTGCAGGCGGAACTCCCACCACCAGAAATGCAGCAGGAACAGCAGCAGGAAGCCCGCCCAGGCCAGATGGACCGGATAGGCTTTCACCTTGCCGGGATGCTGGACGAAGAGCGCGACGCCGGTGAGGATGCGCGCCACGCTGAGGCTGACCACCATGCCGATGACGACCCGAACATGGCCGAAGAGCGCGGGATCGTGCTGGACATGCTCCATGGCGCCCTCCGGCGGCTATTCGACGGGAACGGGGGTCGGGTGGCCCTGCTGGTCGAGCGCCACCATGACGAAGGTGGCGCCCGTCACCTTTTCCAGCGTCGTGGTGAGATAGCGCTGCGCCCAGGCTTCCACCGCCAGCGTGATCGAGGTGCGGCCGACGCGGGCGATGTCTGTATAGATGCTGAGCGTGTCGCCGATCTTCACCGGCAGCTCGAAGGCCATTTCCTTGACGGCGGCGGTGACGACGCGGCCGCGCGCCCGCTCGGCGGCGCGGATGCCCGAGGCAAGGTCCATCTGCGCCATGACCCAGCCGCCGAAGATGTCGCCTGCGGCATTGGCATCGCCCGGCATGGCGAGCGTGCGAAGGGTGAGCTGTCCGTTCGGCATTTTCGTATCGGTCATGCGGGGCCTCTCCAACTTTCCTTCTGGTCTAGCCGAATGCGGGCCATGGAGAAAGGGGGAGGGGCGGGAGCATTTTCGAGTATTTTCAACCTCTAAAAATTGACGATTGCAATTTTAGATCATTTTAAAGGGTTTCCCGCAGCTTCGTCTGCAAGGCGCATTGCGCCTGCCGAAGTCGAGGAGAGCCCGGTGAAGAACTACAGAATATCCACGCGCCTGTCGTTGCTTGTGGGCCTTGCCCTGACCATCTTCGCCGCCGCACTCGTCTACAGCCTCTACCATTACCAGGAGGCGATGGTCGCCGAGCGCAAGTCGAAGCTCGCGGCGATGGACGAGAGCATGCTGACGCTCTTCAAGCATTACCACGAGCTGGAGGTTGCCGGCACGTTGACGCGCGAGGAGGCGCAGACGCGGGCGAAGGACGCCGTGCGGGCGCTGCGCTACGAGGACAGCGGCTATTTCTGGATCAACGACATGAACGCCGTGATCGTCATGCATCCGATCAAGCCGGCGCTCGACGGCACCGACCAGTCCGGCATGGCCGATCCGACGGGCAAGCACATCTTCACCGAATTCGTGAAGGCCGTGAAGGCGAGCCCGACGGGGCAGGATTTCGTCGATTACTACTGGCCGAAGCCCGGCTTCGAGGAGCCGGTGCTGAAATATTCGCATGTCGCGGGCTTCGCGCCCTGGGGCTGGATCGTCGGCACCGGCGTCTATGCGGACGATCTGGCCGCGCTGTTCCGCGGCAACGCCATCGGCACGGTGGCGATCCTCGCCGGCGGCGGCCTTGTCATCATCCTTGCCGCCTATGCCATCGTGAAGAGCGTGACCGGGCCCATCGTGCGCCTCAAGGCGACCATGCAGGCCATCGCCGAGGAGGACGTTTCCGGCGCGGTGCCGGAGACCGATCGCAAGGACGAGATCGGCGAGATGGCGAAGGTGGTCTCGATCCTGCGCCAGTCGGTCGCCGAGCGGGCGGAGCTGCGCGTCCGCGAGGGCGAGCAGCAGGCCCGCCTCGATGCCGAGCGCTCGGAAGGCGAGCGCCGCCAGCGCGCCGTCAGCCAGAGCCAGTCGGATGCCATGCAGACCGTCGGCGAGGCGCTGGAGCGGCTGGCGGGCGGCGACCTGACGGTCTCGATCGGCGCGATCGCGCCGGAATATGCCAAGCTGCGCGACGACTTCAACCGCGCGGTGGATGCGCTTTCCGGCGTCGTCCATGCCATCGCCCGCTCCACCGACATCGTGCACGGCAGCGCATCGGGCATCGCCGAGGCAGCCAACAACCTTTCGCATCGCACCGAGCAGCAGGCCGCTTCGCTCGAGGAGACCGCCGCCGCGCTCGACGAGATCACCGCGACCGTGCGCAACGCCTCCGACCGTGCGGCGGAGGCAAGCCGCATGGTGGCCGAGACCAAGCAGTCGGCCGGCCGTTCTGGCGCCATCGTGCGCGACGCCGTCACGGCCATGAGCCGCATCGAGGATGCCTCCAACCGCATCGGTCAGATCATCGGCGTGATCGACGAGATCGCCTTCCAGACGAACCTCCTCGCGCTCAATGCCGGCGTCGAGGCGGCGCGGGCGGGCGAGGCGGGGCGGGGCTTTGCGGTCGTGGCGCAGGAGGTGCGCGAACTTGCCCAGCGTTCGGCCAATGCCGCCAAGGAGATCAAGGGGCTGATCGGCAATTCGGCCGCCGAAGTCGGCAACGGCGTGGCGCTGGTGCGCTCGACGGGCGATGCGCTCACCGAGATCGAAACCCTCGTCAACCGGGTGAACGACCAGGTGACCTCTATCGCCACCTCCGCCCGCGAGCAGGCGACGGGCCTTGCCGAGGTGAACACGGCGGTCAACCAGATGGACCAGATGACGCAGCAGAACGCCGCCATGGTCGAGGAGACCAATGCCGCCGGCCAGACGCTGACCCGAGAAAGCGAGCAGTTGAAGGCGCTGCTCGGAAACTTCCGGCTGGACACGGCCGGAGCGGCGGACCACCGCCGCCGCGCGGCATAATCAGAAGACCATCTCCGGAATACCTTGCCCCGGCGCCCCCGCGCCGGGGTTTTTCGTTTCCGCCGGGAACGCTTCGTTTACCCTGTTGCGACAAAATCCCAAGGGAAAGCAGGCATGTCGGCCTGCCGTCCGGTTTTCAGGCCCGTCTCGTCCGAATGCGGACAAAAGCGGCCTGCACCATCGCCGGACAGGACTGTGTGCAACCGAGACTCCGCAGCGGGCGGAGGCGGGCGCCGGGCGGATGTGACCATGGGTATTGCGTTTGTTTCTCGTCTTAGAAGGCCGCTCGGGCTTCTGCTGATCCCGGCGATGCTGGCCGCCTGTTCCGGCGGCATGGCGCCGCCCGACGATATCGATGGCGCGGGCGTCAGCGCGCTCACGCCGGCCATCGACATGGGCGATACGGGCGGCGAGCCCGTCGAGACCGCGATGGCCGTGCCGGCGCGGCAGAAGAAGCACCTGCCGATGATCGACAGCGACGAGGCGATGGGCGTCACGCAGCCGGTGCAGGCCTCTTCCGGCGTGCTCACCGTTCCCGAGGGTGGCGTCAACATGGACGAGGGGCTCGGCGTCGGGCGCGTCGAGGGGCTGGCCGAGGCGCAGGCGAACGAGATCGCCGAGGGTAATGCCAGCCAGGTCGTCGTCGACGGCATCGGCACGGATGTGCCGCGGCAGGTCGGCGAGCCGGCGTCGATCCCGATGTCGGACGGGGGCGCGGAACTCGGCGGCGATGGCGACGGATATCTTCGCGTGCCGGACAAGGCGGCGACGCGCCGGCGGCAGGCGAGCGAGGGCGAGCAGGTCGCCTTCCTGCCGCGGATGAGCAATCCGATGCAGATGCCCGAAGCGATGGGCGGCATGCCGGCCTCCGAACGGGCCTGCCGGCAGCGGCTGCAGAAGCTCGGCGTGAAATTCCGCGACGTGCCGCGCATTTCCCGCGGCCGTTCCTGCGGCATCGAGTGGCCGGTGGAGCTTTCCGGCCTTTCCGGCGGCATCCAGATCAAGCCGGCGGCGCAGGTGAACTGCCAGATCACCGAGGCCTTCGCGCGCTGGGTGAAGCAGGAGCTCGTGCCCTCGACGCGCATGCGCTACCTTTCCGGCGTCTCGGCCATCCACCAGATGTCGTCCTATTCCTGCCGCACCATGAATTCGCAGCGCGGCGCGGCGATGTCGGAACATGCCAAGGGCAACGCCATCGACGTCGGCAAAATCGTGCTGACCTCCGGCAAGGCCATCGCCATCGAGAAGAAGGGCTTCTTCGCCTTCCGCGAGAAGGGGCTTCTGAAATCGGTGCGCGGCGACAGCTGCAAGTATTTCTCGACCGTGCTCGGCCCCGGCAGCGACCGCTTCCACAAGGACCATTTCCACTTCGACCTGCGCGCGCGCAAATCCGGCTACCGGCATTGCAGCCTGTGAGCGTGACGGCGGACGAGCTGAAACAGGCGAGCGCGGCGTGCGACGTGTTGCGCGGCGTGCTCGGCGACGCCCTCTTGGCCGTCTACCTCCATGGTTCAGCGGTTTCCGGCGGATTGCGGCCGCAAAGCGATGTCGATCTGATCGCCGTCATCGAGCGGCGCATGGCAGATGGGGAGCGGCGGGCGCTTCTTGCGGCGCTGCTTGCCCTGTCGGGTCCGCATCCGGCCCCGCCGGGCGGACCCCGATGCCTTGAGGTGATGATTTTCGTGAAGGCGGATCTCGCAAGTCCGGCCTTTCCGGCGCGGGTCGAATTCCTTTACGGCGAATGGCTGCGCGATGCATTCGAGACCGGGGTTCTTCCCGGACCGTCATACGATGCGGAGAATACGCTGGTGCTGGCGCAGGCGCGCCGGGAGGCGATGACGCTCCTCGGGCCGGATGCGCGGACGCATCTGCCGGAAATCCCGGCGAAACATGTGCGCCGGGCGATGCGTGAGGCGCTCCCCGCGCTTCTGGCGAGCCTTGAGGGCGATGAACGCAATGTGCTGCTGACCCTTGCCCGGATGTGGCGGACCGCAGTCCTTGGCGATTTCGTCGCCAAGGACGTGGCAGCCGCCTGGGCCGCGCCGCTGATGGCCGCGGGCGAAGCTGAGACGCTGCTCCTTGCGCGGGACGGCTATACCGGCAAGGCGAAGGACGTCTGGCTGGACCGGCGAGAGGCTGCCCGTCGCGCGGCGGATGCCATGTCCATGGAGGTATCCGCGCTGCTGGAGCCGGATTGAAGGCAAAAAAAGACCGGCGGGGCGCCGGTCGAAAGGGGTTGGCAGGCGCGGAGGGCGGCTGCCTGGAACTGTCACATTCCACCATCCGCGCCGGGGGCGTCCGGCGAGGATGCATGCGGGCTTCCGCAAGGAAGCGGGCGGATGGGGCCGCCGGAAGCTCCCGCAGGGTATGGGAGCAAGGCCACTGCGCAAGCAGGGGAGCGATGGGGTGAGCGGGGGTGCAAACCGTTCCCTTCGGCCTCGACGCGACCTTCCCCGAAATCGGTCACGGTTTGATGACAGGCGCGGCCTCGTCGCATGAAGATTTTGCGAAGGCCGGGCCGGGCGAATTTTTTCCGCGGCACGGGTGAAAATTGACGAAGGACACGCCATATAGGGTGTCCTTCCGCATGATTTTCCTCTTTCCGGACCCTCCCATGGCGCCCATCGTTTCCATTCGCAACCTCACCAAGAGCTATGCCTCTGGGTTCCAGGCGCTGAAGGGCGTCGATCTCGACATCGAGGAGGGCGAGATCCTCGCGCTGCTCGGGCCGAACGGCGCCGGCAAGACGACGATGATCTCGATCATCTGCGGCATCGTCACGCCGAGCGGCGGCAGCGTGACCGTCGCGGGCCACGACATCCTGCGCGACTATCGCGAGACACGCTCGATCATCGGCCTCGTGCCGCAGGAGCTGACGCTCGACGCCTTCGAGACGGTGTGGAACACGGTGGCCTTCTCGCGCGGCCTGCATGGCCGCAAGCCGGATCCGGCGCTGATCGAGCGCATCCTGAAGGACCTTTCGCTCTTCGACAAGAAGGACACGATGCTGCGCCACCTTTCAGGCGGCATGCGGCGGCGCGTGCTGATCGCCAAGGCGCTCTCCTACGAGCCGAAGGTGCTGTTCCTCGACGAGCCGACGGCGGGCGTGGACGTGTCGCTGCGCAAGGACATGTGGCAGCTCGTCGAGCGCCTGCGCGCCGCCGGCGTCACGATCATCCTGACGACGCACTATATCGAGGAGGCGGAGGAGATCGCCGACCGCATCGGCGTCATCAACCACGGACGGATCCTGCTGGTGGAGGACAAGAAGGCGCTGATGGCCAAGCTCGGGCGCAAGCAGATGACCGTCGAGCTTGCCGAGCCGATCCCCGCAATCCCCGACGCGCTGTCGGCCTACGGGCTGACGCTCGCGGGCGAGGGCGCGCGCCTCGTCTACGAATTCGATTCCACCGGCGAGCGCACCGGCATCTCCTCGCTGATCACCGCCCTCTCGCAATGCGGCCTGCGGGTGAAGGACATTTCCACCGAGCAGAGCTCGCTGGAGGACATTTTCGTGGAACTGGTGGGAGCCGGCGCATGAACTTCGAAGCCATCAGGTCCATCTACGCATTCGAGATGGCGCGCACGCGCCGCACGCTGCTACAGAGCGTCGTGTCGCCGGTCATCACCACCTCGCTCTATTTCATCGTCTTCGGCGCGGCCATCGGCTCGCGCATGCAGGAGGTGGGGGGCGTCTCCTACGGCGCCTTCATCGCGCCCGGCCTCATCATGCTGACGCTGCTCAACCAGTGTATCGGCAACGGCTCCTTCGGCATCTACTTCCCGAAATTCACCGGCACGATCTACGAGATCCTGTCTTCGCCGATCTCGATGATCGAGATCGTCATCGGCTATGTCGGGGCGGCGGCGACCAAGGGGCTGATCGTCGGCACGATCATCCTCATAACAGCCTCGCTCTTCGTCGACATATCGATCAAGCATCCCTTCATGATGGTGCTGTTCTTCGTGCTGACGGCGGTGAGCTTCTCGCTGTTCGGCTTCATGATCGGCATATGGGCGAAGGACTTCGAGCAGCTCAACCTCTTCCCGATGCTGATCGTCCCGCCGCTCGTCTTCCTCGGCGGAAGCTTCTACTCCATCGAGATGCTGCCGCCCTTCTGGCAGACCGTCAGCCACTTCAATCCGGTGCTCTATCTCGTCTCGGGCTTCCGCTGGAGCTTCTACGAGATCGCCGACGTCAATCCTGTCGTCAGCCTCGTGATCGTGCTCGGCTTCCTCGTCGCGTGCCTGTCGATCACGGCCTGGATCTTCAAGACCGGATACAAGCTGAAGAACTGAGGCTGCCCCATTTCCTTGCGGTCCCGGCCGCGCTAGTCTCGACATCGTGGGCACCGTCCTGCTGACCCAAACATCAACGCGCGCACCTTCCGCCGGCACCGTCCGGCACGGTGTCGCGCCGTTGCAAACGGAGGTTCTGCGATGAACGACATCGCCGATCACGGTGTCCGGTTCGGACGGATTGCGGCCATGCTGCCGGTCAGGGACATGGGCAAGGCTCATGACTTCTACACGCGCGTTCTCGGTTTCACGAAAGTCTTCGAGAACGGAAATCCCGTCGGCTTCATGATCCTGAAGCGCGATGCGGGGGAGTTGCACCTCACCCTGCAGCCCTCGCACGAGGCGGCGAATTTCAACGTCGTCCATCTGATGGTGGACGATGCCGACGCGCTGCATGCCCTGTGCCAGCGCCATGGCCTGAGGATCATCAAGCGCCTCCAGGACAAGGACTACGGCCTCAGGGCTTTCGTGTTCGAGGACCCGGACGGCAACCGCATCGATGTGGGGCAGCCGATCCGAGGCGAATGAACGGGGTGGCATGGTCCGCCCCGTTTTCGCCTGTCGCGAAACGTCAGTCCTTCAGCCGCAGCTCGTCGCGGGTGATCTCGATGGAGCCGAGGGTTTCCAGGAAGCTCATGCCGAGAAGGCTCTGGTCGAGCCGGCCCTGTTCGGTGACCATGCCGCGGATCGTGCCGCGCAGGATGGGGCCGATGGCGATCTGGCGCAGCGTCACGGGCGCGGCGAGCGCCCGGCCGTTGGCGGTGGAGACGTCGATGGAGAAGACGAGGTTGTCCGGGTTGATGCCGAGGCGCATGGCGTCCTCGTAGGAGAGCACCACCGAGCTTGCGCCGGTGTCGACCAGCATGCGCATGGGGATGCCGTCGATGCTCACATCCGCCTCGAAATGGCCGGAGACGCCCTTGTGGATGACGAGGATCTGCTCGCCCTCGGCATTCGTCGTCACCACGGCGCGGCCGGGGATGAGGCCGGCGGTCAGCCGGTTGCCGACCTCCTGCAGGTCGAAGCGGTAGAGATAGCCCGTCGCCAGCGCCATGATGATCACCAGCCAGATCGCCGCCTGCCGCAGGCTTTCGCCCCATTGCCGGCGGCCGGCCAGAATGCCGGCGGCGAGCATGGTGCCGATGGCGGAGAGCGAGACGAGCCGGCCGAAATCGTCGTTGGCAAGGCCGAGCGTGCGCCCGCCGTCATGGTTGAGGATGAGAAGCGCAAGGCCGCCGGCGAGGATGGCGAGAAGGATATAGAGCCTCATGCGGTGCGCTCCGCCGCCATCGGGGCCTGCCGGGGCATCGCGGCGAGCCGGGCCGGCAGCGTCGCCATCAGCATGCTGCGCTCGTCGGAGGTGTAGCGCGTCCAGGCGCCGATCTCGTCGCGCGTGCGCCCGCAGCCGAGGCAATAGCCGGTCACCGTATCGATCGAACAGACGAGGATGCAGGGCGATTCCATCGCGGCTCCGGGCTTCGTTGCGTTTCGGGTCCGGTTCTATATCGGCGGCTCAGAGCGCCAAGGCAAGGGCGAAGAGCACTGACATTTCCGCGAGCTGCTGGGTCGCGCCGATCGTGTCGCCGGTGTGTCCGCCGATCTTGCGGCCGGCGATACGGTTGAAGACCAGCACGGCGGCGACGGCGGCGGCGAGCGCGAGGAGCAGCGCGAGGACCGTGCCGTGCGGCAGGAGGAGGAGCGCGGCGATCGCGATGCCGCTTGCCAGCGCGAAGGTGGTGGCGCTGCCGTTCGGCTCGCCGACGGAGGCGGCGACGCCGTCGCGGCGGGCGGGTGGCAGCAGCGACCAGTGCCAGACCATCGCGGTGCGGCTGGCGGCGGCGACCGCAAGCAGCGCCATGCCGAGGCCGGAGGGCGTGAGCACCGTCGCAAGCGCGGCGATGGCGGCGGCGCGCAGGCCGAAGGAGAGGATCAGCGCCACGGCGCCGTAGGAGCCCACGCGGCTGTCCTTCATGATCGCCAGCGCGCTGTCGCGGTCCCGCCCGCCGCCGATGCCGTCGGCGCTGTCGGAGAGCCCGTCCTCATGCAGCGCGCCGGTGACGAGCACCTGCAATGCGAGGGCGGCGAAGGCCAGCAGCGCGGGCGGGGCATGGATGGCCGAGAGCACGGCGGCGAGCGCCGCCGCCGGCAGGGCGATCAGCACGCCGGCCAGCGGGAAGGCGCGCACGGCCCGCGACAGGCGACCGTCATGGCCTGTGAAATGGCGCTGCGGTACCGGCACGCGCGAGAGGAAGGCGACCGAGCGTGCCGTGTCGTCGATGAAGTCGCGGATGGCCAAGGCGAGTGCTCCTTCCTGGGAGCGACGGCGAAGCCGGCGATTGCCCCTCATCCCCCTGCCGGGACCTTCTCCCCGCAGGCGGGGAAAAGGGGGCAGAACGGCGCGCCCATCGTTCCTCACCCCGTTTGCGGGGAGAGGATGCCGGCAGGCAGGTGAGGGGCCTTTCGCGCGGCTGCATCTTCGCATCCGGTTGCCCTGTGACGAAAGGGCGGCGCAGACCGCCGCAATTGCGGTTGTCGGATTCGCGCCCTCGCTCTATTAGGAGACACCAAACACCCGCCTTTGAAAGCCTGAAGCGAGGAATTCCCCAAGATGAGTGCCAGCGGCCTGCCGTTCGATGATTTTCGTGAATTGCTGCGTAACCTGCCCGGCCCGGATTCGGCGGCGCTGGTCGCCGCGCGCGAACGCGATTCGCAGCTCACGAAACCGCCGGGCGCGCTCGGCCGGCTTGAGGAGATCGCCTTCTGGCTCGCCGCCTGGACCGGCCGTCCGCCGGCCGTCACGCGTCCGCTCGTCGCCATCTTCGCCGGTAACCACGGCGTCACCAAACAGGGCATCACGCCCTATCCGTCCACCGTCACGGCGCAGATGGTGGAGAACTTCGCGGCCGGCGGCGCGGCGATCAACCAGATCTGCGTGACGCACGATCTCGGCCTGAAGGTCTTCGACCTCGCGCTCGATTATCCGACCGCCGACATCACCGAGGAAGCCGCGCTTTCCGAGCGCGACTGCGCCGCCACCATGGCCTTCGGCATGGAGGCCGTTGCCGGCGGCACGGACCTCCTGTGCATCGGCGAGATGGGCATCGGCAACACGACGATCGCGGCGGCCATCAACCTCGCGCTCTACGGCGGCACGGCGGAGGAATGGGTCGGCCCCGGCACGGGTTCGGAGGGCGAGCTGCTCCAGCGCAAGATCATGGCGGTGAAGAGGGCGGTGGAGCTTCACCGCGCGCATCTTTCCGATCCGCTCGAAGTGCTGCGCCGCCTCGGCGGCCGCGAGATCGCGGCGATGGCCGGCGCCATCCTCGCCGCGCGCATGCAGAAGATCCCCGTCATCATCGACGGCTATGTCGCGACGGCGGCGGGCGCGATCCTGCGCGCCGCCAACCCCTCGGCGCTCGACCATTGCCTGATCGGCCACGTCTCGGGCGAGCCGGGGCACATGAAGGCCATCGAGAAGCTCGGCAAGACGCCGCTGCTGGCGCTCGGCATGCGGCTCGGCGAGGGCACCGGCGCGGCGCTCGCCGCCGGCATCGTCAAGGCGGCCGCCGCCTGCCATTCCGGCATGGCGACCTTCGTTCAGGCGGGCGTCAGCAACCGTTCGTAGCGCATCGCCGGCAAAAAGCCCCAATGGCGTGAATTGAGAGCCCTGCATGCCCGTCCCAAGGGCATGCTGCAGGCACGGTGAGAGCGGGATATCGAAATGGGTCAGGCACCAATCGAGAAGAAGACGGGCATCAGCCACCTGTTCGCGGCGGCGAGCTATTCGGCGGCCGGCGCGCGCCGCCTGCTCGGCGAATCGGCCTTCCGGCACGAGCTGATCGCCTTCGTCGTCGCCATGGCAATCTTCGCCTTCGTCGGCGCGTCGTTCTTCCAGTATGTGGCGATGGCGATCCTCTTCCTGCTGATGGTCGCCTTCGAGGCGCTCAACACCGCCATCGAGGAGATCGTCGACCGGGTGTCGCCGGAGATTTCCGAGATGGGCAAGCATTCGAAGGATCTCGGCTCCTTCGCCGTCTTCTGCCTGATCGTCGCCAATGCCGGCTATGCCGGATATGTGGTGGTTTCCAGGTTTATCTGAACGCGGCGGACGCCTCAGGCGAAGCTCTTCCTGCGCGGGGTAACGGGCTGGGTCTCGCTGACGGCGGGCAGGCTCTGGAGGACGCGCTTGGCGGGCAGGATGGCGATGGCCTCCGTTCCCTCGCGCAGTTTGGATTTCAGGATGAATTCGCCATTGTGCTTGGCGAGGATCGCCTGGACGATGGGCAGGCCGAGGCCGGTGCCCTGTTCGGCGCTCTTGATGGCGATGGAGCCCTGGCCGAAGGCGGAGAGGACCACGGGGATCTCGTCTTCCGGGATGCCGGGGCCGTTGTCCCTGATGGAGACATACTGGCCGCCGCCGGCCGTCCAGCCGGCCTTGACGACGACTTCGCCGCCCTGCGGCGTGAACTTCACGGCATTCGACAGGAGGTTCAGGATGACCTGGCGCAGCGCCTTCTCGTCTGCCCAGACCGCCGGCATGCCGCTCTCGACCTGCTCGGTGATGGTGATGTTCTTGGCGCGGGCGCGCAGCTGCACCATGCCGATGCAGTCCTCGGCGATATCGACGAGTGCCACCGAATCCTCAGCGAGGTCGTACTTGCCTGCCTCGATGCGCGAGAGGTCGAGGATCTCGTTGATGAGGTTGAGCAGGTGCTGGCCGGAGCGGTGGATGTCGGACGTGTATTCCTTGTAGACCGGGTTGTTGAGCGGCCCGAGCACTTCCGTCGACATGACCTCGGAGAAGCCGAGGATGGCGTTGAGCGGGGTGCGCAGCTCGTGCGACATGGAGGCGAGGAAGCGGGATTTCGCAAGGTTCGCCTCCTCGGCGCGGCGGCGCGCCTCGTCGGACATGGACTTGGCGACCTCCAGCTCGGCGATGAGGTCGTCCTTCTCCGATTGCGAGGAGAGGAGCTGCGCGCTGGTGTGGCGCAGGCGGTGCGTCATGAAGACGAGGAAGGCGAGGGCGGCGGCGACGATGGCCGTCATGCCAACGGTCGAGGGATCGGGGCGCAGCAGCGAGGAGGCCGACAGCGCGATGACCGTGGGCATGAAGGCGCACAGGATCGCATGGCGCAGCATGAGCGTGCTCATGGCCGTGACCGCGAGCGCCACCAGCAGCGAGGAGCCCTTGTAGAAATCGAAGGCGACGCCGGAGCAGCGTCCGCAGGTCTGCAGCGCGAAGGTCGCCCAGGCAAGGCCCATGAGGACCTGCGCGAGAAGGAAGCGGCGCTGCCAGCGGCGCACGTTCTCGCCGGTGATGTCGTGCCTGCGCGCGCGGCGCGCGACGAGCATGCCGATGGCGTGGACGCTGAGCGCCAGGACGGCCCAGGCGAGAAGGCCGATCTCCTGCGTGAGGTAGATGCCGCCGGCCGCGATCAGCACCACGACGACCGGGATGGCGAGCGCGCCCTGCACGGTCGCGCTGATGTGGAGCTGCATCATCTCGCGGTCGAAGCCCGGCGAATTGCCCGTTGCCGTCTGCAACCGCTCGCGAGTCGCGCGGACAGCCCGCGAGACAGCCTTGTTACGATGGCTGCGCGACTTGTCGACGATGATCTTGTCGGTCGAGGTACTGACGCCGGTACTCATCACGGTTGCAACTGTTGCGGACAGCATTGAATTCTAGGGTGGAATCCTTAAGAAGATGCTGCCGCGCATAAACCATTTGCGAACCATTCCGGCATTTTCCGTGACATGCGTTCGGCCATGTTCCGGCATAGGACCGATGTCGGGAATCAGGATAGGAATACGGTCCATGGGACTTTCCAGGCGGGGACGCGATGTCGGCGTGGCGGTTGCGTTTCTGGCGCTGACGGCGCTGATCGTCTTGCGGGTCGGCGGCGAGAGCGGCGGCACTATCACCGGCACGGCGCGGGCGGCGGACGGCGACACGCTGACGCTGGAGGGCCACCGCATCCGCCTCCTCGGCTTCGATGCGCCGGAGCTCATGCAGATGTGCCGGAGGGACGGCGCGGAATGGCGCTGCGGCGTCGCCGCGCGCTCGCGCATGGCGGAGATGCTGCGCGCCGGGCCGATCACCTGCCGCACGCAGGCCACGGACAAGTACGAGCGATGGCTGGCGCGTTGCACCGGCGCCGATGGCGCCGATCTCGGCGAGCGCATGGTGCGGGAGGGGCTTGCCGTCGCCTATGGCGATTACGAGGGCGAGGAGCGGCTCGCCAAGGCCGAGCGCAAGGGGCTCTGGGGCTCGCAGTTCGATATTCCGCAGGAGTGGCGGCGGATGAACGGCCGGCCGCAGGAGGGACGGCATATGGCCGAACCCGGCCTGTTCGGCGATATTCTGGAAGCATTGGGACTGAACTGATGGACGCAGACGGACGGGAACGCGATCTGGCGGCGCTTGCCGCCGCCATTGCGGCCTGTCGGCTCTGTCGCGACGCGCCCGCGAAGGCCGACAATCCGCTGCCGCACGAGCCGCGGCCGGTCGCGGTGCTTTCCGAAAGCGCCCGCATCCTGATCGCCGGGCAGGCGCCGGGGCTGCGGGTGCACGAAAGCGGCCTGCCGTTCAACGACGCATCCGGCGACCGGCTGCGTGCCTGGATGGACGTCACCCGCGAGGACTTCTACGATCCGCGTAAATTCGCCATCGTGCCGATGGGCTTCTGCTTTCCCGGCTACGACGCCCATGGCAGCGACCTGCCGCCGCGGCGGGAATGCGCGCCGCTGTGGCGCTCGCGCGCGATGGCGGCCATGCCGCAGGTCGAGCTGGTGCTGGCGATCGGCCAATATGCGCAGTCCTGGCATCTCGGCGCGGCGAAGGCCGCCAGCATGACGGAGACGGTGCGCGACTGGCGCCGGCATCTCCACCGCAACACGGGGCCGGCCGTGCTGCCGCTGCCGCATCCGAGCTGGCGCAACACGGCCTGGCTCAAGCGCAATCCCTGGTTCGAGGAAGAGGTGCTGCCCGAGCTGCGAAAGCGTGTGAAAACGCTGGCAGGGTGAAATGTAATTCTTCCCATCCGGCCTGATTTGGGTGTATGAGGGAATTAATTTTCATAAGGGGGACACAATGGACCGTCTGGACCGCAAGATCCTGCGTCTGCTACAGGAAGATTCCACGCTCGCAGTGGCGGACCTCGCCAAGAAGGTGGGCCTTTCCACCACGCCCTGCTGGCGGCGCATCCAGAAGATGGAAGAGGACGGCGTGATCCGCAAGCGCGTCGCGCTGCTCGATCCCGTCAAGATCAACACCAAGGTCACCGTCTTCGTCTCGATCCGCACCAATTCGCATTCGACGGAATGGCTGAAGCGCTTCTCCGAGGTGATCGTCGAGTTCCCGGAAGTCGTCGAGTTCTATCGCATGAGCGGCGAGGTAGATTACCTGCTGCGCGTCGTCGTGCCCGATATCGCGGCCTATGACGCCTTCTACAAGCGCATGATCGCCCGCATCGAGATTCGCGACGTCTCCTCCGCCTTCGCCATGGAGCAGATCAAGTACACGACCGAGCTTCCGCTCGACTACATGGTCGTGGACAACCAGAAGAGCGGCGAGGAATAGACGCCGCTCACATATCCGGTCGCCTGAACGTGATGAGAAGCGTCTTCCACGTCGCATAGGGCGCAAGCTCGGCCAATCCCCTGAAAGGCGCGCAGCGGACGACGGCGCGCACCGCGCTTGCGGCAAAAGCCTTCGTCGCCGGATCGCCGGCGACGGGGCCGTCGATTGTCGGAGATCCGTCGAGTTCTCCGGATTCGGTCAGCGAGACCTTCACGCGCACCATCTCGATATTGGCGGGCGTATCTGTCGGGACCGCCCAGCACCGGGCGATCTGCTGGTGCAGCGTCGTGGCGAGCGCCAGCGTGGCGTCCTCGGCCCTCGCCGGTGCGGCGAGGGCGAAGGTGGCCAGCGTGAGGAGGATCGCGCGCCGCGACATCCTATTTCCTTTCGAGCCGCGCCAGCAGGGAGGACGTGTCCCAGCGGTTGCCGCCCATGTCCTGCACGTCGCCGTAGAACTGGTCGACGAGGGCGGTGACGGGCAGCTTGGCGCCGTTGCGGCGGGCTTCGGACAATACGATGTCGAGGTCCTTGCGCATCCAGTCGATGGCGAAGCCGAAGTCGTATTTGCCGGCATTCATCGTCTTGTGGCGGTTCTCCATCTGCCAGGAGCCGGCGGCGCCCTTGGAGATCACCTCCACGACCTTCTCGATGTCGAGGCCGGCCTTCTTGCCGAAATGGATGCCCTCGGCGAGGCCCTGCACGAGGCCGGCGATGCAGATCTGGTTGACCATCTTGGTGAGCTGGCCGGCGCCGGCCGGGCCCATCAGGCCAACCATGCGGGCATAGGCGTCGATGACGGGCCTGGCCTTCTCGAAGGTCGCCTCGTCGCCGCCGCACATAACGGTGAGGACGCCGTTTTCCGCGCCGGCCTGGCCGCCGGAGACAGGGGCGTCGATGAAGCCGCAGCCCTTTTCCTTCGCGGCGGCGTCGAGCTCGCGGGCGACCTCGGCGGAGGCGGTGGTGTTGTCGATGAGGATCGCGCCCGGCTTCATGCCTTCGAGGACGCCGTCCTTGCCGATCGTGACCGAGCGCAGGTCGTCGTCGTTGCCGACGCAGGTGAAGACGAAATCGGCGTCCTTCGCCGCTTCCGCCGGCGTGCGGAACGCCTTGCCGCCGAACTCGGCCGCCCATTTCTCCGCCTTGGCGAAGGTGCGGTTGTAGACCGCCACCTCATGGCCTCCCTTGACCTTCAGATGGCCTGCCATGGGATAGCCCATGACGCCGAGACCGATGAATGCAACCTTTGCCATGTCGTAACCTCCTGCAATTGCTGGCAGGTGGTGTAGCGGATGATCGATTTCGGCGAAAGTGTTTCTCGCAAAAGGTGATGGTGGCGGTCTCGACCCGAGGATCCGCCATCCGCGAAACCCCGCGGTCAGCCGCGATGTTTCGCCAGCACCAGATGGCCGGCAATGGGCTCGCCTTCCTCCAGGCGCACGGTGATATCCGTGATCTCGATGAGGTCGAAGCCGGTTTCGTCGAGGCGCTGGCGGACATAGCCGGCGGAATGGGCGAAGCGCTGGTGCGGGCCGACCATGAAGGGGCGACCGGCGAAGGTGTCGTCAGGCAGTGTCTCGGAGGAGAAGATGAAATGGCCGCCCGGCACGAGATTGTCGGCGGCGCCGAAGAACAGCGGCTCGAGCGCGCCGAGATAGGGCAGCACGTCCGTCGCGGTGATGAGGTCGAAGGGCTCGTCCTCGTTGTCGTCGAGGAAGTCAACGGCCTCGGCGACGTAGAGCGTCTCGTAGAGGTCCTTGTCGTGGGCGACCTCGACCATGTTCTCCGAGAGGTCGACGCCGGTGATGTCCTCGGCCATGTCGCGCAGTGCCCCGCCGGTGAGGCCCGTGCCGCAGCCGAGGTCCAGCACGCGCTTGAACGGCCCCAGGCCGAGCGCCTGGAAGCGCTGGCGCACGAGGAGCGGCACGCAATAGCCGAGCTGGTCGACGAGCACGTTGTCGAAGACCTCGGCATGCTGGTCGAAGAGCGTGGTGACATAGGCGTCGGGCGCCTTTTCGGGCGTGTCGCCGCGGCCCATCGAGGCAAGGCGCACGGCCGCTCCGCCATGGTCTTCCGGGTCGAGCGCCAGCACCTCGGCATAGGCCTTCGCGGCGGCGTCGAAATCGCCGGACTTCTCCAGCGAAAGGGCGCGGTTATAGGCTTCCGCGAGCGCGTCTTCGTCGATCTTCTTCATGCGGCGTCTCTTACGGTCCGGTGCGGGCTTTGGCAATGAAGGATGCACGTGCAAATAGGCATTTATCAATCACGGAAAGAGGCGCATGATCGCTCCCAAGACCAAAAAGACCATTGGGAGGAATGACATGCCCGCCGATATGCCCCTCACGTCGCTCTCCACCGATGCCAAGCGTTCCGCCAGTCCGGGCCTGCCGTCGACGCCGATGGAGACGATCAACACCATGGTGCACTACTACCGTGGCGAGCTCGGCCGCATGGCCGGCTGGCGCGACCGCATCGACCGCACCTCGAACTGGGCGATCACGGTGGTCGCCGCGCTGCTTTCGGTGTCGCTGTCGACGCCCAACGCGCATCACGGCGTGCTGCTCTTCGCCATGCTGCTGGTGACGCTGCTGCTCCTGATCGAGGCGCGGCGCTACCGGTTCTTCGACGTCTACCGGGCGCGGGTGCGCCAGCTCGAGCGGTTCTATTTCGCCGAAATCCTCAATCCGCGCGACCAGCTTGCCCTCGACTGGGCGGCGCCCATCGCAAAGAGCCTGCGCAAGCCGGAATTCCTGATCAGCTACCGGGATGCCGCCTGCCGCCGGCTGCGGCGCAACTATTGCTGGATGTATCTCATCCTGCTGCTCGCCTGGGCGCTGAAGATCTCGTCCTCGGCCCTGCAGCGGCCGGCGACGGCGGGCCGGGACATGTCGCTCGCGGTGGAGCATGTGGTGGGCAACGCGGCGCTCGGGCCGGTGCCCGGCGGCGTGGTGATCGCGCTGGTGCTGATCTTCTACGTCGCCATCGCCTATTTCTCGCTCAAGGTGGACATGTCCGACACGGAGCTGGCGCACGGCTCCGTGCATGTGTGAGCGGAGACCGTCTCAGTTGATGACGAATTCCCCCTTCAGCGCGCGCCATTCCGTCGCCGATATCAGGCGGCGGTGGACGTAGCGGACGGAGTGGATGGGACCGTCCAGCTTCTCCTGCCAGAATTTCAGGAAGCTCTTCATCTCCGGGAAATCCGGGGCGAGATCGTAGTGCTGCCAGATGTAGGTTTGCAGGAACTGCCGGTGGTCCGGCATGCGGTAGAGGATCTGGGCCGTGGTCATGCCGTAGCCCCTGAGCTGCAGTGCCATGTCGTCGGTCATAACGGACCTCATTGCTTGCGAATGATGGTCCTTGTGAGTATGCGCCGGCATGATTAACCGGAGCTTAAAATCTGCCTCGTATCGGGAAATATTTCCGTGAAAACAGGATGTTGGCAGCACTCGTCGCCAAGTGCTGCCAAAGGCTTCAGCGCTTGAGGTGGCGCGTCAGGCGGGCTTCCAGCCAGGCCCAGATATTGCGCAGCAGCTCCACGATGATGAGGTAGAGCACCGCCGCCCAGAGATAGGCCTGGTAGTCGAAGGTGCGCGAGAAGGCGCGGCGGGTCTCGCCCATCAGGTCGAAGACCGTGACGATGGCGACGATGGCCGAGCCCTTGATCATCAGGATGATCTCATTGCCGTAGGGGCGCAGCGCCACGATGAGCGCCTGCGGCAGGATGACCTTGAAGAAGGCGATCCTCTTGGGCAGGCCGAGGGCGGCGGCGCCCTCGTGCTGGCCGCGCGCCACGCTCTCGATCGCCCCGCGCAGGATCTCGGCCTGGTAGGCGGCGGTGTTGAGGGTGAAGGTCAGCAGCGCGCAGTTCCACGCGTCGCGGAAGAACCACCAGAGCCCCCAGGCCTTCAGCTCGGCCGAGAAGCTGCCGAGGCCATAATAGACGAGGAAGAGCTGCGTCAGCAGCGGCGTGCCGCGGAAGAAGTAGACATAGCCATAGGCAAGCCAGGACAGGACCTTGTTCTTCGACATGCGCGCGAAGGCGATGGGCAGCGAGAGGAGGCCCCCGAGCACGATGGAAAAGCCGACCAGCAGCAGCGTGACGCCGAGGCCGGAAAGGTAGTTCGGTCCGTATTTGGTGAATTTCTCCGGATCCCAGCCCTCGACCATCATCAGGAAGACGCCGATGGTGAGCGCCAGCCAGACGCCGAGGAAGATGTTGCCGAAGAAGCGGCCGGCGGTGAAGGGCCTGGCGGGCGCCGGGGGCGGGGCCTGCGGCGGCAGGAGCGTGGTGATGTGGCTCATCGCGCGGCCTCCGAACGCTTGGCCCAGCTCTCGATCGAGGAGAAGACCAGCGAGGAGAGGAAGGCGAGGATGAGGAAGAGCAGGCAGGCGATGGCGTAGAATTCGAAGGCCTGCTTGGTCACGCGCGCCGCAACGCCCGTCTGGCGCAGGATATCGGGAAGGCCGATGACCGAGACGAGGGCGGTGTCCTTGAGCAGCGCCATCCAGAGATTGCCGAGGCCGGGCAGGGCGACGCGGATGAGCTGCGGCAGGACGATGAGCTGCATGGTGCGGCCATGGTGCAGGCCGAGCGCGTAGCCCGCCTCGTACTGGCCGCGGGGGATGGCCTTGAAGGCCGACAGCAGCACTTCCGAGCAATAGGCGGAGAAGACGACGCCGAGCGCCACCATGCCGGCGACGAAGGCGTTGATCTCGACCGTGCCCCCGTAGCCGACGGCGGTCATGAAGTTCTGCACGAGGATCTGCAGGCCGTAATAGACGATGAACAGCGTCAGCAGTTCCGGCAGGCCGCGGAAGAGCGTGGTGTAGATGTTCGCCGCCAGCCGCAGCGACTTTTCTTCCGACTGCTTGGCGAGCGCGATGAAGAAGCCCATGACGAGGCCGACGGGCAGCGTGGCGACGGCGAGCGTGCCGGTGACGACGAAACCGAAGGCGACCTCGTCGCCCCATCCGGCGTCGCCGCATGCCAGAAGCGTATTGCCCGCAAACAGTTTGAAGATGCCGACCGGTCCGCAGAAGGGATCGATGATCCCGAAAAACGCGTATACCGCCTCGACAATGGCGGTGAAGAACCCGCTCATGCCAGAACCCCCGATGCGCTTTGCGCTTGTTGTTAAGGCGCTTTGCGCGCCCTTCTTTTGTTGTATCGACGCCGTTCCGCCAGCGAAACCGCGTCTATGTTCGACTTCTCAAACAAATGAGGCGGGAGAGCAAGCCCTCCCGCCACTGCATTCTGGTGATGGGGTCAGAAAAAACCCGCATGAAGAAAAAGATGTTGCCTATCAGTCGCCGTAGACGTCGAACGGGAAGTACTTGGCGTTGATTTCCTGGTACTTGCCGCTCTCGCGGATTGCGGCGATCGCCGCGGTGAACTTGTCGGCGAGCGGGTCGCCCTTGCGCACCGCGATGCCTGCGCCTTCGCCGTTGATGACCGGGTCGATCGGCAGGGTGCCGAGCAGCTTGCAGCAGGCGCCGTCATCCGTCTTCAGCCATTCGGAGAGCACCACCACGTCGTCGATGGCGGCATCGATGCGGCCGTTGGCGATGTCAAGCTTGTATTCGTCGGCGGTCGGGTAGAGCTTGACCTCGGCATCCTTCATATGCGCTTCGGCATAGTTGGCGTGGGTCGTGGAGCCCTGCGCGCCGAGCGTCTTGCCGGCCAGCCCCTCGGCGGTCGCTTCCTTGATCTCGGAATCCTTCGGCACGATGATGGCCGGCGGCGTGTTGTAGTACTTCTTGGAGAAGTCGACCTGCTTCTTGCGCTCCTCGGTGATCGACATGGAGGCGACGATGGCGTCGAACTTCTTGGCGATCAGGCCGGGAATGATGCCGTCCCAGTCCTGCGCGACGAAGGTGCAGTCGGCCTTCATCTCTTCGCAGAGTGCCTTGGCGATGTCGACGTCGAAGCCGGTCAGCGTGCCGTCGGATTCGAGATTGTTGAAGGGCGGGTAGGCGCCTTCCGTGGCGATCGTGATCTTCTCGCCGTCCGCCATCGCGGCGGACGAGGCGAACAGCGCGATGACCGCAGCCGAAGCCGCCAGCGTGAAACGTTTGGAAATACGCATTTTAGTCCTCTCAGTTGAAGGCGCTCGGCTTCTTCTTTTTGTCCGGGCCTTTAAGTCCAGCGGGCAGGGCTGCCCGCTTGGGCCGGATAATCGACCCGTTTTCGCCAAAAAATCAACTGGTTTTCCGCCGTCATTCCGCCCCGTTTCCCCGACAATTTCTGCGCCCGCCTCTGGTTCGGCGGGAGGCGCGACCTATCTCGCCGGTCAACAGAAGGTTGTTCAGCGGGCGTTCAGGCGCCTGTGGCTACGCCTTCCGGGGAAAACGGCGATTTGCCGACCGGCCGCAGAAGCCGGCCGGCAGCTCTCGAAACAACAGACGGGACACCGTGAGGACAGAACGATGACTTTTCGCTCAAGACTTTTTGCAACCGTGGCGCTTCCGCTGCTTTCGGCATCGCTGATCGCCACGCCCTCGCTGGCCGATGCCCTGTCGAAGCCCTTCGAGGTCGCCCAGGAAAGCTCCGATGAAGGCCAGCCGAGCGAGGAAGAACTGCTCCTGCTGAAGAAGCAGCAGGAGGAACAGCGCCAGGCCGAAGAGCAGCAGAAGGCTGCCGAGGATCAGCAGCGCGCGGCCGAACAGGAGGCCCAGCGCCAGGCCGAGGAGCAGAAGGCCGCCGAGGAAAGCGCCCAGCCGGCCGCCGAAGAGGAGCAGCCGCGCGCCGAGCGCAAGGGCAAGAAGCAGCACCAGCAGGAACAGCAGAGCGAAGAGCAGCAGCCTTCCGAAGAGCAGAACGCTGTCGGTGACGACACCCAGCGGCAGGCCGAGGAAAGCGCCCAGCCTGCCGAAGAGGAGCAGCAGCGCCCGAAGACGGAGCGCAAGGGCAAGAAGCGCCAGCAGCAGGAGCCGCAGCAGACGGAAGAGCAGCAGCCCGCCGAGGAACAGAATGCCGACACCCAGCGCCAGGCCGAGGAGCAGAAGGCCGGCGAAGAAAGTGTCCAGCCTGCCGAGGGAGAGCAGCGCTCGCAGAAGGAGCGCAAGGGCAAGAAGCGGCAGCAGCAGGAGCAGCAGCAGACCGAAGGGCAGCAGCCGACCGAGGAACAGCCGGCGATGACCGGCGAAGGCACGCCCGCCGAAACGGAAGGGCAGCCTTCGACCGCCGAACAGCCGGCGGATGCCGAACAGCAGCCGGCCACCGCCGAGGATGGCGAGGCGACCGGCAGGAAGAAGGCCCCGGCCGTCGTCGAGACCCTTTCCGAAGAGCAGAAGCAGGAAATCGCCGCTGACCCGAGCAAGACCGACGAAACCGTCGTCCTGCCGGTGGAAAACGGTGCCGCCGTGCTCGACAGCGACAAGGACGCCGACAATGCCGGCGGCCAGAAGAGCCGCGACCAGCGCCGCAAGAAGCGCGAGGAACTGCGCGCCGAGGAGGAGGCCGCTCCCATGCCGGAATCCGACATGTCGGCCCAGGCTCCCATCTCGGACGAGGTTCGCGAGGCCCTGCCGCAGCGGATCGATGCCGCGATCAAGGAGAAGGGCGAGCGGCTCGATGCCGCGCCGGTCTTCGAAGTCCCGCAGACGACCAATGTCATCAACAACACCGTGATCAACAACACTGTCGTGAACAACAACACGGTGAACAACAATGTCACGCATGTGAACGTGGTCGAGAAGGTCGACAACCGCATGGTCCTGTCGATCGGCAACCAGCTCGTCGTGCGTGGCGACGACCGGGAGCGCCTGCGGCACGATTCGGAAGAGGTCTATTACGACAACCTCGCCCGCGGCCGCGTCCGTGAAACCATCGTGCGTCCGGGCGGTGTGCGGCTGGTGACGATCTACAACCGTTACGGCGACATCATCCAGCGTTCGCGCATCGGCCGCGACGGTGACGAACACATCCTCGTCTATGCGCCCGACCTCGGCGATGACGCGCCGCGGCCCGATTTCGTCGATGTCGGCTACGAGCTGCCGCCGATGCGCCTGCGCATTCCGGTACGCGACTACATCATCGACACGTCGAGCAATCCGGACCGCGACTATTACGACTTCCTCGCCGAGCCGCCGGTCGAGCGCGTCGAGCGCGTCTACACGATCGACGAGGTGAAGAATTCGGCTCGCCTGCGCGACAAGGTGCGCCGTATCGACCTCGATACGATCACCTTCGCCACCGGCAGCGCCGAAGTGCCGATGTCGCAGGCCCGCACCCTGCGCAAGGTCGCCGACGCCATGCAGAAGGTGCTGGACAAGGATCCGGGCGAGACCTTCCTCATCGAAGGCCATACGGATGCGGTGGGGTCGGACAAGTCGAACCTCATCCTCTCCGACGAACGCGCCGAATCCGTCGCGAGCCTGCTCACCGACGTCTACGGCATCCCGCCGGAAAACCTGCAGACGCAGGGCTATGGCGAGCGCTTCCTGAAGGTTCGCACCCAGTCCGCCGAGCAGCAGAACCGCCGCGTCACCATCCGCCGCGTCACCACGCTGGTCCGCCCGGTCGCACAGAACTGATCGCAGGCATGAACAGGAAAGGCCGCGGGAGAAATCCCGCGGCCTTTTTCATGTCCGGCGGTCAGGCAAGGCCGGTCAGGCGGACGACGAAATCGGCGATGGCCTTCGTGTCGTCGAGGTCGAAGACGGGCAGCGCCGTGTCCGTGACCGGATGGTCGGCGGCGATGGCGGCGATATGGGGATCTTCCGGGGCGAGCGGCGTGCGGTTGGCCGCGTCCAGCCGGCGCGCCTCGATTTTCGGGATCGGCTCGCGCTTGTAGCCCTCGATCAGCACGAGGTCGCAGGGGGCGAGGCGGGCGAGGATCTCCTCGAAGGAGGGTTCCGGTGCGCCGCGCAGCTCGTGCATGATGGCATAGCGCGTGCCGGAGACGATAGTGACCTCATGGGCACCGGCCTGCCGGTGGCGGTAGCTGTCGGCGCCGACCTTGTCGATGTCGAAGTCGTGGTGAGCATGCTTGACGGTCGAGACGCGGTAGCCGCGGGCGACGAGTTCGCTCACGAGGCGGACGGCAAGGCCGGTCTTGCCGGAATTCTTCCAGCCGGCAATGCCGAAGATCTTCGGTCGCGTCATCGTTCCAGTATCCAGAGCCAGTTTTCCGCCGCGTCGAGATCGTCCGGCGTGTTGATGTTGAAGAAGGGGTCGAAGGCGCCGCGCGGGGTCTCGACCGCGGGGAAGGCGACCTCCCGCGCCTGGTGGCGCTCCAGGTAGCTGCGCACCCTGAGCGCGCCCCCGCCGGCCAGCCAGGCGGCAAGGTCGTCCATGAGCGCGACGGGCCAGAGGGCGAAGACCGGATGGGGGCCGCTCACCGAGCGGGCGGCGGCGATGCGCTCCGGCCTGTCGACGGCTTCAGTGAGGCGCGCGACGAGATCGGCGGGGAAGAAGGGGCTGTCCGTCGGCACGGTCGCGACGTGGCTCGCTTCGGGGTGGAAGCGCCTTGCATGGTCGAGGGCGGCGAGCACGCCGCCGAGCGGGCCGGAGCGGGAGGCATCGAGATCGGCGAAGACCGGCAGCTCCTCGCCCTCCTCGAAAAGCACGGGACCGTTGGCATTGACGGCGAGGGCGGAGACCTGCGGGCGCAGCCGCCGGGCGGCGCGGTCGATCAGCGAGAGGCCGCCGAGCCGGATGCGCGCCTTGTCCTGCCCCATGCGGGACGACAGGCCGCCGGCCAGGATCACGCCCGGTATCGCCTCGGTCAGTGCCATTTCCTTCCCGCCTTTCCTCCATCCGATCTAGGCGCTGTAACCTTCTCCCGCAAGTGCCTACGATGCCACGGGGATTTGCGTTTCGGCCGCCTCGGCCCGCCGCCGGTTCTCGCGGTAGAAGGTGTAGAGGCCGGAGGCGACGATGATCGCGATGCCGATCGTCATCCAGGCGTCGGGCAATTCGGCGAAGAACAGGAAGCCGATGGCGATGGCCCAGACGAGGCTCGTATAGCGGAAGGGCGCGATGAAGGAGATCTCGCCGACGCGCATGGCGCTGACGATCGTCTGGTAGCCGACGAGAAGCAGCACGCTCGCCGCCCCCAGCCGCGCGAGGATATCGGGCGGCATCGGCTGCCAGCCGCCCATCGGCACGATGAGCGCCCCGCCAAACAACGTTATGGCGACGGCCGTCACGGCGCTGATGAAGATGGAGGGCACGTCGCTGCGGATCTTGCGGGTGGAGAGGTCGCGCGCCGCGGCGCCGATCACCGAGCCGACGACATAGACGGCGGCCATGGAAAAGCCCTCCGGGCCCGGCCGGATGACGATGAGCACGCCGGCAAAGCCCGCGGCGATGGCGAGCCAGCGCCGCCAGCCGACCTTCTCGCCGAGGAACAGCGCCGCGCCCAGCGTGACGGCGAGCGGTAGGGACTGGAGGATCGCCGACGTATTGGCGAGCGGCATGGCGCCGAGGGCCGAGATATAGGTGAGCGAGGCGAATATCTCCGCCGCAAGGCGTAGCGCCACGGCCGGCTGCAGCGCGACCCGCCAGGAGCCGAGAGCCCCCATGCTGCGCGCGATGAGAAGGACCAGCGCGCTCGTCATCAGCCCGCGCACGAAGAGGATCTGGCCGGTATTCATGTCATGGGTGACGGATTTGACGAGGGCGTCGTTGCAGGTGAAGGCCGCCATGGCGATGACCATGTAGAGCGCGCCCCTTGCGTTTCCTGACGTGTTCATGCGGGTGATTCCGAGCCTCTATCGCCCTGTCATAGGCCGAATGGCGCGCCTGATCGACCGGAACAATCAGGGGTAATGCCGAAAGAGGGGCGAAAGCCCGGTTGCCGTGCCGCTCCAGCCTGAATTGCTGCCCTCCCGCCGAAGGGTTTCATTAAGTTTCCCCACCTATCGTTGCGTCATCCCGATGAGCGATCGCATGATGCGACGGGTGAGGGCGCGCCGCCTGGTGGAAGATCGGCCGAAGCCCCGACAGCGAGGAGAACGGCCGGGCTCGAAGGACGAGCCGCGCGGCCGCTTCGGCTTTGAGAAGCACCCTGGGAAATCTTGGCTCTCATAAGAAGAACATGTTGGGGAATCCATGTCATTCATCGACCGCCTGCTGCAGCAGCGTCGCATCGTCACGAAGGTGCTGCTGTTCGTCATTCCTCTCGTCGCCCTGATCGCGGGCATCGGCCTTGTCGGCTATTTCACCGCGAGCACGCTCAACGGGCACATGACCGTGACGCGCGAGACGATCAACAGCCTGTCGCATTTCCAGAACCTGCGCACCGGGCTTCAGGACTTCGTCGACCGGCCGGGCCAGGAAACGCGCGATGCGCTGGGCGCGCGGATCGACGAGCAGGAGGCCGGCATCCACGATCTCGATGCCCTCCTGCCCGATGCGGCGGAAAAGGCGAAGATCGCCTCCGTCGTCGCGCTTGCCGCGACCATGCGCAGCCAGAGCGAGACGCTCTGGGCCATCGACCAGGAACGCAACGCCGTGACGGCGGACCTCGAAGGCGCGCTTGCCGCCATGACGCGCGACGGCGAATTCGCCGAAAAGCAGATCGGCGTCATCCGCGGCGAATCGGGCGAGAAGGAAGCCTTCGCCAAGGCGCTGCTCTTCGACGCCGCCGCCTACCAGGGCCTTGCCGAGCGCATCGGCAAGTTCCGCAAGCCCGTCGCGCTGGCGATGAAGGCCGAGGACAAGGTGAAGGCGGCCGAGACCTACCTGCCGCCGCTTCTCAAGCAGCTCGGCGAATCCAAGGCGATCGCCTCGGCCAAGGCGCTGGAGCAGATCAGGCCGCTCGAGGCCGAGATCGCCGCCATCAAGGAAATCCTCGCCGCCGGCGACGATGCCGAGGCCAAGAAGACGAAATTCGTGCCGGTGCTGACGCGGCTTTCGAAATTCGACGCGGATTTCGTGAAGGAGGCCGGCAAGAATTCCGACACCGCTGCCAAGCGTTTCGTCGGCATGGATGCCGAGATCGCCCTGCTGAAGACGCTGATCGCGCTGATGGGCGATACGTTCAAGGGCATCGACGAGACCCGCCTGCATATCAGCGAGCTGCACCGCAAGCTCGACCAGGCGAGCCGCGATGCCGTGCTGGTGGACGTGAAGACGGTTTCCGAAAGCGCCGGCAAGCTCGCCGATCTCGGCGCCAAGAATGCGGCGCTGCGCGGCCTTGCCGAGAAGCTCGCTCCCTCGCTCGCCCGGATCAAGAAGGGCACGCAGGACCTCATCTCCGTTGGCGAGAAGTGGCAGGCGGCGCGTGTTGCCGCCTATGCCTCGGTCGCCGATGCCAGCCAGACGCTCGAGCAGTTCGTCTCCAGCGCGCAGGAAGCCGGCAAGAAGGACAGCCAGCGCTCGGCCAATGTCTCCATCATCGCCATGGTCGCCGGCACGCTGCTGGCCATCATCGGCGGCCTGATGCTGGTGGAAACCCTGCGCGGTCCGCTGAAGCGCGTCACCGAGGCCATGTCGCGGCTTGCCAGCGGCGACCTCGACATCAGCATCGACGGGCGCAACCGCGGCGACGAGATCGGCGATATGGTGCGCTCGGTCGCCGTCTTCCGCGATGCCGCGCTGGAGAACATCCGGCTGGAGCAGGAGGCCGAAGCCCAGCGCCAGCTCACCGCGGAGGAGGAGGCCCGCCGCGCCAGCGAGCGCGCCCGCATCGAGGCGGAGCAGACCGAGGCGCTGACGGCGCTTTCCGACGTGCTGGGCCAGCTTGCCGCGGGCAATCTGGAGGAAAGCATGACGGAGGCGCTGGCCGCCGAATATGTCGCCATGGCCCGCACCTACAACAATGCGGTCGAGGCGCTGCGCGCCACGCTTTCCGACGTCCGCGCGACGACGATGGAGATCAACGGCGGCGCCGGCAACCTTGCCGCTTCTGCCGACGACCTCGCCCGCCGCACCGAGCAGCAGGCGGCGGCGCTGGAGGAAAGCTCCCGGGCGCTCCGCCAGCTCACCGACATCGTCCGCTCGACGGCCGAAAGCGCGCAGCAGACCGCCGTTTCCGTCGATGAGACGCACAGCTATGCCCGGCGCTCCGGCGAGGTCGTGGCCAAGGCGGTCGACGCCATGGGCGAGATCAACCGCTCCTCGGAGAAGATCGGCACGATCATCGGCGTCATCGACGAGATCGCCTTCCAGACGAACCTGCTCGCCCTCAATGCGGGCGTCGAGGCTGCGCGGGCGGGCGAGGCGGGGCGCGGCTTCGCCGTCGTCGCGCAGGAGGTGCGCGAGCTTGCCCAGCGTTGTGCGGGCGCTGCCCGCGAGATTAAGGGCCTCATCTCCGACAGCTCGGCGCAGGTGCGCAACGGTGTCGCGCTCGTCACCGAGACAGGCGAGGCGCTGACCGTCATCAACGAGCACATCTCCTCGATCCATACGCTCGTCGGCAAGATCGAGGCGGCGGCGGCCGCGCAGTACGAAGGCATCAACGAGGTGAACCAGGCGGTGCACCAGGTCGAGCTCATCACGCAGCAGAACGCCGCGATGGTGGAGGAGAACACCGCCGAAATCCACGGCCTGCGCCGGCGCGTGCAGAACCTCAACGAGAAGATCGACCACTTCAAGACCCGCGACCTCGACCTTCGGCAGGACGACGGCTACGGCCGGTATCACGCGGCCTGAGGGCAAAATCTTTCGGTTGGAGGCGGCCGGGCGGAAGCCCGGCCGTTTTCACATCAGGCCCTACCTGCCCGCCTCGTAGACGACGTAGCTTTCCGGAACGTCCGGCAGAGGGTCGCCATAGGTGGGGTCGAACTCGAAGCGGGTCAGCACGAAATCGCCGCTGCGGAATGCCCATTCACCACTGTCCCAGGCATCGCCGATGCCGCGCCATGCGGTGTGGCTGTTGATGGTCCGGCTCTTCTCGTCGAAACCGGCGTTCACCAGGAGCGGCGTTGCGCGGAAACCGCGCACGGTCGGATCGGCTTTCAGCCTGTTCCGGTTGTCGTCCGTATAGCTGTAGTCGACGTCGGGCATCGCGAAGGCGATGAGCTTCGGCGTGTCGTCGTTGCTCGTCTTCAGCACGACGGCATTGCGGATATTGTAGGCGCCGGCGCCGCAGAAGAGCAGGTAGAGCTCGGCCTGAACATCCTCGCCGTCGGGGTCGTAGGCGGGCTTGTAGGAGAAGCGGTAGACGGAATGGGCGAAGCCTTCCGCCTCGGGCCCGGCCATCGGAACCTCCTCCATGCCGTTCATGTCGCAGTTCTCGCCGAGAGCCGCTTTGGCGATGACCTCGGCGGCGGCGATGCCGGCCGGGCGGTCGGCGGTGACGCCGGGCGCGGGAAGGGCGGTGCAGAGGAGGGCTGCAAGAAGGCGTTTCACCTGGCCTCCGTTCCGGCGATCAGCCGCCGGTGACGCTCATGTGGCGGGCGACGGCCGGGCGGTTGCGGCGGTCGATGATGAAATCGTGGCCCTTCGGCTTGCGGCCGATCGCCTCGTCGATCGCCTGCGAGAGCAGCGCGTCGTCCTCGGAGGCGCGCAGCGGCAGGCGAAGATCGGCCGCATCGTTCTGGCCGAGGCACATATAGAGCGTGCCGGTGCAGGTGAGGCGGACGCGGTTGCAGCTTTCGCAGAAATTGTGCGTCATCGGCGTGATGAAGCCGAGGCGGCCGCCGGTTTCCCCGACCGTCACGTAACGCGCGGGGCCGCCGGTGCGGTAGGCATTTTCGGTGAGGGTGAATTCCTCGGAAAGCCGTGCGCGCATTTGCGAGAGCGGCAGGTAGCGGTCCGTGCGGTCTTCCTCGATCTCGCCCATCGGCATGGTCTCGATGAGGGTGAGGTCCATGCCGCGGCCGTGCGCCCAGCGCATCAGCTCGGGGATTTCGCGGTCGTTGAAGTCCTTCAGCGCCACGGCGTTGATCTTGATCTTCAGGCCCGCCGCCTGCGCCGCGTCGATGCCTTCCATGACCTTGGAAAGCTCGCCCCAGCGGGTGATGGTCCTGAACTTTTCCGCATCGAGCGTATCGAGCGAGACGTTGATGCGCCGCACGCCGCAATCGGCAAGCTCGGCGGCATGCCTTGCAAGCTGCGAGCCGTTCGTCGTCAGCGTCAGTTCGTCGAGGCGGCCGGCATGGATATGGGCGCCGAGCCCGCGCACCAGATGCATGATGTTCTTGCGCACCAGCGGCTCGCCGCCGGTCAGGCGCAGCTTGCGCACGCCCTTGGCGATGAAGGCGGAACAGAGCCGGTCCAGCTCTTCCAGCGTAAGGAGATCCTTCTTCGGCAGGAAGGTCATGTTCTCCGCCATGCAGTAGGTGCAGCGGAAATCGCAGCGGTCGGTGACCGAGACGCGCAGATAGGTGATCGCCCGCCCGAAGGGGTCGATCATCGGCGCTTCGGATCGCGCGACCGCGTTCGCGCCGTTCCAGGGTCCTGCATGCGAATTCAAACCACGTCTCCTTTGCCGACATGTCGTGCGCGGGGCGCGCGCCGTCAAGCCGATGCGGCGATTATGACAGCATTTTCAGCCTTGCGCATCCCCGGCTTGCGGCATAGTCCTTCGCGAAATCGAATGGAAAGGGATCAGGCATGAGCGACCTCTGGCCGACCGAGCTGCGCGTCTCCAAGGACCGCCAGCGCCTCGTCGTCACCTTCAACGACGGCGCGAGCTTCGATCTCTCCGCCGAGCTCCTGCGCGTGCTCTCGCCGTCGGCGGAAGTGCAGGGCCACGGGCCGGGGCAGAAGGTCACGGTGCCCGGCAAGCGCAATGTCGCGATCATCTCCATGACGCCGACCGGCAATTATGCCATCCGCATCGGCTTCGACGACTTTCATGATACCGGCATCTATACGTGGTCCTATCTCCGGGAACTCGGGGAAAAGGGCGCCGGGCTCTTTGCCGATTACGAGCGCGAGCTTGCGGAGAAGGGCATGAGCCGCGATATTTCCGAGAAGCCGCGATAAACCTGGACCGCCTGCCGAAGGTGGGGTCCACCCCCATCCCCCGGGAGATGCCCTTGGCAGCAGAAGCGAACGCAAACGATCTCACCCAGGTTGTCGTGCTCCTGGCGGCGGGCGTTGCGGCCGTGCCGGTCTTCAAGAAGATCGGCCTCGGCTCGGTGCTCGGCTATCTGGCAGCGGGTCTCGCCATCGGCCCGTTCGGCCTCGGCTTCTTCTCCGATCCGCAGGCGATCATCCATGTCGCCGAGCTCGGCGTGGTGATGTTCCTCTTCATCATCGGCCTTGAAATGCAGCCCTCGCGGCTCTGGGGCATGCGCAAGGACATCTTCGGCCTCGGCACGTTCCAGGTGCTCGGCGCCATGGCGGCGCTCACCGGGATCGGGCTTGCCTTCGGCTTTCCGCTCATTCCCTCCTTCGTCGCCGGCACCGGCTTCGTGCTCACCTCCACCGCCATCGTCATGCAGATGCTGCAGGAGAAGGGTACGCTCTCCACGCTCAAGGGGCAGCGCATCATCGCGATCCTGCTCTTCGAGGACCTTGCCATCGTGCCGCTGCTCGCCATCGTCGCGCTGCTCGGCACGGGGGCGGCGGCGACGGATGCGTCCGACCGCTGGCTGTCGATCGCGATTGCCATCGGCGCCATCGTCGCGCTGGTGCTGGCCGGGCGGTACCTGTTGAACCCGCTCTTCCGGATGCTGGCGGCATCCGGCGCGCGGGAGGTGATGACGGCGGCGGCGCTGCTCGTGGTGCTCGGCTCGGCGCTCGCCATGCAGCTCTCGGGGCTGTCCATGGCGATGGGCGCCTTCCTTGCCGGCGTGCTGCTCTCCGAATCGTCCTTCCGCCACCAGCTCGAGGCGGATATCGAACCGTTCCGCGGCATCCTGCTCGGCCTGTTCTTCCTCGGCGTCGGCATGGCGATAGACCTCTCGGTCATCGCCGCCAACTGGAAGCTCGTCCTGGCGAGCGTCGCCGGCTACATGGTGGCGAAGACGCTGCTGATCTACGTCGTGGCGCGCCTCGTCGGCACCTGCCATGGCGAAAGCCTTGAGCGGGCGGTGCTGATGGCGCAGGGCGGCGAGTTCGCCTTCGTGCTCTATGCCGCCGCCGTCGCCGCCGGCATCCTCAACGGCGAGCAGAACGCCATCCTCACGGCGACCATCATCATCTCCATGGTGCTGACGCCGCTCTTCGTCATGCTGCACGACCGGCTGGTGCCGAAGAGCCAGCCCTCCATCGAGGGCCTGACGCTGCCGGAAAATGTCGAGGGCACGGTGCTGATGATCGGCTTCGGCCGGTTCGGCCAGATCGTCAGCCAGCCGCTGCTTGCCCGCGGCTATACGCTGTCGCTGATCGACAAGGATGCGGAATTCGTGCGCGACGCTTCGGATTTCGGCTTCAAGGTCTATTACGGCGACGGTTCGCGCATCGACATCCTGCATGCGGCGGGCGCGGCAACGGCGAAAGCCATCCTCATCTGCGTCGACGACAAGGAGGCGGCGGTGAAGATCGCCGAGGTGGTGAAGGAGGAGTTCCCGCTCGTGCCGCTGCTTGCCCGCGCCTATGACCGCGGCCATGCCATCGACCTCGTCCATGCCGGGGTCGACTTCCAGATCCGCGAGACCTTCGAATCCGCCATGATCTTCAGCCGCGAGACGCTGAAGGCGCTCGGCGAGGACGAGGAACTGGCGGGCGAGGTGGTCGAGGAATTCCGCGACACGGACCGCGAGCGCCTCGCCATCGAGACGGTCGGCGGCATCTATGCGGGCCGCCAGCTCATCCGCGGCAATGCCCAGCCCGCCGATATCGTTGCGGCCCGCACCGGCAGGGTGCGGGCGGCGGCGGAAGAGGAGCGCCAGCGCCACGCCGAGGAAGAGGCGAATTGACGTTACGCAACCTTGTGTGGCGACTCAGCCCAACGTGCGGCATCTCTAATGAGAATGGACATGGGGTGCGCATGAACAAGGGACGTCTGGAAGCCTTCAGCGATGGCGTGATCGCCATCATCATCACGATCATGGTGCTGCAGCTCACCGTGCCGAAGGAGCCGAGCTTCGCGGCGTTGCTGCCGCTGGTGCCGGTCTTCCTCGGCTATCTCCTGAGCTTCGTCTATGTGGCGATCTACTGGAACAACCATCATCATCTGCTGACGGTGTGCGGCAATGCCAGCGGCAGCGTGCTCTGGGCCAACATGCACCTGCTCTTCTGGATGTCGCTCATTCCCTTCGTCACCGCCTGGATGGGCAACAACCCGTCCGCGGCGCTTCCGACCGCGCTCTACGGCGTGATCCTCCTGCTGTCGGCCATCGCCTATGCCATCCTGCAGGCGCGCATCGTCGCGGTCCATCCCGACCGCGAGCAGGTGAGGCATGTCCTGGGGAAGGACTTCAAGGGGCGCTTCTCGCCGCTCTTCTATCTCGCCGCGATCCTGCTCGCCTTCGTCTCGCCGACGATCTCCCACCTCATCTACGCCGCCGTCGCGCTGCTCTGGGTGGTGCCGGACCGTCGTCTCGAAAAGCTCTAACCGAGGAAACCCGTCATGACGGCGCCGAACGACGAACGCTTCGCCCATTCACCGAGCCTGCGGGCGCGCGGCACCGCGCAGGAAGGCAAGGTCGCCTTCGCCGAGCTCTTCTTCGATCTCGTCTTCGTGCTGACGATCATCCAGCTTTCCCATACGCTCGCCGCGCATTATTCGGCGCTCGGCCTTGTCGAGGCGGGCATGCTGATGCTGGCGGTCTGGTGGGTGTGGATCTACACGACCTGGGCGACCAACTGGCTCGACCCGGACAAGACGCCGGTGCGCATCCTGCTCTTCGTGCTGATGTTCCTCGGCCTGATGCTCTCCATCGCCATTCCGACCGCCTTCGGCGACGGCGGGCTGCTGTTCGCGCTGACCTATGCCGCCATGCAGGTCGGCCGCTCGGCCTTCACCGCCTTCGCGATGCGGCGGGACTGGCCGGAAAACAGCCGCAACTTCACCCGCATCACCGCCTGGACGGTGTTTTCCGCCGTGTTCTGGCTGGCCGGCGCCTTCGTCGAGCACGAGGCGCGGCTGGCGCTGTGGCTGGTCGCGCTCGGCGTCGAATATGTCTCGCCGGCGCTCGGCTTCGCGGTGCCCGGCCTCGGTCGCTCGTCGGTGAGCGACTGGCAGGTGTCGGGCGAGCACATGGCCGAGCGTTGCGCGCTCTTCGTCATCATCTGCCTCGGGGAGACCATCCTCGTGACCGGCCGCACGGTCGCCGGCATGGAACTGCTCGACGGCTTCACCATCTTCATGCTGGCCGCGGCCTTCGTCTCGACGGCGACCATGTGGTGGATCTACTTCCGCTTCGGCCATGGCGAGGCGGCGCATCTCATCGAGCATTCGGCAACGCCCGGCCGCATCGCGCGCATGGCCTTCACCTACGCCCATATTCCGATCGTCGCCGGCATCGTCCTTTCGGCGGTGGCGGAGGAGTTCGCGCTCGCCCATCCGCACGGCCATCTCGATTTCAGGACGGCGAGCGCCATCATCGGCGGGCCGGTCGTCTTCCTGCTCGGCAATATCTGGTTCAAGGCGGCGATCCGCGGGCGCTCGCCGCTGTCGCATCTCGTCGGCATCGGCGCGCTGCTGGCGCTGTCGCTGGTCGTGCCGGTCGTCGAACCCTACCAGCTCTTCATGGCGGCCGGCGCGGTGCTGTTCGGCGTCGCCGTCTGGGAGTTCCTGTCGCTGCGGTCGACCCGGGCGGACGACGTCGCCGCCGTCTAGGACCGATCGTCATTCAGCCCTAGTTCTCTGCGTCCTCGTCCGTCTCCATCGTCTGGAGAAGGCGGATGATGTCCTCCATCGCCTCTGCGACCTGGAGGCAGCGGTCGGCGGGCGTCTGCGACATGATCTTCTCGATCATTCCCGTCTGGATGGCCATGGCTTCCATGGTGAGTTCTCGGCCGTCTTCCGTCAGCGAAAGGCGCAGGATGCGCTTGTCCTTCGTATCCGGGCGGCGGACGATCAGGCCGCGCTTTTCGAGCTGCGGCAGCAGCATGCTCATGTTCGAGCGGCCGACCAGAAGCTTGCGGGCCAGCTCCTGCTGGGAAATGCCGTCGAAGCGGTAGAGATTGATCAGGATGTCGAGATGCGGCGTCTTGATGCCGAGGTCCGCGATCGCCCTTGTCATCGCCTGCTGCATGAGCTGGCAGGCGCGCGCCACGCCGATCCAGCTGCGAAAGCGCGGATGATCCCAGGGGAAGGCTTGATTTTCGTTCATGGTTGTACTTTATTGTTCAGCATTGAACATTTTTATGGATTCCCACTATGGCATCCTTTGGCTTGAAGGTCATCCGGCTGGCGCTTTCGGGCGTGGCCGCGGTGTCTCCCGATGCGGCCGGCCGCGCCGCCTTCCGTCTCTTCGCGACGACGCCCCGCCGGCGCCCCGGCACGGCGAAGGAGAAGGAGCTGTTCGCCCGCTCGCGCGGCTGGATGCGGCAGGCGCAGCGCGTCACGCTTTCCTTCGAGGGCGGCAGTGCCGTCGCGCACCGCTTTGCCGCGCGCCCCTGCGAGGCGTTTGCGGGGCGCGTCCTCGTAGTGCATGGATGGGGCTCGCGCACGGCCTATCTTGCGGCCCTCACAGAGGGGCTGGTCGCCGCGGGCCATGAGGTCGTCGCGCTCGACCTGCCGGGCCACGGCGTCTCGCGGGGGCGCACGCTGACGCTGCCGATGGCCGTCCGGGCGATCGACGCGGCCTGGCAGCGCTTCGGCGGCTTCGACTATTTCTGCGGCCATTCCTTCGGCGGCGCATCGCTTGCCTGCGCGGCAAGCGGCCTCGTGCCCTCGGTGCCGGCCCACCGGCCGCGCCGGCTCGTCACCATCGGCTCGCCGAGCGAGATGATGTGGCTTTTCAAGGATCTCGGCCGGCTGCTGAAGCTCGGGCCCCGGGCGCAGGCGGCGCTGGAGAGCCATGTGGAACGAATCGCCGGCGCGCCGCTTTCGGCCTTCGATGCGGCGAACGGGGCAGGGCGGCTCGCAACGCCCATGCTGGTCCTCCATGCCGAGGACGACAAGGAGGTGCCGGCGCTGCACGCCCGCCGCTATGCCGCCGCCGGGCCGAACGTGACGCTCGAATGGGCGAACGGCTTCGGCCATCGCCGCATCGTCTCGGCGGAGCCCGTGATCGACCGCATCGTCGATTTCCTTGCGGAGGACCGGCGGCGCCTTGCCGCCTGAAGAAGGCTGCGAATATCCGGACCTGCCCGCCCGTCTTGTCATTGCTAAGGGCTTCGGCCGGATTTGGAGTGAGAAATGCGGACAGGAATTTTCGCGGCGGCTTGTGCTGCAACATTGGTGGTTTCGACGGGTGCGGCCCATGCCGACGAATTGCTGGAAAGCTATGACGCCTATATCGGGCAGGACGATCTCTACAATTCCAGCAACGAGCGCCTGACCCAGCCCTGGCAGGTCATCCGCCAGGATCGCGCCAATGTGCACCGCTTCGGCATCCGCCAGCCCGGCGACGATATCGACAGCTTCTTCGCATCCGCCCGCAACCGCGATCTTGCCGAGCGCATGATCCGCGGCGGCCGGATCGAGGGCAGCGCCGCGCGTCGCATCCTCGATGGCGACGTGCGCATCTCCGTCGAAATCTGGCGCGGCGCGGGAGGCGACTATATCAACATCTCCGTCGACTAAGCGCTGGTTCGCCGCCGCGCTCGCGCTGGCGGCGGCCGTGCCGGCCGCGCGCGCGGCCGAGCCAGAGCTTGCCACGCGGCTCGGGCTGCTCGTCGAGGCCTATCCCGAGAGCCTTTCCGGCGTCGAGGGCAACATGCTTCTCCTGCGCGACGGCGGCGAGCCGCTTCCGATCGACGACGGCAAGGCGAAGGATCACCAGGCGGCGCTGGCCGGCGGGGACATCGAGGACAGCCTGCGGCAGATCTACCCGCTCGGCGCCTGCGAGGCGAAGCCGGTGGTCGATTTCGACCCGGGCCGCATCCGCAGCGATGCTCTGATGATGCGGCTCTATGGCCGGACCGCGAAGGCGGTGGAAGGCGACCTCGTTCCCGTCGCCTGGTTCGGCACGACATTGCGCGTCACGAAGCGGCAGGGCGCCGCGGCGGCGCTGGAAAAGGTGCGGGACGAGCTTGCGGAAAGGCCGGCGCTGAAGCGCTACCTGGCGCCGCCCGCCGGCACCTTCAACTGGCGCAAGGTTTCCGGCGCGCCGAACATGTCGGTGCACAGCTTCGGCGCGGCCATCGACCTCAACACGAAATTCGCCGATTACTGGGTCTGGTCCGGCGGCAAGCCCGGCAAGGTACCGCGCCATGCCAACCGGTATCCGCTGGAGATCGTCGAGATTTTCGAGCGGCACGGCTTCGTCTGGGGCGGGCGCTGGTACCACTACGACACCATGCATTTCGAATACCGCCCGGAACTCATCGCAATAGCAAAAGCGGCAGGCGCATCGGCCTGCCGCTGATCGTTCCGGTCTTCCTCAATTGCGCACGATGACCGTCGTGCCGGGCGTCACCTGCGCATAGAGGTGCTCGACATCCTCGTTCGCCATGCGGATGCACCCGGACGACTGCGCCTTGCCGAGCGAGGACGGCTGGTTGGTGCCGTGGATGCGGTAGATGGTGGAGCCGAGATAGATGGCGCGCGAGCCGAGCGGGTTGTCGAGGCCGCCCTTCATGGTGACCGGCAGGACCTTGCCCTTCTTCGCCTCGCGGGCGCGCATATCCTCCGGCGGCGTCCAGGTCGGCCATTCGGTCTTGCGTGTCACCTTTTCCGTGCCGGTCCAGATGAAGCCCTCGCGGCCGACGCTGACGGCATATTTCATGGCAAGGCCGGAACCGAGCACGTGGTAGAGGCGGCGCTCGGAATTGTCGACGATGATCGTGCCGGGCGCGACGTCCTCGTTGAAGGCGACGAGTTCGCGAGCGATGGGCGCGCGGGAGACGGCGGCGATCTTCGCATTGGACTTCACCGGCTTGCCGCCGGAGAGCACCTGCAGCCAGCCGGTCTTCTGCGAGGCGGAGGAGAGCGACGCGACCTCGATCGGATCGACCGTCTTGTCGGTGGCGGCGGCGATGCCCGTGGTGGAAAGAAGGCCGGCGATGAGCGCGATGGCGAGCTTTTTCATGTCCTGTCCCCTGTCTTGAGGCCGGGGCGTTTTTCCCGGCGTGTTCCGATGGGGACGTTGTAGGACGGCGGCGTGCGCCGCGATGTTCCGGCGGGAACAGGCGCCCGCCGGCTTGCTTATGCCCCTGGAGCATTTCCAGCAAAAGTGCGAAGCGCTTTTGCATTCGGAAATGCTCTAGAAGGGCTGGATCCAGACGAGGCTGCTGACCATCAGGACTGCGATGATCGTCATTTCGAGAAATCCGTTCTGCATGGCACGATCCTCCGTTTGCCGTAGAAACGCTCAGGTACCGCCACGGTTCCGCCGGATTTGGTCGGGGAAAAAATTTCGTTGCCGAAATGCAAACGGCGCCGCGAAGGGCGCCGTTTCGGGACAGGAGCGGATGTCCTACTTGCGGTAGATCAGCCAGCTCTTGGTGAAGTCCTTCTTCATGCCGTCCTCGAAGGCCATGGTGCGGTTGCGCCCGCCGTTCTTGGCGCAGTAAAGCGCGATATCGGCCTTGGAGTAGAGTTCGCCGGGGCCTTCCGCCCAGGAGGCCATGCAGAAGCCGAGCGAGATGGTGATCGGGCCGTAGTTCACGCCGGTCTTGGAGTTCTTGAACGGCGTGTGCTCCAGCGCGGTGCGGATGCGCTCGGCGATCGCCATGGCCTCTTCCTCGGTATTGCCCTCGACGATCATCGCGAATTCCTCGCCGCCGGTGCGCGCGACGAGGATGTCCTTGCGCACGTTCGCGCGGATCAGGCTGGCGACGGAGGCGAGGATCTTGTCGCCGACCGGGTGGCCGTAGGTGTCGTTGATCTTCTTGAAATGGTCGATGTCGGCAAGGACCAGCGCGGTGACGTTGCGCGACATGGAGGAATTGTAGATCGCCGAGAGCTTGTCGTCGAAGGCGCGGCGGTTGGAGAGCTGCGTCAGCGAATCGGTGTTAGCGATGCGCTTGTATTCGTCCAGCTCCTTGCGGACGTTTTCCATCTCGATGGACTTCTGCGTGACGTTCTCGACCATCTCCTTGCCCTGGGTGATGGTGTCGCCGGTCGCTTCCGTCAGGACGCCGATGGCGCTGCGGATGATCTCGGCGCTGGCGACGCTCTTGCCGCTGATGCGCACGACGGTTTCGCCGAGCAGCTTGTTGTAGCTTTCGAGCGAGGTCTGTTCCTGCTTGAGAAGGCGCAGGAGGCCTTCCAGCTCGCCGACGATCTTCGTATGCGCGCCGTCGATGACGGTCTCGCCGTGGTGATGGCCGAAATAGCGGGCGCCGATCTCGTCCAGTTCCTCCTGCGAGGCCTTGCTGCCGAGGGCGGCCAGTTCCCGCGTCAGCTTGGGGTTCGAGCCGATATAGGCTTCGTAGAACAGCTCGTAATTCCGCGGAATGGGAGAAACGCCCATTATGCGCATGGCATAGGTCACCTGCGCCGCGATATCGGGCACCTGGACCTTCTGCGCGACTGCCGTGTTCATTGCGGCTGCTCCTGATTTCCTTCGTTGGCTCCCATCCCGTAAAATACTGCGCAAAAGCTTTGGGAAAGATTAACGATTGTGTATTCCGTAACGGAATGTAGAAAGAAAAAAGGCCGTAAATCCAATGATCTGCGGCCTTTTTGCATGTTATATTAAAAAAAACTTTTTCAACCCGGCATGATCATCTTTTCCGGGCGCACAACCTCGTCGAACTCCTCGTTCGTGACGTAGCCGCCGCCGACGGCCTCCTCGCGGAGCGTCGTACCGTTCTTGTGCGCGGTCTTGGCGATCTTGGCGGCATTGTCGTAGCCGATCTTCGGGGCGAGCGCCGTGACGAGCATCAGCGAGCGGTCGAGCGCGGCCTTGATGTTGTCCTCGCGCGCCTCGATGCCGACGACGCAATTGTCGGTGAAGGAGATCGCGGCATCCGACAGGAGCTGGACGGATTGCAGGAAGTTGTAGGCCATCAGCGGGTTGAAGACGTTGAGCTCGAAATGGCCCTGGCTGCCGGCGAAGGTGAGGGACGCGTGGTTGCCGAAGACCTGGGCGCAGACCTGGGTGAGGGCTTCGCACTGGGTCGGGTTGACCTTGCCGGGCATGATGGACGAGCCGGGCTCGTTTTCCGGCAGGGAGAGTTCGCCGAGGCCGGAGCGCGGGCCGGAGCCGAGGAAGCGGATGTCGTTGGCGATCTTGAAGAGGGCGGCGGCGGCCGCGTTGATCGCGCCGTGCGAGAAGACCATGGAATCGTGCGCGGCGAGCGCCTCGAACTTGTTCGGTGCCGTCTTGAAGGCGATGCCGGTGATCTTCGCGATCTGATCGGCGACCTTTTCCGCAAAGCCGACCGGGGCGTTGAGGCCGGTGCCGACGGCGGTGCCGCCCTGGGCGAGCTCGCAAAGGCCCGGCAGGGTCAGTTCGATGCGCTTGATCGAGGAGGCGACCTGCGCGGCATAGCCGGAGAATTCCTGGCCGAGGGTCAGCGGGGTGGCGTCCTGCGTGTGCGTGCGGCCGATCTTGATGATGTGGTCGAAGGCCTTGACCTTGGCTTCGAGCGCGGCGTGCAGGTGCTTGAGCGCCGGCAGGAGGTCATGGACGATGCGCTCGGCGCAGGCGATGTGCATGGCCGTCGGATAGGTATCGTTCGACGACTGGCTCATGTTGACGTGGTCGTTCGGATGCACCGGCTTCTTGGAGCCCATGACGCCGCCGAGCATTTCGATGGCCCGGTTGGAGATCACCTCGTTGGCGTTCATGTTGGACTGGGTGCCCGAGCCCGTCTGCCAGACGACGAGCGGGAAATGGTCGTTGAGCTTGCCGTCGATGACTTCCTGCGCGGCGGCGACGATCGCTTCGCCGAGCTTCGGGTCGAGACGGCCGAGCTCCATGTTGGCGCGGGCGGCGGCCTGCTTGACAATGCCGAGGGCGCGCACGACTGAAAGCGGCTGCTTTTCCCAGCCGATCTTGAAGTTGCCGAGCGAACGCTGGGCCTGCGCGCCCCAATAGCGGCTGTTGTCCACTTCGATGGGGCCGAATGTATCCGTTTCCGTGCGCGTCGATGTCATTGTGCTTCCCGCTTTAAAGCCCATGCGCTCCATCCTGCCGCCGGCGATGCCGCCGCATGGGGCGCGGCAGGCCGGGCGAGCGCGGGCCGTTCGGGGAGGGCCGCGCTGGCGCGAAAAAATCGCGCAAATCTCTGGCCCATCTCAGACCCGGTTGCAAGGGCGGATTGGCGGTGCGGGACGAGACTTTCGGTTAAAATCGATTAGGCGGCGGATATGGTCCCGCAGGGGGGCTCGAAGGCGCCGCGGGCGCTGTGCCTTTTCCATCACAACCGCCGGCACAAATTTTTTATGATTTTCTGCCGAAGGGGTCGGAAAACTGGCTCCGGGCAAAAAAATCCGCGTCAATTCAAATTTTTACCGGGTGTCGCCCGTCCTGTTTTCCAGGTTCCGGCATAACGGTTTCGTGAGGTCCGGAAGGGCCGGCGGGGAAGGGCGTTTCCTTTTCATTCACCATCCTTTCCTATAACTTACCGGCCTGCTGGTTCGGGCGCCGCCAGAGACCGCAAGGTGCGGTTCATTCGGGGAATGGAATACATATGAAGCTGACAAAGACTGCCGTGCTGGCCGCTGCGCTGGCTCTGTCCTGCGCCACCATCACGCTGCACGCCGCGCCCGCAAATGCCATCACGCTGATGGATATCCTTCGCGGCGGCAAGAAGAAGGAGCCGAAGCGAGAGGAGCTTCCGGGCGTGCAGACCGGCGCGGTGATGCCGAACGCCGAAGCAAGGCAGGAGGCAAAGCCCCTGCCGCGCGTCACCGGCCCGCGCTACTACACCTACAAGGCCGACGCCCTGAAGCGCGTCGCCGTCGACAAGCTGGCCGATCCAGTCGTGACCAGCTCGATCTCCGCGGACATCGTGCCGGCCGGAGATTCCGGCATCCGCGCCGCCTTCGCCTCTGTCAACGTGCGCACCACGCCGGATGCCGCCAAGGCGGTCGAGACGTTCTACGCCGACCACAAGAAACTCGTCTGGGTCGAGGGCGCCGGCATCAACGAGAAGGCCAAGGCCGCCATCGCGGTGCTCGCCGATGCCGCCGCCGTCGGCCTCGATCCCTGGGACTATGCGGTGCAGATCCCCTCGGACAGCTTCGACAGCGCCGACATGAACGCGCGCTACGGCGAGCTTGCGACCTTCGAGATCGCCCTTTCGTCGGCCGTCGCGACCTATGTGCAGGACGCCGTGCGCGGCCGCATCGATCCGAACCGCATTTCCGGCTATCACGACTTTAAGCGCAAGGACGTCAATCTCGTCGCGGCGCTGAAGAACGTGGCGCTGAGCGGCAACGTGAAGGGCTATCTCGAAAGCCGCTCGCCGGCCAATGCCGAATTCCAGGCGCTGAAGGCCGAGCTTGCCAGGCTGCGTGCCGAGACCGAGGGCGACGACCGCGTGGTGATCGCCGAAAACACCCTGCTGAAGCCGGGCCAGAGCAGCCCGGAGCTCGCCAATATCGTCAAGGGAATCGTCAAGCACGGCTCGGATGCGCTGAAGACCGACCATTCGGTGACCATCGCAAGCTATGCGGGCACGCCGGACTATACGCAGGAACTCGTCGCGCTCGTCGAGGCCTTCCAGAAGGAGAACGGGCTGAAGCCGGACGGCGTCGTCGGCAAGGCATCGATCCGCAAGCTCGTCGGCGGCGATTCGGTGGTCGACAAGGTCGCCAAGCTCGAAGTGGCGCTGGAACAGGCCCGCTGGCTGCCGACCGATCTCGGCGCGCGCCATGTCTTCATCAACCAGCCGGCCTTCATGGTCTATTACCATGAGGACGGCGCGGAAAAGTTCTCGATGCGCACGGTCGTCGGCTCCAAGTCGAACCAGACCTATTTCTTCGAGGACCGCATCCAGACCGTCGAGGTCAATCCGTACTGGGGCGTGCCGCAGTCGATCATCATCAACGAGATGCTGCCGAAGCTGCGCAACGACCCGTCCTATCTCGACCGGATGGGCTACGAGGTGGCCGTGGGCGGCCGGGCGGTGCCTTCGTCCTCCGTCAACTGGAGCGGCTCGACCGCCGGCGTTTCCGTGCGCCAGCCGCCGAGTGGCGACAATGCGCTGGGCGAACTGAAGATCCTCTTCCCGAACAGCCACGCCATCTACATGCACGACACGCCGTCGAAGAGCTTCTTCAAGAAGGACATGCGGGCGCTCAGCCACGGCTGCGTGCGTCTTGCCGAGCCGCGCAAGATGGCGGCGGCCGTGCTCGGCGTCAGCGAGGCGGATGTCGGCAAGGAGATCGCGGCGGGCCGCAACAAGGCGCTGAGCGTGAAGGCGGATATCCCGATCTACATCGCCTATTTCACTGCCTGGCCGAACAGGAACGGCGCGGTCGAGTATTTCGACGACGTCTACGGTCGCGACGACTACATGCGCAAGGCCTTCGCCGCCACGCGCTCGGCACGGCAGGTCCAGGGCTGATCCTGCGAACCGGCTCATGAATGCAAGGGGCACGCCTCCAGGGAGGCGTGCCCCTTTTTATTAGCGGGCGATGAGGCGTTCCACGAGATCGGGCGTCAGCTCGTCGAAATGGGCGATGACGTGGTTCGGCTCGAGCTCGGCGACCGGCACGTCCGAATAGCCGAAGGGCACGCCGATCGACGGGACGCCGGCATTGCGGGCGACGAGCATGTCGTTGAGGCTGTCGCCGATCATCACCGTGCGCTTCGGGTCGGCCCCCGCAAGGCGAACGGTGCCGAGCAGGTGCTCGGCATCCGGCTTGCGGACGGCGAAGGTGTCGCCGCCGGTGATGGCGGCAAAGCGCGCGCTGAGGCCGAGGCCGTCGACGAGACGGCGGGCCAGCCCTTCCATCTTGTTCGTGCAGACGGCGAGGCGGTAGCCGGTACCGGCAAGGCGGTCCATGGCGTCGGTGAGGCCGGGATAGGGCACGGAGACGCCGGGCATGGCGTCCGCATAGTGCTCGACGAAGACGGCGAGCATGCGCTGGAGCTCCTCGTCGGAAATCTCGCGGCCGCGCAGCGCGAAGGCGCGCTTGATCATCACCTGGCCGCCATGGCCGACGAGATAGGTGAGGTCGCCGTAGCCGACCGGTTCCAGCCCTTCGAGGCCGATCGTGTGGTTGAGGCTCGCCACGAGATCGTGTGCCGTATCGATGAGGGTGCCGTCGAGATCGAAGACTACGAGAGGAGCGGACATGGAAAACCTTGCGGATGGAAAGAGGGAGGATGTTTCCGGTATGCGACGGCGGGGCGGCATTTGCAATCCGCTTTCCCGCCGCAGGGAAGCGGCGATTTTGGCTTTCGTTTGCCGGCCGGGGCGTGTAAGTGTCTCACCGGAATTCCGGCCGCTTCGCGCGCCTGTTTGCAACCGTTCAGGGAGTTTTGGGGCATGGACGCCCGTGAAATGAAGATCAAGGCCGCCGAGGCAGCGCTCGCCCATGTGGAAGACGGCATGCGCCTCGGCATCGGCACCGGCTCGACCGCCGAGGAATTCGTGCGGCTCCTGGCCGAGAAGGTGGCCGACGGCCTCAAGGTCGAGGGCGTGCCCACATCCGAGCGCACGGCGCGGCTCTGCGTCGAACTCGGCGTGCCGCTGAAGTCGCTCGACGAGCTGCCGGAACTCGACCTCACCATCGACGGCGCCGACGAGGTGGACGGCAGGCTGCGCCTCATCAAGGGCGGCGGCGGCGCGCTGCTGCGCGAGAAGATCGTCGCCAGCGCCTCGCAGCGCATGATCGTCATTGCCGACGAGAGCAAGGTCGTCGAGACGCTCGGCGCCTTCAAGCTGCCGATCGAGGTCAATCCGTTCGGCCTTGCCGCCACGCGCATCGCCATCGAGAAGACCGCCGCGCGCCTTTCCCTTTCCGGCCCGATCGCGCTGCGCACTTCCGGCGACGGCCCGTTCATGACGGACGGTGGACACTACATTCTCGACGCATCTTTTAGCCGCATTCCTGATGCAGATGCGCTCGCAAGCAATCTCAATGACATACCGGGCGTCGTCGAACACGGCCTCTTCATCAATATGGCGTCGCTTGCCATCATCGCGGGACCCGCTGGTGCGCGCACGCTGACGGCGAAAGAATAGACAGGAGCACAGACCGACATGATCAAATTTGCTGGTTTCGGCCGGACCCTTGCGGTGACCCTCATCGTTTCGGCGGGCCTTGCCGGCGCCGTCAAGGCGCAGGACGTCACGGACGCGCAGATCAAGGCGGCCCGCGCCGCCATCGACGCCATCGGCGCGACGAGCCGCTTCGACAGCATCCTTCCGGGCCTTGCCGCTCGCGTGAAGGCGACCTTCGTGCAGGCCTCGCCGAACCACGAGCAGGAAATCAACGCCGTCGTCGACGAGCAGGCGCTTGCGCTCGCGCCGCGCCGCGCCGACCTCGAGAAGGAAGCAGCGACCATCTACGCCAAGACCTTCACGCAGGACGAGCTGAAGGCCATCGCCGACTTCTACGGCTCGGCCGTCGGCAAGAAGCTGCTGTCGGACGGCCCGATCGCCACGCGCGAAGTCATGAAGGCCGCCGAAATCTGGGCCTCGGGCGTCGACCGCGACCTGCGCACCGAAAGCGGCGACAAGCTCGACAAGATGCTCGGCGCCAAGCCAGCCGAGGGCGGTGACGCGCAGCCGCAGCAATAAGCATCGACGAAAAAGGCGGCCATCGGCCGCCTTTTTCATAGCCTTCATATCCGGCGCGCGCCGGATGAAACGGGCCGCCCCGTTATTCGTGGATCGTGTAGGAGCCGAGTTCGCAGAGGTTCTGCGTGTCGGTCGTCGTATCCAAGGCGGAATCCTCCGAAAACTCGAAGCGCATGTCGTATTCGCAGACGTCGCGGCCGTCGGCGATGGTGATTTCGATCGATTCTCCGGGTTCCAGCACCTGGTCGCCGAACACATCCTCTTCCCACCGGTCTTCACCGACCGGGGAGGTGTAGAAGGCGGTGAGCGTGGAACCTGTGCCGTTCTTCAGCTCGAAGACGAGGTCTTCGGCGATGGCCGGGCCGGCCAAGAGGGCGAGTGCGGCCGCGCAGGCTGCGATGGATAGGGGCTTTTTCATGATGATCATCCGCTTGGACCACAATCGGTCAGGTATGTCCTAATGCCCCTTCGCCCCGGCGTAAATCCGGCATCCATGCCGCCCGACCAGCCATTTGGGGCAGATTTCCCGGTAATGTAAAGCGAGCGGAGCGGGAGTGGCGCTCAACCGGCGATCCGGCCTTTTCCTTTTGGGCGCGCTGTTCCTATATGTGTCGGGCGCAGCGGGCGGATTCGCCGTCCGCGTCCTCAGACGGCCGTCCGGCCAGGCTTGCCCGCAGGAGATCGCGACATGACGACATTCGACTACGACCTCTTCGTCATCGGTGGAGGCTCCGGGGGCGTGCGCAGCGCGCGCCTTGCCGCCGCCATGGGCAAGAAGGTGGCGATCGCCGAGGAATTCCGCTTCGGCGGAACCTGCGTCATCCGCGGCTGCGTGCCGAAGAAGCTCTATGTCTATGCCTCGCAGTTCCACGAGCATTTCGAGGATGCGGCCGGCTTCGGCTGGCAGGTCGGCGAGACGACATTCGACTGGCCGGCGCTCGTCGCGGCCAAGGAGAAGGAGATCACGCGCCTCGAAGGCCTCTACCGCAAGGGGCTGGAAAATGCCGGCGCGATCATCCTCGCGACGCGCGCGGTGCTCGTCGGGCCGAACACGATCCGCCTCACCGCCACCGACGAGCTGGTGACGGCCGAACGCATCCTGATCGCCGTCGGCGGCCATCCCACGCCGCATTTCGACCTGCCCGGCCACGACCTCTGCATCACCTCGAACGAGGCCTTCGACCTGCCGGCGCTGCCGAAATCCATCCTCATTTCCGGCGGCGGCTATATCGCCGTCGAATTCGCCAATATCTTCCACGGCCTCGGCGTCGAGACGACGCTGATCTATCGCGGCAAGCAGATCCTCTCGCGCTTCGACCAGGACATGCGGCAGGGTGTGCAGTCGGCGATGATCGCCAAGGGCATCCGCGTCATCTGTGAGGACATCATTACCAGCGTCGCCGAAGGCGAGGGCGATGGCCGCGTCGTGAAGACCAAGGCCGGTGAGACGCTGACCGTCGACCAGGTGATGTTGGCGCTCGGCCGCGTGCCCAATACCGGCAGCCTCGGGCTGGAGACGGCGGGCGTCGCCATGAACGAGCGCGGCGCCATCGTCGTCGACGCGTATTCGCGCACCAACGTGGCCGGCATCTTCGCGCTCGGCGACGTGACCGACCGCGTGCAGCTGACGCCGGTCGCAATCCACGAGGCGATGTGCTTCATCGAGACGGAGTTCCGCGGCAATCCGGTCTCGCCCGACCATGACCTCATCGCGACCGCCGTGTTCTCGCAGCCCGAGATCGGCACGGTCGGCCTCAGCGAGGAGGAGGCGGCCAAAAGGTTCGACGACCTCGAGATCTACCGCGCCGAGTTCCGCCCGATGAAGGCGACGCTTTCCGGTCGGCAGGAAAAGACGATCATGAAGCTTATCGTCAATGCCGCCGACCGCAAGGTGGTGGGCGCGCATATCCTCGGCCACGAGGCGGGCGAGATGACGCAGCTCCTCGGCGTCTCACTGAAGGCGGGCGTCACCAAGGACGACTTCGACCGCACCATGGCGGTGCATCCTACGGCGGCGGAGGAACTGGTGACGATGTACCAGCCGAGCTACCGCGTCAGGAACGGGCAGCGGATCTAGCCGGCATCCTCTCTTCGGCCGGCGGGCGCCCGGCGAAACGATCCTCATTGCGCTTGAAAAGCGCGGAGAGGCGATCGATCACGAGGCGCATTTCCGGCCGGTGGCGGTCGTCGTCGTTGACCGTGAGCCAGAGGGGATGGGTGAGCTCCGCGATCGGCTCGCCCTCGCGCACGAGCGCGGGCATCGCATCTCCCACGAAGACCGGCAGGACGCCGCGCCCGGCGCCGCTGGCGATCAGCCGGGCCAGGAGGTCAGGCGCGTTCGTCCAGGTGTGGATCTGCTGTTCGTGGTTGCGGAACACCCATTTCTCCGCATCGAACGTGGCGACCTCCGTGCCGATGGAGACCCATGGCAGATCGGCCTCGCCGGCGCGGCCGACGGGCCGGTAGACGGCATAGGCGACATCGACCGACTTGCGCACCGCGACATTGCCGGTCTTCGGCGCGGCGTTGAAGAGCGCGATCATGCCGTGGCGATAGGTCAGGTCCTCGCCGGGCGGGAGCTGCTTGCAGCACAGGCGGAAGCTTTCGGTGGGGCCGCGCAGATCCGCCGTGTTTTCCGCGACGAAGCCCGTCAGCCATATATTGCCGGCGATCGCGACGATGGGAAGCGCGAAGGCATCGCCGTGCCAGCGGGTGATGTCGGCCGTCGTGCGGCGGATGGTCTGGACGTGCTCGAAGAGAACGATCCCGTCGGGGGCGAGGCGATAGCCCTGCTGGCTGCGCATGAAGAGCGTGCGCCCCATGGCACGCTCCAGCGCCAGCATGCGGCGGCCGATCGTGGGCGCGCTGATGCCCGTGATCGATGAAGCGCCCGCAAGCCCGCCTTCCGAGGCTACATGGAAGAAAAGCCGCAGATCGTTCCAGTCGACTTCGGACATTGCCGTTTCCTTGTTCATTCCTGCCAATCTAGCGCAAAACCGGCCGACCGGCATCGCCCGTCGGTGAAACGGCCGTTTCATTTCCGCATCTACGATCCGCCTGCCGCGCTCGCTACCTCATGGAACACACTCGATTGAAGGAGGCTTGCCATGAGCCCGGAATGGATGATCGCCCTCGACAGGATGGAGAGGATGGCTGGCCGCCGTCGGAAAGACCCGTTCTCCGACCCGCTGGAGCGGGAGGAATGGGCGGGGCTGGAATGGGCGATCCGCCTGTTCGGCCGGCTCGGGAACGGCCGCCGCAAGCTCATTCCGGCACCCTTCGTCGAGCCTGTCTTTCACCGGACATTCGCCCGGGACGCGGCTTGGCGCCGCCTCTAGGCGGAGCTGTCGTTCGCCTCCATTCATCGCCATGTCACACCAAGGGCAGAACCGTCACAGCCGCTGGAACTTCGGCTATGCAAGAACCATCTAACGGTTTATAAGCCCGCATCGTTGAAACGGAGGGGCGCTCCAGGCTTGTTGGGAGCGCTTCAGGACAGGTGAGTATCATGGCACAGAATTGGACGCCGAGCAGCTGGCGGCAGAAGCCCATCCAGCAGGTTCCGGATTATCCCGATCTCGCCGCATTGGCGGCGACCGAAGAGCGCCTTGCGAAGTTTCCGCCGCTCGTCTTCGCCGGTGAGGCACGCCGCCTCAAGACCGCGCTTGCGAACGTGGCCGAAGGCAAGGGCTTCCTGCTTCAGGGCGGCGATTGCGCCGAAAGCTTCGCCGAGCACGGTGCCGATACGATCCGCGACTTCTTCCGCGCTTTCCTCCAGATGGCCGTGGTGCTGACCTTCGGCGCCCAGCTTCCGGTGGTCAAGGTCGGCCGCATCGCCGGCCAGTTCGCAAAGCCCCGTTCCTCGGGCGTGGAGAAGCAGGGCGACGTGACGTTGCCCTCCTACCGCGGCGACATCATCAACGGCATCGAGTTCACGGAAGAGGCCCGCGTGCCGAACCCGGAACGCCAGATCATGGCCTACCGCCAGTCCGCCGCCACGCTGAACCTCCTGCGCGCTTTCGCCATGGGCGGCTATGCCAACCTGGAGAACGTCAACCAGTGGATGCTCGGCTTCGTCAAGGACAGCCCGCAGGCCGAGCGCTACCGCAAGCTCGCCGACCGGATTTCCGAGACGATGGACTTCATGAAGGCCATCGGCATCACCTCGGATAACCACGCGAACCTGCGCGAGACGGATTTCTTCACCAGCCATGAGGCGCTGCTGCTCGGCTACGAGCAGGCGCTGACGCGCGTCGATTCGACCTCGGGCGACTGGTACGCGACGTCCGGCCACATGATCTGGATCGGCGACCGCACGCGCCAGCCCGACCATGCGCATATCGAATATTGCCGCGGCATCAAGAACCCGATCGGCCTCAAGTGCGGCCCGTCGCTGACCGGCGACGGCCTTCTGGAGCTCATCGACCTTCTCAACCCGCAGAACGAGGCCGGCCGCCTGACGCTGATCTGCCGCTTCGGCCACGACAAGGTCGCGGAAAACCTGCCGCGCCTCATCCGCGCCGTCGAGCGGGAAGGCAAGAAGGTCGTCTGGTCCTGCGACCCGATGCACGGCAACACGATCACGCTCAACAACTACAAGACCCGCCCCTTCGAGCGGATCCTGTCGGAAGTCGAAAGCTTCTTCCAGATCCACCGCGCCGAAGGCACGCATCCGGGCGGCATCCATATCGAGATGACCGGCAACGATGTGACGGAATGCACGGGCGGCGCACGGGCGCTTTCGGGCGCGGACCTTGCCGACCGTTACCACACGCATTGCGACCCGCGCCTCAACGCCGACCAGGCGCTGGAGCTCGCCTTCCTTCTTGCCGAGCGCATGAAGGGCGGCCGCGACGAGAAGCGGATGGTCGTGAACGGCTGATCGCCTTCCGTTCACGCTTCGGTTCCGTCGATGAGCGGGGCTGATGCATGCATTCAGGAATGTGAATTTGACAGGACCGGGCCGGCTGGCAAAGCTGGCCCGGTTTTCATTTGGGGGGAACATGGGCGAGGAACATCGGGGACATTGCCTCTGCGGCGCGGTGCGCTTCCGCGCGCAGGGAGACCTCGGCAGGGTCATCGCCTGCCATTGCAGCCAGTGCCGGCGGCAGACCGGGCATTTCTACGCCGCGGTCAATGTGCGCGACGAGAAGCTCGCGGTGGAAGGGTCGGAGAACGTCGCCTGGTACCGCGCAAGCGACCGGGCGGGCCGAGGTTTCTGCCGGACCTGCGGCTCCGCCCTGTTCTGGAAGGGCGATTGTTCCGACTACACCTCGGTCCTGGCCGGCGCCTTCGACAGGCCGACGGGGTTTTCCATCGGCGTGCACATCTATTGCGCCGACAAGGGCGACTATTACGAGATTGCCGACGGCGCGCCGCAATTTCCGCAGGCTGGATAGGCCTTACTGCACCAGGGCGGGGCGCTGGCAGGCGACGCCCGTCACGCGGATATCCGCTTCCCCGACCTTCACGCCGACGGCGAGCAGCAGGTTGTACAGCAGTTCGTCCAGTGCCGGCGTCACCGCGCCGAGCGTCGAGGCGAGCGCCTGCGTGACGAGCGAGGTGTTGAGCCCGAGATTGAGCAGCTTGATGTTGATCTCGACCTGGAGCTTTCCGAAGAGGCTCTGGATGGTGGAGGTGAGCGTGTCGCGCGTCGAGGTGGATTTCGTCGCCTTGGCGGCGATCTCCGTCGGGGTGAAGGTGAGGCGGTCCTTGGTGAGGTTCTTGGCCTCGGCATGCGCCAGCGCGTCGATGCTGAGGAGCAGGGCATCGACGATCCGGGCTTTTTGCACCCGCGGCTCGTCGGAGAAATCGGCGAGCACCGAGGGATCGACCTTGCCGATGGCGAGTTCCGCCACGCCCGCCACGGCATCGACCGCGACATTGGCATTGGACGGCGAACCGCCGAGGCAGCGGATGTCGGCGAGCTTCGCCTCGGACGCGGCGACCTCGACATAGAGCGGTAGCTTGATCCTGAGTCCCGCCAGCGCGGCCAGCCCGTCGATGCCGACCTCGACGGCAAGCCGCGTCTGGGCGCTGCGCACCGCGCTGCCCGGTGCGCCCAGCCGGTGGGAGGGCGTTTCGACCGGCGGTTCGCCGATGGCGAGCGAGACGGTCACCGAGGCGAGGCTCGGAATGGCAAGGCCGGTGTCGAGCGCCACCTGGTTCTTGCCGTTGGCGAGGGCTGCGGCGGCCGTGACGATCTGCAGGGCGTTGACGGACATCGCCCAGTCGCCGCCCGTCGCCACGGCAATGCCCTTCCTCGGATCGATGTTGAGAATGCGGGAGAGGGGGAGCTTCACCTTGCTGCCCGACGTTGCCGTCTCGATGGCGTGGAGGGCGGAGCGGACAGGGCCGGAAAGCCCCTCGACGGCGCGCATCGAGGCGAGAAGCTGCGGCATGGTGATGCCGGCATTCAGCACGTCCTCATAGGTGCCGGCCGTCAGATTCAATTGCGTGGCGACGGCCTTCAGGAAGGGCTGCACCGAAAGGTCCGTATCGACCAGCGCGCGGTAATCCATCACCTTGAGCGAGAGCTTCGTGCCGAGGAGCTTGCCGAGCAGCGCGTTGAGGATGCCGTCGTTGAGGCTGGCGAGGCGCGTGCCGATGGAAAAGGCGGCGACCTTGGTGCGCGAGGCCGAGCCCGTCGCCGAAAGCAGCGGCGACTTCGGCATGAAGACCGAGGCGACGAAGAGGTCGGCGGGGCGGGAGAGCGTTACCCGCGCGGCGTCGGCATCGACCGTTGCCGGCTTGAAGCGGTCCTCGGGCGGGATGTCGGGATCGGCGACGTAGCGGCCGCGCTCGACCTTTGCGGTGGTGACGGCGGCCTTGAGGCCGACCGGCGTCGCGGCGGGGATCGTCACGCCGTTCGTGCCGGAGACGGAGGCCGGCAGGTGGTTGAGCGCGAAATAGGTCGCGGCTGCCTTTTCCGCCTCCGCAACGTTGGAGGCGGCGGCGATCGCGGCAAGGTCCGCGGAGGTCTGTAACTGGCGGCGCTGCACGGTGAGGTAGCCGTAGTCGACGCCCAGCGCCAGCGAGAAGATCATCAGGGGCAGGCTGATCGCCGCGAGCACGCCGATATTGCCGGCGCGGTCTTCGAGGAGGCGGGGAGGCTTCATCTCACATCCCCCCGATGCGCACGGTGGCGTAGCGCTGGATCTCCTCCTTCGGCAGCGCGAAGGTGAAGAGCTTCCAGATCGGCAGGTCGCTGGAATCGTAGGTGATGGTGACGGTGAACTGGTCCGGATTGCCGGAATCGTCGGTGACGAGCACCTTCATCTTCGCGCGGTTGATGAAGGAATAGTCGAGGCGGGAGGCATCCAGATAGCGGTTGACGAGCGTGACGCGTTCGGCCGGGTTGAGCCCCGCGACCGCCGTGCGGGCCGCATCGGCGGCGATCTGCTGCACGGAATGGGTGACGGAAAGGTAGATGCCGTAGGCGATCAGCGTGAAGAGCGCGAGGAAGAAGAGCGGGGCGATGATCGCGAATTCCAGCGCCGATGTGCCGGCGCGATCCTTCGACAGGCGGGACAAGGCGTGCACGACATCTCCTCCTTCGGACTGTGTGACGGCATGGCATTCCCGCATCCCTGTTGTGGATGCACGTTTATCGTGCGCTGAGAATCTTAATTTCTCCTATAGATTGATTTTTGTAAAGTTTGCCGATTGGTGGTTGTGGCGGGTTGTCAGCCCCGTTCCCGCAGGACGTCGTGCAGCCGCAGGATTTCCATCTTGAGCGCGGCGATCTCCTCGAGGAAATGGGTGTCGATCTTGTGATGCAGCGCCATGAGCTCGATTTCCGCCTTGAGGTTCACCTCGTAGTCCTTGGATGCCTCGAAGCGGTCGCGGGCGGCCTGCCGGTTCTGCGACATCATGATGATCGGCGCCTGCAAGGCGGCGAGCATGGAGAGCACGAGGTTGAGGAAGATGAAGGGGTAGGGGTCGAAGGCATCCTTCGTCAGCAGCAGCGTATTGGCGAGCGTCCAGACGACGAGGAAGGCGAGGAAGCCGACGATGAAGGCCCAGGAACCGCCGATGCGGGCGATGCCATCAGCGATACGCTCGCCGACCGATTGCTTCGCCTCGTAGGCGATGTTGCGGTCTTCCGAAAGGATGCGGCCCTCGCGGGAGTGAAGCAGCACGTCGCGCTCGGTCTCGTCGAGCTGGTCGGCCGGCTTGCCGAAGAGTATCTGGGCTGCGTCGTCGAAGGGTCTCATGGCCGGGCTCCGGAAGCGGGAATCGGAGCCCTAGCCTAGAGCATTTCCGCTTTTCCCCGAATCGCGAAAACGCTCTAACTCTTTGTTTCACCGCGTTTCCGAATGCAAAATCGCTTCGCACTTTTGCTGGAAATGCTCTGGCTTCATTCCGGCGAAAATCAGTAGCCTGCCGCCATCAGTTCCGCATGGGAGTCAAAGAAGCGTTCGAGGCCGTACTGCTTGCCGAACATGATGTCGTGCTGCAGGAAGCGGAAGTCGCGCACCAGCGGGTCGAGCGTCTTCTTGCGCGCCCAGTCGGGGGTGGCATTGCCCTTGGCGTCGATCAGCATGTAGCGGTCGATGACGCGCAGCTTGTCGTGCACCGCGCCGAGGAAGCCGGTGTAGTAGGGGTGCTCGTAGCCCGCTTCCTTGAGGATGTAGTAGGAGAGGAATGCGGGGCTGATCGTGCCGACTTCCTTTTCCACGCCGGTCTTGTTCGACCAGATGACGAGCGGGGTCTCGTGCTCCTTCTTCATCTGCTCGGCCGAGCCCTTGCGCGAGGCGGTGATGCCCTGCATGTAGCCGGAGGACTTGTAGACCGTGTTGAGCGGCGGCAGGTGGTCGCCGAAGACGACGATGATCGTCTCGCGGTCGCGTTCCTTCGCCCAGTCCATCAGCATCTTGAGGCTCTGGTCGGCTTCCTTCACGCCCTGGGCGTAGCTCGCCAGCATGCGGTTCTCGCGGGCGTCGAGCTTGCCGTCGATGGCGATGTCGGTCTTCTGGTAGCGGCCGTCGTCATAGGGGCCGTGGCCCTGCAGCGTAACGGCGAAGAAGAAGAAGGGGTTTTCCTGCGTGTCCGCCTGGCGGATGATCTCCTTGGTCAGCGCCTCGTCCGAGGTGAAGTTGCCGCGCTTTGCCAGCGGCGGCAGTTGCTCCTTGTCCTTGAAGGTCTCGAAGCCAAAGGCCTTGTAGACGCTGGTGCGGTTCCAGAACCAGCCGGAGAACGGATGGATGGCGCGCGCCGTGTAGCCTTCCGCGCGGAAGAACGTGGCGAGCGAGGGGATCGGCTTGCGCACATATTGCTGGTAGGGAATGCTGCCGGTCGGCAGGAAGGCGTTGGAGAAGCCCGTCAGCGCCTCGAATTCCACATTGGCCGTCAGGCCGCCGAATTCCGGCGAGAAGACGTTGCCGCTGGAGCTTTCGCGGATGACCGGCATCGGATCGGGCGAGAGCTTGACGCTCTGAAGACGCGTCGGATCCCAGAGGGACTCGCTCATCACCACGATGACGTCCGGCTTGGAGCGGTGCGTCGTGCCGGCCGGCAGGGGCTTGGACGGAATCTTGTCGATGGCGTCGATCATGTAGCCGGCGGGCGCCTGCACGTTCGCCATCGGCAGGTTGATCGCGAAGGCCATGACGAAGCCGTTATGGCGGTAGTTCTCCGCCTGGTCCCACATGATCGGGAAGACCTTCAACCGGTCGCGCATCCAGGAGAAATCGTTGTAGTCCATGATGGATGCGAAGCCGGCGAGCAGTGGCAGCGTGACGGCAAGGCGCGTCAGGCGCTCCTTCCTGGTCAGCGGGCGGAAGCGGCGCCAGGCGAAGATCCAGAGGGCGATGAGGCCGGCGACCGCGGCGAGGACGGCAAGCGCAAGGCCAGCGGCGGTCCACGGGCGGTCCTGCACCAGCACGGGCATGAGTTCGAGGATCTGGCGGCCGAAGAGCAGGTCGGTCGGATAGAGCGGATCGGTGAGGAACACCTGCTTCTGCTGCGAGATGACGCCCATCAGCACGACGAGCGGGGAGACCAGCAGCACCGCCTTGTGCTGGCGGCCGATCAGGGCGTCGATGGCAAGATAGAGCAGGAAGAACACGCCGGCCGTCGTCCAGCCGGGCTGCTGGAGATTGGTCAGATAGGCATAGGTCTGCTTGAATGAGCCGCGCGTGATGAGTTCGACGACGACGACGGTGGCAAGCGCCAGGAGAAGCGAGACGGCCAGCGAGCGCAGGACCGCCAGCGCCTTGGCATGGCGCGCGAAAAAACCTGCCTCGGCGGCGGAAATCTCGGTGGCTTCGATCGCCACGGCTGCGGAAGTGAACAGGGCCAAGGCCTTCTCCGGTTGTCATAAAACTTTCTTGTATCTGTCATACGGATGTCATCTTGAACAGAACATGAATGGGTTGCCCAACGTTTCCGGCGTGCTTTGGTTCCTTCTGTTGCATTGCGGCAATGGTCGCGGAACCCCCTGAAAACCGAAGGGTTTTGCCGAAATCGAATGCAAACCGGCCGCCGTTCATTCCCAAAACGCCTGCCATGCTCTAAAGAGCGTATCGACCGTCCGTCGTTTCCCCCGGCATCGCGCGGGAAAGGCGGACACGAGCAGGAGACGGGTCCGCAGACATGACTTCCGAGACTGAAAAGACGACGCTGCGCATCGCTGTCGCGCAATTGAACCCGACGGTCGGAGACGTCGCCGGCAACCTCGCCAAGGCGCGCGCCGCCCGCGAGGATGCGGCCCGGCAGGGCGCCGATCTCCTTCTCCTGACGGAACTCTTCATCTCCGGCTATCCGCCGGAGGACCTCGTGCTCAAGCCGGCCTTCCTGAAGGCCTGCCGCCGGGCGATCGACGACCTTGCCGCCGACACGGCCAAGGGTGGTCCCGGCGTCGTCATCGGCTTTCCGCGCCAGGACGAGACCGGCCGCTACAATGCCGTCGCCGTGCTCGACGCCGGCAAGGTGATCGCGGTGCGCGACAAGGTGGACCTGCCGAACTACGGCGAGTTCGACGAAAAACGCGTCTTCGACCAGGGCGCCATGCCCGGCCCGGTCAATTTCCGCGGCGTGCGGCTCGGCATCCCGATCTGCGAGGACATCTGGGGCGATCTCGGCGTCTGCGAGACGCTGGCCGAGAGCGGCGCGGAAATCCTGCTGTCGCCGAACGGCTCGCCCTATTATCGCGGCAAGGTGGACGTGCGCCATCAGGTCGTGCTGAAGCAGGTGATCGAGACCGGCCTGCCGCTTCTCTACGCCAACCAGCTCGGCGGGCAGGACGAGCTCGTCTTCGACGGCGCGAGCTTCGCCTTCAACGCGGACAAGACGCTCGCCTTCCAGATGAGCCAGTTCGAGGAGACGATCGCGCTCACCACCTGGAAGAAGCACGGCGGGAGCTGGGTCTGCGACGGCGGGCCGATGTCGCGCATTCCCGAGCGAGAGGAGGCGGACTATCGCGCGTGCCTCCTCGGCTTCCGCGACTACGTCAACAAGAACGGCTTCAAGAATGTCGTGCTCGGCCTTTCCGGCGGCATCGACTCGGCGATCTGCGCGGCCATCGCCGTGGATGCGCTCGGCGAAGAGCGGGTGCGCTGCGTCATGCTGCCCTACCGCTACACCTCGAAGGACTCGCTGAAGGATGCGGCCGATTGCGCCAGGGCGCTCGGCTGCCGCTACGACATCGTGCCGATCGAGGCGCCGGTGAGCGGCTTCCTCTCCTCGCTCTCCGAGCTTTTCGAAGGGACCGACGAGGGGATCACCGAGGAGAACCTCCAGAGCCGCGCCCGCGGCACGATCCTCATGGCGATCTCCAACAAGTTCGGCTCGATGGTCGTGACGACCGGCAACAAGTCGGAAATGTCGGTCGGCTACGCCACGCTCTACGGCGACATGAACGGCGGCTTCAATCCCATCAAGGACCTCTACAAGATGCAGGTCTACGCCCTGTCGCGCTGGCGCAACGGGCATGTGCCGCCGGGCGCGCTCGGTCCCTCGGGCGAGATCATTCCGCACAACATCATCGACAAGGCCCCGTCCGCGGAGCTGCGCCCCAACCAGACCGACCAGGATTCGCTGCCGCCCTATCCTGTGCTCGACGATATCCTCGAATGCCTCGTCGAGATGGAGATGAGCACGGAGGAGATCGTCGCGCGCGGCCACGACGCGGCGACCGTCCACCGCATCGAGCACCTGCTCTACATCGCCGAATACAAGCGCCGCCAGTCCGCGCCGGGCGTGAAGATCACCCGCAAGAATTTCGGCCGCGACCGCCGCTATCCGATCACCAACCGATACCGTGACCGGGGGTAGTTCCGCGTTAACCGTTGCAAGCAAAAGGCGGTGCCGTCGATTGCGACAGCGCCGCCTTTTGCTATCGTTTCCGCAAAGTGGCGGAGGCGATGGCCATGACGGCGCAGTATGTAGCGGTTCTTATCGATGCGGAGAATGTGTCGGTCTCGGCAGCGGCAAGGATTGTCGACGAGGCGGCCCGGCACGGTCTTGTGCGGGAGAGGCGGCTCTATGGCGACTTTGCGCGGCCGCATCTTGCTTCCTGGCTTGACGCCGCGCCTCGCCACGCGTTGACGCCGCGCCAGACGGCCGGGGGCACGACAGGCAAGAACGGTGCGGACATCGCGCTCGTCATCGATGCCGTCGAAATGCTGTGCCGGAACGAGGTGGACGTCTTCTGCATCGCCACCTGCGACGGAGACTTCACGCAACTGGCGATGCGCATCCGTCAGGAGGGAAAAACCGTTATCGGCCTCGGCAGCGCAACGGCGTCGGCCCATTTCAGGCAGGCGTGCGATGCTTTCGTGGAGGTCGCAAAGACCAGCAAGCCGGCAACCGTCTGCGCCAAGGCCACGCCGCCGGCAAACAACGCATCTGCGCCGCGCAGGCTGGAGGCCGATCTCCTCCAGCGGGCCTTTGTCGCGGCGCCGCGGCTGGATGGTGGCGACTGGGTGGGCCTGCCGGACATGATGAAGGCCTTGAAGGAATGCGCGCCGACTTTCGGCGTCAAGGCCTACGGGCACAGCCAGCTTTGCAAGCTGCTCGCCTTTTCCGGTGCCGAACTGGCCGACAAGAACAGGAAGGTGCGTGTCGGCAAGCAGGCGCTGAAGAAGGTGGTCGATAATGGGCGACCTTCCGTTGCGGCCGTGGGTTAAGCTTTCGCTCACCAGCCTGTTTAAGCGAATTTTGCCGTCTGTCCGCTAGCCTTCCCCCAACAATCCGGAAAACCGGATGGCCGGACAGGGGAAACGATGGCGGGCAGGGCGGACAAGGGCCGGGCGAGGCGGCGGCGTGGTGTCGGGACGGCGATCCGCATGGCGGCCGTCACGATCATCGTCCTGTTCGGCGCCGCCAACTATCTCGTCCTCGACCACGCCATCGACCGCGCCGACAGCTTCGTCATCGAGACGGAGCGTACGCTGGTCCGCAACGAGTTCAGCCACCAGATCGATCAGGTGGTGCAGTATCAGAGCCAGCTTTCCTTCGGGGACAGGACTTTCAAGGAACTGGCGAACGGCATGCCCGGCGATGCTTTCGTGCATGACCAGCTCCGCGACTGGATGTGGGCGGATTTCGGCTTCTCGTGGATGATCTTCGCCGCGCCGGACGGCGGGAAGGTCCTCGGCGTGCATCGCGGCGAAAGGGTTTCGGACCGCAAGGCCCGCGAGAAGCTGCAATGGGTGAGCGATCTCACCCGCAGGGCCGAGCAGGCCTACCGCAACGCGCTCTCGCCCGATCGCGGCGGCTGGCAGGTCGCCCCCGCGAAGGAGGACCCGGACCTCCTGACGCCGGCGCTGCCGGAGATCCACGTCACCGGCATGCGGCTCATCGACAGCGTGATGAGCATCGTCGTCGTGCAGGCGGTCATTCCGAAGACGCTCTATGTGCCGGCGGGCCGCTTGCAGCCCACGCTGCTCGTCACCGTCAAGCCGGTCTCGCAGAAGATGCTGGCCGATGCCGAGCAGCGGCTCGGCGTGCATGGCCTCGCCTTCACTCCCATCGTTAGCGTGGAGCCGGGGTTGGCGATGACGCCGGTCGGCGCCGATGCCTATAATCCCATGGTCGCCTCGTGGCGGCCGAACATGCCGGGATCCTTCGTCTGGCGCTCGGCCCTGCCGCAGATCACCCTGTTCGTGCTGGTCTTCGCCGGCGTGATGCTCTTCGTCACCGCCCGATTTTCCGCCCTCGTCCGGGCGCTCCAGCGCAGCGAGGAGAAGAACGCCTTTCTCGCCCGGCACGATCCGCTGACGGGGCTGAGGAACCGCAGCGGCTTCGACGAGGAAATGCTTCGCGTCGAGGGCACGGGCAATGGCTTTGCCATCCTCGCCATCGACCTCGACCGCTTCAAGGCGGTCAATGACCGGCATGGCCATGCGGCGGGCGATATCGTGCTGCAGGCCGTCGCCCGGCGCTTTTCCGACCGGATCGGCGGGCGCGGCTGCGTGGCGCGGCTCGGCGGCGACGAATTCTGCGTGCTGCTGATCGGCGAGCATGACCGTGAAAGCCTTGTGGCGCTGGCCGGAAGCCTCGTGCTCGATACGCAACTGCCCATCGCCTATGGCGGCCAGTTGCTGCGGATCGGCGGCAGCGCCGGCATCGCGCAGTTCCCGGCCCATGGCGAGATCGTGCACGATGTCATGGTGAAGGCCGATGCCGCGCTCTATGCGGCCAAGAATGCCGGCCGCAACCGCGCCGTCCATGCCGGCGATATCGGCGACGACGAGGTCGCAGGCACGCGCGCCGCCTAGCGGGTGAGATCGGCCGGAATATTGAAGGGCGTCACCACTTCGACTGCCGAGAGCCGGGTGGCGTTGCCGGGGTGCTGCGGGCGTCTTCGGGCAAGCACCGCCTCGAAGACCCGCCGCGCATCCGTGCGCAGGTCGTGGTGCAGCACGAAGGAAAGCTTTCCCGCCCGCAGGAGATCGAGATTCTCGGCATCGAGGTCATGCGCGACATAGACCCGGCAGGGTCTTGCCGCCGCCTCGAAGGCCGAGAGCACGGCGCGGTTTCCGCCGCCGATGGAATAGACGCCGGCAATGTCCGGGTGCCTTGCGAGGGCCACGGCGACGAGGGTGCCGGTCGCCGTATCGCGGCCGAAGCCCTCGCTGACCTCGACGATGCCGAGCTCGGGATAGCGCTCGCGCATCAGCCGGCGAAAGCCGATCTCGCGCTCCTCCTCGCCGCGGAAGCGGTTGGAGCTGAGCGTGACGAGGATATGGAGCCTCTCCCCCTTCAGCCGCTCGCCGATGAGATAGGCCGCCGTTTCGCCGGCGGCGCGGTTGTCCGCGCCGGCATAGGCCGTGCGCGGCGTGTTCGGCAGGTCCGTCACCAGCGTGACGACGGGGATTCCCGCCGCCTCCAGCCGGGCGACCGCGCCGGCCACTTCCGGCACGTCCGCCGCCTTGAGCGCGACGCCGTCGGTGCCGCGCAGGCGGATGCGGTCGAGCATCTGCGCCATGTCCGCCGGGCGGATGAGTTCGGCGAAATGGAAGCGCGCGCGGAAAACGGCGGCGGCGAATGTTGCCGCCTCGCTTTCGAAGGCGCGGCGCACAGCGCTGGTGAAGCGATCCGGCGCCTCCATGACCACGTCGATGCCATGCAGGCGGGCGGGGCTTTCCTGCGTCGCCGTCTGACGCTCCAGTTCATCGATGGCCGCGTGCACGCGCGCCGCCGTCTGCCGGCGGACGCCCGGACGGCCGTTCAGCACGCGGTCGACGGTCGCCGTGCTGAGGCCGGCCTGGAAGGCGATGTCCTTGACAAGGAAGGGATGGGCCATGGCGTTCCTGATGGATTTTTGATGGTTTCCCGATCTATCGCGGATCGGGGTAGGCCGTATAGTTCCCGTTCGATATCGCATGGTGCCGGATATCCGCTTTTCGAAGGAAAACCTTCCGAAACAGATGGATGGCCGTCACGGCTGAGAAAAAGAGTCAATGGGAAACGGTCTCGTGACGAGGCCCGGATGGAGGAATGCAATGAGCGATGGTGCACGACTCGACGGCAGGATCGCCGTCGTCACGGGGGGAACGCAGGGGCTCGGCGCGACGATCGCCCGGCTTTTCGCCGAGCGCGGCGCGGCCGGCCTCGTCATCTGCGGCCGCAACGCGGCCAAGGGCGAGGCGAAGGCGCGCGAGATTTCGGATGCGACGGGCGTGAAGACCGTCTATGTGCAGGCGGATCTCGAGAAGGTCGAGGATGCAAGGGCGGTGATCGCCGCCGCGGACAAGGCTTTCGGGCGCATCGACGCGCTGGTCAATGCCGCCGCCATCACGGATCGCGGCACGATCCTCGATACGAGCCCGGAACTCTTCGACAGGATGTTCGCCGTCAATGTGCGTGCGCCGTTCTTCCTGATGCAGGAGGCGATCAAGGTGATGCGGCGCGAGAAGATCGAGGGCACGATCGTCAATATCGGCTCCATGTCCGCCAAGGCGGGCCAGCCCTTCATCTCGGCCTATTGCGCTTCCAAGGGAGCGCTGGAGACGCTGACGAAGAACACGGCCTATGCCGTGCTGCGCAACCGCATCCGCGTCAACGGCCTCAATATCGGCTGGATGGCCTCGGAGGGCGAGGACCGCATCCAGCGCGAATATCACGGCGCTGCGGAGGACTGGCTGGCGAAGGCGGCGGCGGCCCAGCCGTTTGGCCGGCTCGTCGATCCGGCGGAAGTGGCGCGGGCCTGCGTCTATCTCTCCTCGGCGGAATCCGGGCTGATGACGGGTTCGGTCATCTGCTTCGACCAGTCGATCTGGGGCGCCTATGACGGCTCGCCGCATCCCGAAGCGCCGCTCTGAGCGGCCGGCCGCCGGCGTCAGTTGACGTCGGCATCGGCCGGGCGGCCAAGGTCGATGGCGGTGGAGTTCTCCGGCAGGAAGACCGGGCCGACGGTGCGCACCTTGCTTTTGGCAGGATCGTAGTCGCGTTCCTCGACGGCGACCGGCGGCTTTTCGGCGACCGTTTCCTTCTTCGGCAGGGTGCGAATGGTGGTGACGGAGCCGTTCTCGCCGCCGCCCGCTTCCCCGGTGCCGGCGGTCGCGCCGTTGCCTCCGACCGCCTTCTCGCGCCTGATCATCTCCTGATAGTAGGCCGAGAGATTGCAGCCGCAATCGCCGGGCTTGGAGAGGTCGCGCGTGCGGTAGGCGAAGGCGTTCTGCAATTCAAAATAGGGGCGGCCGGTGACCGTCGAGGTCATGTGCTCGGTTTCCTGGCCGCTCGACATCGACTGATAGAAGAGTTGCGTCTCGGTCTGTGGGCACATCATCTCGCAGACCTTCTGGTCGCGGCGGAAATCGAGGGGCGTCGCGCCCGAGGAGATCGGGAAGAAGCCGCCGTCGCAGGTGCGCACGCAGACAGTGCGCAGGTTGCCATGGCCGGAGCTGCCGCCGAGCGAGCGCAGTTCCAGCCGCTCGCTGCCCTCCGGCGCCGTGCCGAGCGGCAGCGTGCGGGTGTCGTCGAGCGTGCGCAGGGGCTCCGTCGCGGCGATAGGCATGATTTCCGGTTCGTCGTTGCAGCCATTGGCCTCCAGGGCCGCGAGCAGGCGGTTCCGCTTGCCCGAAGAGGATACGCCGCCGGAAAATTCCCGCCGCTTGCCGTCGAGAACCTGGAGGTTCTGCTCCATGCGGCCGATGACGGAGGCGAGCGTCGCGCAGGCGTCGGCATTCGCCCCGCCGATCACGATGATGCTGCCGCTGGAGCAGCGCAGGCGCCGCTGGTCGCTCTTCGCCTTGCGCAACTGGATGTTCTGACGGGCGATGGCGCTGGCATATTTACGGGCGCTCGCCGTGTCGACGACGACCTTCGGCAGGTTCGCAAGCCCGGCCCGGATGCCCTCGCACACGCCCGCCGCCGCCGTGCCGCCCAAAAGGACGAGCGGCAGGCCGGCGAGAGCGGCGAAAAGAAGACGGGCGCGTGCCTTCACGTCGATTCGATCCCTGAATGCCTGAATTCCTAGGGCCTGAAGGCCGTTTTCGAGGCTCCATCATAGGCCGCGCGGAGGGGAGCGCAACGTTCTCCCGCATTTGTGATTAACGGGCCTGCCTTGCAACCGCCGCTGCCGGGCCCTAGATATCGGCCATCGTCAATGCCGACCGGATGGTGCGCCATGGAATTCGACCCGACCGCAAACCGACTTCGTTTTGTCCTCGGGGAAATCCGTATCCATGCCGCATTCCATCACACTTTCGAAAATCACCTGGTCGACGCCTGACGGGCACACGCTTCTTTCCGACCTCGACCTGACCTTCGGTTCCGAGCGCGCCGGCCTTGTCGGCCGCAACGGCGTCGGCAAGACGACGCTGCTGAAGCTCGTCACCGGCGATCTTGCGCCGCAATCCGGCTCCGTCACGGTCGACGGCACGCTCGGCCTCCTGCGCCAGAGCGTGCAGGTCGCACCGGATGAGACGGTCGCCGGCCTCTTCGGCATTACCGAGGCCCTCGACCTTCTCGCCTGCGCGGAGCGCGGCGAGGCGAGCGTCGAGGTGCTTGCCGGGGCCGACTGGACGCTGGAGGCCCGGCTTGCCGCCGCGCTCGCCCGCGTCGGGCTGGAGGTGGAGGCGGGAACGCCGCTGGCCGCGCTTTCCGGCGGGCAGGGGACGCGGGCGGCGCTTGCCGCCCTCATCTTCCGCGAGCCGGATTTCCTGCTGCTCGACGAGCCGACCAACAATCTCGACCGCGACGGACGGCGGGCGGTCATCGACATGCTCGCCGGTTGGCGCGCGGGCGCCATCGTCGTCAGCCACGACCGCGAACTTCTCGATACCATGGACGCCATCGTTGAGCTGACGGGCCTCGGCGCGACGCGCTACGGCGGCAACTGGAGCGCCTATCGCGCGCGAAAGGCGCTGGAGCTCGCGGCCGCGCATCGCGATCTTGCTGACGCGGAAAAGCATGCGGCCGATATCGCGCGCACAGCGCAGGCCGTTACCGAGCGCAAGGCACAAAAGGACAGCGCCGGGCGCCGCAAGAAGGCGCGAGGCGACATTCCACGCATCATGCTGGGCGCGATGAAGGAGCGGAGCGAGCTGACGAGCGGCGCGAATGCGCGGCTTGCCGAAAGCCGGCAGGCGCAGGCGGCGGAGGCGGTGACGACAGCGCGCGAGCGCATCGAGGTCCTCCAGCCGCTCACCGTCTCCGTGCCGCCGACGCATCTTCCCGCAAGCCGGACGGTGCTGCGCATGGAGGGCGTGACGGCCGGCTACCTGCCGGAACGGCCGGTGATCCACGACCTTTCCTTCGCGATGACGGGGCCGGAGCGGGTCGCGGTGACGGGGCCGAACGGCCCCGGCAAGACGACGTTCCTCGCGCTCCTCACCGGACAGTTGCAGCTTTGGCAGGGGAGCGTGCGTCTCTTCACCGATGCCGCGATACTGGACCAGCGCGTCGGCCTGCTCGACCCGGCGCTGTCGATCCGCGACAACTTCCGGCGCATCAATCCCGAGGCGGACGAGAATGCCTGCCGGGCGGCGCTGGCGCGCTTCATGTTCCGGGCGGATTCAGCCCTGCAGGTCGCCGGCAGCCTCAGCGGCGGGCAGATGCTGCGCGCCGGCCTTGCCGCCGTGCTGGGCGGGGCCAGGCCGCCGGCGCTCCTCATCCTGGATGAGCCGACGAACCATCTGGACATCGATTCCATCGAGGCGGTGGAGGCGGGTTTGCGATCCTATGACGGCGCGCTGCTGGTGGTCAGCCACGACGAGCCGTTCCTGCAAGCTATCGATATCACGCGCCGGCTGGAACTCTGAACGAAAACGGCCGCCGGAAGGCGGCCGTTTCATAAGGCGGATGGCGCGGCTCAGGCCGGGTTGGAGGCTTCCACCACGGCGAGCGCGGCCATGTTGACGACGCCGCGCGAGGTGACGGACGGCGAGAGGATGTGGGCGGGCATGGCGGCGCCGAGCAGGATCGGGCCGACATGCAGGCTGTCCGTCATCGTCTTCACCACGCCGAGCGTGATGTTGGCGGCGTCGAGGTTCGGGAAGACCAAGAGGTTGGCCTCGCCGGTGAGCGTCGAATCCGGCATGACGCGCTGGCGCAGCACCTCGGAGATCGCCGAATCGCCGTGCATTTCGCCATCGGCTTCCAGCGTCGGGTCCACCTCGCGGACGATCTCCATCGCCTTGCGCATCTTGAAGCTGCTGTCCGAATCCCGCGAACCGAAATTGGAATGCGAGACGAGGGCGGCGCGCGGCGTGATGCCGAAGCGGCGGATTTCCTGCGCGGCCATGACGGTCATCTGCGCGACCTCCTCGGCCGTCGGGTCCATCGTCACATAGGTATCGGTGAAGAAGGTGGCGCCGCGTTGCGAGATGAGCAGGCTGAGCGCGGAGAAGTCGAGCACGCCTTCCTTCTTGCCGATGATCTGGCTGACGTCGCGCAGGTGCTTGGCGTAGCGGCCTTCGACGCCGCAGATCAGCGCATCGGCCTCGCCGCGCTTGACGGCGAGCGCGCCGATGACCGTCTGGTTGGTGCGAACGATGGTGCGGGCGGCTTCCGGGATCACGCCGCGGCGGCCGACGATGCGGAAATAGTCGTCGACATAGTCACGATAGCGCGGATCGTCTTCCGGGTTCACCACGGCGAAATCGGTGTTCGGGCGGATGCGCAGGCCGTAGCGGTTGAGGCGCGCCTCGATGATCTGCGGACGGCCGATGAGGATCGGCTTGGCGATCTCCTCTTCCAGCAGCACCTGGGCGGCGCGCAGCACGCGCTCGTCCTCGCCTTCGGCGAAGATCACGCGCTTCTTCTCGGCCTTCCTCGCGGCGGCGAAGATCGGCTTCATGATGAAGCCGGAGCGCCAGACGAAGCGGTTGAGCTGGTCGAGATAGGCGTCGAAATCGGTGATCGGTCGCGAGGCGACGCCGGTTTCGGCCGCGGCGCGCGCGACGGCCGGCGCGATGCGCAGGATGAGGCGCTGGTCGAAGGGCGAGGGGATCAGGTAGTTCGGGCCGAAGCTCGGCGTGTCGCCGGAATAGGCGCGGGCGGCGACGTCCGAGACTTCTTCGCGGGCGAGCGCGGCGATGGCCCGCACGGCCGCCATCTTCATCTCCTCGTTGATCGTGCGCGCGCCGCAATCGAGCGCGCCGCGGAAGATGTAGGGGAAGCAGAGGACGTTATTGACCTGGTTGGGGAAGTCGGAGCGGCCGGTGCAGATCATCGCGTCGGGACGGGCGGCGCGCGCCTCCTCCGGCATGATCTCCGGCTTCGGGTTGGCGAGCGCCATGATCAGCGGCTTTTCCGCCATGCGCACGAGAAGCTCCGGCTTCAGCACGCCGGCGGCCGAAAGGCCGAGGAAGACGTCGGCGCCGTCGATGGTCTCGGAAAGCTGGCGCTTGTCCGTTTCCTGCGCATAGACGGCCTTCCACTGGTCCATCAGCTCTTCGCGGCCCTTGTAGACGACGCCCTCGATGTCGTGGACCCAGATGTTCTCGACCTTCGCGCCGAGGGCGACGAGCTGGTTGAGGCAGGCGAGGGCGGCCGCGCCCGCGCCGGAGGCGACGATCTTGGCGTCGGGCAGCGACTTGCCAGCGAGCTCCAGGCCGTTCAGGACGGCGGCCGCGACGATGATCGCCGTGCCGTGCTGGTCGTCGTGGAAGACGGGGATGTCCATTTTCTCGCGGAGCTGGCGCTCCACCTCGAAGCATTCCGGCGCCTTGATGTCTTCCAAGTTGATGCCGCCGAAGGTCGGCTCCAGCGCGGAGACGACATCGACCATCTCCCCGACGGTCGGCGCGTCTATCTCGATGTCGAAGACGTCGATGCCGGCGAATTTCTTGAAGAGGACGGCCTTGCCCTCCATCACCGGCTTGGAGGCGAGGGGGCCGATATTGCCGAGGCCGAGCACGGCCGTGCCGTTGGAGACGACCGCGACGAGGTTGGCGCGGGCGGTGTAGTCGGCGGCGGTGTTCGGATCGTCGCGGATCGCAAGACAGGGCGCGGCGACGCCCGGCGAATAGGCGAGCGCGAGGTCGCGCTGGTTGCCGAGCGGCTTGGTCGGGTTGATCTCCAGCTTGCCGGGGCGCGGGTGACGGTGGAAGAAGAGGGCCTGCTGGTCGATGTCGCCGCTTGCGGGGCCGTCCTGCGTCCTCGATTTATCAGCCGTGCTCATGATGCGTCCTGCCATATGCTGTTTTCGTCGCGGTTTCTCGGGGGCGAAGCTGCCGCAACGGTAAGTTTCCGGAGTCTCCCATAAAGCCGCAATCGCCGGCCTGTGCAATGCCTATTTGCTGTCGGAAAAGGCATAGGTGTGTCATCAATCTGAAACAGGAGTCTGGTTTTCAACGGGAGGAAAGCCGCCCGTCCGAAGAGGATCGCGGCGGCCGGCCACCCGGAGACAGACGCATGACCGCGACCCCCGTCGACCCCAATGTCCGCCACTTCCGCACGCTGTTCATCTCGGACGTGCATCTCGGATCGAAGGCCGCCAAGGCGGACTTCCTGATCGACTTCCTGCGGCATCACGAAGCGGAGACCATCGTGCTCGTCGGCGACATCGTCGACGGCTGGCGCCTCAAGCGCAACTGGTACTGGCCGCAGGCCTTCAACGACGTGACGCAGAAGCTCCTGCGCAAGGCCCGCAAGGGCACCCGCATCGTCTATATTCCCGGTAACCACGACGAATTCCTGCGCGACTTCCCCGGCACGCATTTCGGCGGCGTCGAGGTGGCCGAGCGTATCATCCATGAGGCTGCAGACGGCCGGCGCTACCTGGTGCTGCACGGCGACGAGTTCGACGTGGTGGTGCGCCATGCCCGCGTCGTCGCCTATCTCGGCGACTGGGCCTATGACGCGGCCATCGCGATCAACGTGGTCTTTGCTGCCATCCGCCGCCGGCTGGGGCTGCCCTACTGGTCCTTCTCCTCCTGGGCCAAGCAGCAGGTGAAGACGGCCGTGAACTTCATCGGCGAATTCCAGAGGGTGGTCGTCGAGGAGGCGCGCCGCAACGATGCGGACGGCGTCATCTGCGGCCATATCCACCATGCCGTGATCACCGAGATCGACGGCATCCGCTACATCAACAGCGGCGACTGGGTGGAAAGCTGCACGGCCATCGCCGAGCATCACGACGGCCGGATGGAGCTGATCACCTGGCAGCAGATGGCCGCCGCGCCCGTCGAGGTTCTGCCGGTCTCGCGCCAGATGCCCGTCATCGAGGTGCGGGAGCCGGCCGGCGTGGAGGCTGCGTAAGGGGATTTCCGTTAGGGTAATCTTTGGAGCTCGCCCCTCACCCTAACCCTCTCCTCGCAGGCGGGGAGAGGGAACTTGCCCCAAGCGACGTTGGGGGAAATTGGGGAAACCGGTGCGGCATATCCCCTTCGCCCCGCTTGCGGGGAAAAGGTGGCCGGCAGGCCGGATGAGGGGCACGGCATCCACCGTGAAAGCCGCTCTCGCGGGGAGGCGCCGCCTTGCAGAATTATCCACCGCCACCCGCAGAAATAGCGGATTGGCGTACGTACATCGGCGTGATAGAGCGGAGGGCGTTCCAACGCAGGTTCCCCGCCAATGACCGCCCCTTCCGGGTTTACCGTGACCGCCGGCGCGCCGCCGTATTTCGCCGCGCGCATCGCCCTCGTCTTCTGCGCGCCGATGATGGTCAACGGCATTGCGCTGCCGTTCTTCCCGGTCTGGCTCGAAACCCTGTCGATGAACGATTTCCAGATCGGCATCGTGCTTGCCCTGCCGATGTTCGTACGCGTCTTCACCGCGCCCGCGGCGGGCATTGTCGCGGACCGCATCGGCGAGCGCTCGGTCGTGCTCATGTGGTCGGGCGTGCTGTCGCTGGCGACGGCGTTCCTGTTCTTCGGCGTGCACGGCTTCTGGCCGGTGCTCCTGCTCTATACGCTGCAATGCGCGGTCTATTCGCCCTATGTGCCGATCACCGACGCCATCGCGCTCTCGGGCGTGCGGCGCTGGAATTTCGATTACAGCCGGATGCGGCTCTGGGGCTCGCTCGCCTTCATCGTGGCGACGATGATCGGCGGCTGGCTTGCCGGGCTCTATGGTGGGGCGATGGTGCTGCCGGCGATGGCGGCTGCCTTCGTGCTGACGGTGGTGGGGGCGGTGATCGTGCCGAAGATCGGCCGGCCGCGCCGTCCATCCCCTATCGCGGCGATCGCCACCATGCCGGCGGCGCGCACGCTCAGGCAGCGCGACGTGCAGCTCATGCTGATCGGCGTTTCGCTGGTCAATGCCAGCCATGCCATGCTCTATGCCTTCTCGGTGATCTACTGGCGCAAGAAGGGCTTCAGCGGCACGGATATCGGCATTCTCTGGAGCGTCGGCGTCCTTGCCGAGGTGATTCTCTTCGCCTGCGCCGTCCGGCTGCGGCGGCGGTTCAACCTCTGGTCCATGATGATCTTCGGCTGTTCGGCCGCGGTCGGGCGCTGGCTGGTCTTTCCGCTCGACATGCCGTTCGCCGGCTATTTCGTGCTGCAATGCTTGCACGCCTTCACCTTCGCGATCCTGCATGTCAGCGTGCAGAGCCGCATGGTCGAGCGCGTGGCGGAGGAGCAGGAGGCGGCGGCGCAGGGGCTCTATTTCTTCTACACCGGCATCTTCATGGCGGCGGCCACCTTCATCTCCGGCTATGCCTTCAACTGGTACGGCGTCGACGGGTTCTATCTGATGTCCGTCATCGCGGCGTCGGGGCTCGTCTGCGTCGTCGCGGGGCGGCTCGCCGCGCCGCGCCTTTGCGATCAGCCCCAGAGCGTGGCTTCCGGCGGATAGACGTTCGAGCCCTCGTAGCGAAGGCCGGGCTCCCGGTCGCGGGCCAGCAGCAGCGGGCCGTCGAGATCGACGAAATCGGCGCCCTGCGCCAGGAGCACCGCCGGGGCCATGCCGAGCGACGTGCCGACCATGCAGCCCACCATGATCTTCAGGCCGTGGTCGCGCGCGGCCTGCCTCAGCGCCAGCGCTTCCGTCAGCCCGCCGGTCTTGTCGAGCTTGATGTTGACGGCGTCGTAGCGGTCGGCGAGCGCCGCCACGTCCTGCGTGCGGTGCACGCTCTCGTCGGCGCAGACCGGGACGGCGCGCGCATGGTCGCGCAGCGCCGAATCGCCCCCGGCCGGAAGCGGCTGCTCGACGAGGGCGATGCGCGCTTCGGCGCAGAGCGCGAAATGATGGGCGAGGTTTTCCGGCGTCCAGCCCTCGTTGGCGTCGAGGATGATGGCGCTTTCCGGCGCGCCCGCGCGCACGGCGCGAATACGGGCGGCATCGTCCGGCGTGCCGACCTTGACCTTCAACAGCGGCCGCCAGGCATGTTCGGCCGCCTGGCGCTGCATCGCCTCCGGCTCGCCGAGCGAGAGCGTATAGGCCGTGACGAGCTTTTGCGGGGCGGCCGTGTCGATGACCTGCCAGGTCGGCACGCCGGAGAGCTTGGCCTCCAGGTCCCAGAGCGCGCAGTCGAGGGCGTTGCGCGCCGCGCCTGCGGGCATGGCGCGGGCGAGGTCCTCCCGGCCCATGCCGTCCTCGATAGCGCCGCGCATCGCCTCGATGGCGTCGAGCACGCCGGCGACCGATTCGCCGTAGCGGGCATAGGGCACGCATTCGCCACGGCCGGAAAGGCCAGAGGCGCCTATCGTGCAGGTCACCACCTCGGCCGTCGTCTTCGCGCCGCGCGAAATGGTGAAGGCCCCGGCAATCGGGAAGCTTTCGGTTTTGGCAAGGAGTGTGCGGCGCATGGGCGATCCTGACGGGGCAGAAAATTTCGGGGCGGATTGAGGCTTTCGGCCGTTCGTTCGGTGACAGATGGCCGGCGAGCCGGTAAGACAGGCGCATGTTGTCCCAAGCACGGGAAGATGCAAGAGACTTGACCGCCGCCGCCAGCCCCACAGCCGAAATCGCGACCGAGCGCCTGCCGGACAATGGCGGGGAGATCTGGCGTCTCTCCGGCCCCTGGATCAATACGACCGCCGTCGCCGCCGGCAAGCGGCTCGACAAGGTCGCGGGGAGCGAGGGCGGGACGCTCGAAATCGACCTCAGCGCGGTGGAGGAGATGGATACGGCCGGCGCCTGGCTGCTGCGCCGCGCCATCACCGCGCGGCAGGCCAAGGGGGCCGAGGTCAGCGTCAGCGACCGCAAGGGCACGCGCTATGCCGACCTGATAGCCGCCCTGCCGGAAAAGCTCGCCGAGCCCGGCGAGGACAAGCGCCCGCCCGGCACCCTGTTCGAGCGCCTGTTCACGCCGGTCGGCAAGATCATGTACAATCTCTGGGACGATGCCGTCGCTGCGATGTTCATCCTCGGCTCGGCGGTGCGCGGCGCGCAGCTGAAGCTCGGCCGCAGGAGCGGCGTGTCGCCGGCCGCCATCGTGAACCAGATCGACCATATGGGCGTTCGCGCCGTGCCGATCATCCTCCTGATGTCCTTCCTCATCGGGGCGATCATCGCGCAGCAGGGCGCTTTCCAGCTCCGCTATTTCGGCGCGGAAGTCTTCGTGGTCGACCTCGTCGGCATCCTGCAGCTCCGCGAGATCGGCGTATTGTTGACGGCGATCATGATCGCCGGTCGCTCCGGCAGCGCGATCACGGCCGAAGTCGGCTCGATGAAGATGCGCGAGGAGATCGACGCGCTGAAGGTCATGGGCCTCAGCCCCATCGGCGTGCTCGTCTTCCCGCGGCTGGTGGCGCTGACCGTCGCGCTGCCGCTCCTGACCATCATCGCCAACTTCGCGGCCCTTGCGGGCGCGGCGGTCGTCGCCTGGGCCTATTCCGGGATCACTTTCGACACGTTCCAGTCGCGCCTTCGCGAGGCGATCGACCTTTCGACTATCGTCTCGGGCATGATCAAGGCGCCGTTCATGGCCCTCATCATCGGCATTGTCGCCTCCGTGGAGGGCCTGAAGGTCGGCGGCAGCGCCGAATCGCTCGGCCGGCACGTCACCGCCTCGGTGGTGAAGTCGATCTTCGTCGTCATCCTCATGGACGGCCTGTTCGCCATGTTCTACGCCTCAATCGACTTCTAGGGATGCCCATGGATCCGGCAAAACAGGACGACGTGGTGCTCTCGGTCGAGGACCTGACCGTCGGTTTCGGCAGCAACATCGTCCTCGACAGGCTCAATCTCGACATCTACCGCGGCGAGATCCTCGGCTTCGTCGGCGCGTCGGGTACCGGCAAGTCGGTGCTGATGCGCACCGTGCTGCGCCTCCTGCCGCGCCGTTCCGGCAATATCCGCATCTTCGGCACGGATTTCGACAAGGCGTCGGAAGAAGAGCGGCTGGCGCTCGACATGAAGCTCGGCGTGCTCTTCCAGCAGGGCGCGCTGTTCTCCTCGCTGACGGTGAAGGAGAACATCCAGGTGCCGATGCGCGAATATCTCGACCTGCCGCAGGCGATGATGGACGAGCTGGCGTGCCTCAAGATCGAGCTGGTCGGCCTTGCGCCCGAGGCGGCGGACAAGTTCCCCTCCGAGCTTTCCGGCGGCATGATCAAGCGCGCGGCGCTGGCCCGTGCGCTGGCGCTCGACCCGGCGCTGGTCTTCCTCGACGAGCCGACCTCCGGTCTCGATCCCATCGGCGCGGCGGAATTCGACGAGTTGATCGCCAAACTGCGCGACACTCTGGGCCTCACCGTGTATATGGTGACTCACGACCTCGACAGCCTGTTTTCGGTATGCGACCGCATCGCCGTGCTCGGGCAGAAGAAGGTTCTGGTCGAAGGCACGATCGAGGACATGCTGGCCTTCGACGATCCGTGGGTGCAGTCCTATTTCCGGGGCAAGCGGGCACGGTCGATCGTGCGGAAGCAGGAATAACGGGACCTTTCGGCCCCGGCGGATAGAATTGCGGCAGGATGGACGCATGGAAACGAAAGCCAACTACGCCCTCGTCGGTTTCTTCACCGTGCTGGTCATGGCGGCCGCGTTCGTCTTCGTCTACTGGATGTCGCAATACGGCCGCGGCGGTGACATGGCGCAGCTCGCGATCCGTATTCCGGGCTCGGCCAACGGCCTTTCCGTCGGCTCGCCGGTGCGCTTCAACGGCATTCCCGTCGGCTCGGTTCGCAGCCTTGCCATCGATTCCAAGGACCCGCGCTTTTCCGTCGCCATGACGGAGGTGCTGACGAGCGCGCCGGTGAAGAAGTCGACCAGCGCGGTTCTAGAAGTGCAGGGCCTGACGGGCGCGGCCTATATCGAGCTCGGCGGCGGCAACGCGGGCGACCCGAACATCCTGCGCGAGGCCTTCGACAACGAGACGACCGCAGTCCTCCAGGCCGAGCAGTCGAGCGTGACGAACATCCTTTCGACCGCCGACAAGATCCTGAAGCGTGCGGACACGGCGATCTCCGATATCCAGGGCTTCGTCGCCGATGCGCGCGGCCCGCTCACCAACACGGTCCGCAATGCGGAGAAGTTCTCCGATTCGCTCGCCCGCAACGGCGAGAACATCGACGCCTTCCTGAAAAGCGTCGGCGGACTGTCGGATACGTTCAGGAACCTCTCCGGCCGTCTGGATTCGACGCTCGCCTCCGTCGATTCGCTCATCAAGGCGGTCGATCCGAAGAAGGTCGAGGACTTCGTCGGCAATGTCGACAAGGTCAGCAGGGACATCGCGGACGCCTCGGGCGACGTGAAGGCGACCGTCGAGGGCTTCCGCAAGACGGCCGAGACCTTCGACGCCTTCGGCAAGCGCGCCAGCGAAACGCTCGACAAGGTCGATACGCTGATGGCCGCGGTCGACACGCAGAAGGTCAGCGGCGCGATCGACAACATCTCGGTCGCGACGGACGATGCGCGCAAGGCGATCGCCTCCGTTACGGGCGTCGCTAACCGCATCGGTGAGCGCAAGGAAGACATCGACCAGATCATCACCGACGTGAAGCAGATGTCGAACAAGCTGAACGCCGCGTCCTCGCGCGTCGACGGCGTACTGGCCAAGCTCGACGGCTTCCTGGGCGAGGGGGATTCCGAGTCGCTCTTCGCCGAGGCCAAGGCGACGCTGCAATCGATCAAGCAGGCCGCCGATACGCTGAACGGCCGCATCGGCCCCATCGCCGATGGCCTGCAGCGCTTCTCGGGCTCGGGCCTGCGCGACGTCGAGGCCCTGGTGCTCGACACGCGCCGGACAATCCAGAATCTCGACAGCGCTATTTCCGGCTTCGAGCGCAATCCGCAGCGCCTGCTCTTCGGCGGCGATACCGTCAAGCAATATGACGGGCGCACCCGGCGGTAACGGCCCGAAGTGTGGCCCGATCCCCACATCGGGGAGGCCGCAGCAGGCGGACGCGAATTTGTCCGCCCGCGCAACCGTGACAGCGTGCCGTGCCGCTGCTACACATCGATTCCCAGGGTTTGAGGATGAAATGACGGTATCGGGTATGGAGTTGTTGCGGAACGGGACTGCGGCGCGCGCCGCTCTCATCGCCGTTCTGGCGGCAACGCTCGCCGCCTGCGGCGGGGCGCCTGCGAAGAACGACACGTTCAGCCTCTCGGCCACGGCCTCCGCGGAAGGCCCTTCGGCGAAGAACCGGCAGATCCTCGTGCCGCAGCCTTCCGCCCTCAAGGCAATCGACAGCGACCAGATCGTCATCCGTCCGTCGTCCTCCGAAATCCAGTATCTCGCCAAGTCGCAGTGGAGCGACAGCCTGAGCAAGATGGTGCAGGCAAAGCTCGTGCAGGCCTTCGAGAATACCGGCCGAGTCGGCGGCGTCGGCATGCCGGGGCAGGGGTTGGCCATCGACTACCAGGTCGTCACGGATATCCGCACCTTCGAGGTGCAGACCTCGGGCACGGCGACGGCCGTCGTGGAGATTTCCGCCAAGCTGCTCAACGACCGCAACGGTACGGTGCGCACGCAGAAGGTCTTCCGCGCGACGGCTCCGGTGCGCGGCGCGGACAGCACGGCCTTCGTGAAGGGGCTCGATGCGGCCTTTGCGACGGTGACCGCCGATATCGTCGGCTGGACGTTGAAGTCCATCTGATCCGGAAAACGAAATGCCCCTCATCCGGCCTACCGGCCACCTTCTCTCCGCAAGCGGGGCGAAGGGAGGGATGACACGGTTTCCCTTCCAAAGGACCTGAACGTTTCAGGAAAGGCAGGCATCCTCGCCTTCTCTCCGCTTGCGGGGAGAGTGTCGCGGCAGCGGAACGAGAGGCGAGCGTCCCTCCAGAAATGCCCCTCATCCGGCCTACCGGCCACCTTCTCCCCGCAAGCGGGGCGAAGGGAGGGATGACGGGGTTTCCCTTCCAAAGGACCTGAATGTTTCAGGAAAGGCGGGCATCCTCGCCTTCTCCCCGCTTGCGGGGAGAAGGTCGCGGCAGCGGGATGAGGGGCGAGCGCCCCTCCATCACGCGGCTTCGACGCCCTGGATGGCCGAGACCTTCCACTCGCCGCCATTGCGGCGCAGGAACGTCCACACTTCCACGGCCTCGGTGAGACTGTCCGGATCGCCGGAAACGACGCGCCCGCTCGAACGGTCGCGCATCACGTCGATGCTTTCATAGCGCATCGCGACGGTCGCGTAGTCGTCCGCGCCTTCACGCCAGGCTTCCGCCACGTCGCCCTGGACGAGATGGATGTCGCGGACCTCGTTCCGCAGCCCCTTCGTGGCGTTGTCGCCGATTTCCTCCGCGAGATAGGACATCGCTTCCGGCGTTGTGATCTGGCGAAGCGTGCGGAAATCCTCGGCTGCATAGGCTGCCTGCAATTCCTTCAGCAGGTCTTCGAACTGGTCGAGGTCCGTCTGCTGGACGCCGATCTCGTCACCAGCCTTCGGCTGCGGCGCCTGCCGGCCACCGCCGCCGATGCGCGGAATCTCGAAATCGGAGCCGCCATTGCTGTACTGGCTTCGCGCATTGCCGGAATAGGCGGGCGCGTTCGTCTGCGCGAACATGCGGCGCAGGACCATGAAGACGCCGGCGATCAGCAGCACCTGCAGGATGAGGCCGAGGAAGCCGACGCCGCCACCGAGCCCGTGGCCGAGGAACATGCCGACAAGGCCGCCCAGCATCAGGCCGCCGAGGAGCGAGCCGCCCAAGCCACCGAAGAGGCCGGGGCGTGGATTGGCCGTCGTGTTGCGGCCTGCGGACGGCTGCTGCGCGGACGGCTGGCGCGTCATCGTCCGGTCGATCGGCATGGCGTCGGTCGGTGCGGTGCGCGTCGTCGAGGGCGTCGAGAAGGTGCGCGTGCCGCGGCTGCCGAAACCGCCGCCGGCGCGGCGGGCCTCGGCGACGTCCACCACGGTCATCACCACCACCAGCGCCATGGCGACCATTGCGAGCGCGCGGCCAAATCCTTGTATCGACATCATTTTCGCTTCTCTTCCCCTGCGTTCCATCTGTGTCGGAAGGCATATAGAGGGGCGAGCATCCGATTTTAAGGTTTGGGCGGCGAAAAGTGGGGCGGCAGGCGCGGGTTTCTCGACCTTCCCTAAAAGCAGAACGGCCGCCCCGAGGGGCGGCCGTTCCCTGTTCCGGTTCCGATCCGCTCAGTTGAAGCGGCCGGCGGCGTGGGCCAGCATGGTATAGACCTTGCCGGTATCCGAGGTGAGATAGGTCTGCGTCATGACCTTGTCGCGGTCGTTGCGCGCGACGTCGGCGAGCAGCTTCTCGAAGTCCGAGATGTAACGGTCGACCGCGGTGCGGAATTCCGGCTCGCGCTCGTATTTGCGCTTGATCTCGTCAAAGGTCTGCTGGCCCTTCAGCGTGTAGAGGCGACGGGTGAAGACGTCGCGCTCGCCGCGCTGGTAGCGCCGCCACAGCTCAACCGAGGCGTCGTGGTCGATGGCGCGGGCGATGTCGACCGACAGCGAATTCAGCGATTCGACGACATGGCGCGGGTTGCGGGTGTCCGCCGGGCGGGCGGCCTGGCCTTCGCCGCGCGGCTGGGCGAACTGCGCTTCCTCGCGCGAGACGGCGCCGCGCAGGAGGTCGCGCATCCAGCCGCCTTCGCCGGCCGCCTTGGCGTCGGCCTCGGCGGGCAGGGGCTGCGCGCGCTGCGGGACGCTGGCGGCGGTTGCCGCACGCTCGATGCCGAGGCTGCCGCGCAACTGCTGGGCCGGCTGCTCTTCACGGCGCGGCTCGACGCGGGGCTGCTGCTGCACCGGCTGGGCGACGGTCGCTTGCGCGGCCGGGCGGGAGACTTCCAGCGCCGAGGAGGACTTGCCGATGATGTCGGAAAGATCCTGCAGGGCCTTGATCTGCTCGCTGACGGCGCGGCGCATCTGGGCGGCGTTTTCCTTGGCCTCTTCCGGCAGGTCGAAGGCGCCGCGCTTCAGTTCGCCGCGGGTCTGGTCGAGTTCCTTGCGGATATCGGCGGCGGCGCGGCGGATTTCCTCCGTGGCGCCGGAGAACTTGCCGACGGCTTCCTCGACGGCCTGGCGCAGCGTTTCGCGCATGACGGTCGTCGCGGCTTCCGACTTCTGGCCGGATTCGGCGAGCAGGCGGTCGACGTCGGAGAGCGAGGCGCCGACGCTGCCGCGCAAGCGGTTTGCCACTTCCTTCGTGCGCTCTTCGGCGCGGGTGAAGGCGCCTTCCACCGACTGGCCGGCTTCCTCGCCGGCCTTGACCAGCGAATCCCGCAGCGTGTTGGCGGCGGCTTCCGCGCGCTTCTCGGTCTCGCCGAGAATGCGGCCGACCTCGTTGAAGGAGGACTGGATGCCGCCGCGCAGGTTGCCGGCGATCAGGTTGGAACGCTCCTCGGCGCGGCTGAAGACGCCTTCCACCATGCCTTCGAGCGACTGCATGGTCTTCTCGATCTCTTCCGAGCGCTGGACGAGGCCGACGGAGAGCGAGCGAAGGGCGTCCTGCCGCTCTTCCAGTGTGGAGACAAGGTTCGACTGGGCGGCGGCGAGGAGGTCGGAGGCCTGCGACAGGATCTTCGAATGGTCCTCGAAGCGGCCGACGATGCCGCCGATCTGCGAGAGCGTGCCGGCGGAAATGTCGGAGAGGCGGTCGACCTTGCCTTCGAGCAGGCGCGATGTGGTGGAGACCATGTCGGATGCCCGCTCGGCGGAGGCGGTGAAGCGCTCTGCCGTGGAGGTGAGGCGGCCGTCGATGGCGCCGAGCGTCTGGCTCGCCTCGTCGATCATGCCGGCGATGGCGCCGTTGCTTTCCGAAAGGCGGACGATCAGGCTCTCGACATTCGACTGCAGGCCGCTCTCGATGGCGCGCATCGTGCTGGCGGCTTCCTCCGTGCGGGCGGAAATGGCGGCCAGCGTGTCGGCGGTGCGGGCGGAGATCGCGTTGATGAGCGCGGCATTCTCGTTGCGCAGGCGCTCGGCGCTCTCGCGGGCGACGCCGGTGATGCGCTCGGCGGCTTCGCGGCCGACGGCGGCATAGTCGTCGATGACCGGACGGGCTTCCTCGTTGATGAGGCGCGACAGTTCCTCCGTGCGGCTTGCCAGCATGGAGTTGAGTTCGCGGGTGCGGTCGTCGAGCGCCGTGCGGATGGAGGCGCCGCGCGTTTCAAGCGCTTTCTCGACGTCGCCGAGGCCGGCGTGCAGGGACTGGGCCTGGCTTGCGAGGCGGCTTTCCGTATCGACGAAGCGGGCGACGGCGGAGGAGGTGGTTTCCTCGACGGCGCGGGTGAAGGCTTCGTTGCGGGCCGAAAGGTTTTCCGCGAATTCCTCGCCGGTCTTGGCGATGTTCTCCGCGGCGCGCTGGGCTTCGGCGCCCATTTCCTGTGCCGCGCGGGAGACCGCGCCGCGTAGCGTGCTGCTGAGGCTTGCGAATTCCTCGCCGGTCTTGGCGAGCGACTGCGCCGAGCGGATGGCTTCGGCATCCATGTCCTGCGCGGCCTGGGAGACGGCGTCGCGCAGCGTCTGGGCGAGGCCGGCGGCCTTGCCGTCGATGGTGCGGTTGACACTGTCGAGACCGATGGTGAGCGCCCGGTCCATCGTGCCGAGGCGTTCCTCGATGCGGCCGGTCTTCTCGTCGATGGTGGTGGCGATGCGCTCGGCGGCTTCCGTGGAGATGCGCTCGATGTCGCCCGTGCGGGTGGAGAGCGTGCCGTCGATGCGGGCCGCAGCCTCGCCGGTGATGCGCTCGATCTGGGTGGCGCGCTCGGCGAGCGTTCCGTCGATGCGCTCGGCGGCTTCGCCGGTCACGCGCTCGATATCGCCGAGGCGGTTGGAGAGGGTGCCCTCGATGCGGTTGGCGGCATCCGCGCTGACGCGCTCGATATCAGTGAGGCGGCCCGAAAGCGCGCCTTCGATCCGGTCGGCTGCGTCGACGCTGATGCGTTCGATATCGCCCACGCGGCCGGCGAGGGCTGCCGCGATGCGTGCGGTCGTCTCGTCGCCGATGCGGTCGACTTCGGCGATCGGGCGGGAAAGGGCGTCGGAAACGCGCAGCGAGACGTCGCCGCCCACGCGGTCGAGATCGGCGAGGCGCTCGGACAGCGTGTCCGAAATCCGGGCGGCGGCCGTGTCGACGATGCCGGAGACATTCTCGACGCTGTGTTCGATGCGGGCTTCGAGCTTGCCGAGGTTTTCCTCCAGCCGGCTGCCCGTCGTGTCGAAGCGGCTTGCGACGCTGTCGACGGTCTGCTCCATGCGCGTACCGAAGGCATGGGCTGCTTCGGCGATCTTCGAGGAGGTCTCGCCGAGGCGCTCGGCGACGGCGCCCGCGCTTTCGCGCACGCGCTGGTCGAGAAGGGCGGCGCTGCCGTCGATGGTGCGGCGCAGCGTTTCCTCGTGCTGTTCCAGCGACATTTCCAGCATGCCGGCGCTGGTGGCAATGGACGTGCCGATGGAGGTCGCCTGGTCGTTCAGCGTCTCGGTGAGCTGGTTGCGGCCTTCGGTGATCGCGACATTGATCGCATTGATGCGGTCGTCGAGGGTCGTGCGGATCTGCTCGTGGGTGGAGACGAGCGAGCCGGCGAGTTCGGAGGCACGGCCCGACAGGGCTTCGGCGATTTCGGCGGCGCGGCCGGAGAAGGCGTCGGCGAACTCGGCCGCCTGGCCATGCAGGACGCCGCCGAGCTGCTGGCTGCCTTCCGTCAGGACGGTTTCCACGCGGTCGGCGGCCGCGTCGATGGCGGATTGCATGGAGCCGGCGCTGTTGGAAAGGACCGAGGCGAGGTTGGCCGTGCGGCCGGTGATGACCTCGTCGATCTGGCGGGCGGCGCCCGTCAGTGCGGTCTCGACGCGGCTTGCGGCCGAACCCACCGACTGCTCGAGCTGGCTGCCGGTCTCGTTCAGCATGGAGGAGAGGGCGGCCGTGCGCTCGGTGAGCGCATTGTCGATGCGGTTGTGGCTTGCCGCGATGGTGGAGGTGATCTCGTCGGCGCGGGCGCCGAGCGCTTCCTCCATGCGGGCCTGTGCGGCCTCGATGCCGCCGGCAATGGTCGCGCCGCGGGTGTCGAGGGCGTCCGTCAGGCGGCGCTCGCTGCCCGAGATGCTTTCGACCAGCGCGTTGGCGCGGGCGCTCAGCGCCTCCTCCATGCGGGTCTGGGCGGCGTGGATGTCGCTGGCGATGGTGGTGCCGCGCGAATCCAGCGCTTCCGTCAGGCGGCGCTCGCTGCCCGAAATGCTTTCGGCCAGCGCGTCGGCGCGGGCGCCGAAGCCGGTCTCGATGCGGTTCTGCACGTCGGAGAGGCCGCCGAGCAGCGTCGCGGACTTTTCGGAGAGGATCGCGCTCATGCGCTCATGCGCGCCACCGACGGCGTTGCCGATGGATTCGGCATGGCCGGAAACGGCGTGCTCGATGACTTCCTGGCTGGTGGCGAGGGTGGTCGCCAGCGCAAAGGACTGGTCGGTGAGCGTATTGCCGAGGCGCTCGATGCTGGAGGTGAGGATGCCGTCGATGGAATCGTGGCCGCTGGCGACCGTCTCGTTGATGCGGGCAAGGCTCTCCATCAGCTTGGAGTCGAGCGAGCCGGCGCGCTGGTCGAAGGCGTTCGCGAATTCCTCGACACGCTGGTCGAAGGCGCTGGCGATCTGGCCGACCGTCGCCTGCATGCGCTCATCGAAGAAGCCGGTGCGCAGGTCGAGGTCCATGACCGTGTCGTCGGCGGCGTTCTTGAGGCTCTGGCGGAACTGCGCGCCCTTTTCGTCGAGCGCGGCATTCATCGACTGGAGGACATGGTCAAGGCCGCCCGTTACGGCCTGCTGGCCGATGGAGAGGCTTTCGCTGATCTCGCGGGTGCGGGCGATCAGCGTCTCGTTGAGCTGCTTGGCGCGCTCGTTGAGGGCGGCGTTCAGCTTCTCGGTGTTGGTGTCGAGCGAGGAGGCGCGGGTCTCGAACTGCTGCAGCAGGTCGCGGCCGCGGGAATCGAGGCTCGCCGTCAGCTGGTCGAGGCGGCTGTCGAACTCGTTGGCAAGCGCAAGGCCGGAAGAGCTGAGCGTGGAGAGCAGGCTGTCGGTGCGGGCCGAGAGCATGGCGCCGATGGTCTGCGTCGCGCTGTCGGACTTTTCCATCAGCATGGCGGCGCGGGTGTCGAGCATCGAGGCGAAGGCTTCGCCGGACGTCGCGATGCGCGCCGTGATGCTTTCGCCGGCGCTGGCGAGCTCGTCTTTCAGCTGTTCGTGAGCGCCGGAGATCGAGGAGCGGATGCGCTCGGCATGGCTGACGATCGCCTCGCGCTCGGAGCCGAGTTCCTGCACGAGCGTACGCACGCGCATTTCATTGTCGGAATAGCTGCGTTCGAGCGCGTTGACTTCGGAATGCACGAGGGTTTCGAGCTCGGTCGCGCGGGCGATGGTGCGCTCGATGCCTTCGTTCATCGCCGAGACTTCGCGGCGGACGGCCTGGCCGACGGACATGATGCGGTCGGTGGCGACCGTTTCCGGCTCGGACAGGCGAAGGGCGACCTCGGCCATCGAGCGGGCGGCGCTGCGCAGCTCATGGGCGCGCGCGATCATGATGGCGAAGGCGAAGAACAGCATGATCGGCATGACGATGGCGACGATCATGCCGATGGCGCCGGGCAGGGCGACGAGGTCGGCGACCGAGCGGATCTGCCAGATCTGCGGCGCATAAAGAAGGTTGGCGACGCCGAGGCCGCCGATGACCCAGAGGATGGAGGCAAGCACCGCCATGCGGATCGGGCCGCGCGAGGAGCGCATGTCGAGCGACTTCAGGATCGCGGCCGGCGTCTTGCGCGAACCGTCGTTGGCCGGCGTGAAGACCGGGGCCTTCGGGCCGGGCTCGGGGGAAAGGTTGCGCGGGGTTTCTCCGCCGGCCGGCTGGGCCGCCGTCTTTTCCTGTGTCTTGTTGGGAATGCGGCTTGCTGGTTCCGACACGCGGGCCTCCGAGGCGTCCTGCTTTGCGGGCGTTTCCGGCGCCAGATCGTCGAAGTCGATCTTCAATGCTTCTTCGAGGGCCTGGAAGGCCTTTTCGTCGATCGACTCAATGGACTTGTTCGTCGCCATGCGGTTACGCCTCGTTACCATGTCCGGGATCGGCCTTCATGCGCGCTGCCGCTGCTCAGGCGCACTGGAACCGTCCGGGTGGTGGCCGGTCTTGCTGCAAACCCTCATGGCAAGCAGCGTCCGGACCGCCGTTCATTCCAACTTCGCTCGATAAACCGAAACGGTGAAAGGGTGTATCTCCGCGCACGGTTTATCCACCGGGACTACCGGTCGTATCGTAGTGACACATTAGCCTGTATCACACAATTCATTGCCATCTCCCTTCGCCCGAAACTTAACAGGAAGTTAAAAACGGGCGAATCCGTATCGCGATGGAAAACTTGAGAAAACGGCAATTTTTCAGCCGTTAACCATAGTTTGCGATTCATGCCCATTTTGCGCCGTCTTTTAATCGGATAGGCGCGCCGGCCGCGCAGAATGAATTGCCGGGCGGACGGTGCATAAGGGCGGAAAACGCCTGCGCCCCCGCCGGCATCTGCGTGCATCACAACGAAACAAGCGTACGTAGCGTATATAAGGATATTGGCAATGGCAGCGCTCAACATCGCATTCGAGGCGCCCGACAATGCGGGCGGCATGTGTCCCCCGAATGGACGGCCGATCGATCTGGTACACCTTGCCCGACAGACCATGGGCGACAAGGCACTGGAACTGGAAGTGCTGCAGATGTTCGCGCGGCAGGCCCGCGCCAGCATGAAGGAGATCGCGGAGACGCAGGGCCCCGACCGCGCCGCCGTCGCCCATCGTCTCAAGGGCTCGGCCCAGTCCGTCGGCGCGACCATCGTCGGCGCGGCCGCCGAGGCGCTGGAACGCAACCCCGCAAATGCCGTCGCGCTGGCGAATGTCACGGCCGCCGTGGTCGAGGCGGAGAACTTCATCCTGAAACTCTGCCGCTGAGCGGCAGTCCCTGCCGCAGGGGCAGCCGTGCGGCGCCGGGTCCTTAAAGTCCCGGGCGCGGCGCACTATGTTGACTGGTGACAGGTTTTGTTGGAAACAGCCGCCGGAAAACCGGCGGCGCGCACCCTCTCTGCCGTCCAGTCACGTGCCCGCACCGGGCAGCCTACAGGATCCGGAAGTCATCATGAGCAAACTCACCATCGTCGCCTTCGACGGCACGCGCCACGAACTGGATGTCGCCAACGGTTCCACGGTGATGGAAAATGCCGTGCGCAATTCCGTGCCCGGCATCGAGGCGGAATGCGGCGGTGCCTGCGCCTGCGCGACCTGTCATGTCTATGTCGACGATGCCTGGAGCGCAGTGGTCGGTCCGCCGGAGGCGATGGAAGAGGACATGCTGGACTTCGCCTACGACGTCCGCCCGACCTCGCGGCTTTCCTGTCAGATCAAGATGTCGGATGCGCTCGACGGGCTCGTCGTCCACGTGCCGGAACGCCAGGCCTGACATCATCCCCCGCACGAAAACATTCCCGCTCTTCTTCCCGCGTGAAGAAGAGAACGGGTGAGGTCTGTTCTTTTTCAAGAATAGATGGGCAAAAAAATGCCTCGCCGGTCACCAGGGACGAGCGAGGCCAGGAGGGCGCATCGCAGTCAGGAGAGGGAGGAGAACACCTGCTGCTTCGATAGAGATGCGCCAGGAGAACCTGTCAAAACCCATGCATGCCGCTTCGGAAACCAAGAGAAACCTTCCGATCGCTGTTGGGATGACGATAAGGTGATTTGCAGAATTGCGCTATCGCTAGATTTCACCACTGATTTTGTGCAGGTCGAGCCGCTCTCGGCTTGATCCGTTCCGGTTGCACTCGGAATCCTACGGGAAATACATGCTGGGCCCTGCGGCCTTTACTCACTTGCCGTTGTTGATGCGGTGGGTGAGCAGGCGCATCATGCGGTCGTTGAAGTTCTTGGACTCGATCCGGTCGAAGCGCGCCTGGTCGGCGTCGTGCCTGGCGACGGCGTCGGCGGTCACCCGGTCGACGCGTGCCTGCATGCGCTCGCAGCTCGCTTCCGGCGGCAGGCGCTTGAGGGTGCGCTCCAGGTCGCGGGCGTGGCTCCGGGCGATTTCGGCGTGGCGTTCCTCATGGCGGCGGATGTCGGCGGAAAGCGTGTCCCAGATGAGGGCGAGCGAGGGCGTCGCGCGCTTGCGGTTCTTCCAGCGGGGCAGGATGATCTGGGTGGAGAGCGTGACCTTGGCATCGCCCACCGCGCAGCGGTCGCCGCGCCGCACATAGGTGACGGACCCGCCCCACTTGATCCGCGTGGCGCCGGGATGGCGCGAGCCGCTGTGCTTCATGACGGGGCCGCGCTTCGACAATTCCTCGTCGAGTTCGGCGGCCGTGCGCCCGCCGACGGAGAAATAGGCGAAGGACTTCGAGGTGATCGTCTCGGCGCGGGCCGGCTGGAGGGCGAGGCAGGCGAGGGCGGCAAGGGCCATCAGGCGGGCGATGGTCTTCATTTCGGTTCAGCATTCCTTTCGCCACCGGATCCGCCCGATGGTGTGCCGGCTCGATACGCTGAGCCGGTTGAACTTCCTTTAAGCTTGGGGCATAGGCTCGGCGAGCGCAACACCCTTTCGGGGCACTGGTTAATCGCGGGAGGAAACCGCCATGTTCTCGCCGTTCGAACCCTTCCGCTGGGCGCTTGCGCACGGCCGGCATCTGGAACTCGGCCCGCGTGGCATTCTGATGGCGATCGTCAACGTCACCCCCGATTCCTTTTCCGACGGCGGAAAATTCGACAGCGCGGATGCCGCGGTGGCGCAGGCGATCCTCTGTCTGGAACAAGGCGCCGAGATCGTCGATATCGGTGGGGAATCGACCCGGCCCGGCGCCGCGGCCGTGACGGCCGCTGAGGAGCAGGACCGGATTCTGCCCGTCATCGAGGCGCTTGCCGGCACGACGGACGCCATTATCTCCGTCGATACCTACCGCGCCGAAACCGCCCGCCTTGCCGTTGCCGCCGGCGCACATATCGTCAACGACGTGCACGGGCTGCAGCGCGAGCCCGATATCGCGCGCGTGGCGGCGGAGACCGGGGCGGGGCTCTGCATCATGCATACCGGCCGCGACCGGCAGAAGCTCCCCGACGTCGTGGAGGACCAGTATCTCTTCCTCGGCCGTTCGCTGGAAATCGCGCGGGAGGCCGGTGTCGCCCGCGAGGCCATGGTGCTCGATCCCGGCTTCGGCTTTGCCAAGGATACCGACGAGAATATCGAGCTCATGGCGCGTTTCGGCGCGCTTTTCGGTTTCGAACTGCCCATTCTCGCCGGCACGTCGCGAAAGCGCTTCGTCGGCGCGGTCACCGGCCGCGAGGCGGCGGAGCGGGATGCGGGCACGGCCGCGACGACGGCGCTGCTGCGTGTTGCCGGCGCGGCGGTCTTCAGGGTGCACGATGTCGCAATCAACAGGGATGCGCTTGCCATGGCGGATGCTATGCTCGACGCAGGGCGCAAGGTGAAGGTGCGCGAGGCGCGCGCCGGAGAGCCAACCGGACAGGATAGACCATGACCACGACTTATACGATCACGCTCAAGAACTGCGCCTTCTTCGCCCGCCACGGCCTGCACGATGCCGAGGAATTCCTGGGGCAGCGCTTCTTCGTCGATGCCGAGCTGGACGTGCGGCCGTTGCGCCCGCTTTCCGACGATTCGATCGAATCGACCGTCGACTACGGCGTCGCCTTCCAGGAGATCGAGAAGATCGTCACCGGCCAGCGGCGCTACCTCATCGAGGCGCTCGCGCAGGAGATCGCCACCGTTCTCTGTGCGCGCTTCCCGCAGATTTCCCGCGCGCGCATCACCGTGCGCAAGCCGAACGCGCCGGTTCCCGGCGTGCTCGATTATGTCCAGGTGACGGTCGACCATGTCGTCTGAGCCCTTCCGTCGGGCGACGCTCGGCCTCGGCGGCAATGTCGGCGATCCGGTACGATCGATGGCGGAGGCGCTGCGCATGCTCGATGCGCGGCCGGACTGCCGTGTCGTCGCCGTTTCACGGCTCTACCGCACGCCGCCCTGGGGCAAGACGGACCAGGACTGGTTCTTCAATGCCTGCGCGCTGGTGGAGACGATGCTTGCCCCGGAGGCGCTTCTCGACGCCTGTCTCGGGATCGAGCGCGACATGAAGCGCGAGCGCAAGGAGCGCTGGGGGCCGCGCACCATCGATATCGATGTCCTGACCTATGAGGGCGTGTCGCAGGCCGGCGGCCGGCTGGAACTGCCGCATCCGCGCATGACGGCGCGCGGTTTCGTGCTGATGCCGCTGGCGGACGTCACGCCAACGCTAGATGTCGAGGGACGGACCGCCGAGGCGTGGCTGAAGGAGGCGGATGTCGCGGGGATCGAGCCGGCAAGCGCCGGCCCGGACTGGTGGAAGGCCTGAGCCTTACTTGATCGAGCCGACGGCGATGTCGTCGAGGCTGCGGTCGAGCGACAGGCCGATGACCGGGACCATCTTGTTCTCGACCTTCACCGAGATGGTGATGTTCATCTTGTTGTCGCTCTCCAGCCGCGCGATCATCGCGCCGTTGAGCTTCTGGCGGTTGATGCCGACGACGACCTTGTTGCCAGCGACCTGGCCGGAGGTGATGTCGAGGCCCTTGCCGTTCGCGCCGTCGAGGAACTTGCCCTTGTAGGTGGCGCCCGCCTTGGTGATCAGCGCGGACATCGGCTGCTTGAACACGCCGACGCGGCAGAAGCCGTCGAGCTGGATGCCGGCATCCTTCGCGGCGGCGGTGTCGCCGGTGAGGTCGCAGCTGAACTTGGTGCCCTTGTACTTTCCGGCGACGATTTCGCCGCTGCCCTGCCAGTTGCCCGCGACCTGCTGGAAGAATGCCTTGTCGTGTGAACCGGCGGCGGCCGGAAGGGCGAAGGCGGTGGTTGCGAGAATGGCCGCTACGGAGACGCGGGCGATCAAAGAGGTGCGCGAGTACATGAACGATCCTTGATGGGCGACGGCCATCTGGCCTGCTCTGGTGAGAGGAGATTTGCGCGAAAATGGTTAATGGACGGTTTCCCGCCGCCCTGTCCATTCGTATTTGATGACGGCCGAGGCCCTGAAAACCGGGGTGTTGCAGTCCGGTCACGCCTCGTCGCGGCGGCTGCTCCCGGTTCCCGGCGTCAGGTCGCCGATGAAATCGCCGATGCCGGGCCGTTTCAGCGCCCGGAAGGGCATGGGCCGGCAGAGGTCCATGGCGGCGATGCCGATTCGTGCCGTCATCAGGCCGTTGATGACGCCTTCGCCGAGCCGCGCGGAGAGCTTGGAGGCGATGCCATGGCCGAGCACCTGCTGGACGAGGCTGTCGCCCATGGCGATGGAGCCGGTGACGGCGAGGTGGGCGATGACGTCGCGCATCAGGCGCAGCATGCCGATCTTGCCCGGCCTTCCGCCATAGAGTTCCGCCATGCCGCGCACCAGCCGGCTGCTTTCGTAGATGACATAGCCGAGGTCGACCAGCGCGCGCGGGCTGACGGCGGTGACGATGGAGACGCGCTTGGCGGCGCCGAGGATCAATGCCCGCGCCTCGCGGTCGAGCGGGGCCATCAGCTCCCGCTCCGCAAGGTCGACGAGATGGGCTGCGTCGATGATCTCGCCCTCGGTCTCGGCGAGCCTTGCCCGTCCCCGGGCCGTCTGCGGCCGGGCGGCGAGAAGATGGACGAGGCGGGAGACGATGGCGCGGCCGACCGACGGCGTCGGGGAGGCGGCGGCTTCGAGGATATCGTGCTTGAGGTCCTGCACGGCGGCGAGCCGGCGCAGTCCGATGAGCTCGCGCAGCACCACGCCGAGAAGGGCGAGCACGGCGACCGCCGCGGCGGCGACCGCGAGATAGCCGAGCCAGTCGTTGCGAGTGAAGAGATCGCGGATCAGCGCATCCACCCAGAGGCCGACGGCGAGCGAGAGAAGGAGGCCGAGCGCGCCGAAGGCGATGCGGCCGAGCGTCAGGCGGCGCGGGCGGGGCGTCGCGACGGGCGGCATCAGCTCGGGCAGGTCGGCCGTGGTGGCGATGAAGGGATCGTCCGCGTCCGGCGTCAGCGTCACGGCATCGTCGAAGGCGGCGGGCGTGCGGGGCTTGCTGCGCTCCGGTTCCTTCGCCGCGGCGGCGGGCGGAAGCGAGAAGGCGGCGGGCCTGCGCGGACGGTCTGTCATGCGAGCCGGTCTCCGATGAGATATTGCAGCGCCCGGTCGAGGCGGATATGCGGCACCGACAGTTTCAGGCCGCCGCCCGTTTCCTCGATATGCGGCGGGCGGAAGCGGACGAAATTGAGAAGATGCGGCGCTTCGCCTTCAGGGGACGATTCAAGCGCTTGAAAAAGTGAATCCGGATCCTTCGGCAAGTCCCCGGGAAATATCGCTGTTTTCCGTTCGCCGTCGAAGACCTCGCCATCGATCCTCTCGCCCGCCATCGGCACGCCGACGATGACCGGCAGGTCCTCGCCATCGTGCTTGACGGTCGCCTCGCGGGTGGCGCGCACGGAGGCGAGCGCCATGACCTCGATGCCTGCGCCGCTCATGCCGATGCGCTCGATGGCGCGCTCCACCAGCCGGCGGGTGATGGCCTCCAGCCGCGGATGGCTTTCATGATGCAGGTGGTCGGCCTTGGTGGCGGCGATGACGATGCGGTCGATGCGGCGCGTGACGAAGGAGGAGAGGAAGCTGTTGGCGCCGGCGCGGAAGCAGTCGAGCACGTCGCCGAGCGCCCGCTCCAGGTCGTGCACTGCTTCAGTGCCGCGATTGATCGCCTGAAGCGCGTCGATCAGCACGATCTGCCGGTCGAGGCGGGCGAAGTGCTCGCGGAAGAAGGGGCGCACGACATGGGCCTTGTAGGCCTCGTAGCGGCGCTCCATCATCGCATGCAGCGAGCCCCTGGCGGGACTGCCCGCGGCAAGGTTCGGCAAGGGAGCGAAGGTAAGCGCCGGCGAGCCTTCAAGGTCTCCCGGCATGAGGAAGCGGCCGGGCGGCAGGGTGGAAAGCGAGCGCTCGTCGGACTTGCAGGCTTTCAGATAGGCGGTGAAGGCTTCTGCGAGCGACCGGGCGGTGGCCTCTTCCGCATGGGCGGCGGGATCGACCGTGCCGGAAAGTGCGAGCCAGTCGCGGGCAAGCTCGGCGCGGATGCCGGACTGCGCGAGCGCGACGGTGTTCTGGCTGAAGGTGCGGAAATCCTGCGCTAGCAGCGGCAGGTCGAGCAGCCATTCGCCGGGATAGTCGATGATGTCGATGGAGAGCTTGCCGGGCGAGAACAGGCGGCCCCAGCCGGATGCGCTCTCGTAATCCAGCGTGATGCGGAGCTGCGAGATGGCGCGGGTCGAGTCCGGCCAGAGACGGTCGGCGACGAGCGCGCGGATATGGTCCTCGTACTGGAAACGCGGCACGGCGTCGTCCGGCTGGGGTTCCAGCCGGATCTTCGAGACGCGGCCGGAGCGGCCGGCCTCGAAGAGCGGCAGGCGTCCGCCGTTCAGCAGATTGTGCACGAGGGAGGAGATGAAGACCGTCTTGCCGGCGCGCGAAAGGCCTGTCACGCCGAGCCGGATCGACGGGCTGACGAGATTGGCGGCGCGGCCGGTGAGCGCATCGAGCGCGAGCCGGGCTTCGTCGGTGAAGGTGGTCAGGCTAGGCGGCAAGGTCTCTTTCCAGCATCGAGGGCGATATAGGAAACGAAATCCGGCAGGAAAAGAGGCGGCGCCGTTTCGTCAATGGGCCGGACGCGGCGCCATGAAGCCGGCAAGGCAGGCGCCGGTGTAATCCTCTTCCGTCGGGCGCCGGTCGAAATCGAGGATGGCGAGGCCTGCCGTCGGATAGCCGAAGGGCGCGGCGGTCTCGGCGATCTCCTTGCCGACGAGGCGGTGGAAGAATTCCTCGATCATCGGATTGTGGCCGACGATCATCACGGCGCTTTCCCGCCGGTTCGCGAAGGCGAGCTCCGCATAGGCGTCGATCGTGCCGGAATAGAGCGAATCGACATAATCTATGGAAAGCTCCTCGCTGACGGTGCGGTGGAACGGTTCCGCCGTCTGGCGGCAGCGCACGGCGGTCGAGGAGATGATGAGGTCCGGCCGGTAGCCCTGGTCGGCCGCTTCCTCGGCGATCACCTCGGCTTCGGCGAAGCCGTCGTCGTCGAGCGCCCGTTCGAAATCCGACTGGCCGGGCTGGGCCCAGGCGGCGCGGGCGTGGCGAAGGATATAGAGCCGGAAGGCCGGCGTGCCGAGAGATGCCAAGTCTGTCCTCCATCCGCCTGCGGCAGGATCGATGCCGTCTCCAGACTTCATGTCTTTCCTTGCCGGAAAGATCAACCGGTTTTGCGCCGTTGCCGGCAAGGCAAGAATTCTGTGCTTAAATTCACGGCAGGGATGGCGCTTGGCCCATTCTGGGGACACCTTTTCGTGTGAAGCGGCAAGCAAATTTGGGGCCGATTCGGGGACGTTTTCCCCATCCCGTTGTAATCTTGATGAAATATTAGTCTGGCAGGGTTTAAAATAGAGGCACGCGCGAAAACCGTGGGTAAGTCCCGGCAGGCTTGAATCGCGTTACCCGTGGGGATATACAGCGCGCCTTGAGATGTTCTTCAGGAGAATCGCGTTGAGTGAGAAGATCGATCTTAGCAATTTCGTCCTCGATGAGGGCGAGGAATTCATGAATGCAAACCAGCGCGCCTACTTTCGAGCGAAGTTGAACGCCTGGAAAAACGATATCCTGCGCGAAGCGCGCGAAACCCTCGATCACCTGGCGGAAGAAAGCGCCAACCACCCGGACCTCGCGGACCGGGCATCCTCGGAAACCGACCGTGCCATCGAGCTTCGCGCTCGCGACCGCCAGCGCAAGCTGATCTCCAAGATCGATGCGGCGCTCCAGCGTCTCGACGAAGGCACCTACGGCTATTGCGAGGAAACCGGCGAACCGATCGGCCTCAAGCGTCTCGACGCCCGCCCGATCGCAACGCTGTCGATCGAGGCGCAGGAGCGCCATGAGCGTCGGGAGAAGGTGTATCGCGACGAGTAGGCGTTTCCTGCGGGTCCGAGGAGGCTCGCAGGCCGCGCCGGCAAGGATCGAACATCGGACATTGTCCGGTGCGGGCGGTTTTCGGACCGCGTGACATCGGGAAGACTGCCAAAAGCCGCCGCGGATATCCCGGCGGCTTTTTGGTTTCCGGTTTTCGATTCCCGGCCAGCGCTGCCCGGGCTTGAGGAGGAACCATGTTCGATCATGTGAAATTCGGCGTCAGCGACTATGAGGCGAGCAAGGCCTTCTTTCTCAAGGCGCTCGCGCCGCTCGGCGTGGCCGTCGTCTCGGAAGGAACGCCGGCCTATGGCGTGGAGATGAGTTCGGACGGCAAGGTGTCGCTGTGTCTTTGCCGGACAGAGGAGAAGCCGGCGCATCTTCACCTGGCCTTCGTCGCCGAGCGCCGGGAACAGGTGGATGCCTTCCACCGTGCCGCTCTGGAAGCGGGCGGCAAGGACAATGGCGCGCCGGGCCTGCGTCCCCGCTACTACGCGAACTATTACGCGGCATTCGTCATCGGTCCCGACGGGCACAATATCGAAGCGGTTTGTCACGCGCCGGAGGCGTGATCCTTCACGCCTCGGTTCCCTTGTCGGGCCGGAAGATCAGGCCTTGCGGTTCGCGGCGATCTCGCCGAGCAGGCGGGCCATTTCCGCTTCCGTCTCCTCGCGGCTCTTGGCGGCGGACTGGCCCTGGCCGATCATCGCCGCGGTCTGCGTGGGATTGGTCGTCGGCTGGGTGACGGTGCGGGCCGGAACGGCCGCCGCGGCAGCGGCATTGTTCGCCATTTCCGCTTCGAGGATCTTTTCGAATTCGCTCACCAGCGCCGGATTGTCGGCGGCGCTCGCCGTTGGGTTGGTGATCGCTGCGCTGGTGACGGGGCGCTGCACGGTCTGGGCGGTCGTGACCTGCGCCGTGGTTGCAGCCGTCTGCGGCGACAGAACGCGCTGGCGGTTCTGCTCCAGCATCTCCTCGACGCGGCGTTCGGGTGCGCGCTGCTGCGTGCCGGTCTGCGCCTGCTGCGCGACGGCGGCCGGTTGCTGGACCGGGCGCGCGGGCAGGGCGCGGACGGCGGCATCCTCGTCGCCGGAATAGAGTACCTTGCTCATGGCCGAGACGCCTTCCGGCAGCGCGGCCGGCCGGCGCTCGGCGGCGAGGGGAACGGTTCCCGCGGCAGCGCCCGCCGTGGCGGAGCGGGCGGCGAGCGGGGTCTCCGCAGTCTTGGCGATTGTCTCCTGCACGGCGGGCGAGGGCTCGGCGCGCTGGGCCTTCTCGACCGGCTTTTCCGCGGTCGGGGCCGTTTCGGCGGAGGCGGAGACGATGCGGGATTCGATGACGATATCCGTCGGGCCGCCGATCATGACGAGATGCTCGACATCGTCGCGGCGCACCAGCACGAGGCGGCGGCGCGTATCGATCGCGGCGGCGTCCAGCACGGCAAGGCGCGGCGTCCGGTTGCGCCCGCCGCGAATGAAGGGCGAGGAGGGCCGGCCGCGGATGATCCACAGCACCAGCGCGAGGCAGAGAAGGCCGAGCAGCACCACCGCCGCGGCAATGGCGAATTTCATGCCGTTCTCTGCTAGGATCTCCTGGGGCATGGCGCAGTCACTCCTCGGTGGACGGGTTGCTTCGTCAAACTGACAGCATTTGACGGCTTTTTACGGGCTCGTACAAGCGCGGCACGCCGCTTGTCCAGCACCTATTGCCGTCGTCATCGCCGCCCAACTATGGCAGCATGCGGAAATTGCGAGGGTAAGGCCTCGAATATTCCCTGTGAATTCGCCGCCTTGCTTCCCTCGGGCGGCTTTTTGCGCTTCCCTCGGGCGGATAAACATGATTCTGGCATCGGGTCCGGCCACAGCGCAAGGCCGGACAGTTGCAGACGAGGGATTGATGACGACGATGAAGCGGCCGGACGAGGACAATGTGCCGATCGTGGACCGCGGCCTGCGGCCGGCGGTGGCGTTGCGCGTCGTGCTGCTCGCGCTCGTCCTGGCGGTGTCCGCCGGGGCCTTCATCCTCTTCAAGAACCAGCTCGACAACGAGATCGTGCTCGGCGTCCTCGGCGTGCTCGCCATGGCCGGAATCTTCTTCGTCGTTTCCGCGCTGATCGGCTTCATCGAGATCATGCCGCAGGCGAACGGCTCGGACGGGCTTGCGCGCACCTTCGTCGATTCGCATCCGGACGGCACGGTCGTCACCGACCGCAAGGGCCGCATCGTCTATGCCAACGCCGCCTATGGGGCGCTGACGGGGGCGAAGGGCGAGGCGGAGGTGCAGACGCTGGAAACGCTGCTGTCGCGCAACCGCGACGCCACCGAAGCGGTCTACCGCCTGACGAACGGTCTGCACGAGGGCAAGGAAGGGGCGGAGGAGTTCCGCGTCCAGAAGGCGCTCAACCCGTCTTCCGCCAACGGTTCGGGTGCCCATTGGTATCGCCTCAAGGCGCGCGTGCTGCCGAATTCCGGCAATGCCCGCCAGCCGCTCTATATCTGGCAGATTTCCGACATCACCTCCGAGCGGGACGACCAGGAGCGCTTCTTCAAGGAATTGCAGAACGCCATCGATTATCTCGACCACGCGCCTGCCGGCTTCTTCTCCGCCGGCCGCAAGGGCGAGATCGTCTATCTCAACGCCACGCTCGCCGAATGGCTCGGCATCGACCTGACGAAGTTCCATCCGGGCTCGCTTTCCATCGCCGATGTGGTGGCGGGCGAGGGGCTGGCGCTCATCCAGTCCGTGCAGGCCGAGCCGGGCCTCAAGCGCACCGAGACGCTCGACCTTGATCTGCGCAAGACCAACGGCCAGAGCCTGCCGGTGCGCATCGTGCACCGCGTCTCCTCCATGCGCGACGGCGCGCCGGGCGAGAGCCGCACCATCGTGCTGGCGCGCGAGGACGGGAGCCAGAACGACCAGTCCGCCTCCATCGCCTCGATGCGCTTCACGCGCTTCTTCAACAACACGCCGATGGCGATCGCCTCGGTGGACGGCGACGGGCGCATCCTGCGCACCAATGCGCCCTTCCTCAAGCTCTTCTCCGGCGTCGTCTCGCGCGACGACATCGACCGCGGCGCCAAGCTCGAAACCATCGTGCACGAGACGGATCGCCTGCGCCTGCAATCGGCGTTCGATGCGGCCAAGGACCGGCAGGGCGACATCCCGCCGCTCGATTCGCTGCATCCCGGCGACGACGGAAGGCATTTCCGCTTCTATGTGAACGCCGTCATCGACCAGAGCGACGAGACGCCGGAAGAGGCCGCCATCGTCTATGCCGTCGAGATCACCGAGCAGAAGGCGCTCGAGACGCAGATGGCGCAGACGCAGAAGATGAATGCGGTCGGCACGCTCGCCGGCGGCATCGCGCACGACTTCAACAACGTGCTGACGGCGATCCTGCTGTCCTCCGACCACCTGCTCCTGTCCGCGCGCCCGTCCGATGCGAGCTTCGCCGATCTCATGGAGATCAAGCGCAACGCCAACCGCGCCGCCGTGCTGGTGCGCCAGCTTCTCGCCTTCTCGCGCAAGCAGACGATGCGGCCGACCGTCCTGAACCTCACGGACGTCATCGGCGACCTGCGCATGCTCGTCGACCGGATGACCGGCACCAATGTCAAGATCGATGTCGAATACGGCCGGGACCTCTGGCCGGTGAAGACGGATCTCGGCCAGTTCGAGCAGGTGCTGATCAACCTTGCCGTCAATGCGCGCGACGCCATGCCGGAGGGCGGCACGATCACCTTCCGCACGCGCAATGTCGAGGCCGAGGAGGCCGCAGCTCGGAACCTGCGCGACCTGCCGCCCGGCGACTATGTGGAAGTAGAGGTCGCCGACCAGGGCACCGGCATTCCGCCCGAGATCATCGACAAGATCTTCGAGCCCTTCTTCACCACCAAGGAAGTCGGCAAGGGTACCGGCCTCGGCCTGTCGATGGTCTATGGCATCGTCAAGCAGTCCGGCGGCTACATCTATCTCGATTCCGAAGTCGGCAAGGGCACGATCTTCCGCATCCTCATGCCGCGCCATACCGAAGAGGCCGTGCCGGCCGCCGAGGCCGCCGCGACCTCGCAGTCCGGCGGGCAGCAGCCCGCGGCCGTCGCGGAGGCGCCGGAAAAGGAACCGCGCGACCTCACCGGCGACTCGGCCGTCGTCCTTCTCGTCGAGGACGAGGAGGCGGTGCGCCGCGGCGGCAAGCGCATGCTGGAAACGCGCGGCTACACGGTGCACGAGGCCGGTTCCGGCGTCGAGGCGCTCGACATCATGGAAGAGCTGAACGGCGCGGTCGACATCGTCGTCTCCGACGTCGTCATGCCGGAGATGGACGGCCCGTCGCTGTTGCGCGAACTGCGCAAGTCCTATCCGGACATGAAGTTCATCTTCGTCTCCGGCTACGCCGAGGACGCCTTCGCCCGCAACCTGCCCGCCGACGCCAAGTTCGGCTTCCTGCCGAAGCCGTTCTCGCTGAAGCAACTCGCCGAAGCTGTCAGGGAAATGCTGGACGCTTGAGGCTCTTCGAGGCAGGCGACACTTCGGGGCGGACGCGGTCGTCTTTCTGCCAGGAATCACAAGGTCGAAGCGTTATCTTCCCTACCGACATCGTCCTCGGCCTTGAGCCGAAGGTGAATGCGGCACTCCCGATTGTGGATGGTCGGGTCAAGCCCGACCATGACGATGGAAGAGGTGTGCGATGGGAAGGTTGACCTATCGGCTTCATCAGGAACCTTGCTGAAGGAACCTGCTAGAGAAGTCCTTCCGGGAAAACAGCCGCCCCACCCAATGACGTCATCCTCGGGCCTGACCCGAGGGATCCATGCGTCACCGTTAGCCTTGAGGTTCGGGGCAAGCCCAAGCATGACGAAGGAGGGGTGAAGGGTTTCTGTCAGAATGGCGGCCGGAAGAACCGGCCGCCTCTTTGTCAGTCGACCAGCGCCACGGCGATTTCCGCCGCAAGCCGCGCATTGTTTTCCACCAGCGCGATGTTCGTCTTCAGGCTGCGGCCGTCCGTCAGGTGGAAGAGGTTGTCGAGCAGGTACGGCGTCACGGCCTTGCCGGCGATCTCGTCGCGTTCGGCATTGTCGATCGCGCGGGCGATGTAGATTTCCATTTCGTCGCGCGGGATCTCGTCGGCCGCCGGAACGGGATTGGCGATCAGCATGCCGCCGTCGATGCCGAGCTGGTCGCGCACCTTCTGGAAGTTGGCGATGGCTGCCGGGCTGTTCAGCGTCAGCGGGCTCTTGAGGCCCGAATCGCGTGACCAGAAGGCCGGGAAGGTCGGGCTGTCATAGGTCACGACCGGCACGCCGCGGGTTTCCAGAACCTCCAGCGTCTTCGGAATGTCGAGGATCGCCTTGGCGCCGGCGCAGACGACGATGACGCCGGTGCGGCCCAGTTCCTCGAGATCGGCGGAAATGTCGAAGGTCTCTTCCGCGCCGCGGTGGACGCCGCCGATGCCGCCGGTGGCGAAGACCTTGATGCCGGCGCGGGCCGCGCCGATCATGGTGGCGGCGACGGTGGTGGCGCCGGTGCGGCGCTCGGCGATCGCGAAGGCGATGTCGGCGCGCGAGACCTTCAGGGCGCCCTTGGTCTGCGAGAGCGCTTCGAGCTCGGCGTCTTCGAGGCCGACATGCAGCACGCCGTCGATGACGGCGATGGTGGCGGGCACTGCGCCCTGTTCACGGATGATGCGCTCGACGCTGCGGGCCATGTCGAGATTGCCCGGATAGGGCATGCCGTGCGTGATGATCGTCGATTCGAGGGCGACGATGGGCGCGCTGCGTTCCTTCGCGGCAGCCACTTCGGCCGAATAGCGCATGGGCAGGAGAGGAGAGACGGGTCTGGTCATGCTGTTTCCTTGAGAGTCCTGGGAGGAATCTTGCTCTGGATTTCGAGCAAAAAAGTCTCATGACAGGATTTCAGCCTCCGGCACAAGAGAAAGTGCGTCCGAAAGGGCGGCTTGCGACATTTCTTCGGCCACAGCCAGGGGTGATCGAACGGTGATCGCCGCTGCCGCAACGCCGTGGCGTAGCGCCTCGCCGACCGTCGCGCCGCCCGTCCAGGCGTTGAGGAAACCGGAGGCGAGCGAATCGCCGGCACCGGTCACGTCGCCCAGAGCCGGGATGTCCGGCGGGATGACGAGCGCCGCGCCCGTTTCATCGAAGGCGACCACACCCCTGCCGCCGCGGGTCACGACGCCGGCGGAAAGCCCGGCGGCGTTGAGCGCCTTCGGCCAGTCGGCGGGGTCTTTCGGCGTCTCGCCCGTCAGCGTGCGGGCTTCCGCCTCATTCATGAAGAGGAAGGCGAGGGCGGAAAGGCTGTCCTGGAACCGCACCACCTTGGCCGGGGAAATGGCGATGCCGGCGACTGGAACGCCCGCCGCCTTCGCCGCCTCGGCCATGGCGGCCAGCGTCTCGCCCGGCAGGTTGGCATCGGTGAGGATGAGTGCAGCCGTGCCGATCGCCTCGCGCATCGCGCGCTGCTGCAGGCGGCGCGGCGAGAACAGCCGGTAGAGCTCCATGTCGGCAAGCGCGATGACGAGGTTTCCGTCGCGCTCGATGATGGCGGTATAGCTGGGCGTCGCGCGGTCGAGGAAGATGAAGGGCGTATCCTCCACACCGGCGGCGACCGCGGCGGCGGCAACGATATCGCCGTCGGAATCCCCGCCGCGCGGCGAAACGAGCCGCACCTTGTGGCCGAGCCGGGAAAGATTGCGCGCCGCATTGAAGGCGCCGCCGCCCGCTTCCACGAACCATGCGCCCGGATTGCTCGCGCCAGGCGCCGTCTCGCCGGCGATGCGTCCGCGCCTGTCCACATGGGCGCCGCCCATCACCAGTATCGTCCTGTCCGTCATGGTCTTCCTTCGCATCCCGCCGATTCGGCTATGGCAGCCTCGCCAGGCGGTGAGTCTTCTTTTGTTCCTGCAAGGCGCTCATCCACCTGAAATGAAAATAGAACACGGTCAAGATTTCCAAAATTATTCAATGGGATGAATATATCTTGCGAAACGAGAACAAAGAGTGTACATAGCTTTCATCGGCGGCTTCGTTGCCTGTCTTGCTTCAATAACCTAAAGGTGGACCAAATGGCACAGAACACTTTGCGGCTCGTAGAGGATAAAACAGTGGATAAAAGCAAGGCACTCGAAGCGGCTCTCTCTCAGATCGAGCGCTCCTTCGGCAAGGGCTCCATCATGAAGCTCGGCGGAAAGGACAGCGTCATCGAGGTCGAGACCGTTTCGACGGGCTCCCTCAGCCTCGACGTCGCGCTCGGCATTGGCGGCCTGCCGAAGGGGCGCATCATCGAGATCTACGGTCCGGAAAGCTCGGGCAAGACGACGCTGGCGCTGCAGACCATCGCGGAAGCACAGAAGAAGGGCGGCATCTGCGCCTTCGTCGACGCCGAACACGCGCTCGATCCGGTCTATGCCCGCAAGCTCGGCGTGGACCTCGAAAACCTGCTGATCTCGCAGCCCGATACCGGCGAACAGGCGCTTGAGATCACCGACACGCTGGTGCGCTCCGGCGCCATCGACGTGCTGGTCGTCGACTCGGTCGCCGCGCTCACGCCGCGCGCCGAAATCGAGGGCGAGATGGGGGAAAGCCTGCCGGGCCTCCAGGCACGTCTCATGAGCCAGGCGCTGCGCAAGCTGACGGCCTCGATCTCCAAGTCCAACACGATGGTCATCTTCATCAACCAGATCCGCATGAAGATCGGCGTCGTCTACGGTTCGCCGGAAGTGACGACGGGCGGCAACGCGCTGAAGTTCTACGCTTCCGTCCGCCTCGACATCCGCCGCATCGGCGCGGTCAAGGAGCGCGACGAGGTCATCGGCAACCAGACCCGCGTCAAGGTCGTCAAGAACAAGATGGCCCCGCCCTTCAAGCAGGTCGAGTTCGACATCATGTATGGCGAGGGCGTCTCCAAGACGGGCGAGCTCATCGACCTCGGCGTCAAGGCCGGCATCGTCGAGAAGTCGGGCGCCTGGTTCTCCTACAACAGCCAGCGTCTCGGCCAGGGCCGCGAGAACGCCAAGACGTTCCTGCGCGACAATCCGGATCTCGCCCGAGAGATCGAGATGACGCTGCGCCAGAATGCCGGCCTGATCGCCGACCGCTTCCTGGAAAACGGCGGCCCGGACCCGAACGACGGCGATGACGGCGAGCCCTGATCGCCCCGGCGCCGCGTGCGCCTGCGCATGACGCGGATCGGTCTGCGATTGCGCCCCATGCGGAACGATAATCCGGAAACCGGCCTCTTCTTCGTGAAAGGCCGGTTTTTTGGTGTCTGGACAGGGAAGGGTGCGGGCGATAAAAGCCATCAATTCTCGCGCGCGCCCGCGGTTTACGGCCTTTCCCGGGAAAGGCGGCCGGCGTGTGCAGTTTCGACGGAACTGGCGGATGGAGAGCCTCGCAAGGGGCTTCCGGCGGGCACTCCGGCCGGCGGGGCGGTTTCGCGTCTGCCGAATATGACATTGGGTGGATGATGCGCAGCCTGCGGGGCAGGCGGCGCCAAGATGAAGGACGCGACATGAGCGGCGTGAATGAGATCCGGTCGACTTTCCTCGACTATTTCCGCAGGGAAGGCCACGAGGTCGTCTCGTCGAGCCCGCTCGTGCCGCGCAACGACCCGACCCTGATGTTCACCAATGCCGGCATGGTGCAGTTCAAGAACGTCTTCACCGGCTTGGAGTCGCGTCCCTATTCCACGGCGGTCACCGCGCAGAAATGCGTGCGCGCCGGCGGCAAGCACAACGACCTCGACAATGTCGGCTATACCGCGCGCCACCACACCTTCTTCGAGATGCTCGGCAACTTCTCCTTCGGCGACTACTTCAAGGAGCGCGCCATCGAGCTTGCCTGGAACCTGATCACCAAGGAATTCGGCATCGACAAGAGCCGGCTGCTCGTCACCGTCTACCATACGGACGACCAGGCCTTCGACCTCTGGAAGAAGATCGCCGGCTTTTCCGACGACCGCATCATCCGCATCCCGACCAGCGACAATTTCTGGGCGATGGGCGATACCGGCCCATGCGGCCCCTGTTCGGAGATCTTCTACGATCATGGCGATCATATCTGGGGCGGCCCGCCCGGTTCGCCGGAAGAGGACGGCGACCGCTTCATCGAGATCTGGAACCTCGTCTTCATGCAGTTCGAGCAGATCACGAAGGAAGAGCGCCTCGACCTGCCGCGTCCGTCCATCGACACCGGCATGGGCCTGGAGCGCATCGCCGCGCTGCTGCAGGGCAAGCATGACAACTACGATATCGACCTCTTCCGCGCGCTGATCGACGCCTCCGTCGAGGCGACCGGCGTTCCGGCGGAAGGCGAGGCCCGCGCCAGCCACCGTGTCATCGCCGACCACCTGCGCTCCTCCGCCTTCCTGATCGCCGACGGCGTCCTGCCGGCCAAGGACGGCCGCGGCTATGTGCTGCGCCGCATCATGCGCCGCGCCATGCGTCACGCGCAGCTTCTCGGCGCGAAAGAGCCGCTGATGTGGAAGCTGCTGCCGACGCTGGTCAGCGAGATGGGCCGCGCCTATCCGGAGTTGCAGCGCGCCGAAGCGCTGATCTCCGAGACACTGAAGCTGGAGGAAACCCGTTTCCGCACCACGCTGGAGCGCGGCCTGAACCTCCTCTCCGACGCCACCAACACGCTGCACAAGGGCGACATGCTGGACGGCGAGACCGCCTTCAAGCTTTATGACACCTATGGCTTCCCGCTCGATCTGACGCAGGACGCGTTGCGCGCTCGCGAGATCGGTGTCGATCTTTCCGGCTTCACGGACGCCATGGAGCGCCAGAAGGCAGAGGCCCGCTCGCATTGGGCCGGTTCGGGCGACAAGGCGACGGAAACGATCTGGTTCGAGCTGAAGGAAAAGTTCGGTGCGAGCGAATTCCTCGGCTATGACACCGAGACCGCCGAGGGCGTCGTCCAGGCGATCGTGCGTGACGGCAAGGCGGTCGAAACCGCCAATGCCGGCGAGCAGGTACAGCTCGTCATCAACCAGACGCCGTTCTACGGCGAATCCGGTGGCCAGATGGGCGATACCGGCACGATCTCCGCCGACAACGCCAAGCTCACCGTTTCGGATACGCAGAAGAAGGGCGAAGGCCTCTTCGTGCATGTCGCGACCGTCGCCGAAGGCGCGCTCAAGGTCGGCGATGCGGTTGCCCTGACCGTCGACCATGCCCGCCGCTCGCGCCTTCGCGCCAACCATTCGGCAACGCATCTCCTGCACGAGGCGCTGCGCGAAGTGCTCGGCACCCATGTCGCCCAGAAGGGCTCGCTGGTCGCGCCCGAGCGCCTGCGCTTCGACGTCTCGCATCCCAAGCCCATGACGGCCGAGGAACTGCGCGTCATCGAGGACATGGCGAACGAGATCATCGTGCAGAATTCGCCGGTCACCACCCGCCTGATGACGGTGGACGACGCGATCGCCGAGGGCGCCATGGCGCTCTTCGGCGAGAAATACGGCGATGAGGTCCGTGTCGTCTCCATGGGCACAGGCATCCGCGGCGCCAAGGCCAACCGGCCCTATTCGGTCGAGCTGTGCGGCGGCACGCATGTCTCCTCCACGGGCGAGATCGGCCTCGTGCGCATCCTTTCCGACAGCGCCGTCGGCTCGGGCGTGCGCCGTCTCGAAGCGCTGACCGGGGAATCTGCCCGCGCCTATCTCGCCGAGCAGGACGAGCGCGTGAAGGCGCTCGCCAACGCGCTCAAGGCCCAGCCGGGCGAGGTTCTCTCCCGTGTCGAGGCGCTGGTCGACGAACGCCGCAAGCTGGAGCGCGAATTGACGGAAGCCAAGAAGAAGCTGGCGCTCTCCGGCGGCTCTGCCGGCGGCGACGACGGCATGCGCGAGGTTGCCGGCGTGAAATATCTCGGCAAGGTGGTCACCGGCGTCGAGCCGAAGGACCTCAAGAGCCTCGCGGACGAAGGCAAGAAGAGCCTCGGCTCGGGCGTCGTCACCTTCGTCGGCGTCTCGCCCGACGGCAAGGCGAGCGCCGTGGTCGCCGTGACGGAAGACCTCACCGGCCGCTTCAGCGCCGTCGATCTCGTCCGCCGCGCCTCCGAGGCGCTCGGCGGCAAGGGCGGCGGCGGCCGTCCGGACATGGCGCAGGCCGGCGGGCCGGATGGTTCGAGGGCCGGCGATGCGGTCGAGGCCGTCGCTGCGGCGCTGGCCGGCTAAACGTTCCTTTTTACTCCACAATCCATCGAACGGCGGGCCTTGGCCCGCCGTTTCGTTTGCGAAGTCTTCAAGGTTTGCACCTAGCATTCCGGCGTGTGGAGTGCCCATATTGATTGAAGACGTTATCAGCATCTCGACCTTGATGATCTGTACCTTCCTGTCGACCATGGTCGTCGGGATTTTCATGCTGCAGGTCTGGCTTACCGACCGGCGCCATGCGGCGGCCGGCTACTGGTGCATGTCCATGTGGGTGGGTTCGGCCTGCACGCTGCTCTTCGCGTTGCGGCCCATCGGCCTTCCGGTCCTGACCGTCGGCCTCGGCAATGCGTTCGCCGCTTTCGGCTACGCGTTCATGTGGGCCGGTTTCCGGGTCTTCGACCGCCGGTCCGCCAGTCTTCTGGTCGTGCTGGCCGGGCCGCTGCTCTGGACCGCAGCCTATCTCGGTTTCGATGCGGTGGCGAGCAATGTCAACAACCGCATCATCCTGTCCTCGATCATCATCGCCGGCTATTCGGGCGCCATCGGTATCGATATCTGGCGCGGCCGCAGGACCGAGCGGCTGCCGACCCGCTCCATCGCTGCGCTTTTCTTCGTGACGCATGGCCTGATCTATTTCCTGCGCGTGCCGCTGGCGATCTTCTTCCCGGCGCCGCTCGCCGACGGAACGGCGCATTCGGCCTGGTTCGCCATCTTCTCGCTGGAGCTCTTCGCCCATACGATCCTGGCGGCCGTCGCCATGCTGGTGCTGATCAAGGAGCGCGGCGAGGCGATCTATCGCCAGGCCTCGCGCACCGACGCGCTGACCGGTATCGCCAATCGCGGCTCGTTCCTGGAGGATGTGCGGCTGCATCTTTCCGGCAAGGGCGAGGGCACGCTGATGATCTTCGACCTCGACCGGTTCAAGGCGATCAACGATACCTATGGCCATGTCGCGGGCGATGCGGTGCTGAAGCGCTTTTCCGCCCGGGTTTCCTCCTGGCTGGACGAGGGCATGCTGTTCTGCCGGTTCGGCGGCGAGGAATTCGCGCTTTTCGCGCCTGGGCAGGGCGCCGAACGGGTAGAACCCTTCGCCGAAGCGCTCCGCCGCGAGATCGCCGCCATGTCGGTGACCTGCGAGGGGCGCGAGATCGGCGTTTCGGTCAGCATCGGCCTTGCCGATGTGGCGGCCTTCGGCGCGGATTTCGACCGCCTGCATTCGGCGGCCGACAGCGCGCTCTATGCTGCCAAGGAAGCGGGGCGCAACCGGGTGATGCTCGCCCGGCCCGGCGGAAACCTTACCGCGCTTGCCGAGCGCATGCGGATTTCCCCTGAGCAGAGTGGTATTTCCATAGCCGGCTAATTTTCCGCCGGCCTGCCGGCGATTTCCGCCAGGGCGGCATTGGCTGTCGCGGTATAGGTGACGCGCGGGGCGTGCAGTTCATGGGCCTCCAGCAGCCGCCGCATGTCCGGTTTCAGCCCCGCGATGAAGACGCGGACGCCCGCGCGGTCGGCCTTGCGCACCAGCCCTTCGATGACGCTGGCGGCGGTGGAATCGAGCAGCGGAACGTCGGTGCAGTCGAGCACGAAATTGCGCCGCTGGTCGGCGATGCGGTCGAGCACGGAGCCGACGCTGGCGGCCGCGCCGAAGAAGAACACGCCGCTGATGCGATAGACGACCGTATCCGGGTCGTCCGCCACGACCGGCCGCTCGGGCAGGCCGCTGTCCTCGCCGGCCTCCTCGATGGCGCGCACGAGGCGCGGCACGGTTTCCTCCCGGATATCCACCGCCTTGCCCATGCGGTCGATGAAGAGCACGGCGCCGAGCAGGAAGCCGACGACGATGCCTTCGGTGAGATCGCGGAAGACGACGAGGAGGAAGGTCACGACGAGCACCGCCGCATCGCCGCGCGACGAGCGGAAGAGTGCGCCGATGGCCGGGCGTTCGATCATGTTGAAGGAGACGACCGCGAGCACGCCGGCAAGGGCGGCGAGCGGAATGTAGCTGGCGAGCGGCGCGGCGAGGAGCATGAAGATGAGCAGGAAGAGGGCATGCAGCATGCCGGAGACCGGGCTGGTGGCGCCGGAGCGGACATTCGTCGCCGTGCGGGCGATGGTGCCGGTCACGCAGATGCCGCCGAAGAGCGCCGAGCCGACATTGGCGAAGCCCTGCGCGACGAGCTCCATGCTGGAGCGATGCCGCCGGCCCGTCATGCCGTCGGCGACGACGGCGGAGAGCAGCGATTCGATCGCACCGAGCAGGGCGAAGGCGACCGCATCGGGCAGCACGGCGACGACGAGGTCGGGCGAGAAGGAGGGCAGAGCCGGAACAGGCAGGCTGCGCGGGATGCCGCCGAAGCGGGTGCCGATGGTATCCGCCGGCAGGGCGAGGAGCGCGGTCGCGGCCGAGGCGACGGCGACCGCGATGAGAAGGTTCGGCCAGGAGGGGCGGAAGCGGCGCAGAAGCAGGATGACCGCGATGGTGAGCCCCGCAACACCGAAGGCGGCGAGGTTGAAGGTGGGCCGCGCGGCCCAGAGGGCGGCGAGCTTCTCGATGAACGGTCCCGGTTCGCGGCCTTCGAGCTTCAGCCCCAGCAGCTCGCCGATCTGGCTGGAGAAGATGATGATGGCGATGCCGGCCGTGAAGCCGACCGTCACCGGATAGGGGATGAACTTGATGTATTTGCCGAGCCGGAGATAGCCGGCGATGGCCAGAATGATGCCGGAGAGGAAGGTGGCGAGCAGCAGGCCCTCGACCCCGTGCCGGGCGGCGGTTGCCGAGACCAGCACGATGAAGGCGCCCGCCGGCCCGCCCACCTGGAAGCGGCTGCCGCCGAGCGCGGAGACGAGGAAGCCGCCGACGATGGCGGTGTAGAGGCCGCGGTCGGGCGTGACGCCCGAGGCGATGGCGATCGCCATGGAAAGCGGCAGGGCGACGATCGCCACGGTGAGGCCGGCAAGCGCATCGGCGCGCAGACGCGCGGGGCTGTAGCCCTCCGCGAAAACGCTGGCGAGCTTCGGCATCAATGTATCGGTCATGGGAGCCTCGAAAGGCCGGTGGATTGGGGGAAAGGGGCCGGCGAGGGCATCTCACGCCGAGTCGCCCGATTTTGCAATAACGGAAGGCAAGGCTATGCGAAAATTGCAAGGCAAGACAGAAGCGCAGGATTTGTGAAATTGCTTCGTGCTTGGTTCAATGCGTTCCGGCGAGAGGAAACAGCATGAGCGAGAACGAGATCTGGGCGGCCTATGAAAAACGCCTGCTGCGGGTTTCGGCCTATATCCACGAACATCTGGACGAGGATCTTGACCTCGACCGGCTTTCCGAGATCGCCTGCCTTTCCGCCCATCACTGGCACCGCGTCTACCGGGCCGTGCACAACGAGACGCTGGCGGCGACCGTGCGCCGGCTGCGTCTCCATCGTGCGGCGGGCGATCTGGTGCGCAGCGAGCGCTCCGTCCGGGACATCGCCGTGCGATGGGGCTATCCCAACCTGCAATCCTTCACGCGCACCTTCGCGGCCGCCTATGGCATGCCGCCGGCGCGCTACCGCAGGGAGGGTTCCCATCGCGCCTATGCCCCCGAAAGCGACGAGGAGTCTTCGCGCATGTTCGACGTCACCATCCGCACCCTTGCCGGGCAGCCGCTGCTCGCCGTTCCCCATGCCGGATCCTATATGGGTATCGGCAAGGCCTTCGAGGCGCTTTACGGCACGCTCTTTTCCCGCAACCTCTTCCGGCCGGACATGCGCATGATCGGCGTCTTCCTCGACGATCCCGATCTGGTGGCGGAAGAAAAGCTGCGCTCCTTCGCCTGCGTTACCGCTGACGAGAATATCCCCGTCGAGCCGCCCCTGACGCGGCGCGTCCTGGCGGGCGGGGACTATGCCGTACTGCGCCATCAGGGGCCCTATGCGAATATGGGCGCGGCCTATCGGTGGCTCTACGGCACATGGCTGCCCGGCTCCGGCCGCTCGATCCGCGACGAGGTGATGTTCGAGCTATATCTCAACAATCCCCGCGAGGTGCCGCCGAACGAGTTGCTGACGGAAATCTGCCTGCCGCTACAGCCGGTTGCCGTCTAGTTGAGACATGCTCGGGTCGTTCCCAAAGCGGCCCGACCGTCAATCGACAGTCAGCAGCAGCGCCCTGTGGTCGGAAACCTCCGGTGTTTCCACCACGGTGAAATCCGAGACAGGCACGGCCGCATTCACCAGCATGTAGTCCGCATGGCGGCCGGGCTTGGTGTAGTGCGACGTGCGCGTGTCGGTGAAGCCGCGCGTGGTGACGAGATCGGTGAGGCCGAGGCGCGAGAGGGTCTGGAAGGTGCGGCTTTCGGGAAGCACGTTGAAATCGCCGCAGAGGATAAGGCCTTCTTCCCGCCGATGAAGGCGCTGGATGAGGGCCGTGAGGGCTTCGGCCTGCGCAGCGCGGCTCGCCGTGTCGCCCTTGCCGTCGATCTCGCGAAGCCCGTGAAACTGCACGACGGAAAGCGGGCGGTCCGCCTTGTAGTCGTAGAGCCGGAAGGCATGGGCGTTGCGGGCGCGGGGATGGGCGCCGAAGCCGTGCGGAGAGAAGGCGCCGTGCACGAAATCGAGTGCCTGGCCGATGACGGCGATGTCCTGCCGGATGAAGGTGGCGAGGCCGAATTCCTGGTGGCAGGGGCGGTCGCCATCCATCAGCCCGCCGCGGGCGGTCGGGGCGAAGAAGCCGTCGTGACCGGGCAGGACGGCGGCGATCTCGCGGTAGAGATTGGCGCGCTGCTGAAGCTCCATAGCGCCGTCGCGATAGGTCAGCCATTCGGAACGGGCGGCGACGGCGCGCGGCACCTCCTGCAGGCAATAGATATCGGCGTCGACGGCGGCGAGATAGTCGAGGAGCGGCGCATGCAGCATCCCGCCCCAGACATTCAGCGACAGGATCCTCATGCGCGCCGCTCCTTCCCGGCAAGTGGTCAGCCGGTCTGGGACAGGTCGCCCATGCGGTTCCAGGCGTCGAGGCCGGCGATCTTGTAGGCTTCGGCGAGCGTCGGATAGTTGAAGGTGTTCTCGACGAAATATTCGACGGTGCCCTTCAGGTTCAAGACGGCCTGGCCGATATGGACGAGCTCGGTGGCGTTCTCGCCGACGATATGCACGCCGAGCAGGCGGCGGGTCTTCAGCGAGAAGATCATCTTCAGCAGGCCGGAATCGAGGCCCATGATGTGGCCGCGCGAGGTCTCGCGGAAGCGCGCCATGCCGCATTCATAGGGAATGCCGCGCTCCTTCACCTCTTCCTCGGTGAGGCCGCAGGTGGAGATTTCCGGCACGGCATAGATGCCGTAGGGGAAATATTTCGGCGGCTCCTTGGCGATCGCTCCAACAGCGACGCGGGCGGCGATGCGGCCCTGTTCCATCGAGGTCGAGGCAAGGCTCGGGAAGCCGACGACGTCGCCGGCGGCGTAGATATGCGGTACCTCGGTCTGGAAGGTTTCCGGGTTCACGCTGAGGCGGCCGCGCGAATCGGCCGTGAGGCCGGCGGCGGCAAGGTTCAGGCTGTCCGTCGCCCCGACGCGGCCGGCGGCATAGAGCACCATGTCGCAAGTGACGTGGCGGCCGTTGTCCAGCGTGATCTCGCACTTGCCGTTGGCAAGCTTCTCCACCTTGTCGGCCTTCTGGCCGAGGATGAGCTTCATGTTGCGGTCGCGAAGCTGGTAGATGAAGTCCTCGACGATTTCCCGGTCGATGAAGTCGAGGATTGTCGGCTTCGGATCGATCACCGTCACCTGCGTGTCGAGCGCGGAGAAGATCGTCGCATATTCGATGCCGATGACGCCCGCGCCGATGACGGCCATCGAGCGCGGCAGTTCCTTGATGTCGAGCAGCTCGTCGCTGTCGAGCACGCTCTCGCTGTCGAAGGGGATGTTGTCGGGGCGGTAGGGCTTGGTGCCGACGGCGAGCATGATGCTCTTGCCGCTGACATGCATGGTCTCGCCGTCGTCCTTGACGATCTCCATGGTCTCGGGCGTCAGGAACTTCGCCTTGCCGCGGATATGCTGCACGCGGTTGCGGGCGAACTGGTGCTCAAGCACCTCCACCTCGTGGTCGAGCGTGATGAGCAGGCGGCGGCGCAGGTCGTCGGCGCTGATTTCCTGCTTCACGCGGTAGGCGCGGCCGTAGAAGCCGCGCTCGCGCCAGCCGGAAAGGTTGAGCGCCGTTTCGCGCAGCGTCTTCGACGGGATCGTGCCGGTATGCACCGACACGCCGCCGACGCGCTTGCCCTGCTCGATGACGAGCACCTTGCGTCCGAGCTTTGCTGCCTGGATGGCGCCGCGGCGGCCTGCGGGGCCGCTGCCCACGACGACGAGATCATATTCCTGCATGTGTGATTGTCCCAGTCTTCTGCGGCGGAGAATCGTATTGCGTTGCAGCAATTTTCTCCGCCGAGCAATTTCCGTCAACCGAATGTGGCATCAAACCGTTTCAAACGGATGAAGGCGCGCTCCCCGGTTTCCCGTATCGCGCCCCGAAGCCGCTTCGGAACTACATGAGCCGCAGCCCCTTGAGGCTGGCGTGGCCGTCCTTGCCGATGATGATGTGGTCATGCACCGTGATGCCGAGCGGCCGGGCCGTCTCCACGATGGTCTTCGTCATGTCGATATCCGCCCGTGACGGGGTCGGATCACCGGAAGGATGGTTGTGCACCAGGATAATGGCCGTCGCCGAAAGTTCCAGGGCGCGGCGCACCACTTCGCGCGGATAGACCGGCGTATGGTCGACCGTGCCGTGGCCCTGCACCTCGTCGGCGATCAGCGTGTTGCGCTTGTCGAGGAAGAGGATGCGGAACTGTTCGCGCGGCTCGTGCGCCATGGCGGCGTGGCAATACTGGATGACCGCGGACCAGGAGGCGAGCACCGTCTTGTTGCGAATCTCGCTCTTCAGCGTGCGCTGGGCGACGGCGGAGACGAGCTTGAGGTCCAGCGCCACCGCCTCGCCGATGCCCTTGACCTCCTGCAGCAGCGCGGGCGTTGCGCCGAAGACGCCGGACAGCGTGCCGAAGCGGTCGAGCAGGGCCTTGGCCACCGGCTTGGTATCGCGGCGGGGGATCAGGCGAAAGAGCAGCAGCTCCAGGATCTCGTAATCGGCGAGCGCCGTGTCGCCATTGTCGCGGAAGCGGGTGCGCAGGCGTTCGCGGTGACCGTGATAGTGCTTGTCTTCCACGGCGGCGGGGATCGGCTTGGCGGGCGCGGCGCGGGCAGGGCGCTCGTAGAAGTGCCCACGCTCGTCGCCGGGACCGAAAAGATCGTCGACGCCCGCCGGATCGTCCGCCGTGAAGATGGAGGGCGAAATGTCCGTGCGGCCGCGCGATCCCGTCATGGGCGGCCTATGCGGGAAGGCCGGGGCGGTCGAGGCCGCCGGGCGACAGCGTGAAGATCTCGCAGCCGTCGGCCGTCACGCCGACCGTGTGCTCGTACTGCGCCGAGAGGGAGCGGTCGCGCGTGACCGCCGTCCAGCCGTCGGACAGCACCTTCACATGCGGGCGGCCGAGATTGATCATCGGCTCGATGGTGAAGATCATGCCTTCCTTCATTTCCGGGCCTTCATTGGCGCGGCCGTAATGCAGGATGTTCGGGGCGTCGTGGAAGAGCCTGCCGACGCCGTGGCCGCAGAAGTCGCGCACGACGGAGCAGCGCTCGGCTTCCGCATAGGCCTGGATCGCCTCGCCGATGGCGCCGGTGCGCGCGCCCGGCCGGACGGCGGCGATGCCGCGCATCAGGCATTCATGGGTGACTTCGAGCAGCCGTTCGGCGGCGCGCTTGATCTCGCCGACCGGATACATGCGGCTCGAATCGCCGTGCCAGCCGTCGAGGATGTAGGTGACGTCGATATTGACGATGTCGCCCTCGCGCAGCGGCTTGTCGTTCGGGATGCCGTGGCAGACGACGTGGTTGATCGAGGTGCAGGTGGACCTTGTATAGCCGCGGTAGTTGAGCGTCGCGGGCAGGGCGCCGTGATCCATGCCGAATTCGAAGACGAAGCGATCGATGACGTCGGTGGCGACACCCGGCTTGACCAGCGGATAGAGCTCGTCGAGGCAGCGGGCCGTGAGCTGGCAGGCCTTGCGCATGCCGGCAAAGGCGTCCGCATCGTAGAGGCGGATCACGCCCGTGTTCTTCAGCGGCGCGGAGGTCGCGTCGATATAGGTCACCATGGTCGAACTTTCACTCGTCTTTGTCGTACCGTCATAAAACAGCGATACCGGGTTCGTCCATGGCGATCGATGCCACAGGCCGGATTTGCCCGGGTGTAACGGCACATTTGACCGCATAGGCCTCGACGCCGCGCGAAAGCGCGCGGCGGAAGCCGCCGGCATAGATGGGGTCGAGGTCGGCGCAGATGCGGAAGAGATCGCAGTCCTCGCGCTGGATGAGATAGAGCATGACGGCGCGGAAGCCGGCCTCGGCCATGTCGCCCAGCTCTTCGAGATGCTTTGCGCCGCGCGCCGTCACCGTATCGGGAAACTCGGCAAGGCCGGGCGTACGGCGGAAATGCACGTTCTTCACCTCGACATAGGCCGGCGGGCGGGCATCGCCGGAAAGCAGGATGTCGATTCGGGAATTGCGGCCGTATTTCCTTTCCCGCTCCAGCACCGGATAGCTGCCGAGATCGGCGACGAGGCCGGCAAGGATGGCTTCCTCCGCCAGCCGATTCGGCAGGCCCGTATTGATGCCGACGACGGTGTCGTCCGCTTCCACCAGTTCGAGGCGGTGGCGGTGCTTGCGCGTCGGGCTGTCGCTTTCCGACATCCAGATGCGCGAGCCGGGCGCGGTCAGCCCGCGCATCGAGCCGGTATTGGGGCAGGAGCCGGTGATCGCCATCCCGTCGTCGAGGATGGCGTCGAAGAGGAAGCGCTTGTAGCGCTGCACGAGCGTGCCGGAAACGAGCGGCGGATCGAACTTCATGGGATGTACTTCACAGGACGTCAGGCACGCACGCGCACATAGGAGCCGGGAGCCTCCTCGATGGAGTTCATGGTGCCGCCGGTCTTGCGGGCCGGCACCATGCGGTCGTCCTCGGCCTTGATCCATTCGTGCCAGTGCGGCCACCAGGAGCCGGGGGTCTCCTCGGCCTTCTTCACCCAGTCCTCGAATTCGCCCTTGACCGGGCCGCCGGTCCAGAATTGGTATTTCATCTTGTCGGGCGGATTGACGACGCCGGCGATATGGCCGGAGCCGGCCATGACATAGGTGACCTTGCCGCCGAAATACTTGCTGCCCACGAAGACCGATTTCGCCGGGGCGATATGGTCCTCCTTGGTGGCGAGGTTGTAGATCGGGATCTTTACGTCCTTCAGCGAAACCTTCTCGCCGGCCAGCACCATCTCGCCCTTGGATAGGGTGTTATTGAGATAGCAATTCCTCAGGTAGAACGAATGGTTGGCGGCGGGCATTCGCGTGGAGTCTGAATTCCAGTAGAGCAGGTCGAAGGGCATCGGCTCCTGGCCCTTCAGGTAATTGTTGACGAAATAGGGCCAGATCAGCTCGGAGGCGCGCAGCATGTTGAAGGCGGTCGCCATCTTGGAGCCGTCGAGATAGCCCGTCGCCTTCATGCCGCGCTCGATGGCGTCGATCTGGTCCTCGTCGGCGAAGACCTTGAGGTCGCCGGCAAAGGTGAAATCGACCTGCGTGGTGAAGAGCGTCGCGGTGCGGATGCGTCTGTCGCCTTCCCTTGCATGCAGCGCCAGCGTGGCGGCGAGCAACGTGCCGCCGACGCAATAGCCGATGGCGTTGACCTCGTCCTCGCCGGTTGCCTGCTTGATCGTGTCCAGCGCGAAGCCGATGCCCTCGCGGGCATAGGCTTCCCAGCCTTTGTCCGCATGGCGCTCGTCCGGGTTCACCCAGGAGATGACGAAGACCGTATGACCCTGGTCGACCGCCCATTTGATGAAGGATTTCGCCGGATTGAGGTCGAGGATATAGAACTTGTTGATCCAGGGCGGGCAGATGAGGAGCGGGCGCTTCAGCACCTTGTCCGTCGTCGCGTCGTACTGGATGACTTGGCAGACGTCGCTTTGCGCCAGCACCTTGCCCGGCGTTAGCGCCATGTTCTCGCCGATGGCGAACTTGCTGGTATCCGTCTGGCGCAGCTTGAGATCGCCCCGGCCGGCGGCGATATCCTCGGCCAGCATCTTCATGCCGCGCACGAGGTTCGCCCCGTTGGTGGCGACCGTCTCGCGGTAGAGCTGCGGATTGGTGGTGATGAAGTTGGAGGGCGAGATCGCGCTGGCGATCTGCTTCACGTAGAAGCCGGCCTTGTGGCGGGTGTGCTCGTCGAGCCCATCGGCATCGGCCACCAGCTTTTCCGCCCAGTCGGAGGTCACGAAATAGACCTGCCGCAGGAAGTCGAAGAACGGGTTCTTCACCCAGTCCTCGTCGGAAAAGCGCTTGTCCTTGGCGTGCGGATCGGGCGCTTCCTCGACCTCGTTGCCGCCGAGCTTGCTGAGCGTGCGCGACCAGATGCCGAAATAGCTGCCGAGCAGCATGGTCTGGGCTTCGAGCGTGCGGCGCGGATCCGCCAGCCAGTATTCGGAGACTTTGGAGAGCGTCTTGACCATGTCGACCATCGGCTCGGCGACGGCGTCGACCTTCTCACCGGTTTCGCGCGGGGCGAGCCAGGCGGAGGCGGCCTTGCCGAGCTGCTCGACGGTGCGGGCGAAGTTGACCGTCAGCGCCTCGGGATCCTTGACGATATAGGGCTCTATCGCGGCGGGGTCGAAAGGCTGGAAGCCGGGCTTGTCGCCGGCCGCATCGCGCTCGCCCGCTTTGCTGTCCTCGGCCATCGCTCCCTCCCGATTTTATTGTTACTTTTGTATTTTTACATTCTCTGCGAAACAGATTACAAGGGCCTCGAAGCCTTTCGCGGCAATATCCGGAACCGGCCGTTTCGACAGGAGCATACAGCCTCATGGCGTTCGAATTCAGGCGCTTCAGCGCCGTCCTTCTCATGGCCGCCATGCCGGCCGCGCTCGCCGCCTGCGCCTCCTCGGAAGCGCCCGCGACGGTGAATGCCGGCGCGAACCGGGCGGCCGTCTATCCCGACATCACCGCCATCGTGCGCGGCGAGACGCAGCAGATGAGCGACGAGGAAGCGGCCAATTACCAGGCGAGCCTGATGGCGCTTGCGCATCGCCGCAAGGCGGGTACGATCTCGGAAGCCGAATATCGTCGGCAGCTCGCCGAATTGCAGGCGCTGCGCGACAACCACGGCAAGGCGACGCTAGCCGAAATCGAAGGCACGAAATAGCGCTTGCCTTTCGTGCCGTTTGGCAGCAAAGCGAAAGACGGCCTTTTGGCCGCCGGCGCGGGCGGAGCGCCTTCATTTCGAACGCTTTCGCCCTTATCCGGTCACTTGAAACGCGCGGAGTTTTGTGTCGTCCGGCAGGGCCCGGAGGGGCTCCGCGCTCAACGGGGTTAGAGATGGAAGAGTTTCACAAGGTCCGGCGTCTGCCGCCATATGTTTTCGAACAGGTCAACCGTTTGAAAGCAAGCGCGCGAGCGGGCGGCGCCGACATCATCGACCTTGGCATGGGCAACCCCGACCTGCCGACCCCCAAGGCCATCGTCGACAAGCTCTGCGAGGTGGTCCAGGACCCGCGCACGCACCGCTATTCCTCCTCCAAGGGCATTCCCGGCCTTCGCCGCGCGCAGGCCGCCTATTACGCCCGGCGCTTCGGCGTGAAGCTGAACCCGGAGACGCAGGTCGTCGCGACCCTCGGTTCCAAGGAAGGCTTCGCCAACATGGCGCAGGCGATCACCGCGCCGGGCGACGTCATCCTCTGCCCGAACCCGACCTATCCGATCCACGCCTTCGGCTTCCTGATGACCGGCGGCGTCATCCGCTCCATCCCGGTCGAGCCGGACGAGAGCTTCTTCCCGCCGCTCGAGCGTGCCGTGCGCCACTCGATCCCGAAGCCGCTCGCGCTGATCCTCAATTATCCGTCGAACCCGACGGCCCAGGTCGCCACGCTCGATTTCTACAAGGACGTCATCGCCTTTGCGAAGAAGCACGACATCATCGTGCTCTCCGACCTTGCCTATTCGGAAATCTACTTCGACGACACGCCGCCGCCGTCCGTGCTGGAAGTGCCGGGCGCGATGGACATCACCGTCGAGTTCACCTCCATGTCGAAGACCTTCTCCATGCCCGGCTGGCGCATGGGCTTTGCCGTCGGCAACGAGCGCCTGATCGCCGCGCTGACCCGCGTGAAGTCCTATCTCGACTACGGCGCCTTCACGCCGATCCAGGTGGCCGCGACCCATGCGCTGAACGGCGACGGCTCGGACATCGCGGAAGTGCGCAACGTCTACAAGCGCCGCCGCGACGTGATGGTCGAGACCTTCGGCAAGGCCGGCTTCGAAGTGCCGCCGCCGGCGGCGACCATGTTCGCCTGGGCGAAGATCCCGGAAAAGTTCCGCCATCTCGGCTCGCTGGAATTCTCCAAGCTGCTCGTCGAGAAGGCGGATGTCGCCGTCGCTCCCGGCGTCGGCTTCGGGGAGCTGGGCGACGATTACGTCCGCCTCGCGCTGGTCGAGAACGAGCACCGCATCCGCCAGGCTGCGCGCAATATCAAGAAGTTCCTTTCCACGGCCGACGAGACGATGCACAACGTCATCTCGCTGAACGCCCATCGCTAATGAAATCCGCCCTCCGCGCTTCTCGCGGAGGGCTTTTCCAGAACTCATAGGACATGACCATGGCTGATGCCCTGAAGATCGGCATTGCGGGCTTGGGGACCGTTGGTGCCTCGCTCGCGAAGATTCTCGTCGAACGCAGGGACATGCTTGAGACGACGTGCGGCCGGCCGATCGAGATCGTCGCCGTCACGGCACGCAGCAAGGGCCGCGATCGCGGCGTCGATCTCTCCGCTGCCGAATGGTTCGACGATCCGGTGGCGCTTGCCCGCGAGGCGAAGATCGACGTCTTCGTGGAACTGATGGGCGGGGCGGGCGATCCGGCCCTTGCCGCCGTCAAGGCGGCGCTGTCGCGCGGTGTCCATGTCGTGACGGCCAACAAGGCGCTGCTCGCCGCGCATGGCGTCGAGCTTGCCGGCATCGCCGAGAAGCACGGTTCGCTGCTCAATTACGAGGCGGCGGTCGCTGGCGGCATCCCGGTCATCAAGGCGCTGCGCGAATCCCTGACGGGCAACACGATTTCCCGCGTCTACGGCATCATGAACGGCACCTGCAACTACATCCTGACCAAGATGGAGAAGGAGGGCCTGTCCTTCGAGGCGTGCCTCAAGGAAGCCCAGCGCCTCGGCTATGCCGAAGCCGACCCCGCCTTCGACATCGAGGGCAACGACACGGCGCACAAGCTGTCGATCCTGACGACGCTCGCCTTCGGCACGAGGATTTCGGCCGACGACATCTATCTCGAAGGCATCACCAACATCTCCATCGACGATATCCGCGCCGCCGCCGATCTCGGCTACCGCATCAAGCTGCTCGGCGTCGCGCAGAAGACCGATACGGGCGTCGAACAGCGCGTGCACCCGACCATGGTGCCGCTCGACAGCGTCATCGCGCAGGTCGACGGCGTGACGAACGCCGTCGCCATCGAATCGGACATTCTCGGCGAGCTGCTGATGGTCGGCCCCGGCGCGGGCGGCAATGCCACGGCCTCGGCCGTGCTAGGCGACATCGCCGACATCGCCAAGAGCCGCCCCGGCGCGCAGACCGTGCCGGCACTCGGCCGCCCGGCGGCGGCGCTCGCCCCCTACAAGCGCGCGCAGATCCGCAAGCACCACGGCGGCTACTTCATCCGCCTCTCGGTGGAGGACCGCACGGGCGTTTTCGCCAGCATCGCGCGGCACATGGCGGAGAACGGCATCTCGCTGGAATCCATCGTCCAGCGCGCGCAGTCGACGGCCGAATCGACCGATCCGAAGACGATCATCCTCGTCACCCACGCGACGATGGAGGATTCCGTCCGCAAGGCCGTCGCTTCCATCAAGAGCGAGGGCTATCTTGTCGGCGAGCCGCAGGTGATCCGCATCGAGCGGCCGAAGGCGGCCTGATTTTCGCTGCCCGCATTTCGGTGCGGATCAGCCATGCACCCTAACACTCTCCCCGCAAGCGGGGAGAGGGGACTTGCCCCACGCAACGTTGGAAAGTTGAGGAAAACGGTGCGGCACTTTTCCTTCTCCCCGCAGCCAAGGAGAAGGTGGCCGGCAGGCCGGATGAGGGGCCGGCCTTCCGATGCAGGAGGGGTAACACGACCGGAGCCGCCATGAGCATGTTGGAAAACGCAGATCCCGTCAGCCGGGCCTTTCTCGGCGTCGAGCGCTCGGCGACCGGGCAGCGCTGGGTGGCGCGGCTCGACCAGGCGGGGGAGAACCGCGCGCTGGCGATGAGCCAGACGCACGGCTTGCCGGACCTCATCTCCCGCGTCCTGTCCGGACGGGGCATTCCCTTCGAGAATGCGCTGGAATTCCTCGACCCGACGCTGCGCCGGCTGATGCCCGAGCCCTATAGCCTGATGGACTGCGAGGCCGCGACGGAGCGGCTGGCGCGCGCCATCGAGCGCGGCGAGCGCGTCGCGATCTTCGGCGACTACGATGTCGACGGGGCCTCCTCCTCGGCATTGCTCTACCGCTTCCTGACGCATTTCGGCGTGCCGGCGGAAATCTACATTCCCGACCGCATCTTCGAGGGCTACGGTCCGAACCCGAACGCCATCGGCCAGCTCATCGACCGGGGCGCACAGTTGATCGTCACGGTCGACTGCGGCTCGACGAGCCACGAATCGCTCGCCGTCGCGCGGGAACGCGGCATCGACGTCGTCGTCATCGACCACCATCAGGTCGGCGAAACGCTGCCGCCGGCCCTGGCGCTCGTCAATCCGAACCGCGAGGACGATCTGTCCGGGCAGGGGCATCTTTCCGCCGCCGGCGTCGTCTTCCTCGTGCTGGTGGCCCTGCAGCGGCTGCTGCGCCAACGCGGCGATGTGCGGGCGGGGAGCTTCGACCTTCTCTCCATGCTCGATCTGGTGGCGCTTTCCACGGTCTGCGACGTCGTTCCGCTGAAGGGGCTGAACCGCGCCTATGTGGTCAAGGGCCTCGTCGCCGCGCGCCATCTCGGCAATGCCGGCCTGACCGCGCTGCTCAAGCAGGCGGGCATCGGCGGGCCGGTGACGCCCTATCATCTCGGCTTCCTTGTCGGCCCGCGCATCAATGCCGGCGGGCGCATCGGCGATGCCGCCCTTGGCAGCCGCCTCCTGACCATCGACGAGCCGGGCGAGGCCGAGCGCATCGCAAAGCAGCTCGACGAGCTCAACCGCGAGCGCCAGGCCATGGAAGCCGCCATGTTGGCCGAGGCGGAAGCCGAAGCGCAGGCGGAATACGGCACGGGCGAAAACGCCTCGGTGATTCTGACGGCCCGCGAGGGCTGGCATCCCGGCGTCGTCGGCCTGCTCGCCTCGCGGCTGAAGGACCACTTCCGCCGCCCGGCCTTCGCCATCGCCTTCGACCCTTCGGGCAAGGGCACCGGCTCCGGCCGCTCGATCAGCGGCTTCGATCTCGGCCGCATGGTGCGCGCGGCTGTGGAGGAGGGCATCCTCGTCAAGGGCGGCGGCCATGCCATGGCGGCGGGCCTGACGGTGGAGCGGGAAAAACTCGGCCGGCTGCGCAGCTTCTTCGAGGAGCGCGCGGAACGCACCGTGCGCGACCTCGTCGCCGTGGAGACGCTGAAGATCGACGGCGCGCTCAGCGCCAGCGGCGCCACGCTGGCGCTGGCCGACCAGCTGGAACAGGCCGGCCCCTACGGCTCCGGCCATCCGCAGCCGATCTTCGCGCTGCCGGCGCATCGCGTGCGCGACGTGCGCCCCGTCGGCGTCAACCACCTGCGCGTCAGCCTGGAAGGCCCCGACGGCGGTAGGCTGGATGCCATGGCCTTCCGTGCGGCGGAAGCCGATCTCGGGCTTTTCCTGATGAAGGAGCGCGGGCAGGCGGTGCATTTCGCCGGCACGCTTTCCGCCGATAGCTGGCAGGGCAGCCGGCGCATCCAGTTCCGCGTGATCGACGCGGCAAAGGCCTTCTGACAGCTCTCTTTTCTTGGCGGTGTCGGGGAGGACCGTGGCACGCCCTAGGGGAGTCGAACCCCTCTTTCCAGAATGAAAATCTGGCGTCCTAACCGATAGACGAAGGGCGCGTGCGGTGGGCGTCTTCTAGTCGGGGGTGCGGATTCGCGCAAGCCCTAAATGCAGGAAATTTCAGTTTTTTCCCAGTCGTGAAAGCAGGCGCGCGGGAACGCTCGAAGGCATGATTTCAACGATGATGGGAGAGGGACCCGTGGCACGCCCTAGGGGAGTCGAACCCCTCTTTCCAGAATGAAAATCTGGCGTCCTAACCGATAGACGAAGGGCGCGTGCGGTGGGCGTCTTCTAGTCGGGACGCGGCGGATGCGCAAGACGAAAAATCGCGTTCGGCGCAACTTTTTCAACAGCCAGCGAAGGGCTCCAGCGCGCGAAAAACAGGCGATTTCAAGGGGAGGGACCGTGGCACGCCCTAGGGGAGTCGAACCCCTCTTTCCAGAATGAAAATCTGGCGTCCTAACCGATAGACGAAGGGCGCGTGCGGTGGGCGTCTTATAGAAGGGCGTTTTTTATTCCGCAAGCGGGAAAAAGCACTCGTGACAAAAAAATGAAAAGCCGCCCGGAAGGCGGCTTTGCGGAGGAAAAAGAGCTTTGATCCCGGGGACTTAGCCCCATGTACTATTTCCGGGCGCGGCAGCGCCAGTTCCAGTCGCGCTCGGGGCCGATGTCGATATGCACGGATTCGGTGTGGCAATAGGTGCCGACGCCGCCGCGGCCGGGCATGCTGCGGAGATATTCCGCAAGCTCCCACTTGCTGACGCCCGAAATCTGGATGTCGGCCGCCTCGCAGCGCGTGTGCAGCGACTGCTTCTCCCGATTGGGCTTCACGTCGCGAAGGCCGGAGGTGACGATGATCGGCTTGTCGTAATGCTTTTCGATCGTCTTCAGCACCTGCAGCAGTTCCGGCTTGAAGCAGCCGGTCTTCACCTTCTCGGTCTGCAGCCACAGGCCGTTCGGCGCAAGGCGCGCAAGGCCGGCGATGGAGGCCACTTCCTTGAACTGCGGCGCGTCGTCGTCGCCCTCGTCCGATTCGGAGTGATCCGTCGAGAACATGGAATTTGCCGTGGCGACGCCGGGCAGGACGCCGAGGGACGCCTTCTGGGTGGCGCCCGCACTGTCGCGGTTGAGCACGCGGCGCTGCTGCGTTGCAAGGCCGTCGCCGCCGTCGTTCGCCGTTGCCTTGTCGGCAAAGAGGGAGGCGACCGTCACCCGCTTGTTCTGGCCGTTCTGGGCGTCATCCGGCAGCGCGGCGAGCGCTTTTTCGGCGGCATTTGCCCTTGCCGGCTCCTCGACGAGTGCGGCGCGGGCCGAAGTCGGGATCGGGATGTTCTCCGGCATGGCGTCGCTTTCGCCGAGCATGGCGACTTCCTCGCCGCCGGCATTGTCGAGCTGCGGCATGTCCTCGACGGGCAGGCGCCCTGTCTTGCCGGCGCCCTGCGCCGCGCCGGAGCTTGCAAAGAGGCCGCCGTTGGAGGTGTTCGTGGCCTGCGCCGCATAGGCCGTGCCGACCGGCGCCTGGCCGCCACTGGAATAGATGCTGGCCTTGCCCGCATCCAGATTGGCCGGCTGCATGACGGCGCCCGCCATGTCGCGGCCGGCTTCGCCCTGGCCCTGCTGATCGAGGGCAGCGGCGGCATCCGTGGTGGCCTGGGACCCCTGTGCCGCGCCTTCGGCGGCGATGACCGGCGTGGTGGTCTCTTCTCCGCCTGCGGCGGCTGTTTCTTCCTTGTCCTGCGCGGCCGTGCTGTCGGCGCGCAGATCGGTGGAGACTGCGGAAACGCAGCCCGAGAGCGTGGCAACCGAGACGGCCAGCAGCAATCCATACCGCAGCGTCTTCAGGCTCGGCCACTTTCCTTGCACGATCTGCAAAGGCTTTCCCCCGCTTTCGACGTTCATGCCCCGGTCTTGCCGACGGTGGGGCCATTTCTTCAGACAGTCGCAACCGCAATCGAAAAGGCCAGGGGGCCACGCTGCGGCTGCCGCGATGTATCGCCCGGCCATTGCAGGAAAGACCGAAACGATGAAGCCGTGAAAGCAGAACGGGAGCAATCCGGCCCGAAAACGGCCACACGCCCCCTCACGCTGGCGATCGACCGGAACGGCAAGAATCTTCCGGTCAAATACGGCAAAACGATGGTTCGTCGCTGAAGGTCTAGGACGCAAGCTTTGCCCGGAGCTTGCGTCCGGGACGAATTACCAGGCGCCGGTATTGCCCATCGAGGCCCAGGGCTCTGCCGGGGCGAGGCTTGCGCCCTTCTGCAGGATCTCGATGGAAATGCCGTCCGGCGAGCGCACGAAGGCCATGTGGCCGTCGCGGGGCGGGCGGTTGATGGTGACGCCGTTGTCCATAAGTTTCTGGCAGAGGGCGTAGATATCGTCGACCTCGTAGGCGAGGTGGCCGAAATTGCGGCCGCCCGTATAATCCTCGCTGTCCCAGTTATAGGTCAGCTCCAGGCAGGGCGCGGCGTTCTCGCGTGCCGTGGCGAGATCGCCGGACGCCGCCAGGAAGATCAGCGTGAAGCGGCCCTTCTCGTTCTCGATCCGGCGCACTTCCTCAAGGCCGAAGAGCGTGCAGTAGAAGTGCAGGGACTTGTCGACATCTTTGACGCGGACCATCGTGTGAAGATAACGCATTGCAATGTCCTTCAAATTGGAATCGCTGAAAGGTTAGGCTTTTGTCAGCCTCGGGCAAGCCTTGCGGCCTATCAAGGGAGCCGGCAAAACTTTCAAAGGGGCTTGCGCATTCGCATCGGGACAATGTTATTCTGGTTCTCAAGAATCAGTTAACCGTAACTCATGTGACGCGTAAACGAGGGGCTGGCAGGTCATGGCGGACAGGGTGTCTTCAAAGGAAATCACGATGCGTGATGACCAGGGCAGCGACGCCGTCGAGCTGATCGAGATCACCGGCGTCATCAAGTGGTTCGACGTCGCCAAGGGCTTCGGCTTCATCGTGCCGGACAACGGCACGCAGGACGTGCTGCTGCACGTCACGTGCCTGCGCCGCGACGGCTACCAGACGGTTCTCGAAGGCACGCGCGTCGTGGCGCTCATCCACAAGCGCGACCGCGGCTACCAGGCCTTCCGCATCCTTTCCATGGACCAGACCACCGCCGTGCACCCCTCGCAGCTGCCGCCGGTGAAGACCCATGTCCAGGTTACGCCTTCGAGCGGGCTGGAGCGCGTGCTGGTCAAGTGGTTCAACCGCACCAAGGGCTTCGGCTTCCTGACGCGCGGCGAAGGCACGGAAGACATCTTCATCCACATGGAGACCCTGCGGCGCTTCGGCCTCACCGAGCTGCGCCCCGGCCAGGTCGTGCTGGTGCGTTTCGGCGACGGCGAGAAGGGCCTGATGGCCGCGGAGATCCATCCCGACATTCCGGTTCCGGGCAACAGGGCACATTGATGGCTGTCTTTTCACGGATTTTGGGCGTCACACGTCTGGCAAGCGCCTTCATGGCGCTTTTTCTTTGCCTGGCATCCGTCGCGGGCGCGGGCGAGAAATTCGATACCCAGCCGCTGACCATCGTCACGAAGAACGGCAAGAGCCATGCGTTCACGGTGGAACTGGCCGTGACGCCCCGCCAGCGCGAGCAGGGCCTGATGAACCGCCGCGAAATGGCGCCGGACCATGGAATGCTCTTCGCTTTCGGCGAGACGCGTCAGGTCTTCATGTGGATGAAGAACACCTACCTGCCGCTCGACATGCTGTTCATCGGCAAGGACGGCAAGATCCGCTCCATCAAGGAGAACGCCAGGCCGCTCGACGAGTCGATCATCGATTCGAAGGGGCCGATCGACTATGTGCTGGAACTGAACGGCGGCACCGTCAAACGCCTCGGCATCCGCACCGGCAACCGCGTGCAGAACGCGCTGATGGAAAAGCTGCGCAAGCAGTAGCGGGTGAAATCGATACAAACAACGAAGATGGCTGGCCGATCGTCAGAGACGGTTGGCGACCCCTGCAGGACTCGAACCTGCGACATTCTGCTTAGAAGGCAGATGCTCTATCCAGCTGAGCTAAGGGGCCTGTAGGACTTCAGTGAGTCCAGGGCTGCATGCGGTTGAAGCGGAAATTATCCGGGTAGGCGACGCGCTTGCGGGTCGATTCCTTGGGTTCGATCAGCCGGTACTGGATGCCGTTGCGCTCCGCATAGGCAATTGCTTCCTCGCTGGTCTCGAAGGTCAGCTTCACCTGCTGGTACATGTCGCCCGAGCTCGTATAGCCCATGATCGGATCGATCGTCCGCGGCTTTTCAGCATCGAACTCCAAAACCCAGAGGTGAGTCTTGGCTTTGCCGGACTGCATGGCGGTCTTGGCGGGGCGATAGATCTTCGCGGTCATCGAAGCGGCTCCAGAATTCTCGCATATAGGCACGCCGTTCCGCCGGCGCGCGTCCGAGAATGCATAACCCAGATTCCATAAAGGGGAAATGACTGGAGAGAGCATTTGGCATCGAAACGCCCGCCGGACATGGTCGGAGTGGAGAGATTCGAACTCCCGACCCTCTGGTCCCAAACCAGATGCGCTACCAGACTGCGCTACACTCCGTCCGTCCCGGCGATGGGGAGATACACGTATCCTGTTCCTGTCGCAACAGGAAATGGATGTTCCCAAGCGCTTGTGGAAGACATCCCGGAAAGGTCCTTCCGGCAAATGTATATTCCGGCAGCACTCATGGTCCTGCCGGCGCTTCCTTGAGTTCGCAGGCGGCGGTGCCGATCGTCATCGTGTTGCCGCGCCAGTCGACGTTGCCGCCGAGCCAGGCGCGCAGCCAGATGGCGGGCATCATGATGTCGCGCAGCATCATCGCGGGAAGCGACCAGGGCGAGAGGCGCCAGCCCTTGGCGAGCGCGAGGCCGGCTTCCGGCAGGTAGATGCCGGCGAGTACCAGCAGAAGGGCAGGCGTCAGCGGGGCTCCGGCAAGGAGGGCGGCGGCGAGTGCGAGAAGGAGCGGCGGCAGGATGCCGAGCAGGATCTCCGGTGCGAAGAAGCCGGGGAAGGTGACGCGGCGAAGGCGCGACCAGCGGCTCTGGCGCGACCAAATCTCGCGGCCGGTGCGGTGCCCCAGCGGCTGCTCGAAGGGCGAGGAGACGAGGTGCACCTTGAAGCCGAGCCGGTTCACCAGCTTCGTCGAGGCGGCATCCTCTGCGATCTCGGCATTCAGCGCGTGGATGCCGCCGTTCTCGTCCAGCATCGGCTTGTACCAGAGCATGCTTTTTCCCTGGGCGAAGCCGAAGCCGAGCGCCTCGCCGGCATATTGCCAGCGCGCCTGCTGGGTGTTGAGGAACATGCATTCCACCTCGGCCCAGAAGCCGTCCGGGCGTGAGCCGAGCGGCGTGGAGCAGACGACGCCCGTGTCGCTGCGCCAGGCGGCCATGAGGTGCTGGATATAGTCCGGCGGCATCAGCACGTTCGAATCGGCAAGGATGACCCAGTCGTGACGCGCGGCCTGCCAGCCCTTGACGCAATTGTTGAGCTTGGGATTGGCGCCGATGCGGTCGTCGCCGATGAGGATGCGGGCCTCGACATGCGTGTGGGCGGCTGCGGTCCGTTCGATTTCTGGAACGATGGGATCGTTGCCGTGGGCGACGCAGAAGAGAAGCTCGTATTTCGGCCAGGTGAGGCGGAAGGCGCGGTCCAGCGTCTCCGCCGAGAAATTCTCGATGCCGCGCACGGGAACGACGATGGAGACCGGGGGCTTCTTGCGAACCTCGGGCGGCGGCGCGCCGGCCGGTTCAAGCCGTCTTCCGGCGACGAGGATGCTCGCAAGGTTGGTCGCAACGAGGGCGCCCGAGGCAAGGGCGAGGGCCTGAGCCATGTCCATTCACGCAAACTCCGATGGGCGCCGGCCCTCAACGGGCGGCTGCCGGGGTGCATTCACGCGGGAAGAGACAGCACTGTCACATGACAGGCGAATGACGGGGCGTCCGGCCCCGTCTATTCCGGCGGCAGGCGGTTGCGCACGACGGTCACCGTGCAGGGCGCATGGGCGGCGACGCCGCCGGAAACGCTGCCGAGCATGGAGCGCATGGCCGATTCGGCGCGCGCGCCCATGACGATATGGTCGACATAGTTTTCGCGGGCATATTCCAGGATGGCGTCGGCGGGCGAGACGGCCTCCAGCACATGGAAGGTGATTCCCCCGCCGGGGGCCGGCAGGCCGGTCGACCAGTTGCGAAGCTGCACGAGGCGCAGGACATGCTTGTTTCGGCCTTCCTCGTCCAGCGAGGTGTCTATGGCGATGCGGTTGATCTTCAGCACGTTGATGCAGGCGATGCGGGCATCCGGCGTGTTCTCGATGATGCGGGCGACGGTCTTGCGGATGGCTTCGGCAAGGTCCGGTGTCTCGCCTGCAAGGTCGATGGCGACGGCGACGATGGGGGCGCCCGCAAGCTGGGCCTCCGCCGTCCGGGGCCTCGCGGCCTCGATGGGCACGGGATTGAAGCGGCGGCGCAGCACCATGCCGAGCGGGTCGCGCTTCATCTTCGCCGCCCGCGCCGTCAGCTTGACGGCGGGAAGATCCTGAAGGTCGAGAGCGAGCTGGGCGGCGCTCGGATAGCGCCAGGCGGGGTTCACCTCCAGGCATCGCAGGATGATTTCCTGCAAGGCGGGCGGGATCGCGGCGTTGCGGGCGCGCGGCGGCAGCGGATCGCGCCAGAGCCGGCGCTTCAGGCCCTTCAGGCGCTGCGGATCGCCGAAGGGGCGCTCGCCGGTCGCGAAGAAATAGAGCATGACGCCGAGCGCGAAGAGATCGCTGCGGAAATCGCTGCGCGTGCCGAGCACCTGCTCGGGCGCCATGTAGGGCGCCGTGCCGTAGGGCAGGCGGAACTGCTCGTCCATCAGGTCCGGCAGGTGGATGTGGCGGGCGAGGCCGTAGTCGATGAGCACGGCCTCGCCGGTCTCGCGGAACATGACGTTGGAGGGCTTCAGGTCGAGATGGACGACATGCTGGCGATGCAGCGAATCGAGCGCCACCGCCACCTTGGCGCCGATGGCGGCCACCTCTTCCGGCGGCAGCGGCAGGCGCTCGAGCAGCGGATAGAGCGAGGTGCCGGGCAGGCGCTCCATGACGATATAGGGGAGCGTCGCGAAATCGCCGTTGGCGACGAAGCGCGGCACATGCGGGCCGGAAAGGCGCGGCAGGATCATCTGCTCCATCTCGAAGCCGACGATCGCCGCCGGATCGTCACCCTCGCCGATGACCGGCACCTTCATCAGGATCGGGAAGTCGATATCCGGCCGGCTGACCTTCCAGATGCGCGCCATGCCGCCATTATGGGCGATGTCCTCGATGACGAAGCCGTCGATCACGTCGCCGGGTTTCAGCCTTGCCTTGACCATCTAGCGTCCCCGCAGCAGGCGGTCGGCGAGCGAGGCCGGAAGGCCCGCCGCGCGGATCTTGTCGGCCGCCTTCTCCATGTCGTAGGCGGCGCGCATGAAGCTGAGCTCCGCGCTCTCGGTATCGTAGAGTGCGAAGGCGGCGGCCGGGTTGCCGTCGCGCGGCTGGCCGACCGAGCCCATGACGGCAAGCCAGCGGCGCTGCGGCAGGAGCGGCACCGGCGTCGCGGCGACGGGGGCAAAATGCGTGACCTTGCCGCCCGGCGCGGTGCAGTAGAGCGCCGGCTTGTGAACATGGCCGCAGAAGCTGACGCGCGCCTCGCAGGCGGCGAGATGCTGGCCGGCATCGCTGGCGTCGAGCACATAGTTCCAGTCGGCCGGCGCGCTGGCATCGGCATGGACGAAGAGACAGTCGCCCTCGCGTGCCTTGAAGGGCAGGGCGGCGAGAAAGGCGCGGGTGGCGCCGCCAAGCTGGCGGCGCGTCCATTCGAGCGCCAGCGTCGCCGTGGCATTCATCGAGACGGAAGGATTGCCGACCGCGTCGTCGTGGTTGCCGCGCAGCACGATGGCGCCGCCCGCGGCAAGTCGCATCGCCTGTTCCGCGCACCATTCGGGATCCGCGCCATAGCCGACGATATCGCCGAGCAGCACGAAGCGCTCCGCCCCGGCCGCTTCAGCAGCCGCCAGCACGGCCTCGAAGGCCTCGCGGTTGGCGTGGATATCGGAAAGGATGGCGAGCAGCATGGCGGTCCGGTCTTTCAAGGTCGATGACGAGCATAACGCGCCTTGCCGGCCGCAACCATTCGACGGAAGGGGAATATCGCCCGCGCGGACTGGCGTTCGTCAGGAATCGCGGGCGCGGAAGGCGAAAAGATCGGCATCCGCATCGCCATGGCCGGCAATATCGGCGGCGACGATCTCGGCCGCGATCTGGCTGAAGGTGATGCCGTTGCCGCCGAAACCCATCACGGCGAAGACGTTCGGCAGGCCGGGAACGCGGCCGATGAGCGGCAGGCCGGTGCGGGTGGTGCCGAAGGGGGCGGCCCAGACATGGTCCGGCTGCGGCAGGGAAAGGCCGAGCAGCGCCTCGACCTTGCGGTGGATGGTCTTCGCCTTCTGCCGAAGCTTTTGCGGCGAGGCATAGGCGTTCTCGCTCTCCTCGTCCTCGCCGCCCGCGATCAGCCGGCCGTCGCGGGAGCTGCGCAGGTAGAGATACGGATCGGCGCCCTCCCAGACGATGCAGTCCTTCAGCCAGTCGGGCAATGCCGTGCCGGGTGGTGTCGAGAGTGCCCAGGTGGAGACGATGGCATGGTCCCGGTCGGCGACCGCTTCGAGGAATTCGTAACCGGAGCAGAAGACGGCGTTCCGCGCTGAGAGGATCCTGCCCTCTTCCGTGGCAAGGAACACGCCGTCCATTGTCGCGCGCATGTCGGTGATCTCCAGCGGGCTGACGATCTCCACGCCGCGCGCGGCGGCGGCCCGCAGGATGCCGGCCGCCATCTGCGCCGGATTGGCGGAGGCCGAGATATCGCTGAGAAGCGCGCCGGTGCGCTGGATGGAGAAGCGCTCGGCGAGGGTGGCGGCATCGAGGAAGTCCGCTGCGATGCCTGCCGCGCTGCGGGTGTCCAGTTCGTTTTGCAAGGCCCGCCGGCCATAGGCATCGCCGGCAAGGAAGAGTGTCTTCTTGCGCTCGAAGCCGCAGGATATGCCTGTGTCCGCAACGATCCGCGTCAACTGTTCCACGGCGCGGGCGGAGCGCCGCCAGGCGCGCCGGGCCTTTTCCTCGCCGATCATGCCGGCGAGCCTGTGCAGGGGGACGTCGATCTCGTGCTGGATCATCGCCGTGCTGGCGAGCGTGCTGCCATGGACGGGCTGCCGGCGGTCGACGACGAGCACGGACCGCTTGCCGTCGGCGAGCGCATGGGCTGCGAGCGCGCCCGAAATGCCGGCGCCGACGACGATGCAGTCGTAGTCCGTCCGCGACGGCCTTTCGCGCACGCGCAGGGTAATGCGCGGCGAGTCGGCCCAGAGGGGATGGGATTCATGCAGGTCGCGCTGGCGCGTGATGTCGCGGGATTTCGGAATGGTGCCCCTCCATGCGAAAAGTCTTCCCAAACGGGCAAGGCGCGGAAAAGTTCCGGCCGGCCGCAGCGCAAGGTGGTGGTGCTTGCATTGCGGGCCGAAAGCATGCAAAGCACGGGGCGCCTGAAACACGACCGGATTTTGCCATGACCGTGAGTTCGAGAACGCCCCGCCCGATCGACCATCTGGTGCTGCCGGTGTCCGAGCTTGGAGTTGCCCGCGAGCGCCTGACGCAGCTCGGCTTCACCGTCGCCAAGGACGCGCGCCATCCGTTCGGCACGGAAAACTGTTGCGTCTTCCTTTCCGACGGCAGCTATCTGGAGCCGCTCGGCATCGCCAACCGCGAGGAATGCGAGGAAGCGGCGCGCAGCGGCAATACGTTCATCGCCCGCGACCAGGCTTTCCGCTTCCGCCGCGGGCAGGAGGGCTTTTCCGGCATCGCCATGGCGACAGGCGATGCCTGGGACGACGACCGACGCTACCGGTCGGCGGGGATTTCCGGCGGCGAGATCCTGGAGTTTTCCCGCGACATGCTGCTGCCGGACGGCACGTCCGCGACCGGCAGCTTCCGCCTTGCCTTCGCCGCCGACCTGCGCAGCCCCGATTTCTTCTTCTTCGCCTCTCAGCGCATCCTGCCGCTGCCTTCCGACCGCAAGGCGCTGGAGACGCACGGGAACGGCGTCGTGGCGCTCGCCGAGGTCGTGCTGTCCGAACAGAACCCGACGGACTTCCAGTATCTCGTGCAGGAAGCCGCCGATGAGCGCGAGATCGAGGCCATGTCCTTCGGCATGTCGGTCGAGACGCCGCGCGGCCGCATCACCGTGCTGAACGATGCCGGCCTCGAAGGCTTCTACGGCATTGCGCCGGTCGCCGGCGCGGACCGTGGCCTCAAGGGGCAGGCGGTCGTCTTCAGGGTTTCCAGCCTGTCCGATTGTCGCTGCCTGCTGGCGCAGCGCGGCGTCGCCTTCCGCGAGCGGGACAACCGCGTTCTGGTGCCGCCGGCGCCGGGTCAGGGCGTCCTCTTCGTCTTTGGAGAATGAGATGAAAACCAATTCCACCGTCATCGTCGGCGAAGGGGCCAGGAAGGTCACCTTCGCGCAGGACAAGCGCTTCTCGCTGATCGCCGGCCCCTGCCAGATGGAAAGCCGCGACCATGCCTACATGATCGCCGGCACGCTCGTCGAACTCTGCGACAAGCTCGGCATCGGCCTCGTCTACAAGTCGTCCTTCGACAAGGCGAACCGCACCTCGCTCTCCGGCAAGCGCGGCATCGGGCTTGAAAAGGCCATGGAAATCTTCGCCGACCTCAAGAAGGATTTCGGCTTCCCGGTCCTGACCGATATCCACACGGAAGAGCAATGCGCCGTCGTCGCCAAAACGGTCGATATCCTGCAAATCCCCGCCTTCCTGTCGCGCCAGACGGACCTTCTCGTCGCCGCCGCCAGGACGGGCCGCACGATCAACGTCAAGAAGGGCCAGTTCCTCGCGCCCTGGGACATGAAGAACGTACTGGCGAAGTTCACCGAGAGCGGCAATCCGAACGTGCTGCTGTGCGAGCGCGGCGCGTCCTTCGGCTATAACACGCTCGTCTCCGACATGCGTTCGCTGCCGATCATGGCCGCGCTCGGCGCGCCCGTCGTGTTCGATGCCACCCATTCGGTGCAGCAGCCGGGAGGGCAGGGTGGTTCGACCGGCGGCCAGCGCGAATTCGTCGAGACGCTGGCGCGCGCTGCCGTCGCCGTCGGCATTGCCGGCCTCTTCGTCGAGACGCACGAGGACCCGGACAATGCGCCCTCCGACGGGCCGAACATGGTGCACCTCAAGGACATGCCGCGGCTGCTCGAAAAGCTGCTCGCCTTCGACGCCATCGCCAAGGCCTGAGATTTCAAACGGATGACACGAAGACGTGCCATCCGTTTTCGGCGCCATCGTGCCATTGTAATTTCCGAGTTGTCGATTAAAAGTGGATTTTAATCGATTTATGAACCCCGAACCAGGACGATATCCATGACTGCTATCATCGACATCATCGGCCGCGAGATTCTCGACAGCCGCGGCAATCCCACCGTCGAAGTGGACGTGCACCTCGAAGATGGCAGCTTCGGCCGCGCGGCCGTTCCCTCGGGCGCCTCGACGGGCGCGCATGAGGCCGTCGAACTGCGCGACGGCGGCAAGCGCTACCTCGGCAAGGGCGTCGAGAACGCCGTCGCCGCCGTCAACGGCGAGATCTTCGAAGCTATCGGCGGCCTCGATGCGGAAGACCAGATCCAGATCGACCAGACGATGATCGAGCTCGACGGCACGCCGAACAAGGCGCGCCTCGGCGCCAACGCCATCCTCGGCGTCTCGCTCGCCGTCGCCAAGGCCGCCGCCGAAGCCGCCAACCTGCCGCTCTACCGCTATGTCGGCGGCCCGAACGCCCGTGTCCTGCCGGTGCCGATGATGAACATCATCAACGGCGGCGCCCATGCCGACAACCCGATCGACTTCCAGGAATTCATGATCGTGCCAGTCGGTGCCGAAACGATCCGTGACGCCGTGCGCATGGGCTCGGAAGTCTTCCACACGCTGAAGAAGCAGCTCGCTGCCGACGGTCACAACACCAATGTCGGCGACGAAGGCGGCTTCGCGCCGGGTCTCGCTTCTGCGCCCGCCGCGCTCGACTTCATCATGAAGTCCATCGAGAAGGCCGGCTACCGTCCGGGCGAGGACATGTTCATCGCGCTCGACTGCGCTTCGACCGAGTTCTTCAAGGACGGCAAGTATGTCCTGGAAGGCGAAGGCCGCACGCTGGAGCCGGGCGCCATGGCCGACTACCTTGCCGAACTCACCGAGAAGTACCCGATCTTCTCGGTCGAGGACGGCATGGCGGAAGACGACTGGGACGGCTGGAAGCTCCTGACCAACAAGATCGGCAAGAAGGTGCAGCTCGTCGGCGATGACCTCTTCGTCACCAACTCCGCGCGCCTTCGCGACGGCATCAAGATGGGCGTCGCCAACTCGATCCTCGTCAAGGTCAACCAGATCGGTTCGCTCTCCGAAACGCTCGACGCCGTCGAGACCGCGCACAAGGCGAGCTACACCGCCGTCATGTCGCACCGCTCGGGCGAGACGGAAGACTCCACCATCGCCGACCTCGCCGTCGCCACCAACTGCGGCCAGATCAAGACCGGCTCGCTCGCCCGCTCCGACCGTACCGCCAAGTATAACCAGCTCATCCGCATCGAGGAGCAGCTTGGCGCGCAGGCACGGTTCGCAGGCCGCGGCATCCTGCGCGGCTGATTGGAAAAACAGTTTATCCGAAATGATGAAACCCGCGTCGCGAGACGCGGGTTTTGTTTTTTAAGGGCCTGGGAGGCGTGCGGTTTTCTCTCCGGTCAGCCTTCTTTCTTTGACCTGTCCGGCTGTGGCGTGTGGCATTGTCCTTGGGTCGAGCCCCGAGAATGACGGCGGCAAAGGGCGAGGCTGCGGCGAAGGATTGGGCCCCCGGTCCATCAGTCGATGTATGATGTCGCGTCGGGTGGTGCGGCATGGCGTGCCGCTGCTTCAGCCGGCGGCTTTTCTTCTGTCGTCATCCTCGGGCTCGGCCGGGGATCACACGGCGCCCAGCCATGCCTCATCACGGCACCGCGAGGGAGCGCGCACCCGTCACATGCTTCCCCGCCGCCGCGCCCGTCATGGTCAATGATCGGTTAACCCCTTGGTGCTAGTGTACAATCCGTACTGCGTATCGGGGCACTTGCATGTGGACCAAACATCACAAGAAGCGGAAGTTCGGCCGGCTTACCCTGCCGGTAATTACGGTCGCATTCCTTTCCTATTTCGGTTACCATTCCGTCCATGGCGATCTCGGCCTCAGGGGAATGGAGGAGTTTGAGCGGCAGAGAGTGGAGCGCCAGGCGCGTCTCGACGTGCTCGTGCGCCAGCGCCAGATCCTGGAAAAAGAGGTCGCCCTCATGAGCGACGGCTCGCTCGAGCGGGACATGCTCGACGAAAAGGCGCGCTCGTACCTGAACATGTCGCGCGCGGACGAAATCGTGATTTTCCACTGAAAGTGTCGATTAACCGAAATCTGGTTAATCGTAAATCAGCCTTATTATTCAGGGGCTTGTTCAGAATATAAGCCATGCAATTATGGCATTGCTGCGACCGGATTTCTCCCCTATGGTTTTCGCCAAGAAGGCAAACATAGGGAGGAACGAATGGCTCCGCGCAAAAACGCGTCCACGTCCAGCCGCAAGCCTGCGGCAAAGCCTGCGAAGAAAGATTTCATCGGCGGCACCATCGCCGACTTCTCCAAGGAAGACGACCTCAAGGCCTACCGCGAGATGCTGCTGATCCGGCGTTTTGAGGAAAAGGCCGGCCAGCTCTACGGCATGGGCTTCATCGGCGGCTTCTGTCACCTTTATATCGGCCAGGAAGCCGTCGTCGTCGGCATGCAGCTCGCGCTGAAGGAAGGCGACCAGGTCATCACCGGCTATCGCGACCATGGCCACATGCTGGCCTGCGGCATGAGTGCGCGCGGCGTGATGGCGGAACTGACCGGACGCCGCGGCGGCCTTTCCAAGGGCAAGGGCGGCTCCATGCACATGTTCTCCAAGGAGAAGCATTTCTACGGCGGCCACGGCATCGTCGGCGCCCAGGTCTCGCTCGGCACGGGCCTTGCGTTCGCCAACCGTTACCGCGGCAACGACAATGTCTCGCTCGCCTATTTCGGTGACGGCGCGGCCAACCAGGGCCAGGTCTACGAAAGCTTCAACATGGCGGCGCTCTGGAAGCTGCCGGTGATCTACGTGATCGAGAACAACCGCTACGCCATGGGCACGGCCGTTTCGCGCGCCTCCGCCCAGACCGACTTCTCGCATCGCGGCGCTTCCTTCAACATTCCCGGCTTCCAGGTGGACGGCATGGACGTGCGCGCCGTGAAGGCCGCCGCCGACGAGGCGGTCGAGTATTGCCGCGCCGGCAAGGGCCCGGTCATCCTCGAAATGCAGACCTACCGCTATCGCGGCCACTCCATGTCCGACCCGGCGAAGTACCGCTCGAAGGACGAGGTGCAGAAGATGCGCTCGGAGCACGACCCGATCGAGCAGGTGCGCGCGCGTCTTCTCGAAAAGGGCTGGGCCAGCGAAGACGACCTCAAGCAGATCGACAAGGAGGTCCGTGACATCGTCGCCGACAGCGCCGATTTCGCGCAGTCCGATCCGGAGCCGGATGTATCCGAACTCTACACCGACATCCTGCTGTAATCCGGGGAGGGATACCTATGCCAATCGAAATTCTCATGCCCGCCCTGTCTCCGACGATGGAAGAGGGAACGCTGTCCAAGTGGGTCAAGAACGAGGGCGACACCGTCAAGTCCGGTGACGTCATCGCCGAGATCGAAACCGACAAGGCGACGATGGAAGTCGAGGCCGTCGACGAAGGCGTGATCGGCAAGATCCTGATCGCCGCCGGCACCGAGGGCGTCAAGGTCAATACGGCCATTGCCGTGCTGCTGCAGGACGGCGAAAGCGCCGATGCCGTTGCCGCGCCGAAGGCTGCCGCCGCCGAAAAGCCTGCCGAAGCGCCCGCACCCGCGCCGGCTGCTTCCGCTGCCGCAGCGCCGGTTCCGGCCGCGCCGAAGGGCGAGGTCGCCGCCGATCCGGATATCCTGGCCGGCACCGAGATGGTGATGACGACGGTGCGCGAAGCGCTGCGCGACGCCATGGCGGAAGAAATGCGCCGCGACGAGAACGTCTTCGTCATGGGCGAGGAAGTCGCCGAATACCAGGGCGCCTACAAGATCACGCAGGGCCTGCTCCAGGAATTCGGCGCCCGCCGCGTCATCGATACGCCGATCACCGAGCACGGCTTTGCCGGCGTCGGCGTCGGCGCGGCCATGACGGGCCTCAAGCCCGTCGTCGAGTTCATGACCTTCAACTTCGCCATGCAGGCGATCGACCAGATCATCAACTCCGCGGCCAAGACGCTCTACATGTCGGGCGGCCAGATGGGCGCGCCGATGGTCTTTCGCGGCCCGAACGGCGCGGCGGCCCGCGTCGCCGCCCAGCACTCGCAGTGCTATGCGGCCTGGTACAGCCACATCCCGGGCCTCAAGGTCGTCATGCCTTACACGGCAGCCGACGCCAAGGGCCTGCTCAAGGCCGCCATCCGCGATCCGAACCCGGTCATCTTCCTTGAGAACGAAATCCTCTACGGCCAGAGCTTCGAAGTGCCGAAGATGGACGATTTCGTGCTGCCGATCGGCAAGGCCCGCGTCCACAAGAAGGGCAGTGACGTCACCGTCGTCTCCTTCGGCATCGGCATGACCTATGCGCTGAAGGCGATTGCCGAGCTTGAGAAGGACGGCATCGACGTCGAGCTGATCGACCTTCGCACCATCCGCCCGATGGACCTGCCGACCGTCATCGAATCGGTCAAGAAGACGGGCCGCCTCGTCACCGTGGAAGAGGGCTATCCGCAGTCTTCCGTCGGCACCGAGATCGCGACCCGCGTCATGCAGCAGGCCTTCGACTATCTCGACGCGCCGATCCTGACGATCGCCGGCAAGGACGTCCCGATGCCCTATGCCGCGAACCTCGAGAAGCTGGCGCTGCCAAACGTCGATGAAGTCGTCCAGGCGGTGAAGGCCGTCTGCTACAAGTAAGGGGAGGGCTGGGATATGCCGATCAACATCACGATGCCGGCCCTTTCGCCCACCATGGAAGAGGGCAATCTCGCCAAGTGGCTCGTCAAGGAAGGCGACACCGTGAAATCCGGTGACGTCATCGCCGAGATCGAGACCGACAAGGCGACGATGGAAGTCGAAGCCGTCGACGAGGGCACGGTCGCCAAGATCGTCGTGCCGGCCGGCACGGAAGGCGTGAAGGTCAACAGCCTGATCGCCATCCTCGCCGCCGACGGCGAGGACGTGGCGGCCGCAGCCAGCGGCGGCGGCTCCGCCCCGAAGGCCGAGGCCAAGGCCGAGACGCCGAAGGAAGCGGAAAAGCCGGCTGCTGCTGCTGCTCCTGCCGCTGCCGCCTCGGTATCCAAGCCCGCATCGGCTGGCGACAATGGCGAACGCGTCGGTAACGGCTTGTTCTCCTCGCCGCTCGCTCGTCGTATCGCCAAGGATTCCGGCATCGACATCAAGGCGATCACCGGCTCCGGCCCGCATGGCCGGGTGGTCAAGAGCGACGTCGAGAAGGCCGTCGCTTCCGGTGGCGCAAGGCCTGCTGCCGCAGCAGCTCCGGCCGCCGCCGCTTCCACGGCCCCTGCCGCCGCGCCGAAGGGCATGTCCGAGGATGCCGTGCTCAAGCTCTTCGAGCCGGGCTCCTACGAGCTCGTGCCGCATGACGGCATGCGCAAGACCATCGCCAAGCGCCTGCAGGAATCCAAGCAGACGATCCCGCACTTCTACGTGTCGGTCGACGTGGAGCTCGACGCGCTGCTCGCGCTGCGCGCCCAGCTCAACGACAGCGCCCCGCGCAAGGAAGACAAGCCGGCCTACAAGCTCTCGGTCAACGACATGGTGATCAAGGCCATGGCGCTCGCGCTGCGCGACGTGCCGGACGCCAACGTCTCCTGGACCGATACGAACATGGTCAAGCACAAGCATGCGGATGTCGGCGTCGCCGTCTCCATCCCGGGCGGCCTGATCACCCCGATCATCCGCAGCGCCGAGCTGAAGACGCTCTCCGCCATCTCCAACGAGATGAAGGACCTCGGCAAGCGCGCCAAGGAACGCAAGCTGAAGCCAGAGGAATACCAGGGCGGCACGACCGCGGTCTCCAACATGGGCATGATGGGCGTGAAGAACTTCGCCGCCGTCGTGAACCCGCCGCATGCGACGATTCTGGCGGTCGGCGCGGGCGAGGAGCGGGTCGTGGTCAAGAAGGGCGAAATGGTGATCGTCAACGCGATGACCGTCACGCTCTCCACCGACCATCGCTGCGTCGACGGCGCGCTCGGGGCCGAACTTCTCGGCGCCTTCAAGCGCTATATCGAGAACCCGATGGGGATGCTCGTCTGATAGTGGGGTGCGGCCATGAAGACGGTTCTCTGCTACGGCGATAGCCTGACCTGGGGTTACAACGCTGAAACGCTCGACCGGCATTCCTTCGAGGATCGCTGGCCGAGCGTGCTCGCCAAGGCCCTGGGGTCCGAGGTCACCGTGATCGCGGAAGGCCTCAACGGCCGCACCACCGCCTATGACGACCATCTGGCGGATTGCGACCGAAACGGCGCGCGCATCCTGCCGACGATCCTGCACAGCCACGATCCCATCGACCTCGTCATCATCCTGCTCGGCGCCAACGACATGAAGCCGACCATCTGCGGAACGGCGTTCGGCGCGGTGCAGGGCATGGAGCGGCTGGTGTCGCTGGTGCGCCACCATGCCTGGTCGTTCGATGCGGAGGAGGGGCCGGAAGTGCTGATCGTCTCGCCGCCGCCTCTCTGCGAGACCGCGAACACCGCCTTCGCGGCGATGTTCGCCGGCGGCGTGGAGCAATCGGCCATGCTGGCGACGCTCTATTCGGACCTTGCGGACGAGCTCGGCTGCGGCTTCTTCGACGCGGGTTCGGTGGCCGGGACGACGCCGCTCGACGGCGTGCATCTCGATGCGCGGAACACGCGGGCGATCGGCAAGGGCCTCGAGCCGATCGTGCGAATGATGCTCGGGATTTGACCGGGATCAAGGAGTGAAGGCGCGGGAGAGCTAGGCTGTCACCATCAACCTCGGTTAAGGAGATGGACATGCCGAACACCCCGCACCAACTGGCAGAGGAATTTCCGGAGCACGTCGCTGCGATCCGCCATCTTCGCGAGATCGACGGCCACTTCCACCGGATCTGCGAGGAATACCAGACGGTGAATCTGGCCATTCACCGCGCCGAGACTGACATCGAGCCGGTTGACGACTTCCACATGGCGGACATGCGGAAGGTGCGGATGCGGCTCAAGGACGAAATCTACGGGATGCTCATCCGGCCGGAGAAGGTCGAGGACATTCCCTGAGGAACGGGCTTCCCGCTCCTCGTCATGCCGCGCCGGGGCAACCCTCCGGCCGCGGCGCATGCGAACAACAGAGGAGTGGAAGCGCTCATGTCGAATGCCTACGACGTCATCGTTATCGGTTCGGGTCCGGGCGGCTACATCGCCGCGATCCGCGCCGCGCAATTGGGCCTGAAGACGGCCATCGTGGAGCGCGAGCACCTCGCCGGCATCTGCTCCAACTGGGGCTGCATTCCCACCAAGGCGCTGCTGCGCTCGGCCGAAATCTTCCACTACGCCCAGCATCCGGGCGATTACGGCGTGAAGATCGAAGGTTCGGTGACGCCGGACCTCAAGGCCATCGTCGCCCGCTCGCGCGGCATCGCCCAGCGCATGAACGGCGGCGTCGGCTTCCTGATGAAGAAGAACAAGGTCGACGTCATCTGGGGCGAGGCCAAGCTGACCAAGCCGGGTGAGATCGTCGTTTCCAAGACGACGAAGGCGATCCAGCAGCCCCAGGCGCCGGTTCCGAAGAACGTCCTTCCCGAAGGCACCTACACCGCCAAGCACATCGTCATCGCCACCGGCGCGCGCCCGCGCGCCCTGCCGGGCATCGAGCCGGACGGCAAGCTGATCTGGACCTATTTCGAGGCGATGAAGCCGGAAGAGATGCCGAAGTCGCTGCTCGTCATGGGCTCGGGCGCCATCGGCATCGAATTCGCCTCCTTCTACCGCACGCTCGGCGTCGACGTGACGGTGGTCGAGGTTATGAAGAGCGTCATGCCGGTCGAGGACGTCGAGATCTCGGCGCTCGCCAAGAAGCAGTTCGAGAAGCAGGGCATGAAGATCCATCTGGAGGCCAAGGTCGCCAAGGTGGAGAAGGGCGCCAACTCCATCACCGCCCATGTCGAGATGAAGGACGGCAAGATCGAGAAGATCACCGCCGACCGCATGATCTCCGCCGTGGGCGTGCGGGCCAATATTGAGAATATCGGACTTGAGGCGCTGGGCGTGAAGACCGACCGCGGCTTCATCGCCATCGACGGCTACGGCAAGACCAACGTTCCGGGCATCTATGCCATCGGCGACGTCGCAGGTCCCCCGATGCTCGCCCACAAGGCCGAGCACGAGGCCGTCATCTGCATCGAGAAGATCGCCGGCCTGCCGAACGTCCATCCGATGGACAAGTCCAAGATCCCGGGCTGCACCTATTGCCACCCGCAGGTCGCCTCCGTCGGCCTCACGGAAGCGAAAGCCAAGGAACAGGGCCGCGATATCCGCGTCGGCCGCTTCACCTTCGCCGGCAACGGCAAGGCCGTGGCGCTCGGCGAGGACCAGGGCATGGTCAAGACGGTCTTCGACAAGAAGACCGGCGAGCTTCTCGGCGCGCATATGGTGGGCGCGGAAGTGACCGAGATGATCCAGGGCTTCGTCGTCGCCATGAACCTGGAGACGACCGAGGAAGAGCTGATGCATACGATCTTCCCGCATCCGACCATCTCGGAGACGATGAAGGAAAGCGTGCTCGATGCCTACGGACGTGCACTGAACGCTTGAACGTGCTAAAGCCCGCCTCCACATGAGGCGGGCCCGGCTTGCCGGGAGAATTGCCGCAAACTTCTCTTTCGTCATGGTCGGGCCGGACCCGACCATCCATAAGCGTCAGCGACAGGCAAGGGCGGTTTGACAAAAGCGGGGCCCTGCCTCCAGATGAGGCGGACGTTTCGAAATTCGGGTCCGCAAGACGGGCGACAGCGTCCGCAGGAAAGTGGATAGACATGGTCACCATTCTCGACCGCACCAATCTCGACCCCAACGCCCCGCGCGTGCGCCACCCGGAAAAAGCCCACCGGCCGGACACGGAAGTGCTGCGCAAGCCGGAATGGATCCGCGTCAAGGCGCCGGTCTCCAAGGGCTACCAGGAGACGCGCGATCTGGTGCGCTCCCACAAGCTGGTGACGGTGTGCGAGGAAGCGGGCTGCCCGAATATCGGCGAGTGCTGGGACAAGAAGCACGCCACCTTCATGATCATGGGCGAGATCTGTACCCGCGCCTGCGCCTTCTGCAACGTGGCGACGGGCAAGCCGAACGCGCTCGACATGGCGGAGCCGGAGAATGTCGCCAAGGCCGTCAAGCAGATGGGCCTGTCGCACGTAGTCATCACCTCCGTCGACCGCGACGACCTTGCGGATGGCGGTGCCGAGCACTTCGAGAAGGTTATCTGGGCGATCCGCGCGGCTTCCCCCTCGACGACCATCGAGATCCTGACGCCGGACTTCCTGAAGAAGCCGGGCGCGCTGGAACGCGTCGTCGCCGCCAAGCCGGATGTCTTCAACCACAATATGGAGACCGTGCCGGGCAATTATCTCACGGTTCGCCCCGGCGCACGCTACTTCCATTCCGTCCGCCTCCTGCAGCGCGTGAAGGAACTGGACCCGACCATGTTCACCAAGTCGGGCATCATGGTGGGCCTCGGCGAGGAGCGCAACGAAGTGCTCCAGCTGATGGACGACCTGCGCACTGCCGACGTCGACTTCCTGACCATCGGCCAGTATCTCCAGCCGACGCGCAAGCACCACAAGGTGGACCGCTTCGTGACGCCGGAAGAATTCAAGTCCTACGAGACCGTTGCCTATACCAAGGGTTTCCTGATGGTCTCCTCCAGCCCGCTCACGCGCTCCTCGCACCATGCCGGCGACGACTTCGCCCGCCTGCGCGCCGCGCGCGAGAAGAAGCTTCTCGCCGCCGCGGAATAGACTTTTCCGCCGGCCTCCTTTAAGCCCCGCCGTCCTGCCAGACGGCGGGGCTTTTCATTTCGGAGGCGGCGATGACGATCACAATCGAGGAAGCGGCGGAGCGTTTGAAAACCGCGGAGCGCGTGCTGGTGATCGGCTGCTCGGGCAGCGGCAAGAGCACGCTGGCGCGCAGCCTCGCCGGCCTGATCGGTCTGCCTTACGTCTCGATGGACCGGGAGATCTTCTGGCTGCCGGGCTGGCAGACGCGGCCGCGCGCCGAGGCGCTGGCGCGTCTTCAGGGGATCGTCGCAGGCGAGCGCTGGATCATCGACGGCACCAGCCCGGGCACCTTGCCGCTGCGCCTGCCACGCACCCATCTGGTGCTCTGGCTTCGCCCACCGCGCCTGATGTCGCTTTACGGCGTGATTTCGCGCTGGCTGCGCTATCGCGGGCGCTCGCGGCCGGAAATGGCCGACGATTGCCCGGAGAAGATCGACCGCGAATTCCTCGCCTATGTCTGGAATTTCGAGAAGAGGGAAAGCCCCGAGATCGAGGAGAATCTTGCGGCATTTGGACCCGAAGTGCCGGTTTGCGTGTTGAAATCGCGGCGCGAGAACAACCGGCTACTTGCAAGACTTGCCGCGGTTCATTAGCTCTCGGCCATGCCCCAGTTCGAAACCCGCAGACCCGTTCCCCATACGCCCGAGCAGATGTACGACCTCGTCGCCGATGTCGAACGCTATCCGGAATTCCTGCCGCTCTGCGAGGGGCTGGCGGTGCGTTCGCGCAAGGAGCGGGACGGCAAGGAGCTGCTGATCGCGGACATGACGGTCGGCTACAAGGCAATCCGCGAGACCTTCACGACGCAGGTGCTGCTGAACCGGGCCGAGCGGGCCATCGACGTGAAATATATCGACGGACCGTTCCGCTATCTCGACAATCGCTGGCGTTTCGAGGCGACGCCGGACGGCGGCTGCTCGGTGCATTTCTTCATCGACTACGAGTTCAAGAGCCGCATCCTCGGCGCGCTGATGGGCTCGATGTTCGACCGCGCCTTCCGCATGTTCACCGACGCCTTCGAGAAGCGCGCGGCGGCGATCTATGGCGGCCCGTCAATCGGCTGAAAGTTCGACCAGCATTTCAAGGGCGGTGCGGACCGTCGCAAGCCGCACAGCGCTGCGGCCGATATCGCCGTAGCGCATTTCCCGGTGCAGCGTTTCGCGGCCCTTGCGCGCCGCGGCGAGATGGACGAGGCCGACCGGCTTTTCGTCCGTGCCGCCGCCGGGGCCGGCAATGCCGGTGACGGCGACCGAGATATCCGCGTTCGAATGCCGGATGGCGCCTTCCGCCATCTCCAGCGCCGTGGGGCGCGAGACGGCGCCGTGCGCCTTCAGCGTTTCGGCCGACACGCCGATCATCTGCTGCTTCGCCTCGTTGGAATAGGTGACGAAGCCGCGGTCGAAGGCGTTGGACGAGCCGGCGATCTCGGTGAGCGCGCCGGCGATAAGGCCTGCCGTGCAGGATTCGGCGGTCGCGATCATCAGCCCGCGCGTGGAAAAATCGGTGACGATGCGCCGCGCGGTCTCCTCGATATCCTCCGGCCAGATGCTCATGCCTCGCTCCCCCTGTAGACCACGGTGGCCGTGGCGATCGCGGCGATGCCCTCGCGCCGCCCGACGAAACCGATCTTCTCGTTCGTCGTCGCCTTCACCGAGCAGCGATCCTGCGAAATGCCGAGGAATTCCGCAAGGTTCCGCCGCATCGCCTCGCGGTGCGGGCCGACCTTCGGCGCCTCGGCGATCAGCGAGACGTCGGCATTCATGATCGTGCCGCCGTTGGCGCGCACGATGGCCGCCGCATGTTCGAGGAAGATGCGCGAGGCGGCGCCCTTCCATTGCGGATCGGACGGCGGGAAATGGTCGCCGATATCGCCGGCGCCGCAGGTGGCGAGCAGGGCGTCCGTCAGGGCGTGCAGGGCGACATCCGCGTCGGAATGGCCGGAAAGCCTCTGGTCGTGCGGGATGAAGAGGCCGCAGAGCGTCACGCCGTCGCCTTCGACGAGCTGGTGCACGTCATAGCCGTTGCCGGTGCGCACATCCGGTAGCCCGTGGGAAAGGCGCTGGTCGGCCATGGCGATATCCTTCTGCAGGGTGAGCTTGACGTTACCGGCGCTGCCCTCGACGAGATGCACGCGCACTCCGGCCCATTCAGCAATCGAGGCATCGTCGGTGAAATCCGTGCGGCCGGAGGCGCTCGCTCGGCGATGGGCTTCGAGGATGGTCTGGAAGTGGAAGGACTGCGGCGTCTGCGCCGCGAAAAGGCCGGAGCGGGAGACCGTTTCGGCGACATTGCCGTTGGCGTCCGCGCGCTTCAGCGTGTCCGCGACGGCGACGGCGGGCAGGACGGCGCGCGCGCCATGATGGAAGGCGGTGAGCGTGCGCTCCAGGATGGCCGGCTCGACGAAGGGGCGCACGGCATCCTGGATGAGCACATGGCTGACCTCGTCCGCGGCCAGCACTTCGAGACCGGCAAGCACCGATTGCTGGCGTGTCTGGCCACCATGGACGACCGTCAGGCGCTCGCCGGCGGGCAGGGTGGCGGCGCGGGCGGTTTCGAACAGCGCCTCGTCATCGGGATGAATCACGACGACGATACGCTTGGCATGCGGCCAATTGACAAAGAGATCGAGCGTATGGGAGATGACCGGCCTTCCGCCGATGCGGCGGTATTGCTTGGGGCCTTCGGCATGGCTGCCCGCCCGCTCGCCGCGCCCGGCGGCAACGATCACAACACCGCAGGATAGCGCATTTTCCGCCAGCATCTCGGTTCCACACCTCCGTTTCAAAGCGTTCGGGGTGGTTTAGCCGGAAGGATGCGGCAATGCCAGCGCCGTGCGGAAAATTGCGCCCGGGCGTGATTGCGGCTTGGCAAGAACGAGAACAGTGGCTAAAAATAGTGCAAAGACATGACCTGCTTGAAAGATGAGCAATTGGCGATCCCCCAACTTTCCGCACCGCTGGCGATCGGTCCGCAGACCCTGCGCAACCGTGTGGTGCTGGCGCCGATGTCCGGCGTCACGGACCTGCCGTTCCGCGATCTCGCCTGGCGTTTTGGCGCGGGGCTGGTGGTTACGGAGATGGTGGCGAGCCGCGAGCTGGCGCTGAACGCGCGGGAAAGCTGGTCGCGCATCCGCAATTGCGGCATCCGCCCGCATATGGTGCAGCTCGCCGGGCGCGAGGCGCACTGGATGGCGGAGGCGGCGCGCATCGCGGAAGGCGAGGGCGCCGACATTATCGACATCAATATGGGCTGCCCGGCCAAGAAGGTGATCGGCGGCTATTCCGGCTCCGCGCTGATGCGCGATCCCGACCATGCGCTCGGCCTGATCGAGGCGACCGTCAATGCCGTGAAGGTGCCGGTGACGGTGAAGATGCGGCTCGGCTGGGACCATGATTCGCTGAATGCCCCGCATATTGCCGCGCGCGCCGAGGCGGCGGGCGCGGCGATGATCACCGTGCACGGGCGCACGCGCATGCAGTTCTATGAAGGCAGGGCCGACTGGGATGCGATCCGCGCGGTGCGCGATGTCCTCTCCATTCCGCTCATTGCCAATGGCGATGTCGATACGGCCGAGGACGCGCTGGAAATCCTCCGCCGCTCGGGGGCGGATGCCGTGATGGTCGGCCGCTCCGCGCAGGGCCGGCCCTGGCATCCGGCGGTGCTGGCGGGGGCATGCGGTCACCCCTCCGCGGAGGAGGTTTCGGCGATCGCGGTCGAGCACTACCGCATGATGCTCGATTTCTACGGCGTCGAGGCGGGCCTGCGCCATGCGCGAAAACATGTCGGCTGGTATCTGGAGCGCTTCGCGCCCGGCCTGCCCGGCGCGGCGAAGGCCGTGATCATGACGGCGCGCGACAGCGATCTCGTCGCCGGACGGCTGGGCGATGCCCTGCTTTCGGCCGGGACAGCGAAGCTCGGAGAGGCCGCATGACCGGCAAGCCGGCAGATCCCAATGCGGCACGCGCGCCCGAGCTTGCGCTCGCCGTGCTCAACGCCATCCAGAACCCGGTGATCCTCGTCGATGCAGGCGGGCTGATCGCCTTCGCCAACTGGGAGGCCGAATCCTTCTTCGGGGCGAGCGCGAGCCATCTCGCGCGCCACGACATCTCGGCCTTCATCCCCTTCGGCAGTCCGCTCCTGACGCTGATCGACCAGGTGCGCGAGCGCAAGGCGCCGGTCAGCGAATACCGGGTGGACCTCAGCTCCCCGCGTCTCGGCGCGGAAAAGCTGGTCGATATCTACGTGGCGCCCGTCACCACCGATCCGGGCTCCGTGGTCGTGGTGATCCAGGAGCGCTCAATGGCGGACAAGATCGACCGCCAGCTCACCCACCGCGCCGCCGCCCGCTCCGTGACGGGCCTTGCCTCCATGCTGGCGCACGAGATCAAGAACCCGCTCTCGGGCATTCGCGGCGCGGCGCAGCTTCTGGAAACCTCCGTCATCGACGAGGACCGGGCGCTGACGCGGCTCATCTGCGACGAGACCGACCGCATCGTCTCGCTGGTCGACCGCATGGAGGTCTTCTCCGACGAGCGCCCGGTCGACCGCGTGCCCGTCAACATCCATTCCGTGCTCGACCATGTGAAGGCCGTCGCGAAGGCCGGCTTTGCGCGCAATATCAAGATCAGCGAGCTTTACGACCCCTCGCTGCCGCCGGTCTATGCCAATCGCGACCAGCTCGTGCAGGTCTTCCTGAACCTCATCAAGAACGCTTCGGAAGCCGTCGGCGACCGGCCGGACGGGGAGATACTGCTCACCACCGCCTACCGGCCGGGCATCCGGCTCTCCGTCGCCGGCACGCGGGAGAAGATCTCATTGCCGCTGGAGTTCTGCGTGCACGACAACGGGCCTGGCGTGCCGGCGGACCTGCTGCCGCATCTCTTCGATCCCTTCATCACCACCAAGACCAACGGCTCCGGCCTCGGCCTTGCGCTGGTCGCCAAGATCATCGGCGGCCATGGCGGCATCGTCGAATGCGACAGCCAGGGCACCCGAACCACTTTCCGCGTGCTGATGCCGGCCTCCCGCGGCGTCAGTGAAGACGACGACTATCCCAAGACCAAAGGACATGATTGATGACAGGCGCCACAGTCCTCGTTGCCGATGACGATGCCGCGATCCGCACCGTGCTCAACCAGGCCTTGAGCCGCGCGGGTTATGACGTGAGGATCACCTCCAATGCAGCGACCCTGTGGCGCTGGATCGCCGCCGGCGAGGGCGACATCGTCGTGACCGACGTCGTCATGCCGGACGAGAACGCCTTCGACCTGCTGCCGCGCATCAAGAAGGCGCGGCCCGACCTGCCGGTGCTCGTCATGAGCGCGCAGAACACCTTCATGACGGCGATCAAGGCCTCGGAGAAGGGCGCCTACGACTACCTGCCGAAACCCTTCGACCTCACCGAACTGATCGCCATCATCGGCCGGGCGCTCTCCGAGCCGAAGCGCAAGCCGGCCCGCCTCGACGACGACGCGCAGGACGGCATGCCGCTCGTCGGCCGCTCGGCGGCCATGCAGGAAATCTACCGCGTGCTCGCCCGCCTGATGCAGACGGACCTGACGCTGATGATCACCGGCGAATCGGGCACCGGCAAGGAGCTCGTCGCCCGCGCGCTGCACGACTACGGCAAGCGCCGCAACGGCCCCTTCGTCGCCATCAACATGGCGGCGATCCCGCGCGACCTCATCGAATCGGAACTCTTCGGCCACGAGAAGGGTGCCTTCACCGGCGCGCAGACCCGCTCCACCGGCCGTTTCGAACAGGCCGAAGGCGGCACGCTCTTCCTCGACGAGATCGGCGACATGCCGATGGACGCGCAGACCCGGCTTCTGCGCGTGCTCCAGCAGGGAGAATACACCACCGTCGGCGGGCGCACACCGATCCGCACCGATGTCCGCATCGTCGCCGCGACCAACAAGGACCTGAAGCAGTCAATCAATCAGGGCCTCTTCCGCGAGGACCTCTACTATCGCCTCAACGTCGTGCCGCTGCGCCTGCCGCCGCTGCGCGACCGGGCGGAGGACATTCCCGATCTCGTTCGCCATTTCGTGCAGCAGGCGGAGAAGGAGGGACTGGATGCCAAGCGCTTCGACCAGGAGGCGCTGGAGCTGATGAAGGCGCATCCCTGGCCGGGCAACGTGCGCGAACTGGAAAACGTCGTGCGCCGGCTGACCGCGCTCTATCCGCAGGACATCATCACCCGCGAGATCATCGAGGCGGAGCTGCGCGCCGACATTCCCGACAGCCCCATCGAAAAGGCCGTTCCGCGCAGCGGATCGCTGTCGATCTCGCAGGCCGTGGAAGAGAACATGCGGCAGTATTTCGCAAGCTTCGGCGACAGCCTGCCGCCTTCGGGCCTCTATGAGCGCGTGCTGGCCGAAATGGAATATCCGCTGATCCTCGCCGCGCTCACCGCCACGCGCGGCAACCAGATCAAGGCCGCCGACCTCCTCGGCCTCAACCGCAACACGCTGCGCAAGAAAATTCGCGAACTGGGTGTATCTGTGTATAGAAGTTCCCGTTCCGCTTGACTTGCCGGCAGGGGGCGTTGCATTTTGGCCACAATCTGTTGCTTGAGGGTAACAGAGGGGGTTGCGGCCGAATAGGTCCGCATGCCCGGCCGTAGGAAACATGGGCGCGTGGCACCCAGTTCCACGCGGCCGGCGCCATCCCGGAAAACAAGATAGAACGCCGGCGCCCCAAAAGTGCACGGCCGGGGAGCGATGCGGCAGATGACGGAAGGCGTGAGCCTGCTTTCGGATGGACAGGACAACGTGGCGGCGGTTGCCGACCGGCGCGCCTCCTTTGCCTTGCCGGGCCTTCTGCTGGCCGGCGGCGCGCTCGTCGCCGCGACCATCTCGCTGTTCATCCTGCTCGGCCTGACGCCGATCAAGCCGGAAGCCAACGTTGTCATCGCCTCGGCGTCGATCAATGCGCTCTTCGTCGTCGGCCTGATGTTCCTGATCGGCCGCGAGATCCTGCGGCTGCTGCGCGCCCGCAGCCGCGGCCGCGCCGCCGCGCGGCTTCACGTGCGCATCGTCGCGCTGTTCTCGATCGTGGCGATCACGCCCGCCGTGCTCGTCGCCATCTTCGCGTCCATCACGCTCGATGTCGGCCTCGACCGCTGGTTCTCCATCCGCACCCAGTCGATCGTCAGCTCGTCGCTGAACGTGGCGCAGGCCTATGTGCTGGAAAATGCCAGCTATCTGCAGGGCCAGACGGTCTCCATGGCCAACGACCTCGACCGCAACCGCCAGCTCTACAGCCTCGACCGCACCGGCTTCATCGAGCTGATGACGCGGCAGGCGCGCGGACGCGGGATGCTCGGTGCCTTCCTGATGCGCGCCGACGGATCGACCATCCTGCAGGCCAATATCCCGACCGAGAATCCTTTGCCGCCGATCCCCGAGGACGCGCTGAGGGCCTCCGCCGCAGGCCAGCCGACGCTCATCCCGCCGGGTGCGACGAATCTCGTCGGCGCGATCATCAAGCTGGAAAACATACCGGACGCCTTCCTCTATACGGTCCGCACGGTCGATCCCGAGGTCATGCGCTCGATGCGGCTGATGGAGGAGAATACGGCCGAGTACCGCGCGCTCGAAGCCGGGCGCACGACGCTGCAGATCGCCTTCGGCGTGCTCTATATCGGCTTCGCGCTGATCGTGCTTCTCGCCGCTATCTGGACCGCCATCGCGGTGGCCGACCGCATCGTGCGGCCGATCCGCCAGTTGATCGGCGCGGCCGACAGCGTGGCGTCGGGCAATCTCGACGTCAGCGTGCCCGTGCGCATCGCCGATGGCGACGTCGGCAACCTCTCGCGCACCTTCAACAAGATGATCGCGGAAATCCGCGCGCAGCAGGACCAGATCCTCGACGCGAAGGACGAGGTCGACCATCGCCGCCGCTTCATCGAGGCGGTGCTGTCGGGTGTGACGGCCGCCGTCATCGGCGTCGAGGGCGACGGCCGCGTGAACATCGCCAATCTTTCCGCGGAAATCCTGCTCGGCCGGCAGGTGAACGACCTGATCGGCCAGCCGCTTGCCGAGGTGGCGCCGGAGATCGCCGCCGTGCTGGCGGAAGGGTCGCACCGCCACCGCAACGATTACCGTCGGCAGGTCAACATCATGCATGGCGGCAAGGAGCGGACGCTGAACGTGCAGGTGACGCGCGAGGAGGCCAAGGACGCGCAGGAATCCTACGTCGTCACTATCGACGACATCACGGACCTCGTCATCGCCCAGCGCTCGACCGCCTGGGCGGACGTCGCGCGCCGCATCGCCCACGAGATCAAGAACCCGCTGACGCCGATCCAGCTTTCCGCCGAACGCATCCGCCGCCGCTACGGCAAGCAGATCGACCAGGAGGATCGCGCGGTCTTCGACCAGTGTACGGATACCATCGTGCGGCAGGTCGAGGACATCGGCCGCATGGTGGACGAGTTCTCCGCCTTCGCGCGCATGCCGAAGCCGACGAAGGAACGCTCGGACCTGCGCGGCATCCTCAAGGATGCGGTGTTCCTGCGCGAGATGGGCAACAACCACGTCGCCTTCCACAAGGACCTCGGCGAGGTGCCGCTGACGGGGCTCTTCGACGCACGCATGCTCGGCCAGGCCTTCGGCAATCTCATTAAGAACGCGGTGGAGGCCATCGAGGCGCTGCCGCCGGATGCCTCGCGCGACGAGCGCAAGATCCTCGTGCGCGCCCGGCCGGACGATGCGGGCCGCCGCTTCGTCGTGGACGTCGTCGACAACGGCAAGGGCCTTCCGACCGAGAACCGGCACCGCATTCTCGAACCCTACATGACGATGCGCGACAAGGGCACGGGGCTCGGCCTCGCAATCGTCAAGAAGATCATCGAAGACCATGGCGGGCAGCTCGAGCTGCACGATGCGCCTGCGGACTTCGACCACGGCCACGGGGCAATGATCCGCGTGATCCTGCCCTACGAGGAAACGGTGGCCGCCGATGCGGATAATAAGAGCAAGGAAATGAGCCATGGCGTCTGATATTCTCGTAGTGGACGACGAAGAGGACATCCGCGAGATCGTCTCCGGCATTCTTTCGGACGAGGGGCACGAGACGCGCACTGCCTTCGACAGCGACAGCGCGCTTGCCGCCATCAGCGACCGCGTGCCGCGCCTCGTCTTCCTCGATATCTGGATGCAGGGCAGCAAGCTCGACGGCCTCGCGCTGCTCGACGAGATCAAGAGCCGCCACCCGGACCTGCCGGTGGTGATGATCTCCGGCCACGGCAATATCGAGACCGCCGTCTCGGCGATCCGCCGCGGCGCCTACGATTTCATCGAAAAACCCTTCAAGGCTGACCGGCTGATCCTGATCGCCGAGCGGGCGCTGGAAAATTCCAAGCTGCGCCGCGAGGTGACGGAGCTGAAGAAGCGCTCCGGCGATCCGGCCGAGCTGATCGGCACGTCCGTCGCCGTCTCGCAGCTTCGCCAGAACATCGAGAAGGTTTCCCCGACCAACAGCCGCATCATGATCCTCGGCCCCTCCGGCTCCGGCAAGGAACTGGTGGCGCGCATGATCCACCGCAAGTCGAGCCGCGCGAACGGCCCCTTCGTCGTGCTGAATGCCGCGGCCATCACGCCGGAGCGCATGGAGATTGCCCTCTTCGGCACGGAGGGCACGCCCGGCCAGCCGCGCCGCACCGGCGCGCTAGAGGAGGCCCATGGCGGCATCCTCTATCTCGACGAGATCGGCGAGATGCCGCGCGAGACGCAGAACAAGATCCTGCGCGTGCTCGTCGACCAGCAATTCGAGCGCGTCGGCGGCTCCAAGCGGGTGAAGGTGGACGTGCGCATCATCTCCTCCACGGCCTACAATCTCGAAAGCCTGATCGCCGAGGGCGGCTTCCGGGAAGACCTCTACCATCGCCTCGCGGTGGTGCCGGTGCGCGTGCCGCCGCTTGCCGAGCGGCGCGAGGACATTCCCTTCCTCGTCGACATGTTCATGCGCCAGGTCAGCGAGCAGGCCGGCATCCGGGCACGCAAGATCGGCGACGATGCGCTCGCCGTGCTCCAGGCGCACGACTGGCCGGGCAACATCCGCCAACTCCGCAACAATATCGAGCGGCTGATGATCCTCGCCCGCAGCGACGGTCCCGATACGCCGATCACCGCCGACATGCTGCCGACGGAAGTCGGCGACATGCTGCCGAAGATCTCGACCCAGGGCGACCAGCACATCATGACGCTGCCGCTGCGCGAGGCGCGCGAGATGTTCGAGCGGGACTATCTCATCGCCCAGATCAACCGCTTCGGCGGCAACATCTCCCGCACGGCCGAATTCGTCGGCATGGAACGCTCCGCGCTCCATCGCAAACTGAAGTCGCTTGGCGTATAAGGCCCTCGGGGATTTGAGGGATTCGACGTCATGAAGGTCATCATCTGCGGCGCCGGACGCGTCGGCTACGGTATCGCAGAACGCTTGTCCGAGGAGGGGAACGACGTCTCGGTGATCGACAATCAGCCCTCGCTGATAGCGGCCATCACCGAGACTCTCGACGTCAGCGGCGTCGTCGGCCACGGCGCGCATCCCGAGGTGCTGGCAAAGGCCGGCGCCGACCAGGCGGACATGATCATCGCCGTCACGCTGTTCGACGAGATCAATATGGTCGCGTGCCAGGTGGCGCATTCGCTCTTCAACGTGCCGACCAAGATTGCCCGCATCCGCTCGCAGAACTATCTGGCGCCGGAATATTCCGACCTCTTCTCGCGCGAGAACATGCCCATCGACGTCACCATCTCGCCGGAGGTGGAGGTGGGCAAGATGGTGCTGCGGCGCATCTCCTTCCCCGGCGCGACGGATGTCGTGCGCTTTGCCGACGACCGCATCGTCATGGTGGCGATCGAGTGCATGGAGGATTGTCCGGTCGTCGAGACGCCGCTGAAACAGCTCAGTGAGCTTTTCCCGGACCTCAACGCCACCGTCACCGGCATCTATTCCAACGGCAGGCTCTTCGTTCCCAATTCCTCCGACCAGCTCCATTCCGGCGATCTCGCCTATGTCGTCTGCGACAAGGGGCATGTGCGGCGCACGCTCGCGCTCTTCGGCCACGAGGAGCAGGAGGCGGCCCGCATCGTCATCGCAGGCGGCGGCAATATCGGCTATTTCGTCGCCAAGGCCATCGAGGACTACCAGCCGAAGACGCGGCTCAAGATCATCGAGAGCGACCGCGAGCGCGCCGTGGCGGTCGCCGACAAGCTGCGCAATGCCGTCGTGTTGCATGGTTCTGCGCTCGACCAGCGGATGCTGCTGCAGGCCGATATCCAGGATGCGGACCTGATCGTCGCGCTCACCAACAACGACCAGATCAACATTCTCGGCAGCGTCATGGCCAAGCGCCTCGGCTGCAAGCAGAACCTCGTCCTGATCAACGATCCGGCCTATGAGGATTTCACCAAGACCCTCGGAATCGACGCCCATATCAACCCGCGCGCGGTCACGATCTCCGGCATCCTGCAACATGTCCGCAAGGGCCGCATCCGCGCCGTCTACGCCGTGCAGAAGGGCTCCGCCGAGGTGATCGAGGCCGAGGCGCTGGAGACCTCGCCGCTGGTCGGCCGCCCGCTGCGCGAGATCGAGCTGCCGCCCGGCATCCGCATCGGCGCGGTCTATCGCGACCAGACGGTAATCCGTCCGGACGGCAACACGAAGATCAAGGCGAAGGACCGGGTCGTGCTCTTCGCCGCGGCGGCGGCCGTGCGCCATGTCGAGCAGCTCTTCCGCGTCAGCATCCAGTATTTCTAGGATTTCCCATGCCCCGTTTCGCCTATGTCAACGGCCGCTACGTTCGCCATGCCGATGCCGCCGTGCATATCGACGACCGTGGCTTCCTCTTCGCCGATGCCGTCTACGAGGTCTGCCAGATACGGCATGGCTTCATCGTGGACCTGACGCGCCATCTCGACCGGCTCGACCGCTCGCTGGGTGAAATCCGCATCCGCCCGCCGATGCCCCGCGCCGCGCTGGTCGGAATCATGAAGGAAGTGCTTCGCCGCAACCGCGTGACCGACGGCATGGTCTATCTCCAGGTGACGCGCGGCACGGCCCGCCGTGACCATGTCTTCCCGTCGCCGGAGGTGCGGGCCTCGCTCGTTGTCACCGCGAAAGCCCTGAGCGCAGCGGCAGGCGCCGAGAAATATGCGGCCGGCATCAAGGCGGTGACCGTTCCGGACAATCGCTGGGAGCGGGTGGACATCAAGACGGTCGGCCTGCTGCCGAACGTGCTTGCCCGCCAGCAGGCGAAGGAGGCGGGCGCGCAGGAGGCGATCTTCGTCGATGCCGAGGGCAATGTGACGGAGGGCGGCGCGACGAACCTGTGGATCGTCGACAAGGCGGGCAGGCTCGTGACACGCCCGGCCGACCGCGCGATCCTGCGCGGCATCACCCGCACGACGCTGATGGACGTCGCCGGAAAGCTCGGCATTGCGGTGGAGGAGCGGCGCTTTTCCGTCGTGGAAATGCTGGAAGCGCGGGAAGTCTTCGTCACCGGCGCGACGACGATCTGCCTGCCGGTCGTCGCTATCGACGGACACGCGATCGCCAACGGCCATCCCGGCCTGACCGCGCAGAAACTTCGGGACGCTTTTTTCGCCGTTGCGGAGAAGACCGCGATTTGATACCAAACCCGACGGTCCGGGAGTTTCTTCCGGGCCTGGGGACATTTATTTTCAGTCAATCCGGTCTTGAGGGCCGGCAATCAGAAAGAAGCGGCGCCATGGCGGAACGTTCTCAGAACCTTCAGGATCTTTTCCTTAACACCGTTCGCAAGCAAAAGATTTCCCTGACGATCTTCCTCATCAACGGGGTCAAGCTGACCGGGGTTGTCACCTCCTTCGACAACTTCTGTGTGCTGCTTCGTCGCGACGGCCACTCGCAGCTCGTCTACAAGCACGCGATCTCCACCATCATGCCCGGCCAGCCGCTGCAGATGTTCGAGACCGAGGAAAGCGGCTCCTGACAGGACCCAAGAACATTAGCAAATCCGATACAAGCAAGGACTCCATCGTCCCGGAAGCCGAAAAGCACCGGGACGACATGCGTGCCGTGGTCATCGTGCCGGTGCTGAAGGCCGCGCGCGCCAAGCCCGATCCGGCAGCCCCCGCGCCGCGGTCCGACGAGGCGCGTCTGGAAGAGGCGATCGGCCTTGCCCGCGCCATCGACCTCACCGTCGCCTTCTCGGCCATCGTGCCCGTCAGCCAGCCGAAGCCCGGCACGCTGCTCGGCAGCGGCAAGATCGAGGAGATCAAGGCGGCGCTCGACGAGCACGATGCCGGCCTCGTCATCGTCGACCATCCCCTGACGCCCGTGCAGCAGCGCAATCTCGAGAAGGAATGGAACGCCAAGGTCATCGACCGAACCGGCCTCATTCTCGAAATCTTCGGTCGCCGGGCTTCCACCAAGGAAGGCACGCTTCAGGTCGAGCTTGCCCATCTCAACTACCAGCGCGGCCGCCTCGTGCGCAGCTGGACCCACCTCGAGCGCCAGCGCGGCGGCGCGGGCTTCATGGGTGGCCCCGGCGAAACGCAGATCGAGGCCGACCGCCGCCTCTTGCAGGACAAGATCGTCAAGCTGGAGCGCGAGCTGGAGCAGGTGCGCCGCACCCGCCAGCTTCACCGCTCCAAGCGCAAGAAGGTGCCGCATCCCATCGTCGCGCTCGTCGGCTATACCAATGCCGGCAAGTCGACGCTGTTCAACCGCATCACCGGGGCAGGGGTGCTGGCCGAGGACATGCTCTTCGCCACGCTCGACCCGACCTTGCGCCGCATGAAGCTGCCGCAGGGCCGCACCGTCATCCTCTCCGATACGGTGGGCTTCATCTCCGACCTGCCGACCCACCTCGTCGCCGCCTTCCGCGCGACGCTGGAAGAGGTACTGGAGGCGGACCTGATCCTGCATGTGCGCGACATGTCCGATCCGGACAACGGCGCGCAGTCGTCGGACGTGCTGCGCATCCTCGCCGATCTCGGCATCGACGAGAAGGACGGCGCCGAGCGCATCCTCGAAGTCTGGAACAAGATCGACCGGCTGGAGCCGGAGGCGCGCGAGGCGCTGGTGCAGAAGGCGGAAAGCCAGTCCAATATCATCGCCGTTTCGGCGATTTCCGGCGAGGGCGTCGACAGGCTGCTGGCCGAGATCAACCAGCGCCTTTCCGGCGTGCTGGTCGACCGCGATGTCGTCGTACCCGTGATGCAGTTGCAGCTTCTGCCGTGGATCTACGACCATTCGATCGTCGATGCCCGCGAGGACCTTGAGGACGGCAATGTGCGGCTGGAACTGCGGCTGACGGAAACGGAAGCCGCGGAGCTCGACCGCCGGCTCGGTATCGGCGGCAAGCCAGTGCGAGAGGATTGGGAGCGCTGACGCCGGCGCGTCCGGTCGTGAAATAGCCCAGGCCTACTTCGCCAACTGCCGCTCGATCCCCTTCGCCGCCTGCCACAGCTCTTCCATCCGCTCCAGCGTCGCTTCTTCGAGGTTTTCGCCATTGGCCGCAAGGCTGTCCTCGATATGCGAGAACCGGTTGCGGAACTTGGTGTTGGTGCCACGCAGCGCCATTTCCGGGTCGGCGCCGACATGGCGGCCGATATTGACCAGGGCGAAGATCAGGTCGCCGAGTTCGTCGGCAACGGCTTTCTTGTCGTCGTCGTGAAGGGCCTCGCGCAATTCGCCGATCTCCTCCTCGATCTTGTCGAGGATCGGCGCGGGCTCCGACCAGTCGAAGCCGACCTTTGCCGCGAGCTCCTGGAGCTTCAGCGCCTCGACGAGCGCCGGGAACGAGCGCTGCACCGAGCCGAGATGGCCGCGCAGCGGATCCTCCGGCAGGCCACGCTTGGCGCGGCGCTCCTTGCGCTCGCGCTTCTCCGCCTGCTTGATCTCGTCCCATTGCAGCTTCACCGCTTCGGGCGTGCCGGCATCCGAGCGGGCGAAGACATGCGGATGGCGGCGGATCATCTTGCGGGTCACGGCCTCGACCACGCTGCCGAAATCGAATTCGCCGCGCTCCTCGGCCATGCGCGCATGGAAGACGACCTGTAGCAGGAGGTCGCCCAGCTCCTCGCAGAGGTCGTCCATGTCGTTCCGCTCGATGGCGTCGGCGACCTCGTAGGCCTCCTCGATCGTATAGGGCTTGATCGTCTCGAAGGTCTGCACGACGTCCCAGGGGCAACCGGTCTCCGGCTGGCGCAGGGCGGCCATGATTTCGATCAGGCGTTCGATGTCGCGGCTCGGCTGCATGGCGGCCCTCAGTTCAGCGGAATGGTGTTGCCGGCCTTGCCGGACTGGTAGCTCTCGGAAAGCGCGTCATAGGCGGCGCGGATCTCGCCGACCTGCCTCTTGAGATCGGCTTTTGCCGCTTGGTCGGACGTGGCGACTAGGTCGGCGATGGCGGCGGAATGCCAGAAGGCGTTGGTCTTCGCATAGCCGCCGGCATCGAGCCGGAAGACCTCCTTGAGGATGCGCAGGTCATGCGGGATCGCGAAGCTGTCGCGCGAATCCTCGTGGCTGAAGAAATAGTAGAAATTGTCGAAGCCGGCCCAGGTGATGGCCGAAAGGCACATGGAGCAGGGCTCGTGCGTCGAAAGGAAGACGTAGTCCTTCGTATCCGGCTTCTCGACGCGCTCGTAGAGGCGCTTCAGCGTGTGCACCTCGCCGTGCCAGAGAGGATTTTCCGTCTCGTTGTTCGTTTCGGCGATGACCAGCGAGAGATCGGATTTGCGCAGGATCGCCGCGCCGAACACCTTGTTGCCGGCGCGAACGCCCTCGCGCGTCAGCGGCAGGATGTCGAATTCGATGACGTCGAGGAGGCGCTTTACGAGCGTAGCCTGATCCATGATGGGAATCCCGATTGGCTTTTCCCGGCATCCTTAGCGGCCGCGAGCGCGGGCAGGCAAGGGGGGCCGGTGACTTATGCTCAAAATGCGGGGCCTCTGAGCAAAACAATACGCCCCTCCAAGGCCATTGGAATTTCTGTTTCTTTTGTTGCTGGCGGAATTTCGCGATATTGCGCACACTTCAACCGGACCCGACCATGACCGAAGCACAGGCCAAGCTCTCGACATTCCCGGCGTTCTTCCGCGTCAGCGGCAGGACGGTCGTCGTCGTGGGCGAGGGCGACGAGGCTTTCGCCAAGACCCGCCTGCTTTTCAACACGGATGCCCGGATCTTCGTTCTGGCCGAGGCGCCGGAGGCCGATTTCACCCGCTTCATCGCCGAGAAGGGCCTCGATCTCGTCCGTGCTCCCTTCTCGAAGGACGCCATCGCGGATGCGACGCTCGTCTTCGCCGCGACCGGCGATGCGGGCGCCGACCGTGTTATCGCCACGGCCGCCCGCGAACTGCGCATCCCGGTCAATGCCGTGGACCAGCCCGACTATTGCGATTTCTTCACGCCGGCGCTCGTCAACCGCGCGCCCGTCGCCGTCGCCATCGGCACGGAGGGCGCTGGTCCCGTCCTCGCGCAGATGATCCGCGCGCAGGTCGACCAGATCCTTTCGCCCTCGCTCGGCCGCCTTGCCAACCTTGCCAACAGCTACCGCGAGGCCGTCGACCGCGTGCTGCCGCGCGGCGTTACTCGCCGCGTCTTCTGGCGCCGCTTCTTCCAGGGCGCCGTCGCCGATGCCGTCGACAATGGCGATATCGAGCTCGCCCGCCGTTCCGCAAACGCGCTGCTGAATTCGCAGGACAGGGCCGCCGGCCATATCTGGCTCGTCGGCGCCGGCCCGGGCGCGGAAGACCTGCTGACGCTGCGCGCCCAGCGCGTGATGATGAATGCCGATGTCATCGTCTTCGATGCGCTCGTGCCGCAGGCCATCGTCGACATGGGCCGTCGCGATGCCGAGCGCCTGTCAGTCGGCAAGCGCAAGGGCTGCCATTCCAAGTCGCAGGAAGAGATCAACGACCTCCTGGTCGAGCTCGGCAAGGCGGGCAAGCGCGTCGTGCGCCTGAAGTCCGGCGATCCGCTCGTCTATGGCCGCGCCGGCGAGGAAATGGCCGCGCTCCGCCAGGCTGGCGTCACTTACGAGGTCGTGCCGGGCATCACCTCGGCCTTCGCCGCCGCCGCCGATTTCGAGCTGCCGCTGACGCTGCGCGGCGTTGCCTCCTCGCTCGTCTTCACCACCGGCCACGACCTGACGGGCGCCGTGCTGCCGGACTGGGCACGGCTTGCCATTTCCGGCGCCACCGTCGCCGTCTATATGGGCCGCACGGTCGCCGCTTCCGTCGCCGCGCGGCTGATGGATGCGGGCCTTCCGGCCGACACGACCGTCGCCGTCGTGGAGAATGCCAGCCGCCGCGAGAAGCGGCTGCTGCACGGCACGCTGAAGGATCTTCCGGGCCTGGAACACCGCGACGAGCTTTCCGGCCCGGTCATGGTGATTATCGGCGAAGCCGTCGCCGGCGCCAATTTCGAACATTCCGAACCGCTCGCCGCCCGCGACCCGGTTCGCGCCACAGCAGCATTGGGAGCATGACATGGCCGACAAGGTTCTGACAGCCAATCGCCTTTCCGACGGCATCTCCGTCTGGCTCGACGCCGCCGGCACCTGGAACGAACACCTCCAGGCCGCCTTCGTCGCGCGTCACAAGGAGGCCGTCGAGGCGCTGGAAGCCACCGGCAAGCAGGCTTTCGCCGACAACAAGGTGGTCGACGTGAACGTGGTCGACGTCGAGGAGGTCGACGGCGTGCTGCGCCCGCTGCGCATGCGCGAGCGCATCCGCGCGCAGGGCCCGACCATCGCCTATGCCGCCGGCTATGTCGGCCTCGCCGCCACGGCCGCCTGAGGATATTGCATGTACCGTTACGACGAATTCGATCACGCCTTTGTCTCCGGCCGCGTGGAACAGTTCCGCGACCAGGTCGCGCGCCGTCTTTCCGGCGAACTGGCCGAGGACGCGTTCAAGCCGCTGCGCCTGATGAACGGCGTCTACCTCCAGCTTCACGCCTACATGCTGCGCGTCGCCATTCCCTACGGCACGCTGAATTCGCGCCAGATGCGCATGCTGGCCCATATCGCCCGCAAATACGACCGCGGCTACGGCCATTTCACCACGCGCCAGAACATTCAGTACAACTGGCCGAAGCTCTCCGAGCTGCCCGATGCGCTGGCCGAGCTCGCGATGGTCGAGATGCATGCGCTCCAGACCTCGGGCAACTGCATCCGCAACGTCACGGCAGACCATTTCGCGGGCGCTGCGGCCGACGAGGTCGCCGATCCGCGACCCTATGCGGAGATCCTGCGCCAGTGGTCCTCCGTCCATCCGGAATTCTCCTTCCTGCCGCGCAAATTCAAGATCGCCGTCACCGGCGCCGAGCGCGACCGCGCGGCCATCCAGGTGCATGACATCGGCCTGCACCTGAAGAAGAACGAGAAGGGCGAGATCGGCTTTGCCGTCTATGTCGGCGGCGGGCAGGGCCGCACGCCGCTGGTCGCCAAGAAGATCCGCGACTTCCTGCCGGAAGAGGACCTTCTGTCCTATACGACCGCGATCATGCGCGTTTACAACCTCCACGGCCGGCGCGACAACAAGTACAAGGCGCGCATCAAGATCCTCGTGCACGAGACCGGCGCGGAAGAACTGGCGCGGCAGGTGGAAGTCGAGTTCGCCGAGCTCAAGGACACCGAGCTGAAGCTGCCCGAGCAGGACGTTGCCGCCATTTCCGCCTATTTCGCGCCGCCGGAGCTTGCGCCCCGCGCCGAAGGCTGGGCAAGCCTTGCCCAGTGGAAGAAGGCCGACCCGGACTTCGCCCGCTGGGTGCATCAGAACGTGCAGCCGCACAAGCATCCCGACTACGGCATGGTGACGATCTCGCTGAAGCCCATCGGCGGCATTCCGGGCGATGCGACCGATGCGCAGATGGAGGCCGTCGCCGACATCGCCGCGGAATATGCCTTCGACGAGATCCGCGTCAGCCACGAGCAGAACCTCATCCTGCCGCATGTGGCGCTGGCTGATCTCGAAGCGGTCTATCGCGGCCTCTTCGCGGCGGGCCTTGCGACCGCCAATGCGGGCCTTATCACCGATATCATCGCCTGTCCGGGGCTGGACTACTGCGCGCTGGCCAATGCCCGCTCGATCCCGGTCGCGCAGGAGATTTCAACCCGCTTCGGTGCGCCGGAGCGGCAGGCCGAGATCGGCGAGCTGAAGATCAAGATCTCCGGCTGCATCAATGCCTGCGGCCACCACCATGTCGGCCATATCGGCCTTCTGGGCGTGGAAAAGAAGGGCGAGGAGCTCTATCAGATCACGCTCGGCGGCTCGGGTGACGAGAACACGTCGATCGGCGAGATCATCGGCCGCGGCTTCGAGCCGGAGAAGGTGACGGATGCCATCGAGGTGATCGTCGATACCTATCTCGGCCTCCGCCTCGATCCGTCCGAGACTTTCCTGACCGCCTATCGCCGCGTCGGGCCGCAGCCTTTCAAGGATGCGCTCTACGGCGGCAAGACGGCCGAAGCGGCCTGAGGAGGACGGTCATGACGAAAATCTGGAACGAAGCCGGTTTCCTGGCGGATGATCCCTGGATCGTCGAAACGGAGGAGACCAAGGCCGGTTCGAACGAGAAGGCGATCCTCGGCCTCGACGCCTTCCTCGCGAAGGTCGCGGAGAGCGACGAGACGGGCCTCGGCGTGCTGATCAATCCGGCCGACGATGTGCGCAGGCTAGAAGGGCATCTCGACCGGCTGGCGCTGGTCGCGGTCGCATTCCCGGCCTTCAGCGACGGGCGCGCCTTCAGCCATGCCTCGCTGCTGCGCTCGCGGCTCGGCTTCACGGGCGAGGTGAGGGCGGTCGGCGACGTGCTGATCGACCAGATCCCGCTGATGCTTCGCTGCGGCATCGACAGCTTTGCCGTCAGCAACGCGACGGCGCTGAAGCGGCTTGCGGAAAACCGCCTGCCGGGCATCGACAACCATTATCAGCCGGCCGCGCGCCCCTCGCAGGACGTCGGTTCCTATAGCTGGCGCCGCCGGGCCTGACATCCGGGCCGGCGAATGGCCGCAATCGTGGTATAGTCTTGAGCAAGATCAAGGACAACGGCCGCGCGCCGCGCGAAAAGAGGCAGGCGGCAAACTATTGCGCGGCCAATCGGCGCATTGGAACGGAATACCTTCCTTTGCCGCTCAAGATGTAATATCTGCCTATCGTCAATTTTTTTCGACGCAAGCCAGGATCGATCCCGAAATGAACGCACCTGCCAAGACCGAAGATTTCGTGCCCGCCATTCCCGCCGGCGTATTCGCCGAGACGGTGACGAGCGTGCAGCACTATACGGATCGCCTGTTCCGCTTCCGCATGACGCGCCCGGAAAGCTTCCGCTTCCGCTCTGGCGAATTCGCGATGATCGGCCTGATGGTCGGCGACAAGCCGGTCTACCGCGCCTATTCCATTGCAAGCCCCGCCTGGGACGAGGAGCTGGAATTCTTCTCGATCAAGGTGCCGGACGGTCCGTTGACCTCGCATCTCCAGCAGATCAAGCTTGGCGACACCGTGCTGATGCGCAAGAAGCCGACGGGCACGCTCGTGCTCGACGCGCTGACGCCCGGCAAGCGGCTCTACATGTTCTCCACCGGCACCGGCATCGCGCCCTTCGCGAGCCTTATCCGCGATCCGGAAACCTACGAGAAGTTCGACGAGGTCATCCTGACGCATACCTGCCGCGAGGTCGCCGAGCTGAAATATGGCTTCGACCTCGTCGAGGAAATCCGCAACCACGAATTCCTCGCCGAAGTCGTTGGCGATAAGCTGCGCCACTATGCGACGGTTACGCGCGAGAACTATCCGTTCCAGGGCCGCATCACGGACCTCATTTCCAACGGCAAGATGTTCGCCGATCTCGGCGTGCCGCGTTTCGATCCGGCGATCGATCGCGGCATGATCTGCGGCTCCGCCGCGATGCTGAAGGAAACCAAGGCGCTGCTGGAGCAGGCCGGCCTTACCGAGGGCGCCAACAGCAAGCCCGCCGAGTTCGTCATCGAGCGCGCCTTCGTCGACTGAGCGAAGGACTGGTTCTTCGGAAAAGGCGCCTTCGGACGCCTTTTTTGTGGACGTTTTCCGTCAGTCGGACAGGTGATCCAGCAAATCCGTCATCGCGGACGCCGCGGCCGGGCCGTCGCCGTTGCGGATGGCGCGGATGACCTTGACGTGCAGATCTACCGACCGGTCCATGTGCCGATGATCGGCGCGGGCGAACCACAGGCGGCGCGAATGGGTCTGGAGCGGGGCGAGGGCGGACGTCAGGAAGCGGTTGGGGCAGGCCGCCTCCATGATCTCGTCGAACGCCTTGTCTGCCGCCAGGAAGCCTTCCATGTCGGAGCGGATGGAGCAGGCGGTCATCTCCTGCGCGCAGGCGACGAGTTGCTCGCGGTGCTCTTCGCCGGCATGGCGCGCTACGAGGTCGGCGGCAAGGGGTTCTAGCTGCCGGCGCGTCGTCATCACTTCCGCATGGTCCTCGGGGCGGATCGCGGTGATCTGCAGGCCGGCGCGGGGGCGCACGGCGATCAGCCCCTGCCATTCCAGCTTCTGGATCGCCTCGCGCACCGGTGTGCGGCCGTGGCCGGCAAGCTCGATGAGCTCTCTTTCCGTGACGAGCGAGCCGGGCTTCAGCTTGAGCGTGACGACGAGCCCTTCGAGGGCGAGATAGGCGAGGTGGGCTTGCGACGTCGCGGTTTCCGTCATTCCGTTGTCCCGGTTGATATATCACATGGTGGCATGTCGCAAAATGAATGGCAAGGCGGCTGATATATCACGAACGTTGAGGGGATGGGTTGGCGCGAGGTCCGGAAGGATCCGGGTAGAGGCGGGATTCGCCTGTCGTCCAGACCTCTCCGGGTACGAAATGGCTTGCCCGCCGGCTTAAAGGAAAACCGGCCAAGTCCATTTCTATGTGCCTTGTTCCGTTGTCATATTAGGTTTTCCCCAGCCGTTTCGCGGACCAGCCCAAAAGCCCCCGAATAAAGCCGCCGGCCCGCCCGTCGATAGGAGGATTGCGGTTGACGAATGTCATGGGCCTTGCCAGCATGCCCGCCACTCGGACCGTCCAGTTGCATTGTGGGGGCATAGGTTGACTGCGGGTTCCATCATCGCGACGATCCTGATCGTTCTCGCCGGCCTTCTCGCCGTGCCGGCCGTCAGCCACACCAATGCGGGCACCACCTTCTCCCTGATGGCTTCCTCCATGGCCTTCGTCGCCATGGGCATCGCGCAGTTCATGGCGACGCGTCCGCCCTTCATCGAGCGGCTCTTCGGCGGCCTCGACCGCATCTACCAGTTCCACCGCAAGATCGGCATCGCGGTGCTCTGTCTTATCCTCGTGCACTATTTCGTGGCGCCGGATTTCCAGGGGCTCTCGCTGACTGGCGATCTCAACAAGCTCGCCAAGACGGCGGGCGAGTGGGCCTTCTACGGTTTCGTCTTCCTGCTCGTCCTCTCCATCGTAAAGGTCGTTCCGAAGACGCGCTTCCAGATTCCCTACCAGTACTGGCGCTTCACGCACCGGTTCATCGGCCTGCTCTTCGTGCTGGTCGCCTTCCACCAGATGTTCATCAAGCGCCCCTATGACGGCACGGCGCTGCTGGCGACCTATCTCAACCTCTTCGCCGTTCTCGGCGTGGTCAGCTATGCCTATACGCAACTGCTGCCCTGGCTCCGCACGCGCAAATACGAGGTGGTCGACGTCGACCGTCACGACGGCGCGACGATCATCACGGCGCGGCCGACCGGCGGCAAGCTTCGGGCCTTGCCCGGTCAGTTCGGCTTCTTCCGGGTCAACAAGTCCGGCCTTCGCGAGCCGCATCCCTTCACCATCGCCGGCATCGAGGACGACGGTACCGTCCGCTTCGCCATCAAGCCGCTCGGCGATTATACCAAGGCGCTGCGGGAGGCGGTGGCGGTGGGGGATCCGCTGACGCTGGAGGGCGGATACGGCCATTTCAACCACAGGCGCGGCGGCAAGAAGCAGATCTGGCTTGCCGGCGGCATCGGCGTCACACCGTTCCTCGCCATGGCGAGCCGGCTGAAGGGCGACGAGGGGCAGGACATTCACATGGTCTACTGCGTGCGCGACGGCGCCGAAGCCATCGGCGTCGAGACCTTCAAGGCGCAGGCGGAAAAGCTCGGCAATTTCAGCTTCGTGCTGCACAACTCGACGACCGACGGCCGCTTCGACGCTTCCAAGCTCGTCGCCGGCACCAGCATGGACCCGGCGGAGGCGGACCTCTGGTTCTGCGGCCCGCCGCCCCTGCGCATGGCCATCGAGAAGGGATTGAGGGAACTCGGCAAGCCGCCGCGCCGCGTCGAGTTCGAACGTTTCGAATTCCGTTGAGGATTTCCAGCCGGCGAGCCGGCTTTCTGGAGCGAAGGGAACAAGCCATGCGCGTGTTCAGCAAGTCATTCATCAGGCCCGGCGCGCGGCTTGCCGCGGCGCTCGGCCTTGCCGTGGCGGTTCTCTGTCCGGCCGGGGCCTTTGCCATCGACCAGTTCGCGCCGGACGCCTACGGCAGCCACCAGGCGAATGTCGAGAACGGCAAGATCATGTTCAGCGCCGCCGGCTGCGGCGCCTGCCACGGCTCCGGCGACAATACCGGGCTGCTTTCCGGCGGCATGGAGATGCAGACGGCGATCGGCAAGTTCTTTGCGCCGAACATCTCCGCCCATCCGAACGGCATCGGCGGCTGGTCGAATGCGGACTTCCTCAACGCCGTGATGGTCGGCCTCAAGAAGGACGGCGACAACCTCTATCCGGTCATGCCCTACACTTCCTATGGCGGCATGAAGCCCGAGGACGTTCTGGACATCAAGGCCTATATCGAGACGCTGCCGCAGTCGGACGCCGCCTCGAAGGAGCACGAGATCGCCTTCCCCTTCAGCCGCCAGACGACGATCACGCTCTGGAAGCGCAGCCACTTCGTCGTGCAGGCCTACCAGAAGCGCGAAGAGACGCAGATGGAGCGCGGCCGCTACCTCGTCGAGAATGTCGGCGGCTGCGGCGATTGCCATACGCCGCGCACGACCACCTATGGCCTCGATCTCGCCCGCGCCTATGAGGGCGAGAAAGGCCTGACCGGCGCCGTTGCGCCGGACATCACCAAGGCGCGCATGGCCGGCCTTGCCTCGCACGAGGTCTTCACCAAGGGGCTGATCGAGGAGGGCAAGAAGCTCTCGGGCTCGCCGCTTTCCGACCCGGTCATGCGCCGCATCGCTGAGGGCCTTTCCACCCTTTCCGATGAAGACAGGCAGGCGATGTACGCCTTCCTCGCCGACCGCGAGGTCAAGGTGACGCCGGTCGAGACGAGCCCGACACCGGTCTGCAGCGAGGCGACGGCGGAAAGCGCGCTCGGCGCCGGCGGGGGCAGCACGGAATTCGCATCGGCGGCCGATGCCTTCATCGGCAAATATTGCCGCAACTGCCATGGGCCGGGCGAAAGCTCGCAGGGCTCGTTCCCCTCGGGCGAGCTGGGCTCGATTGCCGCGAACCCGGCCTTCGTCACGCCCGGTGACGCCTCCAAGTCCCTGCTTTATACCAGCGTCACCAGCGGCCGCATGCCGCTCGGCAAGCGCCCCTCGGATGCCGAGGTGCAGGGCCTTGCCGACTGGATCAATTCGCTGAACAAGTCGGCGATCCCCACCGCGGTTTCAGCGACGAAGACCGAGCGCTCACGGCCGATGCTGAAATATCTCGATTTCGTCGACCTGGCGCTGCGCGACATTTCCAAGGTCGATGCGCACGACCAGCCGTTCATGCGTTATTTCAGCTATCGCGACCAGTATAACGGCATGATGAGCTGCGAAACGCACGAGACCTTCCTCAAGCGCATGAAGGTGCTCGCCGGCGGCTTCAAGAAGCTTCTCAATTCGCTGTCCTACGGGCCGGAACTCGTCGTTCCCGAGGAGGTGGAAGGCTCCGACGGCCTTCTGGTGCGCATCGACCTGCGCGATCTCGAATGGAGCCAGGAAGATTACGATTTCCTGGTCAACGAATATTTCTACGGCGTCGATCCGGCCAGCAACGCCTCGTTGCATGCGCTGGCAAAGGCGACGGAGACGCAGCTTCCCATCATGCGGATCGACTGGTTCATGAGCAACGGCGCCCGGCCGAAGGTCTATAACCGCCTCATGAAGCTGCCGACCAACATCATCGAGCTGGAGCATCGCTTCGGCGTCAATGTCGCGCAGAACATCGAGCGCCGCCGCGTCGTCCGCGCCGGCTTCGCCGACGGTTCCTCCGGGGTTTCCGACCACAATCGCATGCTGGAGCGGCACGACATGCCCTTCGGCGGCTATTACTGGAAATCCTACGATTTTGCCGGCGACGTCGGCCGGCAGGTGCTCAAGCGTTTCCCGGCCGGTCCGGACGGTATCCGCCTGAAAGCCGGCCTGCTGCCCTTCGAGCACGATGGCGGTGAAATGATCTTCTCGCTGCCGAACGGCATGCAGGGATATTACCTGTCGACCAACAAGGGCGACCAGCTCGATGTCGGCCCGACGAAGATCGTGTCCTTCCGCAAGCGGCCGATCGGCAAGGGCGTCGAGATCGTCAATGCCCGCTCGTGCTTCGATTGCCATTTCGACGGCATCCTGTCGAAGCGCGATCAGTTGCGCGAGCATATCGAGACCTCCACGCTGTTCTCCAAGGACCAGCAGGACGAGCTGCTCGCCCTTTATGTGCCGCAGGAGGAGCTGAACGAGGTCTACAAGCGCGATACCGATCGCTTCGTCTCGGCGCTCGACCGTCTCGGCATCACCGAGGCGACGGCCGGCGGCGGCAAGACCAGCCTCAAGGCGCCCGGCGGGGCGGAGATATTCACCTACTTCGCCGACAAGTACGAGGACGAGCTGAACTTCGAGCAGCTTGCCGCCGAGTTCGACATGACGCCGGAGCAGTTCGCCTCCGATATCCGCCGCCTGACGGATGTCGATGCGCTGCGCATCGGCCTCGACTGGGTCGCGACGCTGGAGGCGGGCGCCACCGTTCCGCGCGTCGAGCTGGAGGAGCAATATGCCTTCATGCTCCAGCCGCTTCTGCAGCTCGAACCGCTGAAGCGCGGCGTCAACCACGATGCGGTCGCCGTCGATACCGCCACCCACCAGCAGCAGGAGCAGGCAACCGGCGACGATCAGTATCAGGCGGCGACGAACACCGCCCATGTCGTCCCGGCCTACAAGCAGGACGACAAGGCGCGGGCCGACAAGGTGAAGCTTGCCCTGCATGTGTCGTCGACGAGCGCGAAGGTCGGGGATTATCTCAGCTTCGAGCTCAGCACGAACCACGACTGCGAGCTCCAGGTGGTCTATGTGGAGGATACCGGCAATGTCGAGATCATCCCGGACGTGATGATCGGCGACACGACGCTCCATCCCGGCGAGCGGCGCGTCATTCCGCAGCCCGGCAGCGGCAACCTGACCTTCGATTCGCCGTCGCCCGGCGAGACGATGATCGCCGTCTGCAAGATCGGCGGTCTCGGCGACCAGAAGCTCACGGCGGAGAAGGCCAAGCAGATCGTCGCGGGCTCCAAGCAGCCGACCACGCGCGGCCTTGCCATCAACCTTGCCAGGCAGGCCGAACAGGACAACGGTGCGAGCGGCCTGCAGATGGTGACGTTCGAAATCCAATGATAGCAAGGGCAGGGGCCTTCCGGCCCCTGCCTGCCGATTCGACGAGGACATGAGGGGACTGGACGGACCATGCTGATGCGATACCGGGAGCATTTTCGCATTTCTTCGGCGCGCGAAGGCGGTCCTGCCCCCGGCCTCGCGAGGGCGCCGTTGAGGGCCTTCATCGCGATCGCGCTTGCGACGGCCGCTTTCGTCCTTGCGGATACGGCGCCGGCAGCGGCGTCCTGCGAGGCGTTCAACGGCGTCGTCGACGCCTTCAACGCCGGTGACGAGCAGAAGGCGTTTGCCGCCGCCGAGACGGCGGGCACGGCCAATTGCAGCGCCAACGAGCGCACGCTCGTCGGCCGCGTCGCCGCGCTGACCGCCTTCAACCGCATCGCCGCCGATGTCGGCAATGGCGGCAAGCTCGCCGATCACCGGCTGGTGCTGGAGGAACTGAAGGAGAAATATGGCGGTCCCTGGCAGGTCTATGACGCGCTCGGCGACCTTGCCCGCGAGCGCAAGGATTACGAGGAGGCCGCGCGGCTCTACCAGATCGCGCTGGAGGACGGCTCCAACAAGACGCTGACGCCGGATTGGATGGCGCCCGACGAGGCGTACATCCTTCGCCTCGACCGGCTTGCCGGCGAAATGCGCCTTGCCGCCCCGCGCCCGGTCAAGCTCTCCATGCGCGGCGGCTGCAAGATCGCGTTCCGCGGGGTCACGATCAAGAAGAAGTCGACGCCGGTGCGCTACGTGTTCGGCACGGCGGACTTCACGCCGGAGGGCGTCGAGGCGGCGAAGGACCTCGCCGAGTGCCTGAAGGCCGTCAAGCCGGCCGCCATCAAGCTCATCGGCCACACCGATCCGGTCGGCACCGCCGAGGCCAACTACAAGCTCTCGCTGGCGCGCGCCGAAACGCTGAAGACTTACCTTTACGACGCCGGCTATGCCGGCACGATCACGACCGTCGGCAAGGGCGAGGACGAGCCCTTCAAGCCGGACGATGCCAGCGCCTATGACACGGAGACGCTGAACCAGTTGAACCGCCGGGTCGAGGTGGATCTCGAATGAGGGCGCTGCTGCCGCGCCTCCTGGCGCTTTCCCTCGCCGCGGCCTTTCCGGGCGCCGCCCTCGCGGCGCAGACCTACGGACTCGTCGTCGGCGTCGACCAGTATCCGAACGATGTCAGCCTCGACGGCGCGGTGCGCGACGCGGAGGACGTCTACCGCTCGATGAGCGCCGCGGGCTTCAAGGTCGTGAAATTCACCAATGCCGAGGCGCGCAAGGATGATATCCGCAAGGCCTGGACGGATATGGTGGCCGAGGCGGCGGCGGGCGACACGATCATCTTCACCTATGCCGGCCACGGCGCGCAGATGCCGGAACTCATCGCGGGCGACGAGGCGGACGGGCTCGACGAATTCCTCCAGCTTCCGGGCTTCGACCGCAACCGCTACGAGGAGACCTCCAGGGAGATCATCGTCGACAACGAGATGAATGCCTGGTTCGCGGAGGCGGAGGGCAAGGGCGTGCATGTGCTCTTCGTCTCCGACAGCTGCTTTTCCGGAGGCATGAGCCGATCCATCAAGGGCAAGTCGCGCCTTGCGCCCGCCGTGAAGGTCAAGCTCGCCGCGCCCTCGCAGGAGGCGATCGATGGCGCCAATCTCAAAGAAATCGATTTCAAGCAGGTGACGGTGCTCGCCGCATCGCTGGAGAGCCAGCCGACGCCGGAAGTCATCATCGACGGCGAACCGCGCGGCGCGCTGAGCTGGAGCTTCGCCCGCGCGGTGGAGGGCAGTGCCGACCGCAATGGCGACGGCATCATCACCCGCATCGAACTGGAGGACTACGTCTTCTCGAATGTGAAGAACCGCTCGGAAGCGCTGCAGGTGCCGAATTTCACGCCGCAGGTGGCGCGCTCGGAGAGCGAGGTCGTCGTACGCCTCACGCGCGGCCTTCCCGGCAATGGCGAGGTCGCCGGCGACAATGCGACGCCGCACGCCTTCAAGCCGGCGCGAGAGCTCGGTTGGACCGGCAAGATCGCCCTTGAGATCGACGGCGATGCCGAAAAGCCGGAGAATACGGACGGCGCGGGCACCCCCTTCCGCTGGGATGTCGCCAATGGCGTCTTCTATACGCCGAACGGCGATGTCGCCGCGGAAAATATCGGTCCGGACCGCATCCAGGCGGTGGTCGACAAATTCGTGCTGCTCGATTTCCTGAAGGCCCTGGCCAGCCAGAATCCCGGATCCGTCTCCCTGAGGCCGACGCGGGATATCTATGCCGCCGGTGATCGCCTGCGCTTCGACGCCCCGCCCGGGCGCTATCCCAACATGCTGGTCTTCAACCTTGCCAATACGGGCGAGGTGCAGTTCCTCGACATGCAGGCGGCGGGAACGGCGAGTTCCGAGTTCAAGCTGACCGATGTCGAGGTGGTCAAGCCCTTCGGCGCCGACCATCTCATCACGATCTGGACCGCCGAGCCGGTGGACGCCATCGGCGCGGTGCTCGCCGACCGCAACGTGACCGCCGCCGCTTTGCTCCAGGCCCTGATGACGCGCCTCGACGGCAAGGAGGCGAGCGTCGCCATCCAACCCCTCTATACGCGGGAAGCGCTCTGATGATCCGGTATGCCGCAGCCCTTCTGCTTTCGCTCGGTCTTGGCTCCATGGCCTCCGCCGCCGACCGGGCGCTGATCGTCGGCATCGGCACCTATGCCAACCTGCCGGAAAAGATGTTCCTCGAAGGGCCGAAGAACGACGCGCCGCTGATCGAGACGCTGCTGAAGGAAAAGCTCGGCTATCCGGCCGATTCGATCCGCGTACTGCGGGACCAGGATGCCACCCGGGCCGCGATCCTCGCCAGCATCGACGACTGGCTGGTCAACGGCACGCAGCCGGGGGACCGGGTCTATTTCTACTTTTCGGGCCACGGCCTGCAGGTGAAGGACGTGAGCGGCGACGAGGAGGACGGGCTCGACGAGGCGCTTTCCACCTATGACATTGCCGCCGGTGACGGCGACTGGACCAATGTGATTCTCGACGACGAGATCGATGCGATGCTGGCGAAGCTCAAGGATCGCGCCGTCACCATCGTCATCGATGCCTGCCACTCCGGTACCATCTCCCGCTCGCTCTCGACGGAGGTCGCCGAGGCGATGGAAAGCGCGCGCTTCCTGCCGCGCCCCCATGCAAAGCCAGGCGAGGCGGTGAAGACGCGCGGCCTGCGCATCGATGTCGCCGTGGTCGACAAGCCGGAGATCGCCAGGCAGAACGGCGTGGAGGCGTGGAGCGCCGCCTCGTCCTATCAGGTGGCCTGGGACGATACGCGCCTGCCGCCGGAGGAGCGGCACGGCGTCTTCACGCTCTCCTATGTCAACGGCCACGAGACCGCCGCCGCCGACAGCAATGGCAACGGCATCGTCTCCAATGCCGAATTGCTGGAATACGTGAAGAAGCAGTCGCAGTCCTATTGTGCCGCGCAGTCGGAGTGCCAGGGCCTCGATCCGCAGTTGGAAGTGAACTACGCGCTGCTCGGCGCCAGCGCCGTCGCGCCGGCAGATGCCGGCGGGCAGGCGCAGCAGGCAGGCGGCGAGACCGCGCAGCAGCCGACGCCCGATTACGGCAAGGTCGAGGAGGTCAAGGTCGAGAACACCCAGCAGACGGCCTATGTCGCCGCCGACCCGGTCGAGGCCGTCGGCGATATCCTCGGCAAGGCCGAGACCGGCGACGTCAAGGTGGCGCTCTCCTCGGACTATCTGAAGACCGGCGACGCCTTCCGCATCACGGTGACGAGCGCCACGAGCGGGCATCTTATCCTCTACGACGTCGACAAGGACGGCAAGGCGACGCAGATATTCCCCAACGAGGCGGCCCGCAAGATCACGCCGCTGACCGCCAACATGCCGCTCACCATTCCAGACGACTATTACGGCTTCGATTTCGAGGCCGACGGGCCGAGCGAAAACGTCCTCGTCGCCATCGTCATCGCCGACGACGTCGACCTTACCAGGGTCGCCCCGAACGACTATGGCCTGACGAAGGAACTCGACGCCCGCACCACCATCGCCGATATAGCGGGCACGCTGAAGCAGACCTGGACGCGTGATGCGGAGAACCGCAGCGTGAACTGGTCGCTGGGACTGCTGAAATATGCGGTTCACTGAGCGCTGCCGCTACCGCATTCCAGCGGCCTGCCGCTTTGCCAAACGGCAGTTGCAAAAGCTGTTTTCGGTGCATTTTCCGGGTTGACCCGGCAGAACCTCCTGCATATGTTCCGCGCACTTCCGCGGGGCGTATGCCCCACGCTCGGGAGCGCGTAGCTCAGCCGGTAGAGCAACTGACTTTTAATCAGTAGGTCCAGGGTTCGAATCCCTGCGCGCTCACCACAGAATTCAAGGGGTTAGGGTCATTCCTAACCCCTTTCTCATGCGCCATGCGGCTCCCATTCAATCCCTTGGTTTTCCGGCGTTTCCGGTTCTTTCCGTTGTCTTCCATGGCGCATAAACGACGCACAAAAAGGCCCGCCGTCCATTGCTGGAAAGCGGGCTTGTCGGCTTACGGGAACGCCTGCAAGCATTGGCTACGGTTATGTACCCATCATCTTATGCATTTCGTCTTGATTCACTGTCAGCGCGACCATAAGGGGATTGGCGGCTCGCTTAAACCTTCTCAGGATTGATTGCTATGTTTGGAATGCTTGAGGAAATTTTCGGCGAACTTTATTGGAACACAACGGATTGGCTTCCATGGCTCACTGCGCAGATCGTCTTTAGCGCATTGGTCGGAGGTGTAATCCAGTGGTGGTTTAAGAGGGAAGGACTATGGGTCTTTCTTATCGTTTTAGCCACATCGCTTTTACTCAACGCGATGCGCCTGCCGCCAAAGGCGATATCCGATGCGCAGATCGCTCAGATGAACGAGAAATTTCCGCAGGACTTTGGTGGGATTTCTATCGACTCCGTGTCGTTCGCTCACCGTTTTCTTACCTTCAACGCGACCTCTCCCGACGCACTCGACGGCATTGAAGCGCACATGGATATGGCTGAGCAATGTAAGCTATACGGTACGTTGTTGCTATCAAGGCGCATAAAGCGGGTACAATATGTGGTCTCTTGGCCAAACGGCGGAACAACAATCGTTATAACCGACAATAACTGCCGCTCGAAATCTTAATCCCATCCTCACATAGGCGACTGGTCTAGCGCATGCCCTGCCGGTCGGGGCTGCACTGGCCGCACCCGCCGGCCTCGGGCGGTGCTTGCTGTTGGGCTATGCCTCGTCGGTAGATCAGTTGCACATAGGCGGGCGCGGGGCAGACGTTAAGCCGAGCTTGCCCCGCGCCGCATTCCTGCCAGGCCCGACCCTTGCCGGTGCGTCCGTCAAATTTTCCGGCCGGCTTTCATCGCAAGCGAGCGCCGCGCGGGCGGGTTATGCCGCAGCCGCAGCCAGCTTCGCCGCATCAGCCACGATCTTGGCGGCGCGCTTGGCAATATCATCGGCGAAGACTTCCAATGTCGCATCGGCGAAGGCTTTTTCGGCGGCCGGTGAGAAGGCCGCCAGATCGGCCTCCGACGCGCCGGGCTTGCCTTTGATCACCGCGAGGTATTTTGCGGCATATGCCGCCGTTTCCCGCATCGACCGATCAAACTCGATGAGCCTGCTGCCGTATGCTTGGATAGGACCTCAGCAAGGGCGGTGGTCCGATCCTCATATCCGCTTTGCTCCTTCCTGACGTTGCGCCTCGCGCACGACATATCGCCGCGTTCTCCAAAAGGTGATTGGCAGGAGTGGGGTGCGGCGGCTATCAGAGGCCGAACGGAGATGCGGGCGGGCCGGTTGAGGCCTGGAGCCGCTTTCTCCGGCCGTCGCGGAGTAGCCCCTTGTCGATTGCCGATATTTCCCTTCTGAGCGCACTTCTTGCCGGGGCGCTGTCCTTCCTGTCGCCCTGCGTGCTGCCGCTCGTGCCGCCCTATCTTTGCTATATGGCGGGCATTTCGGTGGACCAGTTCCGCGGCAGCGAGGCGGTGGCGGTGCGGCGCGATACGCGGGGTGCGGTGCTGCTGGCGGCCTTCTTCTTCACGCTGGGCTTTGCGACGGTGTTCGTCGCGCTCGGCGCCGGGGCCTCGACGATCGGCATGGTGCTGCGCAAGCATCTCGACGTGCTCGCCCAGATCGGCGGCGTCATCATCATCCTGATGGGCCTGCATTTCCTCGGCGTGCTGCGCATCGGGCTCTTTGCCCGCGAGGCGCGCTTCCAGGGCGGCGGCAAGCCGGCGACCGCCTCCGGCGCCTATATCATGGGCCTTGCCTTCGCCTTCGGATGGACGCCCTGCATCGGTCCGGTGCTGGGGGCGATCCTCGGAATCGCCGCGGCGCGCGAGACCGTCGGCGACGGCGCGGCGTTGCTGGCCGTCTATTCGCTCGGCCTTGCCATTCCGTTCTGGATCGCGGCGGGCTTTTCAGGCGCCTTCATGCGCTTTCTCGTGCGCTTCCGCCGCCATCTCGGCACGGTGGAGAAGGTCATGGGCGGGCTGCTGGTCCTCACCGGTCTTGCCTTCATCTTCGGCTACGTCAGCGCCGTTGCGATCTGGTTCCAGCAAACGTTTCCCATTCTCTCGCAAATCGGCTAGTCGGAAACATCATCCTCGGCAAGCGGAAGCAGACCTTAGCCCATGGCGGATATCATCGGACTGGTCCTGCCGTTCTTCGGCATGATTCTCCTCGGCTACGTGGTCGCGAAGATCACGAAGCAGCCGGTTGAGGCACTCGGCTGGCTCAATACCTTCATCATCTACATCGCGCTGCCGGCCCTGTTCTTCAAGCTGGTGGCAAAGACGCCGATCGAGCAGCTGACCCGTGTCGATTTCATCGTCGCCGATGTCGGGGCGACCTATCTTGTCTTCTGCCTGATCTTCGCCATGGGGCTGTGGCTGCGCCGCGCGAGTGTCGGCGAGGCGACGATGCAGGGGCTTGCGGCGGCCTACGGCAATATCGGCTATATGGGGCCGGGCCTTGCGCTGCTCGCCTTCGGCGAGCCGGCGGCGGTGCCCGTGGCGCTCGTCTTCTGCTTCGAGAACATGCTGCATTTCATGGTGGCGCCCGCGCTGATGGCGCTTGCCGGCGGCGAGAAACGGCCGGCCCATCAGGTCGTCGGCGGCATCCTCCACAAGATCGTCACGCATCCGTTCATCATCGCGACGGCGGCCGGCTTTGCCGCCGCCTTTGCCGGTTTCGAGCCGCCGCAATCCCTGCAGCGGCTGATCGACTACCTGGCGCAGGCGGCCGCGCCCTGTGCGCTCTTCGCCATGGGCGTCACGCTGGCGCTGCGACCCTTGAAGCGCGTGCCGGTGGAGATCGGCTATATCGTGCCGGCCAAGCTCGTGCTCCTGCCGGTCATCATGTATCTGGTGCTCGGCCTTGCCGGCAATTTCGATCCGGTCTGGGTCTATACGGCCGTGCTGCTCGCGGCGCTGCCGACGGCGACGAATGTCTTCGTCATCGGCCAGCAATATGGCGTGTGGCAGGAGAGGGCGTCGGCGACGATCCTCATCACGACGGTCCTTTCCGTCGCGACGGTGACGATCGTGCTCTACCTCATCAAGTCAGGCCTGCTTCCGGGCGACCCGTTCCCTTAGGCCCTCGCGAAAGGCCTTCAGCGAGCCGAGCGGTTCGATGCCCTCGCGCATGACGATGCTGCGCAGCGGCCCGAGGGCAGACAGCAGGTGCAGGCCGGCGGACCGCAGGAACTGCACGGGCAGGAAATCGGAAAGCAGCGAGCGGTTGAGGAGATCGACGCTGAGCGTGCGCGAGCGGATGTCGGCCTGGCGCCGGCGGTCGAAGCGCTCGCCGAGCGTGTTCGCCGGCTCGCTATCGGCGATCAGCTCCCTCAGCGCCATGATGTCGCGCAGGCTGAGATTGAGCCCCTGCGCGCCGATCGGCGGGAAGGCATGGGCGGCCTCGCCGAGCAGCACGAAGCGCCCCTTGCCGAAATGGTCGGCCGTCATGCCGGAGAGCGGGAAGCTCTGGGCGCCGGCTTCCACGGAGACCTTGCCGAGCATGGACTGCATGCGCTCTTCCACCGCCTGGCCGAGGTCGGAAACGGGCAGGTCCCGCAGCCGCGCCGCTTCCTTCGGCGGCAGGACCCAGACGAGGCTGGAGCGCCGGCCGGGCAGGGGGACCTGCGTGAACGGCCCGCTTTCCGTGTGGAATTCCGTCGAGACATTGCCGTGCGGCCGCTCATGCACAAAGTTCAGCACCAGCGCGGATTGCGGATAGGACCAGGCGCGCACGCCGATGCCGGCGCTGTCGCGGATGCGCGACTTCTTGCCATCCGCGCCGACGACCAATGAGGCGAGGACACGCTCGCCATCGTCCAGCACCAGCTCCACGCCGTTCTCGAAGCTGTTGGCGGCCGTCACGCCGTTTTCCAGCCGCGCGATATTGCCCTGCGCCGCGATGCGCTCGTCCAGCACCTTGAGGAAGGGCGCATTGGGGATGTTGTAGCCGAACGCATCGAGCCCCACCTCGCCGGAGCGGAAGGCGACCGGCGGCGCGCGCAGGAGCCGCGTCGTGCCGTCGAGGATCTGCATGGTTTCAAGCGCGGCCGCGTGCGGGGCGATCGCATCCCAAAGCGCGAGCGTCTTCAGGAAGGCGATGGACTGGTCCATGAGCGCCGTCGTGCGGCCGTCGGCGACGCGGGTCGGCGGGGCGATCAGCACGACGGTGCGGCCCGAATCGGAAAGCGCGAGGGCTGCGAGGCTGCCGGCAAGGCCCGCGCCGACGATCGCGATATCGAATTGTCTCATGACCGACCTCCGAGATGGGAAACGTTTCCCACAGATTTGCGATGCTTGTAGCGGGCAAGAGTAGGGCCGCAAAGAGGCAATTTCCATGGGATGAATCCGCGCAGGGCTGGATACGCACCGGCGGGCCGCGGATTTTCACTGGCGATGGCCGGCAATCAATGCATATTACGGCAAGACACGAAGAGGGCGCGTTCGGCGGATCGCGGCCGAGAAAAAGCCCCAAGGGATGGACGGCGAACCGCAATGAAGTTCTTCAACTACAAGCGCGTGCCCTACGCGGAAATCCGCGCCTTTTCCGTCCATATCCTGACGGCGTCCGGCTCGTTCCTCGCCTTTCTCGGCGTCGTGGCCGCGGCCGAGCACCGTTTCGTCGACATGTTCTGGTGGCTCGGCCTTGCGCTTCTCGTCGACGGCATCGACGGGCCCATCGCGCGCAAGGTGCGTGTCAAGGAAGTGCTGCCGAACTGGTCCGGCGATACGCTGGACAATGTCATCGACTACGTGACCTATGTGCTGCTGCCGGCCTTCGCGCTCTACCAGAGCGGCATGATCGGCGAGCCGTGGTCCTTCGTCGCGGCCGGCGCCATCGTGGTGTCGAGCGCCATCTACTATGCCGACATGGGCATGAAGACGGACGAGTATTTCTTCTCGGGCTTCCCGGTCGTGTGGAACATGGTGGTCTTCACGCTCTTCGTCATCCAGGCGAGCGAGGTGACGGCGTCCGTCGTCGTCTTCGTTTCCGTCTTCCTCACCTTCATGCCGATCAATTTCCTGCATCCGGTGCGCGTCCAGCGGCTGCGGCCGCTCAATCTGGCGATCTTCTTCCTCTGGTCGTTCCTTGGCATCTATGCGCTGCTCCTGCATTTCGCGTCGCCGGCCTGGGTTGTCTGGGGCGTGGTCGGCACCGGTCTCTATCTCTATGTCATCGGCGGCGTGCTGCAGGTCTTTCCCAGCCTCGGCCGGCGCTAGAACCCGGAGGAGCATGACATGACCAAGGCGATCGTCGTTCGCAGTCTCGGCGGGCCGGACGTCCTGAAACTCGAAGACGTGCCGCTCGGCCCGCCGGGCCCGGCCGAGGTGCAGATCCGGCAGGCGGCCATCGGCCTCAACTTCATCGACGTCTATTTCCGCACCGGCCTCTACAAGGCCGATCTGCCGTTCATTCCCGGCAAGGAAGGGGCGGGAACGGTGACGGCAGTCGGCGAAGGCGTGTCGGATTTTGCCGTCGGCGACCGCGTCGCCTATGCTTCGGCGGACGGCGCCTACGCGGCCGAGCGCAATGTCGCGACGAAGCATTTGGTGAAGGTGCCGGAGGGCATTTCCCTGGAAACTGCCGCCGCCATGATGCTAAAGGGCATGACGGCGCAGTATCTGTTACTCCAGACTTACCCTGTGAAGCCCGGCAGCGTGATCCTGTTCCACGCGGCGGCGGGCGGCGTCGGCCTCATCGCCGGCCAGTGGGCAAAGGCGCTCGGTGCGACGGTGATCGGCACGGCCGGTTTGCAGGCGAAGATCGATCTTGCGCTGGCGCACGGCTACGACCATGTCATCGACTACGGCAGGGAGGATTTTGCCGCCCGCGTGCGGGAGCTGACCGATGGGGCAGGCGTCGATGTCGTCTACGATTCCGTCGGCAAGGACACGTTCCCGAAATCGCTGGACTGTCTCAAGCCGCGCGGCCTCTTCGTCAGCTTCGGCAATTCCTCCGGCCCGGTCGATGCATTCAATATGGGGCTTCTCGCCCAGAAGGGCTCGCTCTTCGCCACCCGCCCGACGCTCTTCCATTACATCGCGACGCGCGCGGCGCTCGATGCATGTGCAAATTCGCTCTTTGATGTTGTGCGCAGCAACAAAGTGCGTATCAATATTCATCAGACTTATTCGCTGGCGGACGCGGGACGCGCCCACACGGATCTGGAATCAAGAAAAACGAGTGGAACGACATTGCTCATTCCCTGAAAACGACCCGAAGGGGCGCTGGGAACGGGATTGCAGGAAAGAGGGGCATAGTGTCAGCCGTTGGAGCTTCTGGGGGCCGTCCGTTGTTGGCTGTCCGCAGCCTGACAAAGCTATTCGGTTCGTTTGCCGCCTGTAACGGCATCGACCTCGATATCCAGCCCGGCGAGATCCATGCCCTTCTGGGCGAGAACGGCGCCGGCAAGTCCACCCTGGTCAAGATGCTGTTCGGCGTCCTGGCGCCGACCAGCGGCGAGATCCTGTGGAAGGGCGAATCCGTTCGCATTCCAAGCCCCGGCGCGGCCCGCCGCCTCGGCATCGGCATGGTCTTTCAGCATTTCTCGCTGTTCGAGGCGCTGACGGTCGCCGAGAATATCGCGCTCTCGCTGAGCCCCGGCATCTCGCTCTCGAAGGTGGCCGAGGAGGCCTCGCGCCTTTCCCATCTCTATGGCCTGCCGCTCGATCCGAAGGCCCATGTCGCCGACCTTTCCGTCGGCGAGCGCCAGCGCATCGAGATCGTGCGCGCGCTGCTGCAGAACCCGGAACTCATCATCCTCGACGAGCCGACCTCGGTGCTGACGCCACAGGAGGCCGACCGCCTGTTCGAAACGCTCGCCAAGCTGAAGGCGGAAGGCCGTTCGGTCCTCTATATCAGCCACCGGCTGGAGGAGGTGCAACGCATCTGTGACCGCGCCACCGTTCTTCGCCACGGCAAGGTCACCGGCGCCTGCGATCCGCGCAAGGAGACGCCCGCTTCGCTCGCCCGCATGATGGTGGGGAGCGATGTCGCCTCCGTCAGCGCGGCGGGAACGAATACCAAGGGCGACGTATTGCTCGAGGCAAGGCACCTCAGCGTTCCGGCGCGCACGCCCTTCGCCGTCGCGCTGAAGAACGTCTGTCTCAAGGTGCGGGGCGGCGAGGTGCTGGCCATCGCGGGCGTCGCCGGCAACGGGCAGGGCGAGCTTTTCGATGCGCTCTCCGGCGAATATCCGGTCGCCGATGCGTCGGCCGTCTCGGTCCGCGGCAGGGCCGTCGGCAATCTCGGCATCACCGCCCGCCGCCTGATGGGCGCGGGCTTCGTGCCCGAGGAGCGCCATGGCCATGCCGCCGTGCCGGGCCTGCCGCTTTCCGATAACCTCGTTCTGGCGCGCAACCAGTCGGATCGCAGGACGTTCCTTTCCGGCGGCGTCCTCGGTATCATCCGCCGCGCCGTCGTGCACATCGCCTCGCGGCGCATTTCCGAGACGATGGACGTGCGCAAGAGCGGCGAGGACCCGGCCGCCGGCTCGCTTTCCGGCGGCAACCTGCAGAAATACATCGTCGGCCGCGAACTCGACCGCCAGCCGGCCGTGCTGATCGTCAACCAGCCGACCTGGGGCGTCGATGCCGGGGCGGCAAGCCGTATCCGGCAGGCGCTCGTGGACCTTGCGAAATCGGGCTCGGCGGTGCTGGTGATCAGCCAGGACCTTGACGAGATCTTCGAGGTGGCGACGGAGATCGCCGTCATCAGCGAGGGGCGGCTGTCCGATGCCTATCCGGCCCGCGAGCTGACGCGCGAGAAGATCGGCCTCCTGATGGGCGGCATGTACGGCAAGACCGAAGGCGAGGAGGCGGCTCATGCGCATTGAACTCGAAAAGCGCGCCAATCCCTCGACATTCTATTCCATCCTCTCGCCCTTCCTGGCGCTTGGCCTCACGGTCATTGCCGGCGGCATCATGTTCGCACTGCTCGGCAAGAGCCCGGGATCGGCGCTCTACAGCTTCTTCATCGAGCCGCTGCTCGACGTCTGGTCGCTGCACGAGATCGCCATCAAGGCCGCGCCGCTGATCCTGATCGGCGTCGGCCTTTCCGTCTGCTACCGCTCGAACAACTGGAACATCGGCGCCGAGGGGCAGTTCATCGCCGGGGCGATTGCCGGCTCCATCGTGCCGGTCGTCTTCCACGACTGGCATTCCCCGCTCGTCCTGCCGCTGATGCTGATCTTCGGCATGATCGGCGGCGCGCTCTATGCCGCCGTGCCCGCCTTCCTCAAGGCGCATATGAACACCAACGAGATCCTGACAAGCCTGATGCTGGTCTATATCGCCCAGCTCTTCCTCGACTGGCTCGTGCGCGGCCCCTGGCGCAGCCCCGATGCCTACAACTTCCCGGTGACGCGCGATTTCGCGCCGGAGGCGATCCTTCCCGAGCTCGTTTCCTCGGGGCGGGCCAATCTCGGCTTCGCCTTCGCCATCATCGCCGCCGTCGCGCTCTGGGTCATGATGCGCTACACGCTGAAGGGCTTCGAGATCACCGTGCTCGGCCAGTCGGAGCGGGCAGGGCGCTTTGCCGGCTTCTCCTCCAAGCGCATGATCTGGTTCTCCATGCTGCTCTCCGGCGCGCTCGCCGGCCTTGCCGGCATTTCCGAGGTCAGCGGCACCATCGGCAAACTGCAGCCGATCATCTCGCCCGGCTACGGCTTCACGGCGATCATTGTCGCCTTCCTCGGGCGCCTCAATCCGCTCGGCATCATCGCAGCGGGCCTGTTCCTGGCGCTCACCTATGTCGGCGGCGAGGCGGTGCAACTGACGCTCACCGTCTCCGACAAGGTCACGCGCGTCTTCCAGGGGCTGCTGCTCTTCTTCGTGCTCTCCTGCGATACGCTCATCCAGTACAAGATCCGGCTGGTCTTCTCCCGCCTTACCCGTGGAAACGAGGGAGCGCTCTGATGGGCATGATCGAGGCCATCCTCCTGACCGTGATCACCGCGGCGACTCCGCTGGTGCTCGCCTCCATCGGCGAGCTCGTCACTGAGCGCACCGGCGTGCTCAATCTCGGCGTCGAGGGCATGATGGTGATGGGGGCGGCCATCGCCTTCGCCGCCACCCAGGTCACCGGCTCGCCCTATATCGGCATTCTCGCCGGCATTGCCGGCGGGGCGCTGTTCTCGCTGCTCTTCGGCTTCCTGACGCTGACGCTCGTCGCCAACCAGGTGGCGACCGGCCTTGCGCTCACCATCCTCGGCCTCGGCGTTTCCGGCCAGATCGGCGAGCCCTATGTCGGCATGTCGGGCGCCAAGCTTGAGCCGATCGCGATCCCGCTGCTCGCCGACATTCCCTTCATCGGCCCTCTGCTCTTCCGGCAGGACATCATCTTCTACCTGTCGATCGCCATCGTCGTCGGCGTCAACTGGTTCCTGTTCAAAAGCCGCGCGGGCCTGAAGGTCCGGGCGATCGGCGATAACCATGCCTCCGCCCATGCGCTCGGCATCCATGTCATCCGCACGCGCTACCTCGCCGTGATGTTCGGCGGCGCCTGCGCGGGTCTTGCCGGCGCGCAGCTCTCGCTGGTCTATACGCCGCAATGGGTGGAGAACATGTCGGCCGGGCGCGGCTGGATCGCGCTAGCACTGGTCGTCTTCGCCTCGTGGAGGCCCTGGCGCGTGCTGCTCGGCGGCTATCTCTTCGGCGCGGTCTCGATCAGCCAGCTGCATGCGCAGGCCTTCGGCCTCGGCATTCCGTCGCAGTTCCTGTCGGCTCTTCCCTATGCCGCCACTGTTATCGTACTAATCCTGATATCGCACAACCGGCGCATGACGCTGATCAACACGCCGGCCTCGCTCGGCAAGCCGTTCGTGCCGGATCGGTGACGAGAACAAGAAGACGGGAAACAACCACTCCAACCTCAGAGGATAAAATGAAGAAAATCATTCTCGCTCTCGCAACGTCGGCCGCCGTTCTCGGCTTCGCCGTCGCCGCCAGCGCCCAGGACAAGACGAAGATCTGCTTCATCTATGTCGGCTCCAAGACGGACGGCGGCTATTCGGAAGGCCACGACCGCGGTCGCCAGGAACTCGAGAAAGAGATGGGTGACAAGATCGAGACCGCCTTCCTCGAAAACGTGCCGGAAGGCCCGGATGCCGAACGCGCCGTCGAGCGCATGGCGCGCTCGGGCTGCGCGCTCGTCTTCACCACGTCCTTCGGCTTCATGGACGCGACGATCAAGGTCGCGCAGAAGTTCCCGGACGTGAAGTTCGAGCACGCGACCGGCTTCAAGAGCGCGGAAAACGTCGGCACCTACAATGCCCGCTTCTATGAAGGCCGCTACATCCAGGGCGTGATCGCCGCCAAGATGTCCAAGAAGGGCGTCGCCGGCTACATCGCCTCCTTCCCGATCCCGGAAGTCGTGATGGGCATCAACGCCTTCATGCTCGGCGCGCAGTCTGTCAATCCGGACTTCAAGGTCAAGGTCGTCTGGGCCAATACCTGGGCCGACCCGGGCAAGGAAGCCGATGCCGCCAAGGCGCTGGCCGACCAGGGCGTCGACATCCTGACGCAGCACACCGACTCCACTGCGCCGATGCAGGTCGCCGCCGAACGCGGCATCCACGCCTTCGGCCAGGCCTCCGACATGATCTCGGCCGGCCCGAACACCCAGCTCACCGCCATCGTCGACACCTGGGGCGCCTATTATGTCAAGCGCACCAAGGCCGTTCTCGACGGCACCTGGAAGTCCGAGCAGATCTGGGACGGCCTGAAGGACGGCATCCTCACCATGGCGCCCTACACCAACATGCCGGACGACGTGAAGAAGGCCGCCGAAGAGGTCGAGGCGAAGATCCGCTCCGGCGAGCTGCACCCCTTCACCGGCCCGGTCAAGAAGCAGGACGGCTCCGACTGGCTGGCCGCCGGCCAGGTTTCGGACGACGGCACGCTGCTCGGCATGAACTTCTACGTCGCCGGCGTCGACGACAAGCTGCCGCAGTAAGCGGCAAAGCACCGACCAAGGAAGGCGCCCCTTGCGGGCGCCTTTTCCGTTTCTGCCCGGGAAAGTCCTATCTCCTTGTTTGTGCGTAATTCCGCGCCGAAACCGCTTCGCACTTTTGCTGGAATTGCTCTATACCTGCCGGATGGTTCCGCGGAAGAAGGGGTTCTTCGGAACGGAGGAGGGGAAGGTTCTTGCGCAAGGGTTTGCTTGAAACGGTCATCAGCGGGATGAACACGCGCACCAGTCATGCGCAGGTGGTCAACGAGCTGGGCCGGGGCATCATCGCGGGCGAATACCCCGTCGGGGCGACGCTGCCGGGCGATGCCGAGCTTGCCGCCCGCTTCAAGGTTTCGCGCACGGTGCTGCGCGAGGCGATGAAGACGCTGGCCGCCAAGGGCCTCGTCGTGCCGCGCGCGCGCATCGGCACGCGCGTGACGCCGAACACGCAATGGAACCTTTTCGACAGCGACATCCTCACCTGGTACTTCGCCGTGGGCATCAACGAGGACTTCCTGCTGCACCTTTCGGAAGTGCGCCTCGCCTTCGAGCCGCATGCCGCCGCGCTTGCCGCCCGCCATGCCACGGAGGCCGATATCAGCCAGATGATGCGGCTCGCCGTTGCCATGGGCGATTCGGAGCATACCGCCGAGACGCTCGCGATGGCCGATCTGAAATTCCACCTCTCGGTTCTGGAAGCCTCGCGCAATCCGTTCCTGCGCACCGTGGGCAGCCTGATCGAGGCCGCGCTCGTCGGCGCCTTCAAGCTCAGCTCCCCCGCCGCCGACCGCGGCAAGAGGGGGGATGTGGCGGCAACGCATATCCGCATCGTCGAGGAGATCGACCGACGGGACGAGGAGGGCGCGCGCCGGGCGATGGAGAATGTCATCCGGGTCGGCCGCGAGCGCGTCGTCCAGGCGCTGCGCGAAGGGCAGCAGTCAGACCGGTAGCGGCGTGGCGAGATCGAGCTCGCCCTGCGCATCGGCCTCGCCTCGCGGACGGTAGGTATTGTCTTCCGCCAGCAGTTGCTCGGCCATGGCGCCGGCAAGCTCGTCCTTGGCGATCACGATATGGTTGGCGCCGAACTGGCGCAGATGGTCGGCCTCGGCCTGCGAGGTCGCGCGGGCGACGATGGCGATGGCGCCGTTGGACGAGCGGGCCTGCTCGATCAGCGTGGCGGCCGCAAAGGCATCGGGGATCGCCGTCACGAGCCAGCGCGCGCCGGCGATATTCGCCTGCGCCAGCACGCCGCGATTGCCGGCGGGCTCGCCGATGGCCTCGATGCCGGCTTCCCGCAACGCTTCGGCGACGCCCGCGCGCTCCTCGATGACCAGCAGCGGAATACCGGCCGCCCGCAACTGCTCGACGATCCGCTTGCCGACGCGGCCGTAGCCGACCACCACGGCATGATCGGTGAGCGTCGTCGGCTCGGGCGCATCCTCCGCGACCGCGATCTCCTCGGCCGGCGGCGCCGCTTCCGCGCCCTCCACGGTTTCCGCATCGAGCCTGGCGCCATAGCGGTCGACGGCCATGAAGAGCAGGGGATTGACGAGAATGGAGAACAGCGCGCCCGCGACGACGAGATCCTGTGCGACGGGCGGCAGCAGCTTGAGCCCGACGCCGAGCACGACCAATATGAAGGAGAATTCGCCGATCTGCGCAAGGCTCGCCGCGATAGTGAGCGCGATGGTGCGCGGATAGCCGAAGGCCTTGACGATCAGGTAGGCGGCCGCCGACTTGATGAAGATGATCGTGACGACGGTGGCAAGGATCGCCAGCGGCCGTTCCAGAAGGTTCACCGGATCGAACAGCATGCCGACCGATACGAAGAAGAGAACGGCGAAGGCGTCGCGCAGTGGCAGGGTTTCGCGCGCCGCCTGCTGGCTGAGCTGTGATTCGGCGAGAACCATGCCTGCGAAGAACGCGCCGAGCGCGAAGGAAACGCCGAAGAGCTTGGCCGAACCGTAAGCAACGCCCAACGCTATGGCGAGCACCGACAGCCGGAAGAGCTCCCGCGAGCCGGTATGGGCGACATAATGCAGGACGAGCGGAATGACCTTTCGCCCGACGACGAGCATCAGCGCGATGAAGGCGGAAACCTTGACGGCCGTGACGCCGACCGCCGTCCAGACGGCGCCGATGCCAAGCGCGCGCGTCAGCTCGGGATCGACATCGGCGGTCTGCGCCATGCCGCCGAGAACGCCGGCAAGCGGCGGCAGCAGGACCAGCGTCAGCACCATCACGAGGTCCTCGACGATGAGCCAGCCGACCGCGATACGTCCCTTTTCCGTCTCCACCATCCGGCGCTCCTGCAGGGCGCGCAGCAGCACCACGGTGCTGGCGACGGAGAGCGACAGGCCGAAGACGAAGCCGCTTCCGGCCGGCCAGCCCATGGCAAGGCCGAGGAGAAGACCGAAGAAGGTGGCGACGACGATCTGCCCGATGGCACCCGGTATCGCGATGGCGCGGACCGACAGCAGGTCCTTGAGGGAAAAATGCAGGCCCACGCCGAACATCAACAGGATGACGCCGATTTCGGCCAGTTCATTCGCAAGATGCTGGTCGGCGACGAAGCCCGGCGTGAACGGTCCGATGCAAACGCCGGCAAGAAGATAGCCGGCGATCGGCGGGAGGCGAAAACGATGCGCGACAAGGCCCGCCACGAAGGCGAGACAGATACCGGCGACCAGGGTCGCGATGAGCGGTGTCGCGTGAGGCAAGCGCGTCTTTCCCGATTGCTTGAGAATTCAAGAGGATAGGGTAAGTCGCTCGCCTCGCATGCGCAAGACGGAATCGGTTCAGTCGTCGTTGCTGGCGTTGAGGTCTTCCGGGCGCTTGCCTTCGTCGGGGGCGTGGCCGGCAACCTGGGCGGCTCCCATCGCCTGGTAGAGATTGAAAAGCGCTTCGCTGGCGCGCGCCGCAAGGCGGAACCATTCGCTGTTGCCGGCAATCGCCGGGTGCTGGAGCAACTGGTCGTCGACGAGGTCGAGCACGATGGAGGTCGTGTGCACCGCCTCATGGAAGCCGAAGGAGCCGGAGGCGTAATGCGCCATCAGCTCGGGCGGCGTCATCGCGCGTTCTTCCGCAAGGATGTCGAGCTGTTTCATGCGCTCGTCCTCAAGTTCGATATCGGTGCTTTCCAGCATGGTCGCCTCCGTTGCCTCTACCGCATCAGAAGTAATCGAGTCGCACGCGGCGGTGAATCAAAAGAAGCGAGCGGTCGGGCTGAATGCGGTAGGTTTCGAAAACCTGCCGGCCCGGGCCGTCGTAGAACTGATGCTCGAACGTGCTGCCGATGGGCGCCTTCGTCAGCTTCGTGCGCGGCTGGTGGCCGCCATAGGTGATGCTTCCGGGAATGGGCTCGATGCCGGGGCCATCCACCGCGGTGCAGGCGGCAAGGGCAAGAGCGGCCAGAAGGGGCAGGGCGATACGGAACATGAAAGGGTCCTCCGCGCGCATTCTAGCAGATCGCGCGCCATGCGAAACGGGCGGCCGAAGCCGCCCGTCGATATCCTCAGCCCTGCGGCGTCAGCGTTACCGAAGTCCCGGTTGCCGCGAGGTTGAGACCGATCTGACCGCTGACGCTGATCGTCTGCAGGTGGATCGAGCCGGAAGTGCCGCCGATGAGCACGTTGGTGCCGATACCGACGCCGACCGTCGCTTCTGCCGTCGCGCCCTGGTAGAGGCCGCCGAGCGAGCCCTGGTGGTAGCCGGCCGTCGGGGCGAAGACGGCCCAGACGATGCGGCCCTGCGTGGTGAAGCCGAGGTCCACGCCCATCTTGCGAATGACGCCGCTATAGGTGTCGTGCTCGCCGTTGGTCGCCTTGAACACGCAATCGACGCTCTTGGCCGAGCCCAGCACGTAGCCGACACCGCCGCCGACATCGCAGGTCAGCATGCCGATCTTCACCCCGTCGCGCGCGCCGCGGTCGACATAGGCGGGGGCTTCCTCGCGAATGACCATGTCCGCCGCGCCGGCCGTCGTTGCGAAAGCCTGCGCAAGGGTCAGCGCCAGGGCAGTTCCAAGCTTCTTGTTCATCTGTGCACTCCTTCTAACTGGCACGATAATGGCGAATCCGGTGCATTGGTTCCCGGTCGCCCGTCATCTCATGGCGAAGATCGTGGCGGAGTGTGGGCACGCGCAGGTCCGCCAACAGCAACTTAAGCGCCAGCGGCTTTTCGGTTACACCTGGTTTATCGTCGGCAGGTGGGAGATCACCTCGTTGCGGCTGTGCTCGTCGAGGGGCGCGATGCGTTCGTTCCAGAATGCCTCGGCCGCCCGGCTTTCATGCTCCCATTTGCGGGTGCTGAGAAGATTGTCGTCGATCTTGGCGAGACGCCCGCCGCCAAGGCGAAGATATTCAGCGGCAAGCTTTGCGGTGGGTGTCTGTTCCATGGCCGGCCTCCTCCTACGTGTAGGCGAAACCGGCAGGCCGCCCGATTGTTCCGGGCAACAAAAAAGGCCGGGGCGAAAACGCACCGACCTTCCTCATCATCACCTGTTCACCCGTGCCAGTACATCCGTGGTCAAAAGCATCAGGCGATGGCGGCAATTGCGAGCGGCAGAAACGTTCCAGCGCTCATCAGCAATGCCGTTGACGGGGATATAGGAGGCCAATGTGTCGAAAACAAGGGCTGTCCGGCAAAAGCGGAAATTCTTCTGCCGGGCTTTACGCTAACCGTAGCTGAGCTTCATTTCGCGGTCATGGACGGGCCGATCCGCGCGGACCTCGATCAGGTTGCCGGTCGCCTTCGCCTCGTACATCGCCCTGTCGGCATTATCGAGCAGGGCGCTGAAACCCATATCGTGCGCGGCCTGCGCTATGCCGATGGCCGCGCCGACCTGAACGGGCTGGCCATCGATCTGGATCATATCCGCTATCCGTGCCGCAAGGCCGAGGTAGCGCGCGAGCGTGATCGGTCGACCGGCGCTGAACGAGGAAACGACGGCAAATTCGTCGCCGCCCAGCCGGGCGACGAAATCGCCATCGGCGCTCCATTCGAGTATCCGCCGGGCGACTTCCTTCAACACACGGTCGCCGACGGAATGGCCGAACCTGTCGTTCACCTGCTTGAAGCGGTTCAGGTCTATATAAGCGAGCGACAGGCGGCGCTCGTCGGAAGTCGCCGCAAGGGCTTCGACAAGATGGGCCTCGAAGGAGGCCCGGTTGTGAAGCCCCGTCATCGCGTCGGTTCGGGCGGCATGGAGGATTGCGTTCTCCAGCGCCTTGCGCTCCGAATTGTCGATCACGATCTCGATGTCCAGACTTTCGCCGGAAATCCTTCGGCGCTGTGCGGTGATCAGCGTCGGGAAGATCTGCCCGTCGCTTCTCAGCATCTCCACTTCCGTGAGATCGTAGAAGCCCCGCGTTTCGAGGAGATGCATCCGCTCCAGCCTGGCGGGATGGTCTATCGGGTAGGGAAGATCGATGGCGAGCGGCTTTTCCGCCAGTTCCTCCCAGGAACGGCCGACGAGCCGCAGATATGCCGGATTGACCTTGATGTAGCGGGAGTTGAAGTCGGTCGTGGATATCGAGAACGGGACAGGGGAAACGTCGAACAGGTCGCGCAATGCCGAGTTGAGAACGTCTTCGGAAATCATGGGCCCCCTAAGCACGGCGCGCTGCCGTCCTCCCTGTCGCATGGCGCAAACGATAGGGGCGCTCGCCTTAAGATTCGTTGAATCCCGGCACCTTGCCAAGGCAACCTCACGGTGCAGGCTTCCGGCGGCCTTCGTCATCTTCGCCGGGTCGCCCGGGCAGACGTAGCGGAGCAAGTTGACGCGCCAAGCAAAGCTGCTAAAAGGCCGCATCGCTCGAGGGGCGGCAATGCCTTTCATCAACGGAAGAGTGGCCGAGCGGTTTAAGGCACCGGTCTTGAAAACCGGCGTAGGCGAGAGTCTACCGTGGGTTCGAATCCCACCTCTTCCGCCATCCCTCCATTCTCATCAGGATCAGCGGGCGCGGTCCGTCATTTCGGGCGGGATCAGGGATCCGTCGTCCTGCCGTGCGATCGGCTGTTCCGTTTCGATGAGGAGCACGCTGATGACGAGGGCCGCGAGGGCGCCGAGGAGGAAGAGGAAGAGCAGGCCTGACTTGTCCATGACCCGACTGTAACGCGCAATGCGATGAAAAATGGGCCGCAGGCGCATGCGATGCCGGATTTTGCGAGGCAGTGCGAAATCCGGCGTCTCGGCAATGTCTTAGGCGGCTGCCTTCTTCTTCCGCAGGGAAAGGAAGGTCAGCACTCCGGCGGCAAGGCCGTAGAGGCCCCATTTGAACGGCAGGAGATCGGCCGTCTCGCTGCGGATCGGCAGGACGGTGACGGTACCGGGAGAGGATTCGTAGCCGGCCTTGCCTTCCGCCCTGGCGGCGGCGATCTGCTCGGGCGAGACGACCCATTCGGCACCTTTCCAGGTGTCATAGGCCATGATGCCGACACCGACGACGATGGCTGCAAGGGCGGAGGCGATCAGGTTTCTGGTATTCGACATCTTTGATTTTCCTGCTGATTTCGTCGGCCGCAAGATAGGCAGGGGGCCTGGAAGAGACAAGCGGCAGGCCGGGTTTGCCGGTGGACAAGCACTTCGGCCCGGGGCAGGGCTCACCCGCCGGAGGCCGGCATCGCGCCCGCCGTGCCGCGATGGCACAGGACGTAAAACGCAATATAACTTTTCCCGACTTGTTGCGGACGCATTGTGGCCCTAGAGTTTAACGGCACCAGAAAGCGATATTGCCGGCTGGGTGCCAAGCAAGGGGAGGCCGCAATGGACGTGCTTCGAGACCCCACGCATATCGGCATGTTTGAACCGCAGGACCTCGATATCCTGAAAGGCGTTTTCACCCGCCTGACCGCCTCGGGCAGCCTTCGCCTCGACGAGGCCAGGTCGCGCTCCCTGGCACGCTCGATCATCACGCTCTATCGTCACGGCGTGCGCGATCCCGATCGGCTTTTCGATGTTCTCCAGGTCGAGACGACCTGACGAAAAGCAAAGCCGGCGCTCGCCACGGCCGGCGGGCGCCTTAACCATGCATAAACCATAACTTATCAATCTTCGCGCCCGGCGCGGCGTTCATTCGCAATTTCGCCATCTTATTGGCATGATTAACACACTGTTATTTACTGAATGGCATTGACGGCCGACTTGCAGGGGCAAGGCAGTTGGCTGGCACACTGTCGGGGACAATAGCGGCGTGGGACATAATAACTTGAAGAAGAGTGCGAACCGTCTTGGCCAAAGCCTTCGGTTCATCGCAATTCCGCTGGTTTGCGCAGGCCTTGCCGCCTGTGCGACGACGGCTCAAGCTCCCAAGAAGAAGGTCCGCAGCAAGGAATTCTTCGCCGAATCCGAATATGGGGTGAAGGCCAGCCCCCGCGTCGTCGAGGATGGCCAACCCGTGCCGAAGGGCGGCGGGCGCTACCAGCTCGGCAAGGCCTATCAGGTCCGCGGCAAGTGGTACCAGCCGAAGGAAGAGATGGGCTATACCAAGACCGGCCTCGCCTCCTGGTACGGTTCGGCCTTCCACGGCCGCAAGACGGCGAACGGCGAGGTCTACGACCTCTACCATCTTTCCGCCGCCCATCCGACATTCCCGCTGCCGAGCTATGCCCGCGTCACCAATCTCGAAAACGGCACGTCGGTCATCGTGCGCGTCAACGACCGCGGCCCGTTCCATGAAAACCGCCTGATCGACGTCTCGTCCAAGACGGCCGACCTTCTCGACATGAAGCGCACCGGCACGGCCAAGGTGCGCGTGCAGTATGTCGGCAAGGCGCCGCTCGATGGCAACGACATGCCCTATCTCATGGCCTCCTACGTGCCGAAGGGATCGCGCATTCCGGCGGTCGATCCGGGCGGCCAGATCGCGACCGGCGTCATGGTGGCCTCGGCCGATAGGCGGGCGATGCCTTCGGCAGGCGAAGACACGTTCTCCATGCCGGAGCAGAGCGCGATGACGGCGCTCAACAAGACCGCGCCTGAAGCCCTTCCTTTCCAGGTCATGGATCAGGAATTCGCGCTCCTGCCCGAAATCGGCCCGGTGCCGATGGAGCGGCCGGACTTCGTTCCGCAGCTTTCCGGCGGCAGCTACGCCGCCGCCTATGCGGATGAGCGGGTGCGGGATGCCTCCGGCGCCTTCGACGCCATCCTCACGCTCGACGGCCAGCTGACGCCGCTTTCCGCGCTCGCCGACAACGCGGGTTGAGGATAGGGCGTGACGGGCGGCATGGCGCCTTCTTCCCGCAAAGCCGTTTGCGCAACGCGTCCGGCTGTGGGAGTGTGACGGCACCCGGAGTCGCCATGCATCGCCGCCTTTCTGCCTGCCTCATTCTCTTCCTGTCCCTGCTGACGGTTGCGCACGCCCAGTCCCCGGCGCCGCAGGCGCAGGCCGGCTTCGACGTCAAGGCAAGACAGGTCTACATGATCGAGGCGGAGACCGGCACGGTGCTTTTCGCCCGGGCGGAAGACGAGGTGGTTCCGGCGGCCTCCCTTGCCAAGCTCATGACCATGGCGAGCGTCTTCAAGGCGCTGTCGGCCGGCGAGATCACGCTCGATACGCAATATCCCGTCACGGAACATGCCTGGCGGACCGGCGGCGCGCCCTCTCGCACCTCCACCATGTTCGCGGCGCTGAAATCCAGCGTGCGCGTCGAGGATCTCGTGCGCGGCGTGACCGTCCAGTTCGCCAACGATGCATGCATCATTCTGGGCGAGGGCATCGCCGGTTCGGAAACCGCCTTTGTCGAGCGGATGAACGCGGAGGCCAGGGCGCTCGGGCTGGAGAAATCCGCCTTCGCCAATGCCACCGGCCTGCCGGACCCCGGCAACAGGGTTACGATGCGCGAGATGGTGCTGCTCGCCCGGCATCTCGAAAATGCCTATCCGGCCTATATGCATTATTATCTCGAACCGGAGTTCGAGTGGAACAAGATCAAGCAGCGCAACCGCAATCCTCTCCTTGCGCTCAATATCGGCGTGACCGGCTTCGTCACCGGCTTTTCGGAGGAGGGCGGCTATTCCATCGTCGCCGCCGTCAACCGTGACGGCAAGCACCTGCTGCTGGCGATGGGCGGCATGGAAAGCGACAAGGTGCGCACGGAGGAATCCCGCCGCATCATCGAATGGGCGCTGGCGACCTTCGAGCGGCGCACGCTGTTCAAGGAGGGCGAGACGATCGCCGATGCGAGCGTCTATGGCGGCAGTGCCTCTACCGTGCCGCTCGTTGCGGGCGACGAGGTCGACGTGTTCCTGCCCAAGGACAATTCGCAGCGGCTCGTCGCCCGCGTTGTCTATAACTGGCCCGTGCGGGCGCCGGTGGAGCCCGGACAGGACGTCGGCACGCTGAAGATCTGGAACGACAAGCAGCTCCTGCGCGAGGTACCGGTGAAGACCGCGGGAACGGTGACAGTCGGCACCTTGCGCTCGCGCGCGCTGGATGCGCTGATCGAACTGTTCTTCTTCTGGATTTGACGGGGCGGGGCAGGGCGAAAAGCGTTTCGTCCGCCGGAAACATGGGTTAGTAGTGGTCCGACTCGCCTCCGCCTCACCGGAAAATGTCAAATGGCCGCCGCGGCGGCCGCTGGAACGGAACTAGGATTTGTCTGCCGCACCCGGTTTGTTTGTCACGTTCGAAGGCGGCGAAGGCGCCGGAAAGTCGACGCAGATCCGGCTTCTGGCGAATGCCTTGCGCGAGCGCGGCCTGACCGTGCTCATGACGCGCGAGCCCGGCGGCTCGAAGGGCGCGGAGGCGGTGCGCCACGTGCTGCTGTCCGGCGCGGCCGAACCCTACGGTATCCGCATGGAGGCGATCCTCTTCGCCGCGGCGCGCAGCGACCATGTCGAGCAGGTCATCCGCCCGGCGCTGGCAGCCGGTACGGTCGTCCTCTGTGATCGCTTCATGGATTCCTCCCGCGTCTACCAGGGCATAACCGGCAATCTGGAGCAATCCTTCGTCGAGACGCTCGAGCGGGTGGCGATCAACGGCGTCGTGCCGGACTGCACGATCATCTTCGATCTTCCCGCCTCCATCGGCCTCGAGCGCGCCCGCAAGCGCGCCACAGGGCCGGAGGAGCAACCCGACCGCTTCGAGAAGGAAGAGCTGGAGACCCACGAGAAGCGCCGCGAGGCCTTCCTCGACATCGCCGAGCGCGAGCCGCTGCGCTGCCGCGTGGTCGATGCCACCAAGGCGCAGGAGACGATTGCCGCGGAGGTGCTCGCCATCGTCGAGCCGCTGCTGCCGATCAATGCGCATGGCCATCCGGAGCATGTCTCGTGAGCGAGGAGCGTCCCGGCATCCTCGACGGCGCGGTGCATCCCGCCGAGCAGACGAAGCTCTTCGGCCATGCCGAGGCGGCGGCGTTCCTGGCGCGCTCCTATCGCTCCGGCAAGGGCCATCACGCGATCCTCATCGAGGGACAGGAAGGCATCGGCAAGGCGACGCTCGCCTTCCGCTTCGCCAACCATGTGCTGCACCATCCCGAGCCGGCGGACGCGCCCGAGGCGATGACCGACCCGTCGCCCGCGTCGCCCATCACCCGCCAGCTCGCCGCCGGCGCCTCGCACAATCTCTTGCATCTCACCCGCCCGGTCGACGAGAAGACCGGCAAGGTGAAATCCGCCATCACCGTCGACGAGGTGCGCAAGGCCGGAAAGTTCCTGGCGCAGACTTCCGGCACGGGTAACTGGCGCATCGTCATCATCGACCCTGCGGACGACCTCAACCGCAACGCCGCCAACGCCATCCTGAAGATCCTCGAAGAGCCGCCGAAGCGTTCGCTCTTCCTCGTCCTGACCCACGCGCCAGGCAAGCTGCTGCCGACCATCCGCTCGCGCTGCCTGCCGCTGTCCCTGTCTCCGCTATCGGAGAGCGATCTTGCCGCCGCGCTGGAGAGCCTCGGCGCGGCGCCGTCCGGCGCGCGGGCAGGGGAGGTGCTGTCCGCCGCCCATGGCAGCGTCTCCGAAGCGCTGAAGCTCGTGAACTACGGCGGCTTCGACATCGTGGAAGCCTTCCGCGCCATCGTCACAGCGCCGGGCGAGCCGCCACGCCGCGACGTGCACCGGCTCGCCGACGTGCTGTCGGCCAAGGACAGCGACACGGTCTTCTCCTTCTTCTGCCAGCACGTCTCGGACTTCGTCACCGACGCGGCCCGCAGCGCGGCGCTTTCCGGCGACATCGCCCGCGCCGACCGGCTTGCCCACCTTTCCTCGCAGCTCGGCGAGCGCATCACCATCGCGCAGGCCTACAATCTCGATCGCAAGCAGACGATCATCACCGTCCTCGACGACGTCCGCGCAGCGCTCTAGCTCAAAGCGGAAACTTGCTGTTTCCCTCTGCGTCCGCATGGTCTAATACCTTGCGGCATTGCACAACCGAAGACAGAACGCACCCCAGATGACCGACACGTCCCGCTTCTACATCACCACCGCCATTTCCTATCCTAACGGCAAGCCGCATATCGGCCATGCCTATGAGCTGATCGCGACGGATGCCATGGCGCGCTACCAGCGGCTCGACGGGCGGGACGTCTTCTTCCTGACGGGCACGGACGAGCACGGCCAGAAGATGCAGCAGACGGCGCGCAAGGAAGGCATTTCGCCGCGCGAACTGGCGGATCGGAATTCGAAAGAATTCAAGGATATGGCTGTTCTTCTTAATGCGTCGAACGATGACTTCATCCGCACGACCGAAGAGCGCCACTACGAGGCCTGCGCCGAGATCTGGCGCCGCATGGCCGCCAATGGCGATATCTACAAGGGCGGTTATGCCGGCTGGTATTCCGTTCGCGACGAAGCCTATTACCAGGAAAACGAGACCGAGAAGCGCGACGACGGCGTTCGCTACGGCCCGCAGGGCACGCCCGTCGAATGGGTGGAGGAGGAGAGCTACTTCTTCCGCCTTTCCGCCTATCAGGAAAAGCTCCTGAAGCACTACGAGGACAACCCGGATTTCATCGGCCCGGCCGAGCGCCGCAACGAGGTGATTTCCTTCGTCAAGTCCGGCCTCAAGGATCTCTCCGTCTCGCGCACGACCTTCGACTGGGGCATTCCGGTTCCGGACGACCCGGCGCATGTCATGTATGTGTGGGTCGACGCGCTGACAAACTACATTACCGCGACTGGCTATCTCACTGATCCGCAAGGTGATCGTGCGAAATACTGGCCGGCGAACATCCACATCATCGGCAAGGATATCATCCGCTTCCACGCCGTCTACTGGCCGGCCTTCCTGATGTCCGCCGGCCTGCCGCTGCCCGGACGAGTCTTCGCCCACGGCTTCCTGCTCAACAAGGGCGAGAAGATGTCGAAGTCGCTCGGCAACGTGGTCGATCCGGTCAACCTGGTGAACCATTTCGGCCTCGACCAGATCCGCTATTTCTTCCTGCGCGAGGTCTCCTTCGGCCAGGACGGCAGCTATAGCGAGGAGGGGATCGCGACGCGGATCAACTCCGACCTCGCCAACGGCATCGGCAACCTTGCAAGCCGCTCGCTGTCGATGATCGTCAAGAACTGCGACGGCAAGGTGCCGGAATGCGGGGAGCTGTACGAGGCGGACCGGGCGATGCTCGCCTCCGTCGACGCGCTGCACGCCGTCACCCGCGAGGAGATGGGCAAGCAGCAGATCCACAGGGCGCTGGCCGCGATCATCGCCGTGGTCTCGGAAGCCGACCGCTATTTCGCCGGCGAGGCGCCCTGGGCGCTGAAGAAGACCGACCCCGTCCGCATGGGCACCGTGCTCTATGTGACGGCGGAAGTCGTACGCCAGATCGCGATCCTGCTGCAGCCCTTCATGCCGAAGTCCGGCCGCAAGCTGCTCGACCTCGTCGCCGCGCCCGTCGACAAGCGCGACTTCGCGGCGCTCGGCGAGGCCGGCCGTCTCGTCAGCGGCACGCCGCTGGAAGCGCCGACGCCGGTCTTCCCGCGCTACGTCGCGCCCGAGGCTTGAGACCGCGATGCTGATCGACACCCACTGCCATCTGGATTTTCCCGACTTCGAGGCGGAGCGCGACGATATCGTCGCGCGGGCGCACGCGGCCGGCGTGAAGCAGATGATCACGATCTCGACGCGGGTGCGCAAATTCCCGACGATCCTGGCGATTACCGAAAAGTATCCGTCGGTCTTCTGCTCGGTGGGCACGCATCCGCACAATGCGGACGAGGAGCTGGACATTCCGGTTTCGGAGCTGGTCGAGCTGTCGAACCATCCGCGCGTGGTGGCGATAGGCGAGGCGGGGCTCGATTACTATTACGACAACGCGCCGCGCGACGCGCAGGCCATCGGCCTGCGCAACCACATCGCGGCCGCCCGGCAAACGGGCCTGCCGCTCGTCATCCACAGCCGCTCGGCCGACGAGGACATGGCGGCGATCCTGACCGAGGAAACGGGGAAGGGGGCCTTCCCCTTCTTGCTGCATTGCTTCTCCTCCGGCGCGGAATTGGCGCGCGTCGGCGTCGAGCTTGGCGGCTACGTTTCCTTCTCCGGCATCCTGACCTTCCCGAAATCGGAAGATCTGCGCGAAATCGCCAGGACCGTGCCGCTGGAGCGCATGCTGGTGGAAACGGACGCGCCCTATCTTGCACCGAAGCCGTTCCGCGGCAAGCGCAACGAGCCGGCCTATACCGCCCACACGGCGGCAGTACTGGCAGATACCGTCGGTGTCAGCACGGAAGAGATCGCCCGCATCACCACCGAAAACGCCTTCCGCATCTTCTCGAAGATGCCGCGGGTGTAGCCGTGGCCTATATGCGTCGCTTCACCATTCTCGGCTGCGGCTCGTCTCCCGGCGTGCCGCGCATCACCGGTGACTGGGGAGCCTGCGATCCCGCCAATCCGAAGAACCGCCGCACCCGCGCCGCCTTCCTCGTCGAGCAGATCGGGCCGGAGGGCAAGACGACCGTCGTCATCGACACGGGGCCGGATTTCCGCACGCAGATGATTTCGGCCGGCGTCGAGAGCATCGACGCCGTGCTCTATACCCACGCCCACGCCGACCATATCCACGGTATCGACGATATTCGCGGCTTCGTGCTGCAGAACCACCGGCAGGTGCCGATCTGGGCCGATGTGGAGACGATGGACCGCATCCGCGAAGGCTTCGGCTATTGCCTCAGGACGCCGCCCGGCAGCATGTATCCGCCCATCGTGACGGAGAACCTGATCGACCCGATGGATGCGCCGGTGACCATTGAAGGGGCAGGGGGCGCGATCACCTTCCAGCCCCTCCTCCAGGTGCATGGCTCGATCCATTCGCTCGGCTTCCGCATCGGCGATGTCGCCTATTGCAGCGATATCAGCGACTTTCCGGACGAGACCCTGCCGCATCTTGCCGGCCTAGATATGCTGGTGATCGACGCGCTGCAATACCGCTTCCATTCGAGCCACCTGTCCATCGGCCAGGCGCTGGAATGGATCGAGCGGCTGAAGCCGGCCCGGGCGATCCTGACGCACATGCATGTGCCGCTCGATTACGACACCGTGCAGAAGGAAACGCCGGCCCATGTGGAGCCGGCCTATGATGGCCTCAGCTTCGAGGTCGCGCTTTCCGACGATCAGGCGAAATAGGGCGTCAGATTTTTGCGGATGCGGTCCAGGACCGTGGCGCCGGAAAGGTCGGGCACGAAAGTCTTTCCGGTAATCTGTTCAAAGGCTTGGATGTAAACCTTCGAGGTCTGCTCGACGAGTTCGCGCGGGATTTCCGGGATCGGATCCTTGTACGGGTCGCAGCGTTCGGTGACCCAGAAGCGCACGAAATCCTTGTCGAAGCTGGCCGGCCGGCCGCCCTTGGCGAAGCTTTCCTCGTAGCTCTCGGCGATCCAGTAGCGGCTCGAATCCGGCGTATGGATCTCGTCGGCCAGCACGATGCGGCCGTCCTTGTCCGTGCCGAATTCATATTTCGTATCGACGAGGATCAGGCCGCGCTCGGCCGCGCGGGCCTGTCCGCGCGCGAAGAGCGAAAGCGCGTAGCGCGATACGGTTTCCCATTGCTCGGCCGTCAGCAGGCCCTGAGCCAGGATTTCCGCGCCGGAAAGCGGCTCGTCGTGGCCGCCGTCGAAGGCCTTGCTGGTGGGCGTGATGATCGGCCGGGGAAGCTTTTCGTTGTCCCTGAGGCCGTCCGGCAGCGTGATGCCGTACATGTCGCGCTCGCCCTTGCGGTATTTCGTCAGGATCGACGTGCTGGTGGTGCCGGCGAGATAGCCGCGCACGACGACCTCGACCGGCAGGATGTCGAGCCGCGTGCCGATCACGACATTCGGGTCCGGATAGGCCAGGACATGGTTCGGGCAGATGTCGGCGGTTTCCTCGAACCAGTAGCGCGCCGTCTGTGTCAGCACCTGGCCCTTGAAGGGAATGGATGTCAGGATGACGTCGAAGGCGCTGAGGCGGTCCGTCGCGATGATGATCCGGCTGCCGTCCGGCAGGTCGTAGTTCTCGCGAACCTTGCCCTTGTAGCGGTTCGGCAGTTCCGGGATATGGGCGTCGGAGAGAATGCGCAAATCGCTCATCGTGGCAGGCTTTCGCTGTTGGTTCCGTCTGCCGTTTCGCTTAAGGCCGGGGAAGCATTCCGGTCAAGGCGAAAACCGGGTTTCCAGCGCTTTCGGGGCATTCAGGCGTATCAGTTAGTTCCATAATCTATCTTATGCGACTTTTATATTGGGCCGAATGGGCAAGGATGAAGCTCCCTGCATGCCGGCATTTTCGGCTCTATGAGCTTTACCGCCCTCCGCTTTGACGAACCTGTTGTTCCGATGCACCTCTCGCCTGCCGCACCGCTCTGGAGTACCATCCTCGATGTCGCTTGCCTTGCCGGAGAACGGGACAATGTACATCGACGCCTATCTGATACCGGTCGCCATCGACAAGCTTGCCGCCTACGAGGCTTTCTCGCGGAAGGTCGCCGACGTCTATCGGGAATACGGCGCGACGCGCATCGTCGATTTCCGGCTCGATCCAGAGACGCCCGGCGGCGAGGAATTCCATGCGGATGGCGCGCGGGATGCGCTTGCCGATGCCGGCCCCTTGCGGGATTTCATTGTTGCGGCCGATGCGCGGCCCGGTGAAACGGTCATTCTCGCCTGGACCGAATGGCCCAGCAAGGACGCCCGCGATAGCGGGTTGCGTAAGGCGCTGGCAGATCCCCGCATCCAGCCGGAGCCCGGCGAAGGCGTGGTCTTCGAAGGCAGCCGTCTCGTGGCCGGAAGCTTCGCGCCGCTTCGGGAGATGTTATCGCCATGAAGCTCTCTGCCGCCATGTTCCTCGGCCTCTCGTTGCCCACGCTTGTGGCTTCCCCCGCATGGGCGGAAGAGCCGATCGACACGGTGCAAAGCATCATCCAGAGCCAGATCGCGGCGTTCCTGAACCACGATGCGAAGAGCGCCTATGCCTTCGCCTCGCCCTCCGTCCGCGACCGGTTTCCGACCGAGGACGCCTTCTTCGACATGGTGAAGAAGAACTACGCGCCGGTCTTCCGGCCGGGCCATGTCGCCTTCGGCCGCTCGAAGGTGCAGGGCGATACGGTGGTGCAGGAAGTGCTGATTTCGGGTCCGGGCGGCAAGGACTGGACGGCCTTCTACCAGCTCGTGAAGCAGCCGGACGGCAGCTACAAGATCAACGGCGTGCACATGGTGCATGCGGCGCCGGGGCCTGAAATCTAGTCCTGCGCCTCAGAGAGGGGCGAGATCGCCCCTCGCCCAGTTCTCCTGCGTTTCCGCCATGAAATCGGCGAAACGCCCCTCCTCTATCGCCTTGCGGATGCCGGCCATCAGGTCCTGATAATAGGAAAGATTGTTCCAGGTCAGCAGCATGCCGCCGAGCGACTCGTTGGCGCGGATGAGGTGATGCAGATAGGCGCGCGAATAGTCGCGGGCGGCCGGGCAGCTCGATTCCTCGTCGAGCGGGCGCATGTCCTCGGCGTGGCGGGCGTTGCGCAGGTTGATGCGGCCGCGCCGCGTAAAGGCAAGGCCGTGGCGGCCCGAGCGGGTCGGCATCACGCAGTCGAACATGTCGATGCCGCGGGCGACGGATTTCAGCATGTCGTCCGGCGTGCCGACGCCCATCAGGTAGCGCGGCTTCTCGAAGGGCATGTGCGGGACGGTCGTGTCGATCATGTCGAGCATGACCTCCTGCGGCTCGCCCACGGCAAGGCCGCCGATGGCGTAGCCCTTGAGGTTCAGCTCGGCCAGCGCCTGCGCGGACCGCACGCGCAGATGCGGAATATCGCCGCCCTGCACGATGCCGAACATCGCCTTGCCCGGCTGGTCGCCGAAGGCCACCTTGCAGCGCTCGGCCCAGCGCAGCGACATTTCCATGGCGCGCTCGATTTCCTTCGGCGATGCCGGCAGCGCCACGCATTCGTCGAGCTGCATCTGGATATCGCTGTCGAGCAGGCCCTGGATTTCGATGGAGCGTTCCGGCGACATGTGGTGCAGCGCGCCGTCGACATGGCTCTTGAAGGTGACACCCTGCTCGTCGAGCTTGCGCAGGCCCGAGAGCGACATGACCTGGAAGCCGCCGGAATCGGTAAGGATCGGATAGGGCCAGCGGATGAGCTCGTGCAGGCCGCCGAGCCGCGCGACACGCTCCGGGCCGGGCCGCAGCATCAGGTGATAGGTGTTGCCGAGGATGATGTCTGCGCCGAGCTCGCGCACCTGGTCGAGATACATCGCCTTGACCGTGCCCACCGTGCCGACCGGCATGAAGGCCGGCGTGCGAATGGTGCCGCGCGGCATGGAGACCTCGCCGCGGCGAGCCTTGCCATCGGTGGCGAGGAGTTTGAACTGGAAGGTCTCGGTCATCGGTCGTCCCGGAAAAGCAGGCTGGAGTCGCCGTAGGAATAGAAGCGGTAGCCGGCCGAAATCGCATGGCCATAGGCGCCGCGCATCGTCTCCAGGCCGGAAAAGGCCGAAACGAGCATGAAGAGCGTCGATTTCGGCAGGTGGAAATTGGTCATCAGGATATCGGCCGTGCGGAAGCGATAGCCGGGCGTGATGAAGATGCCCGTCGCGCCGGACCAGGGCCTGATCGTGCCGTCTTCGCCGGCGGCGCTTTCGAGGAGGCGCAGCGATGTCGTGCCGACGGAGATAATGCGCCCGCCCCTCGCCCGGACGGCATTGAGGGCCGCGGCGGTCTCTTCCGAGACATAGCCGATCTCCTCGTGCATGACGTGGTCCGTCGTATCGTCCGCCTTGACCGGCAGGAAGGTGCCGGCGCCGACATGCAGCGTCACGAAATGCCGCTCCACGCCGAGCGCATCGAGCTTTTCGAAAAGGGCGTCGGTGAAGTGCAGCCCGGCCGTGGGCGCGGCGACGGCGCCCTCCTCCCTGGCATAGATCGTCTGGTAATCCTTGCGGTCCGCCTCGTCGTCGGCGCGCTTGGAGGCGATATAGGGCGGAAGCGGGATATGGCCAACCGTGGCGATGGCTCGGTCGAGCGCGGGGCCCGATGCGTCGAAATGCAGGGTGACCTCGCCGCCCTCGCCTTTCTCCTCGACGATTGCCGACAGGTTCTCCGCCGCGCCGAAAGTGATGCGGTCGCCAAGCTTGATGCGCTTGCCCGGCTTGGCGAAGGCCTTCCAGCGGTCGCCGGCAATGCGCATGTGAAGCGTCGCGGAGACCTTCTGGCCGCCCGCCCCTTCCCGGTGGCGGGTGCCTTCGAGCTGGGCGGGAATGACGCGCGTATCGTTGAAGACCAGCGCATCGCCCGGACGCAGCAGCGACGGCAGGTCGCCGACGGTGCTGTCCTGATAAGGCATTTCGGCGCCGGGCCGCACGACGAGCAGCCTTGCCGCTTCGCGCGGGGTGACCGGGCGAAGCGCGATGTTCTCCTCCGGCAGGTCGAAATCGAAAAGGTCGACGCGCATGGCGGGCCTCAGAGGAAGCGGATCATCAGCGCCCCGGCGACAAGCAGGAGGGCGCCGGCGATGCGGCCGACGGAAATTTCGCGAACAGCCATGCCGAGGAAGCCGATGCGGTCGAGCAGGATGCCCGCGAGAAGCTGGCCGGAAACGGCGAAGGCCATGACGGCGGCCGCGCCGATGCGCGGCGTCAGGTAGATCGCTGTGGTGACATAGACGGTGCCAAGCGCGCCGCCGGCGACATAGAGCCAGAGGTCCGGCCCGCGCCAGTCGGGCGCCCGCCCCTCGAAGGAGGCGGTGGCGAGCATCACGATGCCGAGGACCACCGCCCCGGAGAGAAACGAGATGCAGGCGGCCGCGACCGGCATGCTGAGACCGCGTCCGAGCAGGGCGTTGACGGGAGCCTGGATTGCGATGCACGCGCCGGCCGCAATGCCGAGCAGCGCCCAGAGGAAAGCGGTCATATCGACTTGTCTCTTGAAAAGCGCACAAAGAAAAACCGCGCCCGCCGGGGCGAGCGCGGTCGAAAACGACGGCTTTCTATCAGGCTGCCACGTCGGCGGCAACCTTCATGGAGACGATCGAGTCGGGATCGCGCACCGGCTCGCCGCGCTTGATCTTGTCGATGTTTTCCATGCCTTCGATGACCTGGCCCCAGACGGAATACTGCTTGTTCAGCCAGGGCGCATCCGTGAAGCAGATGAAGAACTGCGAGTTGGCGGAGTTCGGCATCTGGCTGCGGGCCATGGAGCAGGTGCCGCGCACATGGCTCATGTTGGAGAATTCGGCCTTGAGGTCCGGCTTTTCCGAGCCGCCCATGCCGGCGCGGGCCGGGTTGAAGTCGGCGCCGCCCTGCTTGCCGAACTTCACGTCGCCCGTCTGGGCCATGAAGTCCTCGATCACGCGGTGGAAGACGACGCCGTCATAGGCGCCTTCGCGCGCCAGTTCCTTGACGCGTGCGACGTGGCCCGGCGCGAGATCCGGAAGAAGCTGGATGACCACCTTGCCCTTCGTGGTCTCCATGATGATGGTGTTTTCCGGATCCTTGATCTCGGCCATGGTCTTTCTCCTTCTAAAGCCTGTTGCGCAGAAGTGGGGCGCCGCATCGCGATTGCAACATGCGGCCAGTCATAAAGTGGCTTACTTGCCGACGGTGACCTTGATCATCCGGTCGGGATCGGTCACCGAACCGTTGTTGGCTTCGTCGCCGCGCTTGATCTTGTCGACGTTCTCCATGCCTGAAACCACCTTGCCGACGACCGTGTACTGGCCGTTGAGGAAGTCGCCCGGCGCGAACATGATGAAGAACTGCGAATTCGCCGAGTTCGGGTCCTGCGCGCGGGCCATGCCGACCGTGCCGCGCTCGAAGGGAATGTCGGAGAATTCGGCCGGAAGGTCCGGCAGGCTGGAGCCGCCCGTGCCGGCCGCCTGCGGCTGGTAGCCGTTCTCCATGTCGCCATACTGCACGTCGCCGGTCTGGGCCATGAAGCCCTCGATCACGCGGTGGAAGGCGACATTGTCGTATTCGCCGCCGGCGGCGAGCGCCTTGATGCGTTCGGCATGCTTCGGCGCCTTGTCGTTCAGCTCGATGACGACCGGGCCGTCCTTGAGCTGGATCGTGATGAAGTCGGCGGCCTGGGCAACGAAGGCGCCGGTTGCGGTCGCAAGGAACAGGGCTCCTGCAAAGGCGTGACGGAGGATGGTCATGATAGCTCCCTTGAGGGGTTCAGGATGATTGGGCTCAGCCCTTCCGGCGGGCTTTGAGGGCCGCAAGGACGGGCGCCGGAACGAAGGCACCGACATCGCCGCCCATGGCCGCGATCTGGCGGACCAATGTGGCGGTAATGGGCCGCGAGGCAACGCCCGCCGGCAGAAAGATCGTCTGCACATCGGGCGCCAACTGCCGGTTCATGCCGGCCATCTGCATCTCGTAATCGAGATCCGTCCCGTCGCGCAGGCCCCGGATGAGGAGATGCGCCTTGTGGGTGCGCGCGGCATCGACGACCAGGTTGGCGAAGGAGACGACGCTGACGTCCCCTGCCCGCTCCGGCAAGGCTTCAGTGATGGACTGGCGGATGAGGCCGGCGCGCTCCTCGAAGGAGAAGAGCGGCGTCTTGCCGGGATGGATGCCGATGGCGACGATGACCCTCGGCGCCACGTTCAGCGCCTGGACCAGCACGTCGATGTGGCCGTTGGTGATCGGATCGAAGGAGCCAGGGTAGAAGGCGACTGTCATCGGCGGGGTCCCGTTTGCCGCCTTTTGTCATGGACCGCCTCTTTCCGCAAGGTCGCGGCACGCGCTGTCCCCTGTTGAAGAACATGAACCGCGCATGAACGGGCCGTTCAAGACCATTTCAGGCGCCGCATGTCTAAATGACAGCATAGGGGCCGGGAACAATATGTGCGGTGGCGCATTTTACCGACCGAACCCAATGGAACAAGTAACGCGTTTCCTTAGGCTGGAAGGAACACGAAAATGGCACTCGCTCTACTTTGCATGACCATGTTCATCGCGCTGACCGCAGCAACGATCCATGCGCTGCGGGAAGAGGATCGACCGGCAGCGCCCAAGGTCGCCGGCCGCGGCAAGTGGCTGCGCTGAGGCGTTTCCCATGGCCGCGATCAGCATCCTTTCCATGGTCTTCATCAGCACGGTCTTCACGATGGACTTTGCCCGCACGATCCTTGAGATCAAGCGTGAGCGCGCGGTCCTGAAGGCCGTCCGGCTGAAAACGAAAGCAGGCGGCTTCGGCGTCTGAGAACGCCCCCTTGCCGCCGTCAAAGCGGGCAGTCTTCCCTCCGGGCTGCCCGCTCCAAATGAAAAGCCGGACGGTCGTTCCCTGCCCGTCCGGCTTTTTCATGTCCTGAATTTGGGCGAGGACTATTCCTCGCCGCCCTCCACAGCGTCCCCGGCCTCGACATCGCCTTCCTCGGCAACGCCCTCGGCATCCTCGTCGCCTTCCGGCTCGCTGATGCGCTCGACCGAGACCACCTTCTCGTCCTTGGCGGTGGAGAAGATCGTGACGCCCTTCGTCGCGCGGCTGGCGATGCGGATGCCGTCGACAGGCACGCGGATGAGCTGGCCGCCGTCGGAGACGAGCATGAGCTGGTCCTTCTCCTCGACCGGGAAGGCGGCGACCAGTTCGCCGATCTCGCCGGTCTTGGACGTATCGGTGGCGCGGATGCCCTTGCCGCCGCGGCCGGAGGTGCGGAAGTCGTAGGAGGACGAGCGCTTGCCGTAGCCCTTCTGCGAGACCGTCAGCACGAACTGCTCCTGGCTGCCCAGCTCCAGATAACGCTCGTCGGAGAGATCGCCGACTTCGCCGACCTCCTCGCCGACCAGCGCGATATCTTCCTCGTCGACGCCGCTGGCGCGGCGTTCGGCGGCGGAGCGCTTGAGATAGGCGGCGCGCTCCCACGGCTCGGCATCGACATGGCCGACGATCGCCATCGAGATGATGCGGTCGCCGTTGCCCAGCGTGATGCCGCGCACGCCGACCGAGTTGCGGCCGGCGAAGACGCGAACGTCATCGACCGGGAAGCGGATGCACTGGCCGAGCGCCGTCGTCAGCAGCACGTCGTCCCGCTCCGTGCAGGTCTCGACGTTGAGGATCTCGTCGCCCTCTTCCTCGAGCTTCATCGCGATCTTGCCGTTGCGGTTGACCTGGACGAAATCGGACAGCTTGTTGCGGCGGACCGTGCCGCGGGTCGTCGAGAACATGACGTCGAGGTTTTCCCACGTCGTCTCGTCCTCGGGCAGCGGCATGATGGTCGTGATGCGTTCGCCGGGCTCCAGCGGCAGCATGTTGATCAGCGCCTTGCCCTTCGACTGCGGCGTGCCGATCGGCAGGCGCCAGACCTTCTCCTTGTAGACGATGCCGCGCGAGGAGAAGAACAGCACCGGCGTATGGGTGTTGGCGACGAAGAGGCGGGTCGCGAAATCCTCGTCCTTCATGGCCATGCCGGAGCGGCCCTTGCCGCCGCGGCGCTGCGCGCGATAGGTCGCGAGCGGCACGCGCTTGACATAGCCGGCATGCGAGACGGTGACGACCATGTCCTCGCGGGCGATCAGGTCCTCGTCGTCCATGTCCGGGCCGCCTTCGGCGATCTCGGTGCGGCGCGGCGTGCCGAACTCGTCGCGGATCGCGCCGAGCTCGTCCTTGACGATGGTCATGATGCGCAGGCGCGAGGAGAGGATATCGAGGTAATCCTTGATCTCCTCGCCGATCTTGTTGAGCTCCTCGTCGATCTCGTCGCGGCCAAGCGCCGTGAGGCGTGCGAGGCGCAGCTCAAGGATGGCGCGGGCCTGCTCCTCGGAGAGATTGTAAGTGAGGTCGTCGTTGATGCGGTGGCGCGGGTCGTCGATGAGGCGGATCAGCCCTTCGACGTCCTTGGCCGGCCAGCGGCGCTCCATCAGCTGCTCGCGCGCCGTCTGAGGATCGGGCGCGCGGCGGATGAGGTTGATCACCTCGTCGATATTGGCGACGGCGATGGCAAGGCCCACGAGGACATGGGCGCGGTCGCGCGCCTTGCGCAGCAGGTACTTGGTGCGGCGGCTGACGACTTCCTCGCGGAAGGCGACGAAGGCGCGCAGCATGTCGAGCAGGTTCATCTGCTCCGGCTTGCCGCCGTTCAGCGCCACCATGTTCGCGCCGAACGAAGTTTGCAGCGGCGTGTAGCGGTAGAGCTGGTTGAGGATGACGTCCGCATTGGCGTCGCGCTTCAGCTCGATGACGACGCGGTAGCCCTCGCGGTCGGATTCGTCGCGAAGATCGGAAATGCCCTCGATGCGCTTGTCGCGCACGAGTTCCGCCATCTTCTCGATCATCGTCGCCTTGTTCACCTGATAGGGGATCTCGGTGACGATGATCTGCTCGCGGTCGCCGCGCATCGGCTCGATGGTGGCGCGGCCGCGCATGACGATGGAGCCGCGGCCGGTCTCATAGGCCTGGCGGATGCCGGCGCGGCCGAGGATCAGCGCGCCGGTCGGGAAGTCCGGGCCGGGGATGATCTGCATCAGGTCGAGAAGATCGATCGCCGGATTGTCGATCAACGCGATACAGCCGTTGATGACTTCCGAGAGGTTGTGCGGCGGAATGTTCGTCGCCATGCCGACGGCGATGCCGCCCGCGCCGTTGACGAGCAGGTTCGGGAACTTCGCGGGCACGACGACGGGCTCGCTCATCGTGCCGTCATAGTTGTCGCGGAAGTTTACCGTTTCCTTGTCGAGGTCGTCGAGCAGGGAATGGGCGGCCTTCTCCAGGCGGCATTCCGTATAGCGCTGGGCTGCCGGCGGGTCGCCGTCGATGGAGCCGAAATTGCCCTGGCCATCGATGAGCGGCAGGCGGAGCGACCAGTCCTGCGCCATGCGCGCCAGGGCGTCGTAGATCGCAGCGTCGCCGTGCGGATGGTACTTACCCATCACGTCACCGGTCACGCGGGCCGACTTCACATATTTCTTGTTCCAGTCGACGCCCATCTCGCTCATCGAGTAGAGGATGCGCCGGTGCACGGGCTTCAGGCCGTCGCGCACATCGGGAAGCGCGCGGGACACGATCACGCTCATCGCGTAATCGAGATAGGAGCGCTGCATTTCCTCGATGATGGAGATCGGCTCAATGCCGGGAGGGTTCTTGCCGCCGGGTGTCGATTGTTCTGTCAATTTCGGTCACGATCTTTGTTCAGAATCAGTGCTGATTTTATAGCCTACCGGCACCCGAAGCGCCAATTTCGCCAAGGGTTTTGAACAGGCTTTTCCCAGAAAATCCGCCAATTTGCGCATTTTCGTGGCCGCCCTTCCCTAATGCGCCGCCCTCGCCTAACAATGCGGGCACAAGGCCGTCGAAACGGCCGTTCAAGGCGAGGGGAACGCCGCAATGCTGAACATCGATCTTCTGGTCAATGCCGTCACGACGCTGCTCGTGACCCTCGACCCGCCGGGCCTGGCGCCGATCTTCCTGGGGCTGACCGTCGGCATGACGCGGCCGCAGCGCAAGCAGGTGGCGCTGCGCGGCTCGCTGATCGCCTTCTGCATCCTCGCCGTCTTCGCCCTGACGGGCGCCGGCGTGCTCTCGCTGCTCGGCATTTCCATCGGCGCGTTCCGTATCGCCGGCGGCCTGCTGCTGTTCTGGATCGCCTTCGAGATGATCTTCGAGCGCCGCAACGAGCGGAAGGAGAAGACCAGCGAAGTGGCGATCACCCGCGATCACATCCACAATATCGCGGTCTTTCCGCTCGCCCTGCCGCTGATTGCCGGCCCGGGCGCGATCTCCGCGACGATCCTTCTTTCCGGCGCCTTCCCCTCCGCCCTCGAGCGCACCGCCCTCATCGGCGTCCTCGCGCTCTGCCTCGTCATCCTCTTCCTTTCGCTGGTCATAGCCGAGCGCATCGACCGCTTCCTCGGCAATACCGGCCGCGCGATCCTGACGCGCCTGCTCGGCGTGATCCTCGCGGCGCTGGCGGTGCAGTTCGTGGTGGACGGGGTGAAGTCGGTGTTTATCGGCTGACAGGCGGGTTCCCGGCAAACCACTTCGAGATGGCCGGCATGTTCTCCTCGAAGCCGCCGGGCAGGAAGACATTCAGCAGGCCGACCTGCCGATCCGTGCGGTTCTCGAAATCGTGCAGCACGCCCGCCGGAATGCGTATGAAGCTGCCCGCCGGCGCCTCCAGCCATTCCGCACCGGCAAGGATACTTGCAACCCCCTCGATCACGTAGAAAAGCTCGATATTCTCATCATGGGCGTGGGCGCCCGGCCCCGTCGTCCGCGGGTCGAGCCACCATTCGGAGACGCTGTAGGCGCAGTCCGTTTCGCCATGGTCCGCCTTGAAGACGGCACTCATCCGTCCGAGCGAATAGGCCCGCCCCTCACCGGGACGCAGGAAAAGCACGTCGCCTTCTGTCCTTTCGTCGCGCATGCCATGCCTCCCCTCGGCGAGAGAATGCCGGGGCGCCAAAGAAAAAGGCCGGCGCTCAGGCCGGCCTTTCGTTCCCGTTCTCAGAACGGAATGTCGTCATCCATGTCGCGGGCCATCGAGCCGCCGCCGCCCGAGCGGCTGCTGCTGCTGCCGCCACCGCCAGAGGCCGGACGCGAGCCGTAGTCGTCGTAGCTCGGCGCACCGCCGCCGAAATCACCGCCGCCGCGGCGCTCGCCGCCGCCCTCGCCGCGACCGTCGAGCATGGTCAGCGTGGAGTTGAAGCCCTGCAGCACGACTTCCGTCGAGTAGCGGTCGTTGCCGGTCTGGTCCTGCCACTTGCGGGTCTGCAGCGCGCCCTCGATATAGAGCTTGGCGCCCTTCTTCACATATTGCTCGACGACCTTGCACAGGCCCTCGTTGAAGACGACAACATTGTGCCATTCCGTCTTCTCGCGACGCTCGCCGCTGTTGCGGTCGCGCCAGGTCTCGGAGGTGGCGATGCGCAGGTTGGCGATCGGCCGACCGTCCTGCGTCCGGCGGATTTCCGGGTCCGCCCCGACATTCCCGATCAAGATCACCTTGTTGACGCTACCAGCCATGCCCGTACTTCCCGTTGTCGCGCCGGACGAAAGGCGCCCGGCATCATTATCACTACACGAATGCGGCATCTTATCGGCTGCCGCGCGCCAGCGCCGCCCCGTGCAAGCGATAATCCACAGATCAATTGCGAAAATTCGTTCTTTTTTTGTTCTAATAATTCCCTACACTCTTGTCAACCGAATCGGAAACGGGCACGGAATCTTCTGACGGCGCATGGACAGGCTCCAACCAATGCCTACATAGGGGCCGACCCCTTCTGCAATGCGCAACGACCTTCTGACGCTGGATACCATGAGCGAACTCAAGACCATTTCCATTCGCGGCGCTCGCGAACACAATCTCAAGGGCATCGACCTCGACCTGCCCCGCAACAAGCTGATCGTGATGACCGGGCTTTCGGGCTCGGGCAAATCGTCGCTCGCCTTCGACACGATCTATGCCGAAGGCCAGCGCCGCTATGTCGAGAGCCTTTCGGCCTATGCGCGCCAGTTCCTGGAGATGATGCAGAAGCCGGACGTCGACCAGATCGACGGCCTGTCGCCCGCCATCTCCATCGAGCAGAAGACGACCTCGAAGAACCCGCGCTCGACCGTCGGCACGGTCACCGAGATCTACGACTACATGCGCCTGCTCTTCGCGCGCGTGGGCGTGCCCTATTCGCCGGCGACGGGCCTGCCGATCGAGAGCCAGACGGTCAGCCAGATGGTCGACCGGGTGCTGGAATTCGGCGAGGGCACGCGCCTCTACATCCTCGCGCCCGTCGTGCGCGGCCGCAAGGGCGAGTACAGGAAGGAACTCGCCGAGCTGATGAAGAAGGGCTTCCAGCGCGTCAAGGTGGACGGCCAGTTCTACGAGATCGCCGACGTTCCCGCGCTCGACAAGAAGTACAAGCACGATATCGACGTGGTGGTCGACCGCGTCGTCGTGCGCCCGGACCTCGCCTCGCGCCTCGCCGACAGTCTTGAGACCTGCCTCAAGCTCGCCGAGGGCCTCGCCATCGCGGAATTCGCCGACAAGCCGCTGCCTATCGAGGAGACGTCCGCCGGCGGATCGGCCAACAAGTCGCTGAACGAGACGCACGAGCGCGTGCTGTTCTCCGAAAAATTCGCCTGCCCGGTCTCCGGCTTCACCATCCCGGAAATCGAGCCGCGGCTCTTCTCGTTCAACAACCCCTTCGGCGCCTGCCCGACATGCGACGGCCTCGGCAGCCAGCAGAAGATCGACCCGGACCTGATCGTGCCGGAAAGCGAGCGCACGCTGCGCGACGGGGCCATCGCGCCCTGGGCCAAGTCCTCCTCGCCCTATTACAACCAGACGCTGGAAGCGCTCGGCGCGGCCTATGGCTTCAAGCTTTCCAACCGCTGGTCGGAGCTGTCGCAGGAGGCGCAGAGCGCCATCCTTAACGGCACCAGGGAGAAGATCGAGTTCAACTACAAGGACGGCGCGCGCTCCTACAAGACGGTCAAGACCTTCGAGGGCATCGTGCCGAACCTGGAGCGCCGCTGGAAGGAAACGGATTCGGCCTGGTCGCGCGAGGAGATCGAGCGCTACATGTCGGCCGCCCCCTGCCCGGCCTGCAACGGCTATCGCCTGAAGCCCGAGGCGCTGGCGGTGAAGATCAACAAGCTGCATATCGGCGAGACGACGGAAATGTCGATCCGCGTGGCGCGCGACTGGTTCGAAGCGCTGCCGGAGCATCTCAACGCCAAGCAGAACGAGATCGCCGTGCGCATCCTCAAGGAGATCCGCGAGCGCCTGCGCTTCCTCAACGATGTCGGCCTCGAATATCTCTCGCTGTCGCGCAATTCCGGCACGCTGTCGGGCGGCGAAAGCCAGCGCATCCGCCTCGCCTCGCAGATCGGTTCCGGCCTGACGGGCGTGCTCTACGTGCTGGACGAACCGTCCATCGGCCTCCACCAGCGCGATAATGCCCGCCTGCTCGATACGCTCCGCCACCTGCGCGACATCGGCAACACGGTGATCGTCGTCGAGCATGACGAGGACGCGATCCTGACGGCGGATTATGTGGTCGATATCGGCCCCGCCGCCGGTATCCATGGCGGCGAGGTGATCGCGCAGGGCACGCCCGACGAAGTCATTGCCAATCCCGCGTCGCTCACCGGCAAGTATCTCTCCGGCGAGCTTTCCGTGGCGGTTCCTGCCGAGCGGCGCAAGCCGAAGAAGAAAAAGGAAATCAAGGTCGTCGGGGCGAAAGCTAACAATCTGAAGAATGTCACGGCCTCGATCCCGCTCGGCGTCTTCACGGCCGTCACGGGCGTTTCCGGCGGCGGCAAGTCGACCTTCCTGATCGAGACGCTCTACAAGTCCGCCGCCCGCCGCGTCATGGGCGCGCGCGAGATCCCGGCCGAGCACGAGCGCATCGACGGCTTCGAATATATCGACAAGGTCATCGATATCGACCAGTCGCCCATCGGCCGCACGCCGCGCTCGAATCCGGCGACCTATACCGGCGCCTTCACGCCGATCCGCGACTGGTTCGCGGGCCTTCCCGAAGCGAAGGCGCGCGGCTACCAGCCGGGCCGCTTCTCCTTCAACGTCAAGGGCGGGCGCTGCGAGGCCTGCCAGGGCGACGGCGTCATCAAGATCGAGATGCACTTCCTGCCGGACGTCTACGTCACCTGCGACGTCTGCCACGGCAAGCGCTACAACCGCGAGACGCTCGACGTCACCTTCAAGGGCAAGTCGATCGCCGACGTACTGGACATGACCGTCGAAGAGGGCGTCGAGTTCTTCGCCGCCGTTCCCGCCGTGCGCGACAAGCTCACGACGCTGAACCAGGTCGGTCTCGGCTATATCAAGGTCGGCCAGCAGGCGAACACCCTGTCGGGCGGCGAGGCGCAGCGCGTCAAGCTCGCCAAGGAGCTGTCCAAGCGCTCGACCGGCCGCACGCTCTATATCCTCGACGAGCCGACGACCGGCCTGCATTTCCACGACGTGGCCAAGCTGCTGGAGGTGCTGCACGAGCTGGTCAACCAGGGCAATTCGGTCGTCGTCATCGAGCACAATCTGGAGGTCATCAAGACCGCCGACTGGATCATCGACTTCGGCCCCGAGGGCGGCGACGGCGGCGGCGAGGTGATCGCGGAGGGCACGCCCGAGGATGTGGTCAAGGTCGAGCGTTCCTATACCGGCCACTTCCTGAAAGAGTTGCTGGAGCGCCGGCCGATGAAGCGGGTGGCGGCGGAATAATCACACGGGAGGAGACCATGAGCACATCCGGCACCATCAGAACCGGCATCGGCGGCTGGACCTTCGAGCCGTGGGAGGGAACCTTCTATCCCGAAAAGCTGCCGAAGAAACGGCAGCTCGAATTCGCCAGCCGCGAATTGTCGGCCATCGAGGTGAACGGCACCTATTACGGCTCGCAGAAGCCGGAGACCTTCGCCAAATGGGCCTCCGAGGTGCCGGATGGTTTCATCTTCTCCCTCAAGGCGAGCCGATTCACGACGAACCGCAAGGTCCTCGCCGACGGCGGCGAATCCGTCGAGAAATTCCTGACGCAGGGGATTGCCGAACTCGGCGACCATCTCGGCCCGATCCTCTGGCAGTTCCCGCCGACGAAGAAATTCGAGCCGGAGGATTTCGAGGGGTTCCTGAAGCTCCTGCCGGAAAAGCTGGACGGGCTCAAGCTGAAGCATGCGCTCGAAGTGCGCCATGACAGCTTCAAGGTGCCGGAATTCGCCGCGCTTGCCCGCAAGCACAATATGGCGATCGTCTATGCGCAGCATGAGGACTATCCCGAGATCGCCGACGTGACGGCGGATTTCGTCTATGCCCGCCTGCAGCGCGGGTCGGACGACATCGAGACCTGCTATCCCGCAAAGGCGTTGGACGAATGGGCGGGACGGCTCAAGGACTGGGCCGGCGGCGGCGAGCCGTCCGACCTGCCGAAGGTCGATCCCGAGACGAGCCCCGCCGGCAAGGCCCGCGACGTCTTCGCCTTCTTCATCACCTCCGGCAAGGTCAATGCGCCGAACGGGGCGCGCGAACTGAAGAAGCGGACGGGCTGAGGCAAGGTTCGAGTCTTCCCGACAGAATCGAAACGTTCACGCCGCGGGCCAGGGCGGGATGGCTTCTGGAAGATCCTCCGCCGTCAGCCCCTCGCCCACGATGCTTCCGGCCTCGCCATGGCGCCAGACGGCGCTGGCTGCGGCTTCGAAGGCGGGCATGCCCTGCGTCAGATGCGCGCCGACGATGCCCGCCAGCACATCGCCCGAGCCGGCGGTGGCGAGCCAGGGCGGCGCATTCTCGTTGACGAGCGCGCGGCCGTCGGGCGCGGCGATCACCGTATCGGCGCCCTTGAGGATCACGGCCGCATGGCTTCGGGCGGCCGCCTTCTGCGCGCGATCGATCTTGGAAAGCGTCCCATCGCCGGCAAGGTCGGGAAAGAGCCGCGCGAATTCCCCGTCATGCGGCGTCAGCACCAGCCGCGTATCGCCGCCGGAGAAAAGCTTAAAGAGCGCGTCCGGCGCATCGCGGAAGGCGCTGATACCGTCGGCGTCGAGCACGAGGCGGCGGCCTTTTGCGGCGATCAGGCCGGCATAGGCCCTTGCCTTCCCGGCATCTCCGAAGCCGGGGCCGAGGACGAAGGTTTTGAGGCGATCGTCTTCGAGCAGGGCGGCGAGGTCGGCTTCCCCGTCCACGCCTTTCAGCATCACGCCGGTCAGATGGGCGGCATTGGCGGAAAGCGCGTCCGTAGGAGAAAGCACGGTGACGAGACCGGCCCCGGCGCGAAGGCCGGCCGCCGCGGAAAGCCGTGCCGCGCCGGTGGCGGTGGCCGGGCCGGAGAAGACGGCGAGATGGCCGCGGACATATTTGTGCGTCGCGCCGGTCTGCCGCGGTTCGGCAAGCCGCCAGACATCCGGTATGTTAACCCGGACATGGCCGGCATGGCCGGCGAGGATGCGGCCGGGAATGCCGATGTCGAAAACCTCCACGTCGCCGGAGAGCGTCCTACCGGGCAGGAGCAGGTGGCCCGGCTTGCGGCACATGAAGGTGACGGTCGCGACAGCCTCGAAGGCCGCGCCCCTCACCTCTCCCGTCCGCCCGTCGATACCGGATGGCAGGTCCACCGCAAGGACCGGCAGCGCATGCCGGCGCACGGCCTCGACGACCTGCACGGCCTCGTCCGGCAGGTCGCGCGACAGGCCTGCGCCGAACAGCGCATCGACGACCACGTCGCCCGGGCGCGGCCCATATTCCGCAAGCGTCCTCGGTGCAGCGCCGAAATGCCGGAAGGCAATGGCCGCGTCGCCCCCGAGCGCGGACGGGTCACCGAGGGCGTGGACGGCGACCTCCGCGCCGGCCGCCTCCAGCGCCCGCGCGGCGACATATCCATCGCCGCCATTGTTGCCGGGGCCGCAGAGCACGACGAAGCGGAGCGCTCCGGGAAAGCGCCGCAGCGCCGCCGCCGCGACCGCCTGCCCGGCCCGCTCCATCAGGCCGTAGCTCGCAAGGCCCGATGCCGCGGCGGCGGCATCGATGCGGCCCATGTCCCCGGGCGTGATGATCAAGGTGTCGATTTCCTGGTACATGCCCCACCATGCCCGCAAAGACGCGGCCGCTGCAAGCCCGTTGGCCATCTTCGCCAAAAGCCTTATTTTTATGCATCTGCATATTCAATATGCTCAAGTTTGGAGCTTTCTCGGGCAGCATTGCCCGACATCCCGCCTCCTTCGGCCCTACGGAAAGCAAAGAGACAGTTTTTAGGCAGGAACCCCTAGCCCTTTTGCCCGGAAAGCCGCATCATCGCCGCGTGAGGACGAGCGGGATGGTGAAAGAAACGGATTTCCTCCGGTCTGGCATGCATCCTGCTTCGACTTGGCATGCTACATGCATTCGGAGTGAGCAGCGGGCGCAGTCCTGCTGCGCAAACGGGAGAAGCGGAGAGACATCTTCTCATGAAAAAGATCGAAGCGATCATCAAGCCCTTCAAACTCGATGAGGTGAAGGAGGCCCTCCAGGAAGTCGGCCTCCAGGGCATCACCGTCACCGAGGCGAAGGGTTTTGGACGCCAGAAGGGCCATACGGAACTCTACCGTGGCGCCGAATATGTCGTCGACTTCCTGCCCAAGGTGAAGGTCGAGGTCGTCCTGGCGGACGAGAATGCGGAAGCCGTCATCGAGGCGATCCGCAACGCGGCCCAGACCGGCCGCATCGGCGACGGCAAGATCTTTGTCTCCAACGTCGAAGAAGTCATCCGCATCCGTACCGGCGAAACCGGCATCGACGCCATCTGATCCCGCCTCGCCTTCCGGCCAAGGCTTTCCATCTCGTCATCTCACACAGGAACCAACACATGACGACTGCCAATGACATCCTCAAGCAAATCAAGGAAAACGACGTAAAGTTCGTCGACCTGCGCTACACGGACCCCCGTGGCAAGCTGCACCATATCACGATGGACGTCAGCTGCGTCGACGAGGACATGTTCGCCGACGGCGTCATGTTCGACGGCTCCTCGATCGCCGGCTGGAAGGCCATCAACGAGTCCGACATGGTGATGATGCCCGATCCGGCGACCGCCCATATGGACCCGTTCTTCGCGCAGTCCACCATGGTCATCCTCTGCGACATCCTCGAGCCGGTCTCTGGCGAAGCCTATAACCGCGACCCGCGCGGCACCGCCAAGAAGGCCGAAGCCTTCCTCAAGGCCTCGGGCATCGGCGATACCGTCTATGCCGGTCCGGAGCCGGAATTCTTCGTCTTCGACGACGTCAAGTACAAGGCCGACCCGTACAATACCGGCTTCAGGCTCGACAGCTCGGAACTGCCCTCCAACGACGACACCGCCTACGAGACCGGCAATCTCGGCCATCGTCCGCGCATCAAGGGCGGCTACCTGCCGGTCCCGCCGGTCGACAGCTGCCAGGACATGCGTTCCGAAATGCTGACGGTCCTCGCCGAAATGGGCGTCACCGTTGAAAAGCAGCATCATGAGGTGGCCGCCGCCCAGCACGAACTCGGCGTCAAGTTCGACACGCTCGTGCGCAGCGCCGACAAGGTGCAGATCTACAAATATGCCGTGCACCAGGTCGCCAACGCCTATGGCAAGACGGCAACCTTCATGCCGAAGCCGATCTTCGGCGACAACGGCTCGGGCATGCACGTGCACCTGTCGATCTGGAAGGACTCCAAGCCGCAGTTCGCCGGCGACGAATATGCCGGCCTTTCGGAAACCTGCCTCTACTTCATCGGCGGCATCATCAAGCATGCCAAGGCCATCAACGCCTTCACCAACCCGACGACGAACTCCTACAAGCGTCTCGTCCCGGGCTATGAGGCACCGGTCCTGCTCGCCTATTCGGCCCGCAACCGCTCGGCTTCCTGCCGCATTCCGTTCGGCACGGGTCCGAAGTCCAAGCGCGTCGAAATCCGCTTCCCCGACCCGCTCGGCAACCCCTATCTCGGCTTCGCCGCCATGCTGATGGCCGGCCTCGACGGCATCAAGAACAAGATCCATCCCGGCAAGGCCATGGACAAGGACCTCTACGACCTGCCGCCGAAGGAACTGAAGAAGATCCCGACCGTCTGCGGCTCGCTGCGCGAGGCCCTCGAAAACCTCGACAAGGACCGCAAGTTCCTGACCGCCGGCGGCGTGTTCGACGACGACCAGATCGATTCCTACATCGAGCTGAAGATGGCGGAAGTCATGCGCTTCGAAATGACCCCGCACCCGGTCGAGTTCGACATGTACTACTCCGCCTGACCGGCGGAAGTATCCCTGAAACGGAAAACCCGGCCATTGGCCGGGTTTTTTGTTGCGGGATCAAGTGAACTGCGACATTGCCGATGTTCGCCTTCGCAGCGCTACTGTTGCAGCCGCTGCTTGAGGAGGTTCAGGTATTCCTCGTTCGAGTCATCCGCGCCGCTCCCCGCCTTTTCGGCGGGGGTCTTGCAGGAGGGCTTGTAGTCCATCGCCATGCCGGCCTTGACGCAGACGCCCACCTGCCAGCCGGGCGGCAGGGCGGTGAGGTCCACCGTCTTCCATTTCGGATGGCCGGTCGCCTTCAGCTTGTCGAGCCCGGTGAGGATGAGGCTGGAGAAATCCGAGACCGTCTTGCAGCTGTCGCGGTGATAGGCATTACGCTTGACGTCGTAGTCATAGGTCATCATCACGGCCTTCACCGCGACGAGATCGACCGGCTGGTCCTGGAACGAATAGGTACCGGCCTCGATCCGCGAGGGCGTGTAGGTGGCGAGCAGCGGCGCCTCGGTGATCGGCAGAAGGTGGAACTTCGCCTTGTCGATCGTATTGCCGGCAAAGAGCGCGGCGGGCGCGCCCGCGACGTAGAAGAAGGCGTCGATCTCGCCGGAGAGCAGCTTGGGCAGCGCATCGTCCGGGTTGATGTCGATGCGCTCGCCGGGCTTGACCTGCAGGATGTCCATGATCAGCGTCGCCGTCAGGAAGGTGCCGCTGTCCTTTTTGCCGACGGCGATCTTCTTGCCGGCGAGGTCCTTCATGCCGGCAATGTCCTTGCGGGCGAGGACATGGATCTCCTCGTTGTAGAGCGGGAACATGATGCGCACGCCCTTCACCGCCTTCTGCACCTCCGGGTCGTTCGCCTCGAAGGTCTTCAGATATTCGAGCACGTCGCTCTGCACGATGCCGAACTGGGTGTTGCGGCGGTTGCGCACGCCGACGAAATTTTCCAGCGAGCCGGCGCTTTCGACCACGTTCAGCTTCAGGCCGCATTCGGCGCCGAGCGTGGCGATGTCGTGGCCGATCTTGATATAGGTGCCCTGCGGGCCGCCGGTCATGATGTTGCGCTCGATCCCCTCGGCCGATGCCGTGCCGATGGAAAGTGCAAGGCCGAGTGCGGCCGCAAGAACAGATCGCTTCATCAAAATCCCTCCCTTGGGCAATTCCGGAAAAAAGCGCCGTAGCTTTGCATCGGGAATCGCGGAAATACAGGCGGGCGGCAAGGCCGCCATGGAAACTAGCAGTCGCTGTCGAGATCGCGCATCAGGTTGCGAAGCGTCAGCACCGGCACGCGCTTGAAGACGCCGCCGAGCGAATTGGTGACGCACTCGCCGGAAACCAGCGTGCGCTCCAGCTGGTCGCGCTGCGTGCCGGTAAGACGGTCGAGACCGGGCGCAGTGCGCATAGCATCGGCCACGAGCGATGCATCGCGCGGATTGCGGCCATCGGCCGGCTTCGCATTGTCGAGTGCCGGACCGTCTCCGACATTCCCGGGACCATCCTGCTGCACTGAACGCGCTGCATCCTCCAGCACGCCGATCCGTGCCGTGAGCGTATCATTGCTGGCCTTGAGATCGGTAATCTCCCGGTCCCTGTCGGCGATCTCCTTGCGCAATGCAGGCAGGTCCTTCGCCCGCATGGTCTCTTCGGCGCGCTGTGCGTCCTCGAGCTGCCGGCGCAGCGTGGCGGCCTCTGCCGCGAGACGCTTCGCCTCGGCGCTCTGCGCGCCCGCCTGCGCGCCACGGGCCTGGTCCATTGCCTTTTCCAGCCGCGCGATCTGGTCGGCGCTAAGGGAGAGCTGGCGCTCGCGTTCCTGCAGAGCGTTCTCGGCCTTCGTCTTCGAGGCTTCCGCATCCGCGGCGCGCCGGGAGGCGCGTTGCAGATCGCTCTTCAGCCCCGGGATGACTTCCTGCGTCAGCCGCGCATTTTCCGCAACGGCAGCGTCGTCGGAGCTCCCTATGCCGTTGCGAAGGGCCTCCATCTGCTGCTTGAGGGTGCGGTTCTCGTCGGCGAGGGCTTGAGACCGCTGGCTGCCGTCCTCGACCTGCGCGGTGCGGGCGTCGAGCTCCCTTGCAAGCTCGGCGATGCGCTGGTCCCGCTGCTCGATCTCGCTGGCCGGAACCGCGCCGCTCATCATGCGCAGGCCACCGTAGCCGGCTGCTATCCCCAGCGCCAGGCTGACCACGGAGGCGAACAGGATGCCGCCCGCCCCGGAGCCGCCGCCTGCCGTCGTTCCGTTGCCGCTCCTGCCCCACTGGTTGTTCATGCCGTCCGATCCGCCTGAAACATCTTTTCCCGAGGTACGCCGAAACCGCCGGAGGTGCAAGCGCCGCACCTTTGCGAAGAGCAACGCGCCCGATGGCGGAACTATTGATGTTTCAGCGAAATTACCCAAATATAAGTGGAAAGGTAGGTACGCCATGAAGATGCGTGACGCAAAATTTGCCATCGGCGACGTGGTCCGCCACCGGGTCTTCCCGTTCCGCGGCGTGATCTTCGACGTCGATCCCGAATTCGCCAATACCGAAGAGTGGTGGAATTCCATTCCGGCCGAGATACGGCCTTCGAAGGATCAGCCCTTCTACCATCTCTTCGCGGAGAACGACGACACGGAATATGTCGCCTATGTCTCCGAGCAGAACCTTGTCGCCGACGACAGCGGCCAGCCGATCCGCCACCCGCAGGTCCGCGCGCTGATGGATGTCGACAAGGGCCATTACCGCTGGAAGGAGCAGAGCAGCCTCTTCCACTGACCGGCGGATCCCGATGGCAGGCAATAAAAAACCCGGCCGATGGCCGGGTTTTTCGTATCTGGCAATAGGGCCGCTTACTGGCTCTTGGCGGCCTTCTGGGCGTCTTCGAGCTTCTTGCGGGCTTCCTCGGCCTTCTTCTGCATTTCTTCCTGCAGCAGGCGCTGGCGCTCTTCGAGCTGCGACTGTTCGATCGGCTCGCCGTCAAAGACGCCGGTGAAGCCTTCGAGCGAGATCTTGATCGGGTTCGGTGCGCGCTGGAAGTTGACCGAGGTCAGAACCAGTTCGCCACCCTTCTTGAGGCTAGCGAGGACCTGGTCAGTGAGCGGCACTTCGGCCACGCACTTGTCGGGCATGCAGATGGCATAATCGAGCTTCTGGGCCTTGCCGCCGTCGATCTGCATCTGCACGCCGACGGGGATGAGGCGGGCGCTCGGAACCGAGACCTGCATGATCTTACGGTTGGCCTTGCCGGCGACGGTGATGAGGCCGACGGCGGTGATGAGCTGGCCGCTGGTGGCGGTCAGAAGGTTCTGCACGATGCAGACGTCGTTGTCTTCCTGCTTGGTGCAGACCTTGAACCAGCCCTTCGGCGGAGCGGCCTGCTGCGCGAGCGATGCCGACGGAGCCGCCGCGAGTGCGACCGAGGCGGCAAAGGCGGAAAGCACGGTCCGCTTGATGAGATTCGATGTGAAGATCATGACGAGTTCGGTCTCCTGAAAATCCGGTGCCGGAGCGACAGCGCCCCTCCGCAAGCCCCTCTCGGGCGTTTGGTCAGCCGTGCGCTCTCCTGTCGGCGAAATGAGGCATTTGCATGACCCGCTTCGGCGTATCCTGTTACAATGGGCCGCGCCGGATATCCAGCCTTTCCTTGCGAAAATCCCGCGTTGCTTCTATTTCCGCCCCGCCACGGTGCCGTCCTGTTTCTGGCGGCTATAATGCATGAGAATCATCCGGACCGACGAGGAGATACGCTTGCGTCCCTTTCTGATGGCCTTCGCCGCCTGCCTGCTTGGCCTGCCGGCCACGCTCGGCCACGCAGCCCCGGTGCACGGCATCGCCATGCACGGCGATCCGGCCCTGCCGCCCGACTACAAGCACTTCGGCTATGTCAATCCGGACGTGAAGAAGGGCGGGCGCATCGCCTATGGCGTGGTCGGCACGTTCGACAATCTCAATCCCTTCATCCTGAAGAGCATGCGCACCACCGCGCGCGGCATGTGGGATCCGGAATTCGGCAACCTCGTCTACGAATCACTGATGCAGCGCTCGCGCGACGAGGCCTTCACCATGTACGGCCTCATCGCCGAAACGGCGGAATGGGACGACGACCGTACCTTCATCCAGTTCAACCTCAATCCCAAAGCGCGCTGGGCCGATGGCGTGCCGATCACGCCGGAAGACGTCATCTTCAGCTTCGAATTGCTGCGGGACAAGGGGCGCACGCCCTTCAGCCTCCGGCTCGACGGGGTCGAGAAAGTCGAGAAGGTCGGCGAGCGCGGCGTGCGCTTCACCTTCAACGACAAGGCCGACCGCGAGACGCCCCTGCTGATCGCCGGCTATTCGCCGATCCTGCCGAAGCACGCCATCGACGTCGAGGCGTTCGACCGCACGTCCCTCGCCTTCCCGCTCGGCTCCGGCCCCTACAAGGTGAAGGAAGTCAAGCCCGGCGAGAAGATCGTCTATGCCCGCGACCCGAACTATTGGGCCAGGGACCTTCCCTCGAAAGTCGGCTTCGACAATTACGACGAGATCTCCGTCGAGTATTTTCTTCAGGACAACTCGCTTTTCGAGGCGTTCAAGAAGGGCGAGATCGACCTCTACCAGGAGGGCAACCCGACGAAGTGGACGCGCGGCTACGATTTCCCGGCCGCTCTCTCCGGCGCGGTCGTCAAGGACGCCATCACGCCGAAGACGCCCTCGGGCATGTTCGGCTTCGTCTTCAACACCCGCCGGCCGCTCTTCCAGAACCGCGACCTGCGCAAGGCGTTGACGCTGGTCTTCGATTTCGACTGGGTGAACCGCAGCCTTTTCGAGAATGCCTACAAGCGCACGCAGAGCTACTGGCAGAATTCCGAGCTGAGTTCGATGGGCGTGGCGGCCGATGCCCGCGAGCGCGAGATCGCAGGCCCTGCGCTGTCGCGCATCGACGCGGATATCCTCGACGGCACGCATCTGCTGCCCACGACCGACGCGTCGGGCCGCGACCGCAAGGTGCTGCGCCAGGCGATGGATTCCTTCCAGAAGGCCGGCTACGCCATCAAGGGCGGGCAGATGGTCGATGGCGCGGGCACGCCGCTGACCTTCGAGATCATGACGCAGAATGCGGACCAGGAGAAGCTGGCGCTTGCCTATCAGCGCTTCCTCACCGCGCTCGGCGTGAAGGCGGCGATCCGTACGGTGGACGATTCGCAGTATCAGAGCCGGACCCAGACCTTCGACTATGACGTCATCGTCAAGGCGTTCCCCTCCTCGCTCTCGCCAGGCCGAGACCAGATCAGCTACTGGAGCTCGACCATGCGCGACCGGCCCGGCAGCTCCAACTTCGCCGGTCTCGCCGATCCCGACGTCGACCGCATCCTCGAAGCCATCCTGACTGCGCGCACGGCGGAGGATTTCCGCTCGGCCGTGCGCCTGCACGACAGGATGCTCCTTTCGGGCTATTATGTCGTGCCGCTCTATCATCTCGGCGAACAGTGGGTCGCGCATTCGAAGCATATCGCCCGGCCGCAGGCGGTTCCGCTCTACGGTTTCCAGTTCCCGACATGGTGGGACGCGCGGGCGCAGTAAAGGGGTTATCCCCAGAACTCGGGTTACCTCGAGGTAACCTGTTGAAAGCCGCAGCACGCCGGCCTATCTCGGCGTCCTGTCCGGAATGTCCCGGCATCTCGAAAGGAAAACCGGATGGAAGCCATTACGATCGATGTCGTCTCGGACGTCGTCTGCCCCTGGTGCTATCTGGGCAAGAAGCGGCTCGACAAGGCGATCGACACCGTGAAGGACGAGCTTGCCGTCGCGGTGACGTTCCGGCCCTACCAGCTCAATCCCGACATGCCGCCGGAAGGCATCGACCACAAGCAGCATCTCGCCGAAAAGCTCGGCGGCACTGACGCCGTCAATCGCGCACATGAGATGCTGGCGGGGCTGGGCGAAGCGGACGGCATCGAGTTCGACTTCCCCGCCGTGAAGATCAGCCCCAACACGCTCGACGCGCACCGCCTGCTGCGCTGGGCGATGATCGAGGGCCCCGAAATCCAGGGCCGCGTCGCCCTCGCCCTCTTCAAGGCCTATTTCGAGGAAGGCCGCAATGTCGGCGACCGCGCCGTGCTGCTCGACATTGCGGAAGCGTCGGGCATGGACCGCGCCGTCGTCTCCGCCCTCTTCTCCGCCGGCGCGGACGTCGATTCGGTCAAGGAAGAGATCGGCATGGCCCGCGACATGGGTGTGACGGGCGTGCCCTGCTTCATCATCGACAACAAATATGCCGTGATGGGCGCGCAGTCCGTCGACGTGCTGACCAACGCCTTCCGCGAGATCGCGGCGATGAAGACGCAGGAGCGTATCGGGAAGAACTGAGCGGTTTACTCGCTCGCCGCAAGAACGGAGGGGCGGACCTTGCTCCGCTCCCACCATGCCTGAATGGACGGGAATTCGCGAATGAGCGCGGCGCCCTCCGGCGCTTCCGTGAACAGGCCGAACATCGGGACGGCATGAAAATCTGCCAATGATGGCTCCGGCCCGGAGAGCCAGTTTTCGGCTCCCAGCAAGTTCGAAAGCGCCCCCAGGAAGAGGCGGGCCTTTTCAAGGCCGCCGGCAATGCGCGCTTCGTCTATCGCCTCGTTCCCGGATGCCTCCATCCGCTGCACGTAGACATCCCACACCATCGGCAGATAGGCGTAATTGTCCAGCATCGCGACGATCTGGTTCATGCGCGCGCGATCACGAAGAGCGCGCGGTTGCAGCGGCGGTCCGGAAAACGCCTCATCCACGTAGCGGGTTATCGCGCTTGTCTCGTAGAGGGCGAACCCGTCGTGCTCGAAGGCTGGAATACGGCCGAAGGGGTGGCGCGCAAGATGCTCGGGCGGCACGCCCTCGTCTGAAAACACGTCCACCGGCACGAGATTGTAAGGCACGCCCTTTTCATGGAGTGCGATGCGCACGATCCGAACGTAGACGCTGTAGCTTGCGCCGTAGACCGTGACCGATGGATGCATTTCCGGCATTTCGCAATCCTCTCGGCTCGGATGCTTGGGTCAGTTGCCCTGCTTCGCCAACCCTGCAAGCTGCGTCATAACCTGCGCCGCGCCCGTCAGCCGCTTTTCCGGCGTCGGATAATCGCGGGCGAGGAAGAGGCTCTGGTCCGCCCTGATCTTGACCAGCGCGCCCTGCCTGGCGATGTAGCCGACCAGTGCCGCCGGGTTCGGGAATTCCTTGTTGCGGAACTGCACGACGACCCCCTTCGGGCCGGCATCGAGCTTCTCGACATTGGCCACGCGGCAAAGCGACTTGATGTAGACGATCTTGAGAAGATGCTGCACTTCGGTCGGCAGCGGGCCGAAGCGGTCGATGAGTTCCGCGCCGAAGGCGTCGATGTCGCCAAGCTCGGTGATCTCGCCGAGGCGGCGGTAGAGGCCGAGGCGCAGGTGCAGGTCCGGCACGTAGTCGTCCGGGATCATGACCGGCGTGCCGACGGAAATCTGTGGCGACCAGCCGCTGTCGGCGACTTCCTCGTCGCCCTTGATCTCGGCGACGGCCTCTTCCAGCATCTGCTGGTAAAGCTCGAAGCCGACCTCCTTGATATGGCCGGACTGCTCCTCGCCGAGGAGGTTGCCCGCGCCGCGGATGTCGAGGTCGTGGCTGGCGAGCTGGAAGCCGGCGCCGAGCGTGTCGAGCGATTGCAGCACCTTGAGGCGGCGTTCGGCGGTGCCCGTCAGCGTGCGGTTGACCGGCAGGGTCAGGAGCGCGAAGGCGCGCACCTTGGACCGGCCGACGCGGCCGCGCAGCTGGTAGAGCTGGGCGAGGCCGAACATGTCGGCGCGGTGGATGATCATCGTGTTCGCCGTCGGCACGTCGAGGCCGGATTCGACGATGGTGGTCGACAGCAGCACGTCGTAGCGGCCTTCGTAGAAGGCGTTCATGATGTCTTCGAGTTCGGTTGCCGGCATCTGGCCGTGCGCGACGGCGACCTTCAGTTCCGGCACGTCCTGGCGTAGGAAATCGTGAATTTCCGACAGGTCGCTGAGGCGGGGGCAGACGTAAAAACTCTGGCCGCCGCGATAGTGCTCGCGCATCAGCGTCTCGCGGATGACGAGCGGGTCGAAGGGTGAGATGAAGGTGCGCACCGCCATGCGGTCGACCGGCGGCGTGGTGATCAGCGAGAGTTCGCGCACGCCCGTCATGGCGAGTTGCAGGGTGCGCGGGATGGGCGTCGCCGAGAGCGTCAGCACATGTACGTCGCTCTTCAGCTCCTTCAGCCGCTCCTTGTGCTTCACGCCGAAATGCTGCTCCTCGTCGATGATGAGGAGGCCGAGATTGGCGAACTTGATCGACGAGCCGAGCAGCGCATGGGTGCCGACGACGATATCGGTCTTGCCCTCGGAAAGCTCCTTCTTCGTCAGCGCCAGTTCCTTCGAGCCGACGAGGCGGGAGGCCTGCTGCACGCGGATCGGCAGCCCCCGGAAACGGTCGGAGAAGGTCTTGAAATGCTGGCGGGCGAGGAGCGTGGTCGGCACGACGACGGCGACCTGAACGCCGTTCATCGCGGCGATGAAGGCGGCGCGCAGCGCCACCTCCGTCTTGCCGAAGCCGACGTCGCCGCAGACGAGCCGGTCCATCGGCCGGCCCGCGCCGAGATCCTCGCGCACGGCGTCGATGGCGTTCGCCTGGTCGTCCGTCTCGTCATAGGGGAAGCGGGCGGCGAATTCGTCATAGACGCCATCCGGCGCGGCCAGCACCGGCGCATGGCGCACGAGGCGCGCGGCGGCGATCTGGATGAGGCCGCTTGCCATGTCGAGCAGGCGTTTCTTGAGCTTGGCCTTGCGCGCCTGCCAGGCGACGCCGCCGAGCTTGTCGAGCAGCGCATCGGTGCCCTCGCCACCGTAGCGGGAGAGCAGGTCGATATTCTCGACGGGCAGGAAGAGTTTTGCGTCGTCCGCATAAACGAGTTCGAGACAGGCATGCGGCGCGCCGGCGGCCTCGATGGTGCGCAGGCCGACGAAGCGGCCGATGCCGTGCTCGGCATGGACGACGATGGAGCCTTCGTCGAGGCCGGCGACCTCGGTGATGAAATCCGCGCCGCGCTTGCGGCGCTTGGCACGGCGCACCATGCGGTCGCCGAGGATATCCTGTTCGCCGATGACGACGATGTCGCCCGCCTCGAAGCCGCTTTCGAGGCTGAGCACGGCCGACCCTGCCTCGCCCGGCTTCAGCTTGCGGAGATCGCCGAATTTCTCGACCGGCACCACATTGCCGAGCCCATGCTCGGAAAGCACCTGCAGGAGACGGTCGAGCGAGCCTTCCGACCAGCCCGTCACCAGTACCTTCGCGCCGGAGGCCCGCTTGTCGGCGATGTGCTTGACCGCCTGGTCGAAGACGTTGACGCGCGCGCCGTTGGCATCCTCGCTGCCGGCCGGCCGCGCCCAGCGCATGCCGGGCCGCGCCTCAATGGTCTCGACATGGCGCGCCTCGCCCTCATGCTCGTTGAAGGGCGAGAGGCGGATGGCGTCGCGGGTGTCGAGCTCGCGGGCGAAGCGCTCGGCGTCGAGATAGAGGAGGCCCGGCGGCACCGGCTTGTAGGGCGTTGCCTGCGCTACATGCCCCTTGCCGGGCGTCGCGGAGGCGAGGCGCGCGTCGTAATAGTCGCGCACGAGGCGGGAGCGCTCGACGGCGGCCTCGCGCACCGTATGGTCCGTGACGATGCGAAAGCCTTGCAGGTAATCGAAAGCAGTTTCTAGCTCATCGTAGAACAGCGGCAGCCAGTGCTCCATGCCGGCATAGCGCCGGCCCTCGGAGACGGCTTGGTAGAGCGCATCGTCGCGTGTCGCCGCGCCGAAGGACGAGAGATACTGCTTGCGGAAATGCGAGATCGTCTCCGGCGTCAGTGTCACCTCGCTCATCGGGTTGAGGTCGAGGGAGCGGGCCTGTCCGGTCGTGCGCTGGCTGGCCGGGTCGAAGGAGCGGATCGATTCCAGCGTGTCGCCGAAGAAATCGAGGCGCAGCGGTTCCATACTGCCGGGCACGAAGACGTCGAGGATGCCGCCGCGCACGGCGAATTCACCGACTTCGCGTACCGTGGCGACGCGTTCGAAGCCGTTGCGCTCCAGCCGCGCGGCGATATCGTCCATGCGGATCTGGTTACCGGGCCTTGCCGAGAAGGCGAGGCTTTCGATCACCGTCCGCGGCGCGGTCTTCTGCAGCATGGCGTTGACGGTGACGAGCACGATGGCCGCGTGCGGCTTCTTCTGGTGGGCGATCAGCGCCGAAAGCGCGGAAAGCCGGCGCGCGGAGACTTCGGCGCTCGGCGAGACGCGGTCATAGGGAAGGCAGTCCCAGCCGGGCAGCGTCAGCACCGGGATATCGGGCGCGACGAAGCCGAGCATCTGTTCCAGATCGGATATGCGCTGGCCGTCCGACAGCACATAGGCAAGCGGACCGGACTTGCGGGCGAGCTCGGCGAGGATCAGCGGCTCGACGCCGGAGGGCACTGCGCCGATGGTTATCGGCCGGCCGGCGCCGGCAATGCGTTCAGGGGAAAATCCGGGGATCATGCGCGGTCGTCTTTGAAGAGCGGCGAAAAATCGGGGCGGTAGGCGGCGATGCGCGGGAAGAGGCCGCGCTGGAATTCGTCCGGCACGGGCTTTTCGCCGGTCACCCATTTCACGAGGTCGTTGTCCTCCTCGGCCATGATGCGCTCCAACTCGTCCAGCTCGGCTTCTGAGAGCGTGGCGATCTCGGCATCGGCGAAGGCGCCGAGCACAAGGTCCATCTCGCGGATGCCCCGGTGCCAGCAGCGGAAGAGGATGCGCTTGCGGCGCGGGTCGATCTCGGCGCTCGAGCGTGTCGTTCCCGTCATGATCGTCCTCGCATTCCAACCCGCAATGTTGCTATTCGCAATTCCGGACGGAAAACCGCCTGCACTTTTCCTGGAATTGCTTTGTCGGCGTTTCTATAAACCGGCAAAAGCCGCTTGTCAGCCTTGCCAAAGGCATGATCTCCGGCGATTTTGCCGGCCATGAGACCCGCCCTGCTCGATCCGCTCTTCGCTCCCCTCTCCTCGCTTCCCGGCATCGGCCCGAAGCTGGGAGACCTCTTCGCGCGCCTCTTCGGGCAGGAAAGCATCGAGGATTGCCGCGTCGTCGATCTCGTCTTCCATTTCCCGCATTCCATCGTCGACCGGCGCAACCAGCCGGGCATCGCGAATGCGCCGCCGGGCGTCATCGTCACCATTACCGGCCGCGTCGACCGCCACCAGCCGCCGCCGCCCGGCCGGTCGAGCCAGCCCTATCGCGTCTTCCTGCATGACGAGACCGGGGAACTGGCGCTCACCTTCTTCCGGGTCAAGGGCAACTGGCTGGAAAAGGCGCTGCCCATAGACGAGACCGTCGTGGTGAGCGGCAAGGTCGACTGGTTCAACGGCCGCCCTTCCATGGTGCATCCCGATTACATGGCGCGGCTCGGCGAGGCCGACAGCGTGCCGCTGGTCGAGCCGGTGCATGGCCTCACGGCCGGCCTTACCTCGCGCGTGCTGCGCAAGTCGGTGGAAGCGGCGCTTGCCCGCGTGCCGCACCTGCCGGAATGGGTCGAAGCCACGCTGCTGCAGCGGCAGGGTTTTCCTTCCGCCTTCGACGCCTTCCACCGCATGCATGATCCGCGCGACGAGACGGACCTCGACCCGCAGGCCCCGGCCCGCCGCCGCCTTGCCTATGACGAGTTCCTGGCCGGCCAGATTTCGCTTGCCCTCGTGCGCCAGCGCCTGCGCAAGGTTGCCGGCCGGCCGGTGACGGCGACGGGCGCGCTGAGCCGCCGGGTCATCGACGCCCTGCCCTTTTCGCTGACGAACAGCCAGGGGACGGCGATTGCCGAGGTGCTGAAGGACATGGCCGGCGAGCAGCGCATGCTGCGGCTGCTTCAGGGCGATGTCGGCGCGGGCAAGACGGCGGTGGCGCTGATGGCAATGCTGGCCGCCGTCGAATCCGGCGGACAGGCCGTGCTGATGGCCCCGACGGAAATCCTCGCCCGGCAGCATTTCACGACGCTCGCCCGCATGGCCGCACCGGCCGGCGTCACCATCGACGTCCTCACCGGCCGCACCAAGGGCCGCGAGCGCGACGCCATCCTCGAACGCATCGCCTCCGGTGAGACACAGATCGTCATCGGCACCCATGCGCTCTTCCAGGACAATGTCGCCTACAAGGACCTCGTGCTGGCCGTGGTGGACGAGCAGCATCGTTTCGGCGTGCACCAGCGCCTGCGGCTGACCGCCAAGGGCATCTCGCCCCATATGCTGGTGATGACGGCGACGCCCATCCCGCGCACCCTCGTCCTTGCCGCCTTCGGCGACATGGACGTCTCCAAGCTCAAGGAAAAGCCCGCCGGCCGCAAGCCGATCCAGACGGTCGTCGTGCCGCAGGAGCGCGTGGGCGATATCGTAGACCGTCTGCGCGCCGCGCTGGCCGAGGGCAAGAAGGCCTACTGGATCTGCCCGCTGGTCGAGGAAACGGAAGAGAGCGAACTGATGTCCGTCGAGGAGCGGCATGCGACGCTCGCGAGCATCTTCGGCCCGGCCGCCGGCCTCGTGCATGGGCGCATGAGCGGGCCGGAGAAGGACGCCGCCATGCTCGCCTTCAAGAACGGCGAGACGCGGCTGCTGGTGGCGACGACCGTCGTGGAAGTCGGCGTCGACGTGCCGGATGCCTCCATCATGGTGATCGAGCATGCCGAGCGCTTCGGGCTTGCCCAGCTTCACCAGTTGCGCGGACGCGTCGGGCGCGGCGAGGAGGCGTCGAGCTGCATCCTGCTCTACAAGGGGCCGCTCAGCGAGAACGGCCGGGCGCGGCTTTCGATCCTGCGGGAGACGGAGGACGGTTTCCGCATCGCGGAGGAAGACCTGAAGCTGCGCGGCGAAGGCGAGCTTCTCGGCACAAGGCAGTCCGGCACGCCGGGTTTCCTCGTCGCCAGCCTCGAGGCGCATGGCGATCTTCTGGAGATCGCCCGCAAGGACGCCGCCTATCTTCTCGAACGCGACCCGGACCTGACGAGCGAGCGCGGCGAAGCGATCCGCACCCTGCTCTATCTCTACCGCCGCGACGAGGCGATCCGCTTCCTGCGCGCCGGCTGACGCCCACGCAAACGTGATTTCGCCGAGAGCGCGCGTGAAGGCATACTCTCCTTTGCATCAGCGAAAGAGGAGAAATGCCATGAAGACAGTTCTCGCAGTCGCAGTCATGCTTGGCCTTTCGGCATCCGCGGCCCTTGCGGATTGCGCCTGGCACAACAAGGTCTCGGCGGAAGCCAAGGTCGACAAGACGATCACGACCGCAAGCGTCACCACGACGGAAAAGCAGTCCCGCCTTCCGGCGGATGCGGACCTGATCATTCCGAACGACCAGAAGAAGCCTGTCGTCGAGGAATAATGCGTTTCGAGCCGTCTCGCCTTTCGGGGCGGCTCGCCCTTATCCCTTCTTGCGGGCTTTCGCCTTGGCCTTGCGCTGTTCCTCGCTTTCGAGGAGCTGCAGCGTCTTTTCCGGCGGCGTGACGAGGCCGACAGAGATGATCAGCTTGGCGGCATCCTCGGCGCTCATGTCGAGCGGCACGATCTTTTCCCGCGGTACATAGACGAGGAAACCGGCCGTCGGGAACGGCGTCGGCGGCAGGAAGCAGGCGACCATGTCCTTGCCCATGGACTTGAACTTCGTCGCGATCTCGCCGCGCGCATCCGTCGCCACGAAGACGACGGACCAGAGGCCGGCGCTCGGATATTCGATCATCGCCGCCTTGTTGAAGGAATTGCCCTTGTCCTTCAGCACCGTCTCGAAGATCTGCTTCAGGCTCTTGTGCACCGTGCGCACCAGCGGCGTGCGGTTGAAGAGCGAATCGCCGAATTCCACGATAGTGCGGCCGATCAGGTTCTTCCCGAGGAAGCCGATCAGCGTGATCAGCACGAGCGCGATCAGCAGGCCGAATCCGGGAATGGCGAATTGCAGGTAGCTTTCCGGGTTGTAGCGCGCCGGAATATAGGGCTTCACCCAGCTATCGGCCCAGCGGATGAAGGTCCAGGTCAGCCAGATGGTGATGGCGATCGGCGCGCAGATGACGAGGCCGGTCAGGAAATTGTTGCGCAGCCGCATGGCGAGCGACTGTCTCGGAACGAGGTCGGTCATCTGATGTCCAGCGTAGGGCGGGCGTGGGAGGGCGCTCAGCCGTAGAAACCCGGATGATAGGAAACGGTTCCCTCGCCGTAAACCGGAGAAAACGCCACACGCATGAAATACTCGGGCGGCACCCCGTCGAGCGTCAACTTTGGATCAGCCGCAAAGCCGAAACGGCCGTAATAGGCAGGATCGCCGAGCAGCACGCAGCCCGCCGCACCGAGCGCTTCCAGACGCGCAAGCCCCTCGCGCACCAGCCCGCCGCCTATCCCCCCGCCCTGCCGGGACGGATCGACCGAGATCGGCCCGAGCCCGTACCAGCCCGCGCTGCCGTCGGACACCGAAACCGGGGAAAATGCGACATGGCCGACGATAGCCCCGCCCTCCTCGGCCACCAGCGAAAGCGTCAGGGCGCCGGCCGCGCGCAGGCGGTCTATGATCAGGTGCTCCGTGCCGTCGGCATGGGGCGCGGTCCTGAAAGCCCTTTCCGTCAGCGCGCGGATGGCGTCGATATCGTCCTCGCGCTCCGGCCGGACGATCATTCGACGGTGACCGACTTGGCGAGGTTGCGCGGCTGGTCGACGTCCGTGCCCATGAAGACGGCGGTGTGGTAGGCGAGAAGCTGGATCGGCAGCGAATAGATCATCGGCGAGATGATCTCGTTGACATCGGGCAGCACGATGGTCGCCATGGTCGGCAGCCTGGAGGCGGCCGCGCCCTTCTCGTCGGTGATGAAGACGATCCGGCCGCCGCGGGCCGCCACTTCCTGCATGTTCGAGACGGTCTTCTCGAAGAAGCGGTCGTGCGGGGCGATGACGATGACCGGCATGTTCTCGTCGATCAGCGCGATGGGTCCGTGCTTCAGCTCGCCGGCGGCATAGCCCTCGGCGTGGATATAGGAGATCTCCTTGAGCTTCAGCGCGCCTTCCATGGCGAGCGGATAGCTGGTGCCGCGGCCGAGATAGAGCACGTCCTTGCACTTGGAGAGGTCGCGCGAAAGCTGCTCGATGGCCGGCTGGATGGTGTTGAGCACGCTCGCCATGATGCGCGGCATCTCGGCGAGGTGGCGCACCAGCTCCTTCTCCTCGGCTTCACTGATCGTGCCGCGCGCCCGGCCCGCGCCGATGGCAAGCGCCGCAAGGACGGCGAGCTGGCAGGTGAATGCCTTGGTGGAGGCGACGCCGATCTCGGGGCCGGCGAGGATCGGGAAGACGGCGTCCGATTCGCGGGCGATGGTCGATTCCTTCGCATTGACCACCGCGCCGATCTTCAGGCCATGCTCCTTGCAGTAGCGCAGCGAGGCGAGTGTATCGGCCGTCTCGCCGGACTGAGAGATGAAGAGCGCGGCGGAGGCCGGGTTCAGCGGAATCTCACGGTAGCGGAACTCGGAGGCGACGTCGATCTCGACCGGCAGGCGCGCATAGCGCTCGAACCAGTACTTGCCGACGAGGCCGGCGAGATAGGCCGTGCCGCAGGCCGAAATGGCAAGGCTCGGCACCTTGGCGAAGTCGATGCCGCCGGCGACCGGGCGCACCGTATGCGCGAGGAAATCGACATAGTGGCTGAGCGCATGGGAGATCGCCTCCGGCTGCTCATGGATCTCCTTTTCCATGAAATGCCGGTGGTTGCCCTTGTCGATGAGATAGGCGGCGGCGGACGAGATCTGCTTCGGCCGCTCGACGCGGTTGCCGTCGATATCGAAGATGAAGGCGCCGTCGCGGCCGATCACCGCCCAGTCGCCGTCGACGAGATAGCTGATCTCGCTGGTGAAGGGCGCGAGCGCGATGGCGTCGGAGCCGAGGAACATCTCGCCCCGGCCATGGCCGATGGCAAGCGGCGGGCCGCTGCGCGCGGCCATGATGGTCGACGGGTCGTCCTCGAAGATCACCGCGAGGGCATAGGCCCCGGTGACGCGCCGCAGCATGGCATGCATCGCCTCGCGGCGGCCCAGCCCCTCGCGGCGGAACTTCGCGACAAGCTGCGCGACGACTTCGGTATCCGTCTGCGTGGTGAAGGTCGCGCCGCCGGCGATCAGTTCGTCCTTGATTTCGGAGAAATTCTCGATGATGCCGTTGTGCACGACGGCGACTCCATCGACGAAATGCGGATGGGCATTGCCTTCCGTCGGTGCGCCGTGCGTCGCCCAGCGCGTATGGGCGATGCCGATGGTGCCGTCCAGCGGCTCTTCCGAAAGGCGCTTTTCGAGGTTGAACAGCTTGCCCTCGGCGCGGCGGCGGGCGAGCCTGCCGTCGACGATGGTGGCGACGCCCGCGGAATCATAGCCCCGGTATTCGAGGCGCTTCAGGGCATCGACAAGCCGACCGGCGACAGGCTGGTTTCCGACGATACCGACAATTCCGCACATTGCGCGCTCCAATCTCTATCCGACGCATTTCATTGCGTTCTTTTCGTAGAGTTTTTTTCCTGCGGCGCAACACGGCCGCGCTCACTTTCGATTGCAATCGTTAACGTGGGCGCGCCCAATCGGCGAATTACGTCGCCGCCTTCTTTTTCGCATCCTTGAGCGCCTTGTTGCGCTCGCGGATGAGGACGGCCCTGCCCTCCTTGTTTTCCTGCCGCGCCCGGCCGAAGGCGACGGCATCGTCCGGCACGTCCGCGATGACCACGCTGCCGGAGGCGACATAGGCCCCGTTGCCGATGGAGACCGGGGCGACGAGCGCCGAATTGGAGCCGATGAAGGCATCCGTGCCGATGCGCGTCACATGCTTGTTGATGCCGTCGTAATTGCAGGTGATGGTGCCGGCGCCGATATTCGTGCGCGCGCCGATGAAGGCATCGCCGATATAGGTGAGATGGTTGACCTTGGCGCCCGCCCCGATCTCCGCCTTCTTCACCTCGCAGAAATTGCCGACCTTCGCGCCCTCGCCGAGATTGGCGCCCGGCCGCAGGCGCGCATAGGGGCCGACCTCGGCGCCGGCCGAGACATGCGCGCCCTCGATATGCGAGAAGGAATGGATGAGAGCACCGCTCTCGACGCTCACGCCCGGCCCGAAGACCACGTTCGGCTCGATGGTCACGTCGCGGCCGATCTTCGTGTCATAGGCGAGGAACACCGTTTCCGGCGCGATCATCGACACGCCGTCGAGCATCATCTCGTGGCGGCGGCGCTGCTGCCAGAGCCGTTCGATCACCGCCAGCTCGGCGCGCGTGTTGCAGCCGGTCAGTTCCTCCTCGGGCGCTTCCACGGCGATTGCCCGGCCGCCGGCCGCGCGCACCACCTCGACGATGTCGGTGAGATAGTATTCGCCCTTGGCATTGCTGTTGCCGATCCGGCCGATCAGGTCGAGCGCCTTGCGCCCGTCGATGGCCATCAGGCCGCCGTTGCAATAGGTGATGGCGCGTTCGGCCTCGCTCGCATCCTTGTGCTCGCGGATGGCCAGAAGCTCACCGTTCTCGACGATCAGCCGGCCGTAGCCCGTCGGACCGGCCGTCTCGAAGCCGATCACCACCACATCCGCGCCATTGGCAAGCCCGTCCCGCGCGGCGATCAGCGGCGCTTCGGTGATGAGCGGCGTATCGCCGAAGACGACGAGCACGTCGTCGTAGCCCCTGGCGATCGCCTCGCGCGCCGCGAGCACGGCATGGGCGGTGCCGAGCCGTTCGGTCTGGATATGGACGGTGCTGCTGACCGCCTCGTTCCGGGCGGCGATCTCGACCTTTTCCGCATCGCGCCCGAGCACCAGCGCGATATCGGCAATGCCGGCCTTGGCCAGCGCGTCGACGACATGCGCGATCATCGGCCGGCCGGCGACCGGATGCAGCACCTTGGACTGCGCGGACTTCATCCGCGTGCTTTCGCCGGCGGCCAGGATGACGGCCAGGCAGTTGCGCTTCGTCCGGTCTGCGGTCATGGGAATCCCTCGTTCACCCGTATTCGACGCCGTTCCTTAGAGCATTTCCGCTTTTCTCCAAATCGCGAAAACGCTCTAACTCTTTATTTTAACGCAATTCCGGACGCAAAACCGCTTCGCACTTTTGCTGGAATTGCTCTAGCAAAAAAGCGCGGCGGGAGACAAAGGGATTCCTCCGCGCCTCAGTTCGCGCTGCTGCGCAGGCGGCTTTCCGTGAGCTGGCCGCTCTCGTCGAGGATCGGATAGGCGACGGAGACGAGATGCGCGTTGACGCGCTTCAAGTCGCGCAGCATGTCGAGATGCAGCGAGCTCGTCTGGAGGCTGTCGAGCCGGCCGTCGCGCAGCCGTTCGAGGTGGCGCTCGGACGACTGCTTCTCCATGCGCCGCACATCGACCTTCACTTCCATGAGCTGGCGGGCAAGGCCCGTGTCGCGCGTGACGAAGATCGTCTGGGCGATGCGCAGGTTCTCGATGGTCAGGTTGAAGAGGTTGGCGAGCTCCTTGTAGCCGTCCTCGGAGAATTTCAGCCCGTTGACGATCTTCTTGCGCACCTGCTCCTGCAATCCCTTCTCAATGATGTCGCCGACATGTTCGAGATTGATGGCATAGTCGATGATGATGATCGAGCGCGCCGCGCTCTCGCCGCTGACGCCCTGCCGGCCGAGCCGGGAGAGATAGATCTTCACCTCCTGCTGCAACGCGTCGACCTGGTGCTCCAGCTCGCCGATGTCCTTCAGCGGCGAAAGGTTGTTCTCGTTGAAGGCGCGCATGGTGCGGATGAGCATGGCCTCGATGAGATCGCCGACGCGCAGCACCTCGCGCGTTGCGCCGGACAGCGCGACGACCGGGGTCGAGAGCGCCGAATCGTCGAGATATTTCGGCCCGGTGTCTTCCGGCTTCTCCTCCGGCACCAGCTTTTCCATGAGGCGCGACAGCGGACCGGAGAGCGGCCAGAACACGAGCGCGACGACGATATTGAAGGCAAGGTGCACATCGACCGGCAGCTTGGTCGCCGGAAGCGGCAGCGCCGCCAGGAGATCGGCGACCTGCCCGGCGAAGGGCAGCACGATAAGGCAGCCGATGCCGCGCACGAGGAGGTTGCCGAGCGTCACGCGCCGCGCGGAGGCAGCCGCCTTGAGCGTCGCGATGACCGGCGGCACGGCGCCGCCGAGATTGGCGCCGAGGACGAGGATCACCGTCAGCGCCGGCGACAGGATGCCCATCGCCGCCAGCGACAGGATGAGCACGACCACCGCGAGGCTGGACGAGGAGATGATGGCGAGCACGGTGGAGAAGGCGAGCGCGGCGGGCCATGCATCGCCCAGCAGCGTCAGGAAGGCGGCAAGCGCCGGCGACTGGCGCATCGGCTCCGTCGCGAGGCTGAGGAGATGCAGCGAAAGCAGCATCAGGCCGATGCCGACGAGGGCCGAGCCGAGACCCTGCCGCGCCGAGGAGCCGGACGATTTGTAGAACACGACGCCGACGAGGATGATCAGCGGCGAGATCGATTCGATGCCGGTCGCCACCAGCCAGGCGGTGACGGCGGTGCCGATATTGGCGCCGAGCAGCACGATCTGCGCCATGCGGGCCCGCACGAGGTTCTTTTCCACGAAGGAGGCGATCATCAGCGCCGTCGCGGTCGAGCTCTGCAGCGCGACGGTGGCGACGAAACCGGCGAAGAAGGAGCGGAACGGCCCGCGCGTGCCGAGCGCCAGCCCGGATCGCAACTTGACGCCGAAGGCCCGCGTCATGCCGTCCTTGACCAGTGCGAGGCCGAAAAGCAGCAGCGCGACCGCGCCGAAAAGGTTGATCATGACGATCGTGGATTCCACGTCTGCTCTCCTTCCTGCATGGGCCAGCGCGCTGACTCACTGCAGCGATCTCGCATCCGACCACGAATTCTCAAATTATGACAGGGGAATTCAGCCGGAATATGCCAATAATTTCAGAAAATTTTGATTTGCCGGCAAACAAAATCGGCGAGGTCTGACCGATTTGCGGCATCGCGCATTTTGCCCGCCATTGCACCCCGTCATTCCGCATGTTCCGCGGACTTCAATTCCCGCAAACTTTCCGTTAAGAGACGATCTCCGGCCGCATGGCCGCCGCTATGAGGAAATTGAGACGATGCTCGAAACGCTGAGACACGCCGCCCAGACCTGGGTGGCAAAAGCCCTGATGATCGTTCTGGTCGGTTCGTTCGCGATTTGGGGTGTTTCGAACACGGTCGTCACCGGCGGTTCGAACGCCGTCGTCACCGTCGGCGACGTCAAGGTCTCGCCCACCGACTTCCGCCTCGCCTACGAGCGCCAGGTCGCCACCATGTCGCAGCGCTTCGGCATGCGGCTGAACGCCGAGCAGGCCCGTGCCTTCGGCGTCGAGAACCAGGTCTTCGCCGAGCTCGTCGCGGGTGCCTCGCTCGACCAGCTTTCGCGCGACATGAACCTCGGCCTTTCCGAAGGCCGCCTCGCCCGCCTGATCGCCGACGACCCGGCCTTCCGCGGCGTCAACGGCCAGTTCGACCGCACCGCCTTCTCCGCCATCCTGCGCAATGCGGGCCTGCGCGAGAACGACTATATCAGCAACCGCAGCCAGGTCGCCATCCGCACCCAGGTCGTGGAAGCCGTTTCCGACGGCTACAAGGCGCCCGACGTGCTGACCAATGCGCTGCGCCAGTACCGCAACGAAGCACGCACCATCGACTACCTCTTGCTCAGCAACGCCAATATCGACCCCGTGAAGGCGCCCGGCGACGACGTGCTCGCCCCCTGGTTCGAGCAGAACAAGGCGAAGTACCGCGCGCCGGAATACCGCAAGTTCGTCTATGTCGCGCTGGAGCCGAAGGACATCGCGGATGCCTCCACCATCACCGAGGACGCGCTGAAGGCCGAATACGAGCGCGTCAAGGAGAAATACCGCACGCCCGCCACGCGCACCGTCGAGCAGCTGACCTTCAAGGATCGCGCCAGCGCCGATGCCGCCGCCGTCAAGCTCGCCTCCGGCACGACCTTCGACGCGCTCGTTGCCGAAGAAGGCAAGACCGCCGCCGACGTCCTGCTCGGCGATTTCACCAAGGAGAACATGCCGGACCAGAAGCTGGCCGACCCCGCCTTCGCCGTGCCCGAGAACGGCGGCACGACGCCGGTCATCGACGGCACCTTCGGCCCCATCATCCTGCGCGTGACCAATATCCGCCCGGAAACGATGAAGACCTTCGAGGACGTCAAGGAAGAGCTGCGCGGCGAGCTTGCCCTTTCGGAAGCCGCCGACGGCATCCTCGCCGTCCACGACCGCCTCGAGGACAGCCGCGCGGATGGCCTCACCCTCGAGGAAGCCGCCGCCAAGAACAACCTGAAGGCCGTGACCATCGAGGCCGCCGACGCCCAGGGCAACGACCAGAAGGGCGACGAGATCGCCGGACTGCCGGAAGAATCCGCCCTGCTCGGCGAGGTCTTCAAGACGGATGTCGGCATGGAGACCCAGCCGATCAATGTCGGCCGCGAAGGCTATGCTTGGTTCGAGGTGCTCGACGTGATCCCGGAACGCGACCGCACGCTCGACGAGGTACGTGAGCGCGTCGTCGCCGACTGGACGGCCGAGCAGCAGCGCCAGACCCTCGCCAAGAAGGCCGAGGAACTGGCCGAGCGCGTGCGCAAGGGCGGCGATCTTGCCGCCATCGCCGCAGAGCTCGGCATGGTCGTCGAAAACAAGGTAGGCCTTCATCGCGGCGCGCAGGATCCGGTGCTGAGCCCGGCGGCCGTCGCCGCCGCCTTTGCCGGTCCGCTCGGCCAGGTCGCCGCCGCGCCCGGCGTCGACGGCGAGGGCCAGATCCTGCTGAAGGTCACCGAGGTGAACGCGGACGCCGCGACCGACGCGCTCTCGAACGACGAGCAGCAGATCGTCGCCGTCGCCCGCACCAGCGGCGACGACATCCTCGACCAGATGGTCAGCTCGCTGCAATCGGCCTACGGCGTCTCCATCAACCGCACGCTCGCCGAGCAGAGCATCGCGCGATAAGGCAGAAAGGCACCGCATGTCCGATCTGAAACCCTATATCGCCAAGGTCGCCACCGGCGCCACGCTCGATCGCGAGGAGGCGCGCGGCGCCTTCGAGATCATCATGTCGGGCGCCGCCACGCCCTCGCAGATCGGCGGCTTCCTAATGGCGCTGCGCGTGCGCGGCGAGACCGTGGACGAGATCTACGGCGCCGTCGGCTCCATGCGCGCCCGCATGCTGCCGGTCGACGTGCCGGCGGATGCCATCGACATCGTCGGCACGGGCGGCGACGGCGCGGGCACCTACAATATCTCGACGCTGGCGGCGATCATCGTCGCGGGCGCCGGCGTTCCCGTCGCCAAGCACGGCAACCGGGCTCTCAGCTCCAAGTCGGGCACCGCGGACGCCCTCTCCTGCCTCGGCGTGAAGCTCGATATCGGCCCGGCCGAGATCGCCCGCTGCGTGCACGATGCCGGCCTCGGCTTCATGTTCGCCCAGCTCCATCATCCCGCGATGAAGCATGTCGGCCCCTCGCGCGTCGAGCTTGGTACGCGCACCATCTTCAACCTGCTCGGCCCGCTCTCCAATCCGGGCGGCGTCAAGCGCCAGCTCCTCGGCGTCTTCTCGCCGCAATGGCTGGTGCCGATCGCCGAGGTGATGCGCGATCTCGGCTCGGAAAGCATCTGGGTCGTGCATGGCGAGGGCCTCGACGAGATCACCACGACCGGCACCACGCAGGTCGCCGCCCTCGAAAACGGCAAGATCCGCACCTTCGAGCTGACGCCCGCCGATTTCCGCCTTTCGCAGGTCAAGCTCGACGACCTTCGCGGCGGCGACGGCATGCACAATGCCGCCGCCCTCCTCTCGGTGCTGGGCGGCGCGCACATGCCCTACCGGGACATCTCGCTCGCCAATGCCGCCGCTTCGCTGGTCATTGCCGGCAAGGCGGAGACGCTGGCGGAGGGCATGAAGCTCGCCACGCAATCGCTGGAAAGCGGCCGCGCCAGCGCCGCGCTGGAACGTCTCGTTACGGTTTCCAACGAGGGACAGGCGGAGTAGGATTGGCCATGACCGACATCCTCAAGAAGATCGAAGCCTACAAGCTGGAGGAGATCGCCGCCGCCAAGGCGCGCGTCGCCCCTGCCGAGCTTCGCGCCCGCATCCGCGACCAGGAGCCGCCGCGCGGCTTCTTCGCAAGCCTCAGGGACCGGAAGGCCGAAGGCCGCTTCGGCCTCATCGCCGAGATCAAGAAGGCAAGCCCCTCCAAGGGCCTCATCCGGCCGGATTTCGATCCGCCGGCGCTCGCCAGGGCCTATGAGGCCGGCGGCGCGGCTTGTCTTTCCGTGCTCACCGACACGCCGAGCTTTGAGGGCGCCCCGGAATTCCTGACGGCCGCCCGTCAGGCCTGCGCCCTGCCCGCTCTGCGCAAGGATTTCATGTTCGACAGCTACCAGGTGCTGGAAGCGCGCGCCTGGGGCGCGGACTGCATCCTCATCATCATGGCCTCGCTCAGCGACGATGCCGCGAAGATGCTGGAGGACGCCGCCTTCTCGCTCGGCATGGACGTGCTGATCGAGGTGCATGACGAAGCGGAGATGGAGCGCGCGCTCAAGCTGAAATCCAAGCTCGTCGGCGTCAACAACCGGAACCTGCGCACCTTCGAGGTGGATCTCGCCGTTTCGGAAAAGCTCGCCGGCATGGTGCCGGAAGACCGGCTGCTCGTCGGCGAAAGCGGCATCTTCACCCATGCCGACTGCGAGCGCCTCGGCAAGGTCGGCATCTCCACCTTCCTCGTCGGCGAAAGCCTGATGCGCAAGGACGACGTGACCGCCGCCACGCGCGCGCTCCTCACCGGCAAGGCCGGCATGCTGGCGGCCGAATGATGGCCGGGGACGGCCGGACACTCACCCATATCGACGCTTCCGGCGAGGCCAACATGGTGGATGTCGGCGACAAGGCCGAGACGGTGCGCGTCGCCGTCGCCGAAGGCTTCGTGCGCATGGCCCCGGCGACGCTCGACCTCATCCTCAAGGGTGACGCGAAGAAGGGCGACGTGATCGGCACGGCGCGTCTTGCCGGCATCATGGCCGCCAAGCAGACGTCGAACCTCATTCCCCTCTGCCACCCGCTGATGCTGACAAAGGTCGCCGTGGACATTCGCGAGGACCGCACGCTTCCGGGCCTGCGCATCGAGGCAATGGCGAAGCTCACCGGCCGCACCGGCGTCGAGATGGAGGCGCTGACGGCCGTCAGCGTCGCCTGCCTCACCATCTACGACATGGCCAAGGCCGCCGACCGGGAGATGGAGATCGGCGGCGTGCGCCTGCGCGAAAAATCCGGCGGCCGCTCCGGCGACTACAAGCGCGGAGACGCATGATGTCCCTCCTGCCCGTTTCCGATGCCCTCGGCCGCCTGCTTTCCGCGGCAAGGCCCGTGCAACGGACGGAGACGGTGCGCCTCCACGAGGCCGCGGGCCGTGTGCTCGCCGAGGACGTCGCCGCCCGCCTCACCCAGCCGCCTTTCGACAATTCCGCCATGGACGGCTATGCCGTCCGCCATGAGGACATCGCCGAACTCGGTTCCGTCCTCAAGATCGCCGGCACCTCCGCCGCCGGCCATGCCTTCGAGGGAACGGCAGGTCCGGGCGAGGCCGTGCGCATCTTCACCGGCGCCCCCTTGCCCGCTTTCGCTGACACGGTTCTCCTGCAGGAAGACGCGGAACGGCTGGAAGACGGCCGCATCCGCACCACCTTCCTCACGCCGAAGGGCCGCCATATCCGCCCGCGGGGCCAGGATTTCTTCGAAGGCGATATCGTGCTGCACGCCGGCGACGTGCTCGATCCCGGCCGCCTGACCGTCGCCGCCGCGATGAACCATGCGGCGCTGGCCGTCTATGCCCGCCCGCGCGTCGCGGTCCTGGCGACCGGCGACGAGCTCGTGCCGCCCGGCGCATCCCCCGGCGCAAGCCAGATCATCGCCTCCAACACCTACGGCGTCTCGGCTATCGCCCGCGAGGCCGGCGCGGAGATCGTCGATCTCGGCATTGTCGGCGACGACAAGCAGGCTATCCTCGAAGCGGTGCGCAATGCCCTGTCGCTCGACATCGACGTGCTGGTGACGCTGGGCGGCGCCTCCGTCGGCGATTTCGACCTCGTCCAGCCGGTGCTCGGCGAGGCCGGCATGGAGCTCGATTTCTGGCGCATCGCCATGCGGCCCGGAAAGCCGCTGATGGTCGGCCGGCTCGGCCCGGTTCAGTTCGTCGGCCTGCCCGGCAATCCCGTCTCCAGCATGGTCTGCTCGCTGCTCTTCCTGGAGCCGCTGGTCCGCCGCCTCGCCCACCTGCTGCCGAAGAGCCGCCGGCACGAGGCGATCGCCGCCGTGCCGCTCCGCGAGAACGACCATCGGCAGGACTATGTCCGCGCCCGCATCGCCCGCGGCCCGGCCGGCGAGCTCCTCGTCACACCCTTTGACAAGCAGGATTCCTCGATGATGAAGATCTTCGCCGAATCCGAAGGGCTGCTGATCCGCGCGCCGCACGCGCCCGCCGCTAACGCCGGCACCCCCTGCGACGTCCTCCTCCTGCGCGAGCCCGCAGCCTGAGCGGCATTATTGTTTCAGCGGCCCCTTGCGGAACACATATGGAACAGATAGTGTCTGTTCTGGATTTGTTTCACGATTCTCGATGGGGATGCCATGCTGACGCGCAAACAACAGGAACTCCTGCTGTTCATCCATGAGCGTATGAAGGAATCGGGCATTCCGCCGTCCTTCGACGAGATGAAGGATGCGCTGGACCTTGCCTCCAAGTCCGGCATCCATCGCCTTATCACGGCGCTCGAGGAACGCGGCTTCATCCGCCGGCTGCCGAACCGGGCCCGGGCGCTCGAGGTCATCAAGCTGCCGGAAGCCTATTCGCCCAGCCTCCAGCCCCGGCGCGGCTTTTCCCCCGCCGTCATCGAAGGCAGCCGCGGCAAGCAGCCCGCGCCGGCCGCCGCCCCGCCACAGCGCACCGCGCCGCAGGCCGAGATGGCCTCTTCCGTCTCGGTGCCCGTCATGGGCCGCATCGCCGCCGGCGTACCGATCTCCGCCATCCAGAACAACACGCATGACGTCACCGTCCCGGCCGAGATGATCGGCAACGGCGATCACTATGCGCTGGAGGTCAAGGGCGATTCGATGATCGAGGCCGGCATTCTGGACGGCGACACGGTCATCATCCGCAGCACCACCAGCGCCAATCCGGGCGAGATCATCGTGGCGCTGGTCGACGACGAGGAGGCGACGCTGAAACGCTTCCGCCGCAAGGGCGCCTCCATCGCGCTCGAAGCCGCCAATCCCGCCTACGAGACCCGCATCTTCGGCCCCGACCGCGTCAAGGTCCAGGGCAAGCTGGTCGGCCTTATTCGCCGCTATCACTGAGCGGCGCGTCCGTTTCGAAACGGTCGGTGCGCCAGTCGTAGGTGCGGTGCCGGGACCAGGGGCGGTCGAGCGTTTCGACGGCTCCCGCGAACTCCGCATCGCCGAGCGCCTCGGAGCCTAAATCCGCCGCCGGCCGGATTTCGAGGGCGCCGGTCCTCCTCAGGTGCCGCGCGGTGACGAGCCTTGCACCAGAGCGGCAGGCATCGAGCCGGAGGGCGAAGGGCACGACGACGAGGTCGGCCCCGTCGCAGGCAAGCCCCAGGAAGGCGGTGTCCTCCAGTGTAACGATCCGCCAGCCGCTCGGCGAGACGGCGGCGCAGAAGGCTTTCCTTTCGCAGACGAAGCCGTTTTTCCGTTCGGCCATCTCCAGCGCCGCGATCAAGGCGGCCTCCGCCTTCCCGCGGTCGGCCTTCCGGCGCGGGCGCCTTTGCGGTGACGTATCGGCCGGTTCTTCTTTCACCTGTTCGATCGTCAGGCCAGCGGTCGTCCGCATGTCCGGTTTCACGAGCTCACCGAGCCGGAGTGCCCTTCGCCACTGGTCGTAGATGAAGCCTGGCGGGCGCGTGCGGTTTGCTGCCACCTTGCCCTCGCTGAGGAAGGCGACGAGGCGGCCGTCCTCCGATACCAGCACCTCCGGGTGCGGGCGTCCCTCCGGCCAGCAGGCAACGCCGATCCCGACGAGGACGAGCGCCGTTCCGGCATGGCGCAGCCGCGTGCGCAGGATGCAGAGCAGGCCGCCGCCGACGCCGATCAGCAGGAAGGCGAGCGGCGGGATGCGGCCGATGACGATCTCCCCTTCCCAGCCGGCCACCCATTTCGACAGCGCGATCATCCAGTCTATGCCCTTGCCCATGATGGCGAAGGGAATGGCGTCGAGCCCGAAGGGCATGAGCAGCACCGCCATCATGCCGAACGGCATGACGATGGCGCTGATCACCGGCATGGCGAGCAGGTTTCCGGCGAGCCCGTAGGCGGGAATGCGATGGAAATGGCCGATGGAATAGATCAGCGTGGAAAGGCTGCCGATCATCGAGGAGAGAAGCAGTCCGCCGAGGAAACGCCCGACCGAACCACCGAAGAGCTGGAACGGCCCTCCCCGGCTCTCACGCCGGACCGGCCGCTCGCGCCAGGCCGCATAGCCCGCCACGAGGCCGAGCGTTGCCGCATAGGACATCTGGAAACCCGGATTGGTGACGGCCGAGGGCGTCACCGCCAGGATGAGGATCGCCGAGATCGCCACATTGCGCAGGCTGATCGCCGAGCGGCCGAAAAGCACGGCGATGAGCATCACGCAGATCATGATCCACGAGCGTACCGCCGAGATGGCGCCGCCCGAGACGAGGATATAGAGCGTCACCATGACAAGCGCCCCGACGGCGGCGATCTTCTTTGCCGGATAGCGCTCGGCAAAGCCCGGAACGAGCGCCATCGCCATGCGCGCGCCGACGAGGAAGGTGCCGGCGGCGAGCACCATGTTGAGGCCGGAAATGGCGAGCACATGGGCAAGCCCGGCCTGCCGCAGCGCCTCCACCGTATCCGGGCTGATCGCCCGCTGCTCGGCCGTCACCAGCGCCGCGGCGATCGCCCCCGCATCGCCGCCGATACGGCCCCGAATATGCTCGGTGAGGTTGTCCCGCCAGATCGCGATCTCCTGCAGGATCCTGACGTCCCATCCGGCCTCGCCGCCCGCCAAGGCGACCGGCGCGCGATAGAAATAGCCGACGGCGCCGTTGCCGGCAAAATAGGCATCGAAAGCGAAATCGTTGAGGCCGACAAGCGCCGGCCCCGACGGCGGACTGATCCGCCCCCGCCCCTCGATGCCGCTGCCGATCGGGACCGGTGCATGCTTCATCCGCGCCAGCATGGTCACGACGCCGGGCGCGCGCTTCAACGCCGGATCGCGGGTGGCTTCGACCGCGATGCGATAGCGGATCGCGCCGCGCTCGTCGCTCTCGCGCGACAGCACCCGGCCGACGACATCCGTCGTCACCGGCGCATCCAGCATGACCGTGTCGAGCCGGGCGCTTTCGATGGCCGCGAAGAGCATGCCCGTGGGGATGAGGAAGGCGGCCGCGGCGGCAAGCGCCGCCCAATCCTCCCGATGCCGCAGCCGCCAGGCGGGCCAGATCGTGACGCAGGCCGAAAGGACCATGGCATGCAGCGGCGGATCGGTTGCAGCAACATACCAGAGCGCCGCCCCTATTCCGAGAAAGACGGGAACGAAGAGGAAGAAGTGCCCATAGGCCCGCTCGGCAGCGAAGGCTTCCGTGACGGCCCGCTCGCCGCCCAGTTCCGCCAGAAGCCGGCGCATCTTTCGGAAGAAGGAAGCAAGCCGCAGACGAAGGCGTGGCCTTTCCGCCGCCGGACCCGGCAAGGCGCCGTCGTCGACGGCCAACCGAAAGGCATAGACCTCCGGCGTCTCCTTCCGTTCCGCGACTTTCCCCTCGGCCATGGCATCGGCCCCGCTTCCCCTCGCCCATCATGCAATCGAACAGGGAAATCTTCAATCGGCAGTAGGCTTGCAAAATGCTAAGCCAGACAGAAAGGATGCTCCCTCCATAATCCGAAAAGCACCCTCAAAAGTTGCTTGCAACTTCATGGAAAGGGTAGATATTGCGTTGCCGGAAAGCCTGTTTCCGCAATGCACAATTTACCTTTCGTCGTGCTTGGCAGAGGCGGTGGAATGGGCTAGCAAAACGAGCATGTTCATGGGTCGGCACAGGCCTCGTGCCACCATCGGAAACAACGGAGGATCGTTATGACAGGAACAAGCGCGGATGTATCGGTCGGTGGCAAGTCAGTCGAATTGCCCACCCGGTCCGGTACGATCGGCCCCGATGTGATCGACATCGGCACGCTGTACAAGAATACCGGTACCTTCACCTACGACCCCGGTTTCACCTCCACGGCATCCTGCGAATCGAAGATCACCTATATCGACGGTGACGAAGGCGTGCTGCTGCACCGCGGCTACCCGATCGAGCAGCTCGCCGAGCACGGCGACTTCCTCGAGGTCTGCTACCTGCTGCTCTACGGCGAACTGCCGACCAAGGCGCAGAAGGACGATTTCGACTACCGCGTCACGCACCACACCATGGTGCACGAGCAGATGTCGAAGTTCTTCACCGGCTTCCGCCGCGACGCCCACCCGATGGCCGTCATGTGCGGCGTCGTCGGCGCGCTCTCGGCCTTCTACCACGACTCGACCGACATCACCGATCCGCACCAGCGCATGGTCGCTTCGCTGCGCATGATCGCCAAGATGCCGACCATTGCCGCCATGGCCTTCAAGTACCATATCGGCCAGCCCTTCGTTTACCCGAAGAACGACCTCGACTATGCGTCGAACTTCCTGCGCATGTGCTTTGCCGTTCCGTGCGAGGAATACACCGCGAACCCGGTTCTCTCGCGCGCGATGGACCGCATCTTCATCCTGCATGCCGACCACGAGCAGAACGCCTCGACCTCGACCGTTCGCCTCGCCGGCTCCTCGGGCGCCAATCCCTTTGCCTGTATCGCGGCCGGCATCGCCTGCCTCTGGGGCCCTGCCCATGGCGGTGCGAACGAAGCGGCGCTCAACATGCTGGCCGAAATCGGTTCCGTGGACCGAATCCCGGAATATATCGCCAAGGCCAAGGACAAGAACGACCCGTTCCGCCTGATGGGCTTCGGCCACCGCGTCTACAAGAACTACGACCCGCGCGCCCGCATCATGCAGAAGACGACGCACGAGGTTCTCGGCGAGCTCGGCATCAAGGACGACCCGATGCTGGAAGTCGCGATGGAGCTCGAGCGCATCGCGCTGACGGACGACTACTTCGTCGAGAAGAAGCTCTATCCGAACATCGACTTCTATTCCGGCATCACGCTGAAGGCGCTCGGCTTCCCCACCACCATGTTCACGGTGCTCTTCGCCCTCGCCCGCACGGTCGGCTGGATCGCCCAGTGGAACGAGATGATCGAGGACCCGGAACAGCGCATCGGCCGTCCGCGCCAGCTCTATATCGGCGAACCCAAGCGCGACTACGTGCCGGTCTCCAAGCGCTGATCGCAGCGAAACCCAGACAAAAAAAGCCCGGTTAGGTTCGACCGGGCTTTTTTGTTGCGAGAAGATCGAGGATCACCGCCGCGCCGGTCTCTCCGGGCGACCGCTCCGTCTGCATGCGCGCGTGGACGAGGTCGTAGCCTTCGAGCATGGCGCGCCGCTCCGTCGTGTCGGCGGAAAGCCGCTCGAACCAGCGCGTCAGGACGCCCGGACGCACCTGCTCGTTGAGATATTCCGGCACGACGGCATAGTCGGCGATGAGGTTGGGAATGGCGGCCGTCCAGACCTTCACCCTGCGCAGGAAGATATTGGCGATCCAGTCGAAGCGGTAGGTGGAGACGACCGGCACGCGGGCAAGCGCGAGCTCCAGGATGACCGTTCCCGATGCGGCGATCGCCGCATCGGCGTCGGCGAAGGCCCGCCACTTCTCTTCCGTCGTTATTGTGATCTGCGGCGGGTTCGGCCAGTCCGCCGTCAGGCGCCGGACCAGCGCTTCCTGCCGCGGCACGGTGGGCAGGAGAAAGCGCATGCCGGCGTGCCGCGTTGAAAGCTCCGCCGCCATCTGCCCGAAGACCGGCAGCAGCCGGCTGATCTCCGTGCTGCGCGAGCCGGGCAGCAGCAGGCAGGTCTCCCCGCCGGTCTCGCCGGTACTCCGCCCAAGGCGCGCCGCGCGCACCCGCTGGACATCCGCGTCGCCGATCAGCCGGTGGCCGACATAGGTGGTGGCCGGGCCGCCGAGCCGCTCCATCGCCGCCGGCTCGAAAGGCAGCAGCGCCAGCACGCGGTCGACATAGGCGCGCATGCGCGGCGCCCGCTCTTCCTTCCAAGCCCAGACGCTGGGGCAGACATAGTTGACCACCGGAAGATCCGGCAAGGCCTTGCGCACGCGCCGTGCGACACGATGGGTGAAATCCGGGCTGTCGATGATGACCAGCAGATCCGGCCGGGCTGCGATAAGCGCGTCCGCCGTCTGGCGGATGCGGCGCAGCAGCGACGGCAGGCGCTTCAGCACCTGCGAAATGCCCATGATGGAGAGCTCGGAGAAATCGAACAGCGATTTCAGCCCCTGACGCTCCAGCGCCTCCCCGCCGACGCCGACGAGCTCGATCCTGCCGCCATGGGCCGTGCGCAGCGCCGCGATCAGGTCGCCGCCGAGAAGGTCTCCGGAAACTTCCCCGGCGATGACGCCGACCTTGATCGTTTCTGCGGTCATTGCCTTCACTCCGATCTTTCCGGCAGGATGCCCGTCACGAAGAGACCGCCGGCATCCGCCTCCGCGACAAGCGCCTCGCGTTCCAGGATCAGCGAGCGGCCCGCCTCGACGGCGATGCCGGCAAGTCCCGCCTCCTTCGCCCGCCGCAGCGTTTCGAGGCCGATCGACGGCAGGTCGGCCCTCAGATCCTGCCCCGGCTTGCAGAGCTTGACGAGAACGCCCCTGCGGCGCTGCGAAATACGCCCGGCGGCGCGAAGCTGCGCCACGCGTTCCAGCATGCCGTCCGTGCCCTCGGCGCCTTCCAGGGCCACCACGCGGCCGCCGACGGCAACGGCGCCCTGCCCAACATCGAGCCGGCCGAGCGCCAGCGCAGCCATGGCCGCGGCCGTGATGTCCGCCTCGGCCGCCGCATCCGGCTTAATGCCGCCGAGCGGCCCCTCGCTGCCGAGAAGATCGGGCACGATTTCATGCGCGCCGACGACCCGCACACCTTCCGACTCGATCAGCCGGATGACCATCTTCAGAACGGCGTCGTCACCGCCCTTCAGCAGCGTGCGGACCACGGACGGCACGGCGAGCAGCGCCTTGAAGGGGGCATGGATATCGCGCCATTCCGGCCGGCGACGCACCCAGCCCGACAGCACGGCGCGGCCGATGCCGTGCCGGCGAAAGGCATTGCCGATGCCGGCATAGTTCCCGATGGAAATGACCTCATGGTCGAAGCCCGACCAGTCCTCGCCCGATTCGTTGGTGAGAGCGAGGATATAGGGGCTTTCCCCCCGCGCGCGGGCCGCATCCGCGACATAGCGCGGCAGCATGCCGCCGCCGGCGATGATGGCCAGCCGGTCGCGCGCTTCGGGCCGGCTCTCAGCCATGCCGCTCAGCCCTTGCCCCGGTTGGGAGAAGAAAGCGCGCGGTCGCTTTCGGCCGCGATGAAATCGAGGATCTGCATGACGGGAACGCTGTTCGCGTATTCATCGCGGATGGCCGCCGCATTGACGCGGATGGAGCCCTCGCCCTCGAAAATCTGCTTGAAGGCGCGGCGGACCTCGTGGATCGTCGCCTTTTCCATGCCCGCACGCGCCATGCCGACGACATTGAGGCCGCCCAGGATTCCGGGATTGCCGTTCAGCATGCCATAGGGGATGACGTCGTAGGACACGGCCGAAAGGCCACCGATGAAGGCCTGGCGGCCGATGCGGGTGAACTGGTGCACCGCCGAGCCGCCGCCGAGAATGACGCGATCCTCGACCTTCACATGGCCCGCCAGCATGACGTTGTTCGACAGGATGATGTGGTCGCCGAGAATGCAGTCGTGCGCGACATGCGAATTGGCGAGGAAGAGATTGTGATTGCCGACGATCGTCCTGCCACCGCCTTCGGTGGTGCCGGCATTCATCGTCACGCCTTCGCGGATCACGCACATCTCGCCCACATCGAGCGTCGTCTCGGCGCCGTCGTGATGCACGCTCTGCGGATCACCGCCGATGACGGCATTGGGGAAGATGCGCGTGCCGCGGCCGATGACGGTGCGTCCCGTCACCACCACATGCGTCAGAAGCTCCACATCATCCTTGAGAACGGCCTTGGACCCGACATGGCAGAAGGGACCGACGACGACGTTCTCACCGATGACCGCCCCGTCCTCTACGACGGAGAGCGGATGGATCTTCGCACTGGCGGCAATCATTTTCAGGCATCTTCCTTTTTCACGATCATCGCGCCGATATCAGCTTCGGCGGCAAGTTGCCCATCAACTTTTGCGTCGCAGTGAAACTTCCAGATATTGCCGCGCTGCTTCTGCTTGGTGACGTGGAATTCCACGCGGTCCCCCGGCACGACCGGCCTGCGGAAGCGGGCATTGTCGATCGTCATGAAGTAGACGAGGTTCGAGCCGGTACCGGCCTTGCGGGCGCAGATCGCGCCGGCTGTCTGGGCCATGCCCTCGACGAGCAGCACGCCCGGCATGATCGGATGGTCGGGGAAATGGCCCATGAAATGGGGCTCGTTCACCGTGACGTTCTTGATGCCGATCGCCGAATCGTCACCGTCGATCTCGATGATCTTGTCGACCATCAGAAAAGGATAGCGATGGGGAAGAAGCTTCAGGATCTCGCGCAGGTCGGCCACGCCGAGCGTTGTCTTGGTCTCGTCACTCATCCTTGCCACCCTTCTTCTTTTCACGGGCGCCCTTTTCACGGGCATTGGCGCGCATGGCCATCTCCGCCACGTCGCGCAGGAAATCGCGCATGGGACGCGCGGGAATGCCGCCATATTTCTCGCCGGGGGGAATATCGCCCACCACGCCGCTCATCGCGGCGATCTGCACGCCGTCGCCGATGCTGATATGGCCGTTGATGCCTGAGGCGCCGCCGATCATCACGCCGTCGCCGATCCGCGTGCTGCCGGCAATGCCGACCTTGCTGACGATGCCGCAATGCCGGCCGATGCGCACATTGTGGCCGACCTGGACCTGGTTGTCGATCTTGGTGCCCTCGCCGATCACCGTGTCGTCCATCGTGCCGCGGTCGATCGTCGTGTTCGCGCCGATCTCGACATGGTCCTGGATGATGACGCGGCCGATCTGGACGATCTTGATCATGCCCGGCTTGAGGCCCGGCGCATAGCCGAAGCCGTCCTGGCCGATGCGGGCGCCGGGATGGATGATGACATTGTTGCCGACGAGCGCGCACTGCACGGTCGCACCGGCGGCAATCGTACAGTTGCGACCGATCCTGACACCCGGCCCGATGATGGCGCCCGGCCCGATCTGCGTGCCCTCGCCGATCTCCGCTCCCTTGCCGATCACCGCCATGGGCTCGACCGTCACGTCGGGCTCAAGCCGCGCCGTCGGATCGACATAGGCGCCGGCGGCAACGCCGCCCGCAGCCGAGGTCATCGCCTCCGGACGCATGGCGGCCGGGTGCAGCAGCTCACCGGCGATGGCGAAAGCGGTATGCGGGCGCGTGGATACCAGAACGGCGATATGCGCCGGTATCAGCGAAACCAGCGCGCGATCGCAAAGGATCGCCGTCGCCTCGCTCGTCTCGAGCTCGGCGCGCATCTTGCGGGAAAGGATATAGCAGAGATCGCCGTCCTTCGCCCGACCGACGGGCGATACACTGCGCACGACACGATCGGCATGCGCAGCATCGGCAAGCTCCGCCCCAAGCGTTACCGCCAGGTCTCCCAGACGAATGCCGTCATGGGGCGGAAAGAACCAGTTATGCTCCATCGTGGCACTCCAGAACGTTCATGGTCTCACGGTTCTGGACGCGATACGTCAGAACTGGGTCGCGATGCCGAACTTGAAGCGCTGGACCTCGTCGAACTCTTCCTTCTTGATCGGAACCGCGTAGTCGAACCGCAGCGGACCGAACGGAGAAGCCCAGATGATGCTGGCGCCGACGGAGGCGCGCAGGCTCATGTCGGTGCCCTTGACGAGATCGCCGGCAAGAGTCCTCGTCTTGTTGCCATAGAGCGTACCGGCATCTGCGAAGATCGCGCCACGGAAGCCCGAATCACGCGGGACCAACGGCAGCGGGAAAGATGCTTCAGCAGAGGCCGTGAAGTAGGTCGTACCACCGAGCGCGTCACCCGTCGCGGTCGCCCGCGGACCGATGCCATTGGATTCAAAGCCGCGCAGCTCCGAGGCCGACAGGTTGAACTGATCGAACACGTTCAGGCTACCACCGTTGCCCGTACCCCATACATGTCCACCACTAACCGCAAGCGAGCCGACGACATCGGCGTCTTCCAGGATTGTGTGGAAGTAACGAGCCTTACCAGAAATCTTGTAGTAATCCGAATCTCCACCGAGACCGGCAAACTCCTGCGTAACCTGCGCAAAGATACCGTCGCGCGGCAACGTGCGATCATCGATCGTGTCGAAGGTCAAAGTGTGCGAGATCGAGGAACGAACCCAAGGGTCATCACGGATAACATCCCAATAAGGCGTCGAGAGCTTCGCCAAATCAAGAGGATCAGTCCTATCGAGAGCGGTTTTGTACTTCAGTTGCGTATAATTGTACTTGAACGTCGTCGACAAATCTTCTGTGATCGGCGCCGTTACACGCAGAGAAAAGCCGGTCGAATCGACATTGTAGAAATCTTCACTGTCATCCTCGTTCTTGAAGACATCGAAGCCTGCGGCAAGGCGATAGCCGAGGAAATACGGCTCCGTGAAGGACAGGCTGTAGTCACGCGAGTCCTTGCCGCCGCCGGCAGCGAGGCGAATATACTGGCCGCGACCGAGGAAGTTCTTTTCTTCGATGGAGGCTTCGAGCTTGAAGCCACCCTTGCTGCCCGTCTCGTAACCGGCGCCGATGCCGAACGAACCGGTCGACTGGTCCTGAACGTCGACGATCAGGACGACACGGTCGGCTTCGCTGCCGGGTGCCGTCGTGATGTTGACGGTAGAGAAGTAGCCGAGAGCCTCGAGGCGGCGCTTGGCGCGCGTGACGACTTCCTGGTTGAAGGCATCGCCTTCACCGATATCGAACTCGCGGCGGATGACGTAGTCGCGCGTGCGGGTGTTGCCGCGGATCTCGATGCGCTCGACATAGGCGCGCTCGCCCTGGTCGACGAGGTAGTCGACGGCGATCGTGCCATTGCCGAGGTCACGGTTGCCGCGCGGCGTGACGCGGGCGAACGGATAGCCCTTCGCGGCGACGCGCTGCGAGATTTCGGACATCGTCTCCTGGACGTCCTTGGCGCGGTAGATTTTGCCCGGACGGGATTCGATGAGACCCTTCAGCTCGTCGGAGTCGAGGCCTTCGACCGTCGATTCGACGTTCACGTCGCCGAAGTTGTAGCGCTGGCCTTCCTCGACCGTGAAGGTCACGACATATTCGTTCGAAGCCTCGTCGAGGTTGGCTTCCGAGGAAACGACGCGGAAGTCGGCATAGCCGTTGTTGAAGTAGAACTGGCGCAGCGCCTCTTCGTCGGCGCGCAGCTTTTCCTCGCTATAGACGTCCTTGCGGGTCAGGAACGACAGGAAGTTCGACTTCTTGGTCAGGATGACGGAACGCAGGCGGCCATTGCTGTAGGCCTGGTTGCCGACGAAATTGATCTGCGAGATCTTCGTGCGATCGCCTTCATCGACGACGAAGGCAAGGTTCACGCGACCGTTGCCGAGCGGATAGGTCTGCGTCGTGACGGTGGCGTCGCTACGGCCGATCGCAGCATAGGCATCGCGGATCGCCTGCTTGTCGGCCTCGATCGTCGTCTCGTTGTACGGGCCGAGCGAGCGCGAGCGGATGACGCCCTGCAGCTTGTCGTCCTTGATCTTGCGGTTGCCGTTGATGACGACTTCGTTGATCAACTGGTTTTCATTGACGACCACGACAAGCGTGCCGCCGGAAACCGAGATCCGAACATCCGAGAAGTAACCGGTCGCATAGAGGCGGCGCACCGAGTCGTCGATGTCGGCATTGGAGAAGGCCTTGCCGGGCTTGATCGCAAGGTTCGCCTTGACCGTTTCGGCGCTGACGCGATCGGCACCCTGAACCTGAATGTTCCGGACGACGGCCGCCTGGGCAGCAGTGGCAGAAACCAGCGTGGCAACAGAGCCGCCCGTGACAACCAGACTCGCCGACAGTGCAACGGCAGACACGGCGTTCAAAAAGTTTGAACCAGCTTTCATCTTCACAACTTACCTTCGTTTCATCGCCCGGCAGGCATGCCCGATTCCGGACACGTTTGCCGTTTTAACCGCTTTTGCCATACAAGCAAGGTCACGCGTTAATTTCTGTTTACTTCAATTCAAACCGTGGCCCGAAGGCCACTAATTGCTTTTGAACACGGTAAACAGACCGTTAGCGCGACTGCCTCGACGATGCGGCTCCCCTTGATTCCAATCCCGTCCGGCAATGCCGGCTCCTCATCCGAGCAGCATGGATATGTCGTTCCAGGTCGCAAAGACCATCAGCATGAGCACCAGCGCCATGCCGATGCGGAATGCGATCTCCTGCGCCCCGGGGCCGACAGGCCTGCCTCGGACAGCCTCCACCGCATAGAACATCAGGTGGCCGCCATCAAGTACCGGCACGGGCATCAGGTTCAAAAGTCCAATGGAAACAGAGAGGACCGCGGCAAGCTGCAGCAATGCGGCAACACCGAGCGTCGCCATCTGGCCGGAAGCCTGCGCCACGCGGATCGGCCCGCCGAGCTGATCGGCCTTCATGCGCCCCGTCAGAAGGTTCGAGATGTAGTCGAACGTGCCCGTCACGATATGCCAGCTCTGCACGACGCCCTGCCCGACCGCCTCGATCGGCCCGTACTCCACGATCCGGAAATTGCCGGCCTCCTGGTTGGTGACGATGCCGATCAGGCCCAGCTCGACCTTGTTGCCGAACTGGTCGGTGATCTCGGTGCGCTTGGGCACCATCGGCAGGTCGAGGTCCGCGCCGGCGCGCCGCACGGTGACTGTGATCTTGAGCTCGGGACGCACGCTGACATAGCGGCGGACGTCATCGAAGGTGGTGACGGGCATTCCGTCCAGCGCGACGAGAAGATCGCCGGGCTGGACGCCCGCCTCCGCCGCCGCGCTGTCGGGGCGGACTTCGGCCACCACCGGATCGGCGACCTGGCGACCGTAAATGGCGAACATCACCGCGAAAATGGCGATGGCGAGGACGAAATTGGCGATCGGGCCGGCGGCGACGGTGACGGCCCTCTTCCACAGGGCCGCGCCGAGGAACGTGCGCTTGCGCACCTCCTCCGGCAGCCCGGCAACCGACTTGTAATCCGGGATCGATGCCGGATCGTCGTCGCCGAGGAACTTCACATAGCCGCCGAGCGGAATGGCGGAGAGCTTCCAGCGCGTGCCGTGCCGGTCTGTGAAGCCGAAGAGCTCCGGCCCGAAGCCCACGGAAAAGGCCGTGATGCCGATGCCCGACCAGCGGCCGGCAAGATAGTGACCCATCTCGTGCACGAAGACGATTAGCGTCAGCACGAGCAGGAACGGAACGATATAGCCCGTCAAGAAACCAAGGGAGCCAGCCAGCATTTCCATTGTTCCAGTCCCAAGTCCCTGGCCGTCACGGGCCGAAAAGAATGACGCCCGCGGGCGTGTTCGCGGCGCCCGAAACGACGGCATCGCCGAGCGCAATGAGGAACGCGGCGAAGCAGGCGAAAACAAGGCCGTCGACCCGGTCCATGACGCCGCCATGTCCCGGAATGAGGCGGCTTGAGTCCTTCACGCCGAAGCGGCGCTTGATGAAGGATTCGAAGAGGTCGCCGATCTGGCTGAAGACCGAAAGCACCAGCGCGATGACCGGCACCCAGAGCCCGTCCAGCGAGAAGAAGGCCATGTGCAGCAGCGTGCCGGCGATCACGGCCGAGATCGCCCCGCCGATGGCGCCCGACCAGGTCTTGCCCGGCGAGATCGACGGCGCGAGCTTCGGCCCGCCGATGGCACGGCCGACGAAATAGGCAAGGATGTCCGTCGCCCACACGACGGCGAAGATGAAGAGCATGGCCGCAAAGCCGTGCGCGGTATCGCCGCGGATCGCGGCAAGCGAAATCACCGTGAGGCCGGAATAGGCGACGCCGCCCGCAAGCCAGTGGCTCCCCTGGCTTGCCAGCGCATAGACGATCGCGAGCACGGCCGCCCCGAGAAGCACCGGCAGCGCGAGGTCATCGAAGGCGAAGACGACGAGCGCGGCGACTAGCGCGACGGAAAGCCAGCCGAAGGCGTTGGCGCGGAAGTCCCTTTCGGCGAGCCGCGTCATCGTCGACCATTCGTAATAGACGAGAAGGCCGATGGCGGCCGCCAGCACGCGGAAGGCAAGCCCGCCGAACCAGGTTGCAGCGAGCACGACGATGGCAAGGACGATGCCGGAAAGGATGCGCAGGCGCAGTTCACTCTGCATCACGAACCTGTTGCAAGGGTGGCGGCAGGCTGGAGCCCGCCGAACCGGCGCTCCCGCATGGCATAGCGGGAAAGCGCGGCGATGAAGGTCTCACGCGAAAAATCGGGCCAGAATTCGGGAACGAACATGAGCTCGGCATAGGCGGCCTGCCAGAGCAGGAAATTCGACAGCCTTTCCTCCCCGCTGGTGCGGATGACAAGGTCGGGATCGGGAATGCCGGCGGTATCGAGAGAGGCGGTGATACGCTCGGACGTGATCGCCGCCGGATCGAGCCGACCGGTCGCGACCTCCCTGGCAAGGCGCTGCACGGCGCGGGCGATTTCGTCGCGCGCACCGTAATTGAAGGCGATCACCAGCGTGATGCCGGTATTGGCGCGCGTGGTCTCCTCCGCCTCCAGGAGAAGCGGCAGGATATCGCCCGAAAGGTTCGTCCGGTCACCGATGACGCGGATGCGCACATTCTGCTTGTGCAGGGTGGCAAGGTCACGCCGGATGAAGGTCTTCAGCAGGCCCATGAGGTCGGAGACCTCGCTTTGCGGACGGCTCCAGTTCTCCGAGGAGAAGGCGAAGAGCGTGAGATAGGAAATGCCGCATTCGGCCGCCGTCTTCACGGCCTCGCGCACGGCTTCCACGCCCTTGCGATGCCCCATGGCGCGCGGCAGGCCGCGTGCATTCGCCCAGCGTCCGTTGCCATCCATGATGATGGCGACGTGTGCCGGTACGGTGCTGGGCGAAAGCTGGTTCATGGGCAATCCGGAAGAGAGAAACGAATGCAGGTGGCGAGAGCCCTAGACCTGCATGATTTCCTTTTCCTTCTCGGCAAGCAAGCGATCGACGTCCAAAATCACCTCGTCCGTCATCTTCTGCACCTTTTCCGACTGGCTGCGGCTCATATCCTGGCCGATATCGCCATCCTTTTCGGCTTTCTTGAGGTCGTCCATGCCGTCGCGGCGCACGTGACGGATCGCGACCTTGGCCTTCTCGGCATAGTCATGCGCGACCTTGACGAGCGACTTGCGGCGTTCCTCGTTCAGTTCCGGCAGCGGAATGCGAAGGTTCTGGCCGTCGATGATCGGGTTGAGGCCGAGGTTGGATTCGCGGATGCCGCGCTCCACGGCGCCGACCATGCCCTTGTCCCAGACGGAGACCGACAGCATGCGGGGCTCCGGAACGGAGATGTTGGCGACCTGGTTCAGCGGCACGCGCGAACCGTAGGCTTCAACCTGCACCGGATCGAGCACGTTGGCCGAGGCGCGGCCGGTGCGCAGCGACGCGATGTCGTTCTTGAACGCGCTGATCGCGCCATCCATGCGGCGCTTCAGTTCCTTAAGGTCAATACCTTCACTCATCGGAATACTCCCGTTTTCAGTCTTGGCTGCACGCCATGGGCGTGCGTGCCTCCAGAATCAGTTGTCGGTTACGATGGTACCGCGTCCGCCGCCGGTCAATATTTCGGCAAATCCGCCCTTTTCATGGATGGAGAACACGATGATCGGAATGGAATTCTCGCGCGCCAGCGCGACGGCGGCGACATCCATGACGGCAAGGCCCTTTTCCAGCACTTCGCTGTGCGTCAGGCGGTCGAAGCGGGTGGCGGTCGGGTCCTTCTTCGGGTCGGCGGAATAGATGCCGTCGACCTGCGTTCCCTTGAAGATCGCCTCGGCGCCCATTTCGGCGGCGCGCAGCGCTGCGGCCGAGTCGGTCGTGAAGAACGGGTTACCCGTGCCGCCGGCGAAGATCACCACGCGGCCGAGCGAGAGGTGATGGAGCGTCGCGCGCTGCGAGAAGCTCTCGCAGATCTCGGGCATGGCGATGGCCGAGAGGACGACGGTGTCGATGTCGAGCTTGCGCAGCGAGGTGGCGAGCGCCAGCGCGTTGATGATGGTCGCCAGCATGCCCATGTGGTCGCCGGTGACGCGGTCGCCGCCCTTGGAGGCGACGGCGACGCCGCGGAAGATATTGCCGCCGCCGACGACGACACCGACCTCGACGCCGAGCGCGCGGGCTTCCGCGATGTCGGAGGCGATGCGATCGGCGACGGCGACGTCGATGCCGAAGCCCTGCGATCCCATCAGCGCCTCGCCGGAGGCTTTCAGCAGAACACGTTTGTAGATTGGCTTGGCAGTCATTGTCGCTCCTGAACTCGTGCGCCTGCTCGCCCGATCCGGCCGCCGGGCGGAAACCGAGGGAGGGTCCGCGCAGGGCAGCCTTGGCCGCAGAGAAATTTCGGGGCAGGCATTTCGGCAAGCCGGATACACGAAGGGCGCCGCGTTGTCACGCGGCGCCCTCACCTTTTCCCAAACGGGATTAAGGAAAATCAGCCCTTGGCGGCGGCTGCGACTTCGGCGGCGAAGTCCGACTCTTCCTTCTCGACGCCTTCGCCGAGCAGGAGACGGGCCATGCCGGTGACTTCGATCGGCGCGCCGACGGCCTTTTCAGCTTCCTTGACGGCAGCGCCGACGGTCAGGTCGGGGTTCATGACGAAGGCCTGCGACAGCAGGGCGACTTCCTCGAAGAACTTGCGCATGCGGCCTTCGACCATCTTCTCGATGATGTTGTCCGGCTTGCCGGAAGCGCGCGACTGCTCGATGAAGACGTTGCGCTCGCGTTCCGCAACGGCGGCGTCGACTTCCTCGGCGCGGATGGCGAGCGGAGCCGTCGCTGCGATGTGCATGGCAACCTGGCGGCCGATGGCGTTGAGGGCTTCCTTGTCGCCGGTCGACTTCAGCGCGACGAGAACGCCGAGCTTGCCGAGGCGGTCGGCGGCAGCGTTGTGGATGTAGGTCGCGACGACGCCGTCTTCGACCGACAGGGCAGCCGAGCGGCGCAGGTTCATGTTCTCGCCGATGGTGGCGACGGCGTCCTTGATGGTGTCGGTGACCGACTTGCCGGTTGCCGGATAGGTGGCGGCGCCAACGGCTTCAACGGTGCCGTCGGTGGTCAGTGCCACGTCGGCAATACCGCGAACCATGGACTGGAAGGCATCGTTACGGGCGACGAAGTCGGTCTCGGAGTTGACTTCGACGACGACGGCCTTGGTGCCGGCGCTTGCAACGCCGATGAGGCCTTCGGCGGCCGTGCGGCCCGACTTCTTGTCGGCCTTGGCGATGCCCTTGGCGCGCAGCCAGTCGATTGCCGCTTCGATGTCGCCGTTGTTCTCAGCCAGCGCCTTCTTGCAGTCCATCATGCCTGCGCCGGACTTTTCGCGCAGTTCCTTCACCAGTGCAGCGGTGATTTCAGCCATTGTGAGCCTCTTGTCGGTTCTTGTTGCGTGTCGCCGGAAAACCTCGGCGAACTCAAGGTTTTGGGAACGAATGTACCCGGAAATATGACAGGGTGATGAAGATCACCGCCGGCCTGCCGCGTGACCGCGACCCGATGGATCGGCGCCGACAGGCCCTTCAAACAGGCCGAGGCCAGGGATCGTCTCTCTGGCCTCGGTGAGATAGGAAAGCAGGAGCGAAAGGCTTCGCTCCGCCCTTGGCCTTAAGCTTCGGCTTCGAGAGCCGGCTCGACCGGAGCTTCGGCGGAGGCGCCGAGGTCACGGCCCGAAGCGCCCTGCTGGCGGGCGATGCCGTCGATGGCAGCGCGGGCGATCAGGTCGCAGTAAAGGGCGATGGCGCGCGAGGCGTCGTCGTTGCCGGGGATCGGGAAGTCGATCGGGTCCGGATCGCAATTGGAGTCGATGATGGCGACGACCGGGATGCCGAGACGCTTGGCTTCCTGGATCGCGATCGATTCCTTGTTGGTGTCGATGATGAACATCAGGTCCGGGGTGCCGCCCATGTCGCGGATACCGCCGAGAGCCTTTTCAAGCTTCTCGCGCTCGCGCTCGAGGGTCAGGCGTTCCTTCTTGGAATAGCCGGAGCCTTCCGAGGACAGGATCTCGTCGAGCTTGCGCAGGCGCTGGATCGAGTTGGAGATCGTCTTCCAGTTCGTCAGCATGCCGCCAAGCCAGCGGGAGTTGACGTAGTACTGGGCCGAACGCTTGGCAGCATCGGCGATGATTTCCGATGCCTGGCGCTTCGTGCCGACGAAGAGAACGCGGCCGCCGCCGGCAACCGTGTCGGACACGACCTGAAGGGCGCGCGACAGCAGCGGAACGGTCTGTGCCAGGTCGATGATGTGGACGTTGTTGCGGTCGCCGAAGATGTACGGCTTCATCTTCGGGTTCCAGCGGTGGGTCTGGTGGCCGAAGTGAACGCCGGCTTCCAGGAGCTGGCGCATAGAGAAATCGGGCAATGCCATGCCTAGTTATCCTTTTCCGGTTGAACCTCCGCAAGGCGAACAGCACTTCCTTCGGAAATGCCACCGGCGGAAAGGCCCGGATTTCTCCCGGACGATCCCATGCCTCACGTGTGGAATGAGCGGCCCTTTAACCGCAGTTTCCCGGCAAATCAAGGGCAATGGGGGAAAAATGCGTTTGGCGCGCCCATTTTGCCCCTCATCCGGCCTGCCGGCCACCTTCTCCTTGGCTGCGGGGCGAAGGGGATATGCCGCGCCGGTTTCCCGATTCTCCAGCGTCGCGCAGGGCACGTCCCCTCTCCCCGCCTGCGGGGAATGAGGGTGAGGGGCAAGCCAGGACGTTGAACGCTCCTACTTGCACTCCTGCTGCTTGAACAGCTCCAGCTTGGCCAGCCTGCCGGTCAGCGAGAACTCGCCGTAATCCATGGTGAGGTCGCGCGTGATGCCGTTCTCGTAGAGCTTGAAGGACATGCGGTAGACCGGCAGCGCATCGCCCTCGCTGGTGTCGTTGTAATAGGCGATGGAGACCGGCCAGAAAGCCTGCTTGGCGAAGACGCCCGCCTTGTCGGCGTCCGGATCGCCGGCCTTCGGCATCTCCTTCTTGCCGACGACGGAAGTGGTCATCAGCGTCTTGTCGCCCGAATCCGAACCGTCGTAGATGCGCGATTCGAAGAAGTGCTCGCCTTTCCTCGCATGGGCGATCACCTCCACCATGTGCTCGGTCGGAAAGCGGCTGGCGGCGAGCTCCAGTTTCCTGGCGTCCGGTGCGGTCAGGTCGACGCTGACGCCCTTCTTGTCCTCGCGCGCCGTGCCACGCACTTCCTTGTCCAGCTTCTCGTCGGTGAAGGAGCGGGTGAGGAAGCGGAAGCTGCCGTTCTTCAGGTCCTCGTAGGTGGTGGTCTGCTGGTCGGTGAGCCGCGTCTCGTCGCCGGTATTGACCTGCGTGACGAAGCGGAAGCTCACCGTGTAACCGTCGCAGGGGCTGCCGTTGAACTCGTAGACCATGCGGCCGTACATGCCGGCGATGCCCGAGCGCTCGGTCGCATCCTTGAGCTGGAGGTCGTAGACGGCGCGGTGCGGCGCAAGCCCGCTCGCCGGATTGGCAAGGGCGTCGGTAATGCCGCTGCCGGCGAAGCATGCCCCGGCTGTGAGCGCCGCGACAAAGGATGAACGAAACATCCGTTTCCTCCTGTTGAAACCGACGGCGATGTTATAAGAACTCTTCCGGCAAAAGCGAGGCAATATCCACGCCTTGCCATATTCATTTCCCACAGTGCGGCATACCCCGCCGCAACGCCCCTCAAGAGCCCGGAACGGAGACCGCAATGTCCGCTGAAATCGAAAACCGCGTCAAGGAACTGGGCTACGACATCCCCGTTGCGGCGGCGCCCGCGGCCAACTACGTGCCCTTCGTCATCAGCGGCAATATGCTTCATATTTCCGGCCAGTTGCCGATGCTGGACGGCAAGCTCGCCTATACCGGCCATCTCGGAAGGAATGTCGATGTCGCGGCCGGCCAGAAGGCGGCGGAACTGTGCGCGCTCGGTCTCCTCGCCCAGGCCAAGGCCGCGCTCGGCGATCTCTCGCGCATCAGGCGCATCGTCAAGATCAACGGCTTCGTCGCCTCCGCGCCCGATTTCGTCGAGCAGCACCTCGTCATCAACGGCGCATCCAACTTCCTCGTCGGCGCGCTCGGCGATGCCGGCAAGCATGCCCGCGCCGCCGTCGGCATGGCCTCCCTCCCCCTCAACGCCGCCGTCGAGATCGACGCGATCATGGAAATCGCCTGATGTCCAAGTTCAACTGGCTGACCGAACGGCCCATCGCCCACCGTGGCTACCACGACCTCAATCGGAACGTCTGGGAAAACACCCTCTCGGCCTTCGCCCGCGCCGCCGATGCGGGCTTTTCCATCGAATGCGACCTGCAATATTCGGCCGATGCCATTCCGGTCGTCTTCCATGACGACAACCTGAAGCGCCTCTGCGGCATCGACGGCGATGTGCGCCAGCGCACCGCCGCCGAGCTCGGCCTGCTGACCATCGGCGGCACGGCGGATCGCATCCCGACGCTCCGCCAGCTCCTCGACCTCGTCAAGGGTCGCGTGCCCATCGTGCTGGAGCTGAAGGGCCGCAAGGGCGACGACGACGGCTTCGCCATGGCCGTGCTCGACGCCATCGAGGACTACGAAGGCCCCATCGCCCTGATGAGTTTCGACCAATGGCTGCTGCAGGACCTCAAGGCCATCGGCACCACCCGCCCCGTCGGCCTCACCGCGGAAGGCCAGCGCCCGGAGAATTTCGCCGTGCACGAGGAGGCGATGCAGCTCGGCCTCGATTTCATCTCCTATTATTACGGCCACCTGCCGAACGCCTTCATCAGCCGCCAGCGCGACCTCGGCGTGAAGATCATCACCTGGACCGTGCGCGACGACGAGGCGCGCACGATCACGGCCAACAACGCGGACCAGATGACCTTCGAGGGCTTCGATCCGCGCGAGCCGCTGACTGCCTGACATGACGGAGGCGGTGCGCATCCGTGTCGAAACGAGCTTCGCCGATATCCCGGCGGAGGACTGGGGCCGCCTTGCCGGCGCCTCCAGGGGCGATGCGCGCGAGCCCTACAATCCCTTCGTCAGCCACGCCTTCCTGTCTTCGCTGGAAGAATCGGGCTGCGCCGTCGCCGAGACCGGCTGGCTCGGCCAGCACCTGCTGCTGGAGGGCGGCGAGGACGGCGCGCTGCGCGGCGCCCTGCCCGTCTATCTCAAGAGCCACAGCCAGGGCGAATATGTCTTCGACCACGGCTGGGCCGACGCCTTCGAGCGCGCCGGCGGGCGCTACTATCCGAAGCTCCAGGCCGCCATTCCCTTCACGCCCGCGACCGGCCCCCGCCTGCTTTACCGCACGGGCGAACCCGTCGTTGAAACGCAGGCGGCGCTCGCCGAGGGCCTGAAGGAGCTGACCCGGCGGCATGGGGTCTCCTCCGCCCATGCGACCTTCGTGCCGGAGACGGAAATGCCGGTCTTCGAGGCTGCGGGCTATTTGCACCGCACCGACCAGCAGTTCCATTTCATCAATGCCGGCTACGGCGCCTATGAGGATTTCCTCGAAACGCTCGCTTCCCGCAAGCGCAAGGCGCTGAGGAAGGAGCGCCGCGCGGCGCTGGAGCACGGCATCGAGATCGACTGGCTGACCGGCAGCGACCTGACCGAAAGCATCTGGGACCAGTTCTTCGCCTTCTACATGGACACCGGCAGCCGCAAATGGGGCCGGCCCTATCTCAACCGCCGCTTCTACAGCCTGATCGGCGAGCGCATGGCGGACGACATCCTGCTGGTCATGGCACGGCGCGAGGGCCGCTACATCGCCGGCGCGATCAACTTCATTGGCGGCGACACGCTCTACGGACGCCACTGGGGCTGCATCGAGGATCATCCCTTCCTGCATTTCGAGGTCTGCTACCACCAGGCCATCGACTTCGCGATCGAGAAGCGGCTGGCTCGCGTCGAGGCCGGCGCGCAGGGCGAGCACAAGCTGGCGCGCGGCTACCTGCCCGTCACCACCCATTCCGCCCATTACATCGCCCATGCCGGCCTTCGCCGCGCCGTTGCCGACTATCTCGAACGCGAGCGGCAAGATGTCGAGATGATGGGCGACTATCTTGCCGAACACGGCCCCTTCCGCCGTGGCGAAAACCACGACAACACCGACTGACCTGACCGGGAGACAAGCATGACCGCCTACGACCCCAACAACATCTTCGCGAAGATCCTGCGCGGCGAGATTCCCTCGCACCGCGTCTACGAGGACGAGCACGCCGTCGCCTTCATGGATGTCATGCCGCAGGCGAGCGGCCACACGCTCGTCATCCCCAAGACACCCTCGCGTAACATCCTCGATGCCGACCCGCAGACCCTCGCCCGCCTCATGCCTGTCGTGCAGAAGATGGCTGTCGCCGTAAAGGAGGCGTTCGAGGCGGATGGCGTGACGGTCATCCAGTTCAACGAGCCGGCCGCCGGCCAGACCGTCTATCACCTGCACTTCCACGTCATCCCGCGCATCGAGGGCCTGCCGCTCAAGCCCCATTCCGGCACGATGGAGGACCAGGGCGTGCTGGCCGCCAATGCGGAAAAGCTGCGCAACGCGCTGAAGTGACCGCTTGCGCCGTCAGGCGCCGATGAGTGCGAGCCCCGCGGCCAGGAAGGCGATGGCCGCGGCGATGCCGAGGATCTGCCGGAAGCGGCCGCCGAGGAAGAAGGCGGCCGCGCCGAAGGCCACCGCGCCCAGCCGCAGCCAGAGCGGCGAGCTCGTGAGCGTGCCGGTCGGAAAGAAGATCATCTTGGCGATCACGGCCGCCACCAGCGCCGTCGCCACCGCCCGCACCCAGTTCAAAAGCTCCGAACGCTCGTCGATGCGGTTGCCGACGAGGACGCCGGCCCAACGCCAGAAATCGGTCGCAAGCCAGCCGGCAACGGCGATGTAGACATAGGGCCAATATCCCTCGAAGCTCATGGAGCTACCTCCCGCTGGCGCAGCATGCGCTCGCCCCACCATGCCAGCGTGCCGCCGACGATGCCGGCAAGCAGGATGTCGTATTCCGGCGCGATCACCGCGAAGAGCCAGCCAAGCGCAAGCCCGACGCCGAGCGCCCAGTAGATCACGCGGTGGCGCGCGGAAATCCAGATCGAGGTGAGGAAATAGACCGGCGTCAGGAAGAACAGGCAGCCGGAGACGAGCGGCGGGAATTCCGACACGGCGCCATAGACGAGGCCGACGAGCACGATATTGGTGGTGGTCAGCGTGATGCCGAAGCCGGCGAAGAAGGCGAGCCGGCCGGCGCGCGGCACGTCGCGCACCCTTTCCATCGCAAAGACCCAGGCCGTGATGGCGACGAAATGGGAAACGACCAGCAGCAGCCAGGTCGGCGTGCGGCCGGTGCGGATCTCCGGCACCAGCGAGGCCACCATCGGCATCATGCGCACGGAGGAGAGCGTGACGGCGAGGAAGGCCGTCGCGATATGCGCGCCCGACAGCATGGAGCCGACGAGGATGACCTTGGCCGGCAGCGCCCAGATCATGCCGGTCATGAACATCACCTGCCCGACCGGTATCTTCGCCTCCGCCGTGAAGGCGGCGAAGCCGACGAAGGAGAGCATCAGGATGATGGCCGGCAGGCTGAAGAGGCCGCGCATGCCGAAGAGGAACCAATATGTCTGGGAGCGGGGTTCGGGGGCGGTCTCGGCGGTCATGAAAGTCTCTTGCGGCAAAGAAAGATTGGACGCTCACTTCGCCGTCCGCACCCCATGTTTCGACAGGCCTCACCTCGTCCACGGCGTCACCCCCGGCCTTGCACCGAGGGTCTGCCAGCGCCTAGAAAGATCGAACCTTCGCAGATGCCCGGGACAGGCCCGAGCATGACGATAGCGAGGTTTGCGACACCTTGTCACGAAACGGGGCCGGGCAGTTTCCTGCCCGGCCCCGGTATGATTTGTAAAGCCGTTATTTCTTGCGCGGCACCTTCGGAACCGTGCCGGACTTGCGCGGCGGCTCGTCCTTGGGCTCCGTGGCCTTGGACTCGGCCGCCTTCTTCGGCGAGCGTGCCTTGGCCGGCGCTGCCTCGGCGGCGACGGTTTCCTTCGCCTTGCGCGGCTTTGCCTTCTTGGCGGCGGCCTCCTCGATCTCGGCCTTCGGCTTGATCGGCGCGGTCTCCGGCACGGCGTCGAGGATCAGGCCCTTCGAGCCGTCTTCCTTGGTGCCGACGGAAACGCGGACGACGCCGCCCTTCTTGAGCTTGCCAAAGAGGATCTCATCGGCGAGCTTCTTCTTGATGTTCTCCTGGATGACGCGCGCCAGCGGACGAGCGCCCATCTTCTCGTCGTAGCCCTTCTCCGCGAGCCACGAGATCGCCTCCGGCTGCAGGTCGAAGGTGACGTTGCGCTCGGCAAGCTGGGTTTCGAGTTGCATGACGAACTTCTGCACGACCTGATGGATGACCGGCGTCGGCAGCGAGCCGAACGGGATGATTGCATCGAGGCGGTTGCGGAATTCCGGCGTGAACAGGCGGTTGATCGCCTCCATGTCCTCGCCCTCGCGCTTGGACGAGCCGAAGCCGATGGCGGCCTTGGCCATGTCGGATGCGCCCGCATTGGTCGTCATGATCAGGATGACGTTGCGGAAGTCGATCTTCTTGCCGTTATGGTCGGTCAGCGAGCCGTGGTCCATGACCTGCAACAGGATGTTGTAGAGGTCCGGATGCGCCTTCTCGATCTCGTCGAGCAGCAGCACGCAATGCGGATGCTGGTCGACGCCGTCGGTCAGGAGGCCGCCCTGGTCGAAACCGACATAGCCGGGAGGTGCCCCGAGCAGGCGCGAGACCGTGTGGCGCTCCATGTATTCCGACATATCGAAGCGCAGCAGCTCGACGCCGAGCGAGCTTGCAAGCTGCTTGGCTACTTCCGTCTTGCCGACGCCCGTGGGGCCGGAGAACAGGTAGCAGCCGATCGGCTTGTTCGGCTCGCGAAGACCGGCGCGCGACAGCTTGATCGCAGATGCCAGCGCCTCGATGGCGAGGTCCTGGCCGTAGACGACCGAGCGCAGTTCCTTCTCGAGGTTGGCGAGCACCTGCTCGTCGTCCTTCGAGACGGTCTTCGGCGGAATGCGGGCCATGGTGGCGATGGTCGCCTCGATCTCCTTCTCGGTGATCAGCTTGCGGCGTTTTCCGGCGGGCAGCAGCATCTGGGCCGCGCCGGTCTCGTCGATCACGTCGATCGCCTTGTCCGGCAGCTTGCGGTCGTTGATGTAGCGCGCCGAAAGCTCGACGGCCGTCTTGATCGCCTCGTTGGAATAGCGAAGCTTGTGATATTCCTCGAAATAGGGCTTGAGACCCTTCATGATCTCGATCGTATCGTCGATGGTCGGCTCGTTCACGTCGATCTTCTGGAAGCGGCGGACGAGCGCCCGGTCCTTCTCGAAGAACTGGCGGTATTCCTTGTAGGTCGTCGAGCCGATGCAGCGGATCGCGCCGGAGGAAAGCGCCGGCTTCAGAAGGTTCGACGCGTCCATCGCGCCGCCGGAGGTTGCCCCTGCGCCGATGACCGTGTGGATCTCGTCGATGAACAGCACGGCGCCCGGATACTCTTCGAGTTCCTTGACGACCTGCTTCAGGCGCTCCTCGAAGTCGCCGCGATAGCGCGTGCCGGCGAGCAGCGTGCCCATGTCGAGCGAGAAGATCGTCGCATCGGCCAGCGCTTCCGGCACCTTGCCCTCGACGATGCGCTTGGCGAGGCCCTCGGCGATGGCCGTCTTGCCGACGCCGGGATCGCCCACATAGAGCGGGTTGTTCTTGGAGCGGCGGCAGAGCACCTGGATCGTGCGGTTGACCTCGGCGTGGCGGCCGATCAGCGGGTCGATCTTGCCGTTCTTGGCCTTCTCGTTGAGGTTCACGCAATAGGCCGTGAGGGCGTCCTGCTTCTTTACGGACTCCTCCTGCTCGTTGCCACCCCGCTGCTGCTTCGGCTCGCTGTCGGCCTCCTCGCTGCCGCGGACCGGCCGCGGCTCGGAGGCGCCCGGCCGCTTGCCGATGCCGTGCGAGATGAAGTTGACCGCGTCGTAGCGCGTCATCTCCTGCTCCTGCAGGAAATAGGCGGCATGGCTCTCGCGCTCGGCGAAGATCGCGACGAGCACGTTGGCGCCGGTCACTTCCTCGCGACCGGACGACTGGACATGGATCACCGCGCGCTGGATGACGCGCTGGAAGCCGGAGGTCGGCTTGGAATCCTCCTCGTAGCCCGTCACGAGGTTTGCAAGGTCATGGTCGACATAGTCGGTGACGGTCTTGCGCAGGACATCGAGATTGACGTTGCAGGCGCCCATCACGGCGGCCGCGTCGGCGTCGTCGATCAGCGCGAGCAGGAGATGTTCGAGCGTCGCATATTCGTGATGGCGCTCGTTCGCGTAGGTCAGTGCCTGATGGAGGGCCTTTTCAAGGCTGGCAGAAAATGTTGGCACGTTCGTTCCTCATTTCTTTTCCATGACACATTGCAGCGGGTGCTGGTGCTGGCGGGAGAAGTCCATCACCTGTGTCACTTTGGTTTCGGCAACCTCGTAGGTGAACACGCCACACTCGCCTACGCCGTGATTGTGCACATGCAGCATGATCCGCGTGGCCGCTTCCCGGTCCTTCTGGAAGAAACGCTCCAGAATGTGGATCACGAACTCCATGGGAGTATAATCGTCGTTCAGCAGCAGGACGCGGTAGAGGCTCGGCTTCTTCGTCTTTGGCTTCGTGCGGGTAATGACCGAGGTGCTGCGACCGGGAGTGTCGCCGCCCTCATCGCCATCCTGCATCCGAACCCGTCTCACTTCCATGCGTGTTCATTCCCTTGATTACAGTCGCTTGCTCCGGCGCATTCGCCCGAGGCTGCCATCTGGAACTGTTATCTAATGTCTCGACACACGATTGTAAGACCCCTGCTTCGCACTGCAATCATAATCGCCGGCCATCCGAAGGAAATAGCGAAATTTGGCTCCGCTGCGTCAGCCTCGCGCAATCCCGGGACGCGGAAAGGCCGGCCGCGGTTGCCCGCAGCCGGCCCATAAACGCTATGCGCGTAAGACTTTACCGGTAGATCAGGCCGCGACGGCGGCCTTGGCAGCGGCGGTCGCCTTGGCAACCGGCGCCTCGTAGGGCTTGTAGGCGCCCTTGGCGAGATCGGCATACATTTCGCCGAGCTTCGTGGCTTCGGCGACGAAGCCTTCGTAGGAGGACTTCACAAAGGCGGTCTGCAGCTCGAGAGCGGCTTCGACGCTCTTGACGCCGCTGAGCTTCTCGAAGTGAGCGAGGCCGTCCTCGAAGGACTTCTTGGAATAGTCCGCGGTTTCGGCCGCAATGGCCTGCATGCCCTTGGCAACGGTCGTGTAGCTCTTGACGATCGTGTCAACCGCTTCCTTGTTCTTCTTGTTTGCCTCGTCGAAATTGAACATCGAAGTCTCCTTTGGATCCCGGTGAGTGGCCCGGAAACTATATGCAGCGCACAAAAAAGTCAATATCTATGCTGCAATGCAATATTCCATAAGCAAAGCAAGATGTTGCGCGATAGGTATGATCATTGCGCCTCGCAAACGGCAATTTTGTCGCAAAACGATCATGAAATCGGCCGGCAGCGCCCAAACGAAAAGGCCCGGCGCCAAGGGCGGCCGGGCCTTCATCAATGCGAAACGTCCGATGGATCAGAGGTCGATGTCGAGGATCGCCATGGAGAAGTTGTAGGACAGTTCCCCGTCCTCGTCGTCGCGGAAGATGACGCCCAGGAATTCGTCGGCGAGGTAGACTTCGGCGGATTCATCCTTGCGCGGGCGGGCCTTCACGACGATCTCCTTGTTGAGATTGCGCTTGAAGTAGGCCTCGAGCTTCCTGATTTCTTCCGGCTTCACGATATGTCTCCGTAACGGTTGATGTGCCGCGCTTCTCGCACCTGCCCTCTGGCCTGTAAACCCACGAAAGCGACTTTTCCCGCCCTGCCGCCTTCAGGCAACACGGATGAAAACCGCGCCGCAGGGCATCCGGGTCCGGTCAGAGATCGTAGTCGAAGGCGGCCAGGAGCTGGTCCATGGCGCGCGACGGCTCGTTGCAGCCGGCCTCGCCGATGACCTTGGCCGGCACGCCCGCGACCGTCGATTTCGGCGGCACGGCCTTCAGCACCACGGAGCCGGCCGCGATGCGCGAGCAATGGCCGATATGGATGTTGCCGAGGATCTTCGCCCCCGCCCCGATCATCACGCCGTCGCCGATCTTCGGATGGCGGTCGCCGCCCTCCTTGCCGGTGCCGCCGAGCGTAACGTTGTGGAGGATGGAGACGTTATCGCCGATGACCGCCGTCTCGCCGACGACGAGGCCCGTCGCGTGGTCGAGGAAGAAGCCCTTGCCGATGCGCGCGGCCGGGTTGATATCCGTCTGGAAGACGCTGGAGGACCGGCTCTGCACATAGAGCGAGAGGTCGCGCCGGCCCTTGTCGTGCAGCCAGTGCGCCAGGCGATGGGTCTGGATGGCGTGGAAGCCCTTGAAGTAGAGCACCGCGTCGAGGAAGCGCAGGCAGGCGGGATCGCGGTCGTAGACGGCCTGGATGTCGACGCGCAGGATGCTGCCCCATTCCGGCCAGTCCTCGAGCATCTCGTCGAAGATCTGGTGCAGGAGGTTCGCTTGGAGGTCCGGATGGTCGAGGCGCTCGCAGACGCGGTGGATCACGCTTTCCTCAAGCGAGCGGTGGTTGAGCACCGTCGAATAGAGGAAGGCCGCCAGCAGCGGCTCGGCCTGGGCGGCCACGCGCGCTTCCTCGCGCAGGCTGTCCCAGATCGGATCCATGGCCTTGAGCTTCTCGCCGGCCCTCAGTTCGTTCGTCGCGACCATCGCCGCACTCCTTGGTGTCGTTCCGCCCGAATATAGTGCAAAGCATGCCCAAGCGGAATGGCCGCCCGCAGGTTGTCGTGAACGGCAGCCTCAGCGGCCGCCGATCTCCGCATAGAAATCGAGGACGGCGCGCTTGAACACCTTGTCGCCGACGGCGAGCATGTGGTCGCGGCCGGGAATGTCGAGCGCGCGGGCATCCGGCATCAGCGCGGCGAGCGGCTCCGGCGCGCCGGCAATGTCGTCCTTCGTGCCGACGCCGATCAGCGCCGGCATGTCGATGCGCGCCATGTCCTCCGCCGTCAGGAGATCGCGCGAGGTCATGATGCAGGCGGCGAGCGCCTGACGGTCGGATTTCGTCTGGTCGGCGAAGGCGCGGAACATGCGGCCGCGCTCGTGCGTCACCACGTCGAGAGAGGGGGCCAGCAGCGCATCCGCGATGGGGTCCCAGTCGCCGACGCCCTCCACCATGCCGATGCCGAGCCCGCCGAAGACGACGGAGCGCACCCGGTCCGGGTGGGCGAGCGCCAGGAAGGCGGTGAGGCGCGCGCCCATGGAATAGCCGAAGACATGCGCCTCGGAAATGCCGAGATGGTCGAGGAGCGCCGCCGCATCGCCCGCCATCAGCGGGGGCGTGTAGAGCGCCGGGTCATGCGGCTTGTCGCTCGCGCCATGGCCGCGATTGTCGATGGCGATCACCCGGTAGCCGGCATCGCCCAGCGTCTTCAGCCAGCCGGGAAACACCCAGTTGACATTCGCGCTGGAGGCAAAGCCGTGGATCAGCAGCACGGGATACCCGGACGGATCGCCCTCGTCGAAGAAGGCGAGCTCGAGGCCGTCATGGGTGAAGCGGGAAAAGGGCGGGTTGTCGAGGTTCATCGCGGTCCGTCTTTCGTTTCTGTCCACGCTCATAATGCCGATCGGCCGCAAGGAAAACGGCGGCTGCGGATTTCTCCTCCGGCGCGACGGTTTTGCATCTACACATTTAAGCCGAAGGCGACTATGGTCCGCGCCAGAAAAGACGCATTTCCACGGAGCATCACATGGCTGGGCACAGCATTCCCCATTTCCAGAACGACGGCGGCCACCGCACGATCGAGATCGGCGTGAAGGAATTCATGTGCGTCGGCGCTTCCGTGCCCTACGACCATCCGCACGTCTTCCTCGACATGGGCGACGACAACGAGAAGGTCTGCCCCTACTGCTCGACGCTCTACCGCTACAACCCGGCGCTGAAGGCCACCCAGACCGATCCGGTCGGCTGCACCTTCACCAACCAGGTGGCGGCGTGACGGCCGGAAGGCCGGCACTCCCATGTCTTCCGTCAAATCCGTAACCATCGTCGGCGCCGGCATTGCCGGCCTGACGACGGCCCTTGCGCTCGCCCGCAAGGGCATCGCCTCGCATGTCCTCGAACAGGCCCCCGCGCTTGCGGAGGTCGGCGCCGGTTTGCAGCTCTCGCCGAATGCCTCGCGCATCCTCGCCGATCTCGGCCTTCTCGATGCGCTGCGCGCGCGCTGGACCGAGCCGGACCATATTCTCCTTTCCTCCGGCCTCTCGCTTGCGCCCCTCGCCTCCGTTCCCGCCGGCGCGGCGGCCGAGAGCCGCTGGCGCGCGCCCTATGGCGTCCTGCACCGCGCTTCATTGCAAAAGGTCCTCATCGAGGCCGTTCGCGCCGAACCGCTGTGCACGCTGACGATCGACGAGCATATCGCAAATGCCGAGGCCGCTCTTTCCCTTGCGCCGGCCGATGTCCTGATCGCGGCGGACGGCGTCTGGTCGCGCCTGCGGAGCGCGGTGCCGGGCGCCCTGCCCGCCCGCTACTCCGGCAATGTCGCCTGGCGCTTCCTCGTGCCCTATGCCGCCGCGCCGTCCTTTCTTGATCCGCGCACGGTTGCGGCCTTCCTCGGGCCGAAGGCCCATCTCGTCGCCTATCCGCTCGCCGAAACGGACGTCTTCAACATCGTCGCGATCCATGCCCAGCCGGAAGCGCCGGCCGAGGGCTGGCTGCGCAAGGGCGATGCGCGGACGCGCGGCCGCCTGCTGGATGCCTTCAAGGGCTGGCACCCGGATATCCGGGGCCTCCTGCCGGATGCGCAGGATCCGCTCGTCTGGCCGCTCTTCGGCTGCCCGGACGGCGCGTGGACGGATGGCGGGAAAACGGTGCTGATCGGCGACGCCGCCCATGCCATGACGCCCTTCGCGGCGCAGGGCGCGGCGATGGCGATCGAGGATGCCGCCTTGCTCGCCGAAAGGCTGGCAACGGCCACGGATATCGGAGCGGCCCTCGGCGGCTTCGAGAAGACCCGTCGTGCGCGTGTTTCGCGCGTGCGCAGCCGCGGTGCGTTCAACCGCTTCGCCTATCATGCTCGCGGCCCGGTCGCGCTCGCGCGCAACCTGGTGCTGTCGCTGCGCAAACCGGAAAGCCTCGCGGCGGATTTCGACTGGCTTTACGGGTATCGCACGCCGGAGTGAAAGAGCCCCTCATCCGCCTGCCGGCACCTTCTCCCCGCAAGCGGGGAGAAGGAGAGGATGTGTGATGCCTCGCCAATCTTGATCATAGCACTTCAGGAAACCGGTTCCGGCGAACGGGAAACCAGTGCGACAAAGTCCCTTCTCCCCGCTTGCGGGGAGAAGGTGCCGGCAGGCGGATGAGGGGCAATCCTGTCCTATACCGCCCGCGCCGCCGCCAGCCCGCGCTCGATATCCGCCTTGATATCCTTCACGTCCTCCAGACCGATCTGCAACCGCAGCACCGGTCCCTCCTCCGGCCCCTTGGCCACCCGGCGGTCGCCAAGATACACATGCACGGCAAGGCATTCGAAGCCGCCCCAGGAATAGCCGAGGCCAAAAATGCCGAGCGCATCGAGGAAGGCATGGGCCTTGGCCTTGTAGCGCTCCGGCGAGCCGCCCTTCAGCACGATGGAGAAGATGCCGCTCGCGCCCTTAAAGTCGCGCTTCCAGAGATCATGGCCCGGGAAGCTCGGCAGGGCCGGATGCAGCACGCGCGAAACGTCGTCGACGCCCTCCAGCCAGCGGGCGAGATTCAGCGCGCTTTCCTGGTGCCGCTCCAGCCGCACGCCCATGGTGCGGAGGCCGCGCAGCACCTGGTAGGCATCGTCCGGCGAGGCGCAGGTGCCGAGCGTGATCTGGGTCTCGTGCAGCTGCTCCCAATGGGCGGCATTGGCCGAGACGGTGCCGAACAGCACGTCCGAATGCCCGGCCGGATATTTCGTCGCCGCATGGATCGAGACGTCCACGCCGAAATCGAGCGGGCGGAAATAGAGCGGCGTCGCCCAGGTATTGTCCATCGTCACGACCGCGCCATGCTTGTGGGCGGCGGCGGCGATGGCCGGGATATCCTGCATCTCGAAGGTGTTGGAGCCCGGCGCCTCGGTATGCACCAGCCTGGTGTTCGGCCGGATCAGCGTCTCGATGCCCGCGCCGATCATCGGATCGTAATATTCCACCGTCACGCCGAGGCGCTTCAGCATCGTATCGCAGAAATGGCGGGTCGGGTGATAGACCGAATCGACGATGAGCGCGTGGTCGCCGGCCGAAAGATAGGCGAGGAACGGCACGGTGACGGCGGCAAGGCCCGAGGGGACGAGGATCGTTCCGGCCGAACCCTCCAGCTCGTCGATCGCCGCACAGAGCGCATCGGTCGTCGGCGTGCCGCGGGTGCCGTAGGTGTATTTCTGCGCGCGGTTTTCCATGATCGCGGCATTCGGGAAGAGCACCGTCGAGGCATGGACCACCGGCGGATTGACGAAACCGTGAAACTCGGCCGGATCGTTTCCGGCATGGGCAAGGCGGGTGTTCACGCCGGCGCCGGCGAGGATTTCGTCTCTGTTTTTCATGGGTTCTGTCCGGGAATTGCGGGAAATGTCGAGGCGCCGACTTTTCGCCAGAGGGCCCCCGAGGTCAACCCCCATACGAAAGGATGACGGCGCGCAAAACCGGCCGCGAAAGCCAACTGCGTGATTTTTTGAGCGGTTTACTGCACAAATCCACGCTTTTCCGCCCAAAATTCCGCCATTCGGCGGCAAAATGGTAATCGTGGCCGGAAAATGGCGGCGCTCCCTTGACCCTGCGTCATTTTGAGCATGAGATAAGCAACCTCGCACCGGGAGGGTAGCGAGTTCCGCAGGCATGCCCGCAGAGGGAAGAGGGACCTGCGGATAAAACAAGACAACAGAAAAAGGTTGTAAAAAATGGCAAAAAAAATCGTGACGGCGCTCGTCGGCGCCGCCGTACTGGGGCTTGGCGCAACGGCATCTCAGGCTGACACGCTTTCCGACGTGAAGGCTAAGGGTTTCGTCCAGTGCGGCGTGAACGGCTCGAATCTCGCCGGTTTCGGCGCGCAGGATTCGGCGGGCAACTGGGCCGGTCTCGACGTCGATCTCTGCAAGGCCGTGGCCGCTGCCGTCTTCGGCGACGCCACCAAGGTGAAGTACACGCCCCTCTCGGCCAAGGACCGCTTCCCGGCCCTTCAGTCCGGCGAAGTCGACATCCTTTCCCGCAACACCACCTGGAGCATCAGCCGCGATTCGCAGCTCGGCTTCGATTTCCGCGCCGTGAACTACTATGACGGCCAGGGCTTCATGGTGAAGAAGGAACTCGGCGTGAAGTCGGCGCTGGAGCTTTCCGGCGCGTCCGTCTGCGTGCAGTCCGGCACGACCACCGAACTCAACCTTGCCGACTATTTCCGTGCCAACAACATGGATTTCAAGCCGGTCGTCTTCGAAGCGCAGGATGAGGCGGACGCCGCCTACAATGCCGGCCGCTGCGACGCCTACACGACCGACGCCTCGGGCCTCTACTCGATCCGCCTGAAGATGAACAATCCGGACGACCACATGGTGCTGCCGGAAATCATCTCCAAGGAGCCGCTCGGCCCGGCCGTCCGGCAGAACGATTCCAAGTGGTTCGACATCGTAAGCTGGTCGCACTACGCGATGGTGGCCGCCGAGGAATTCGGCATCACGCAGGCCAATGTCGAGGAGATGAAGAAGTCCGACAACCCGGACATCAAGCGCTTCCTCGGTGAAGAGGCCGACAGCACCATCGGTGCCGACCTCGGCGTGCCGAAGGACTGGGCCGTGCAGATCATCAAGGCGGTCGGCAATTACGGCGAATCCTTCGAGCGCAATGTCGGCGAAGGCTCCCCGCTCAAGATCGCCCGCGGCCTGAACGGGTTGTGGACGAAGGGCGGCCTGCAATACGCTCCGCCGATCCGCTAACCGGATCCACCGCTTCGGGAGGGCAGAAAACTGCCCTCCCCCTTAATAAAACGCCCGGAAAACAGGGCGAAAACAACGTCAGGGGAAATACATGGCTCTTGCGGATGCCCGAACAGGGTCCGGCGAACCGCCGAAGGTATCTCTACTCTACAATCCAGCGCTGAGAAGCGTCGCCTATCAGGTCGTGACGTTCGTGGTGATCGTCGCCGCCGTCTGGTATGCGTGGCACAATGTCGTCCAGAACCTTGCCCGCGCCAACATGTCGGCGGGCTTCGGCTTCCTCAACAGCCGCGCCGGCTTCGACATCGCGCAGACGCTGATCGCCTATTCCAGCGATTCCACCTATTTCCGCGCGCTGCAGGTCGGCCTCATCAACACGCTCGTCATCGCCGCCGCCGGCATCGTCACCGCGACGATCGTCGGCCTTCTCGTCGGCATCGGGCGCCTGTCGCACAACTGGCTGGTCGCCAGGCTCTGCACGGTCTATGTGGAAATCTTCCGCAATATCCCGCCGCTGCTGGTCATCTTCTTCTGGTATCTCGGCGTTCTCGCCCTGCTGCCGTCGATCCGCAGCATCTTCCAGCATATCCAGGAGAATCCCGACGCCGCGTTCTTCATCTCGAACCGCGGCATCTACATGCCGGCGCCGGTCTTCGGCGAGGGCTTCGGGGTCGTGCTCGGCGCCTTCCTCCTCGGCGTGGTCGCGGCGATCGTCTTCACGATCTGGGCGAATGCGCGCCAGCGCGCCACGGGCAAGCGCCCGCCGGTGCTCTGGGTCAATCTCGGCCTCATCGTGCTCCTGCCGCTCGTCGTGCATGTGCTGATGGGCATGCCGCTCTCGCTCGACTATCCGGTCCCCGGCTCCTTCAACATGAATGGCGGCATGGTGATCGGGCCGGAATTCCTGGCGCTCTATCTCGCGCTCTCGCTCTACACGGCCTCGTTCATCGCCGAGATCGTGCGCGCCGGCATCCGCGGCGTGTCGAAGGGCCAGTCGGAAGCGTCCTATGCGCTCGGCCTTCGTCCCGGGCAGGCGACGCGGCTCGTCGTGCTGCCGCAGGCGCTGCGGATCATCATCCCGCCGCTCACCTCGCAATATCTCAACCTCATCAAGAACTCCTCGCTCGCGGTGGCCGTCGGCTATGCCGACCTCGTCGCGGTCGGCGGCACCATCCTCAACCAGTCCGGCAAGTCGATCGAGATCATCTCGATCTGGATGCTGATCTATGTCTCGATCAGCCTCATCACCTCGCTGTTCATGAACTGGTTCAACGCCAAGATGGCCCTGGTGGAGCGCTGAGATGACCGAGACCACGACCTATGTCCGCGAGCGGTTCCTCGAGGCGGAAAAGCCGCCGGCCTCCGAGGCGTCGGCCCTCGCCTGGATCCGCAACAACCTGTTCGCCTCGTGGAAGGACAGCATCCTATCCATCCTCGCCATCACGGCGATCCTCTACTACGTGCCGAAGGCGCTCAACTGGCTGTTCGTCTCCGCCGTCTGGACCGGGGCGGACCGCACGGTCTGCCTCACCACCGACCAGGGCGGCCAGCTGCCCACCGGCTGGAGCGGCGCCTGCTGGGCCTATGTGAACGACCGCTTCGTGCAGTTCATGTTCGGCTCCTATCCGCGGGACGAGCTGTGGCGGCCGCTCCTGGTCGTCGCGCTGTTCGTAGCGCTGCTCGTGCCCTTCCTGATGCCGAGGGTGCCGCGCAAGGGGCTGAATGCCATCCTGCTCCTCATCGCCTTCCCCATCGTCTCCTTCATCCTCCTGCTCGGCGGGTGGTTCGGCCTCCGGCATGTGGAGACGTCGCTGTGGGGCGGGCTGATGGTGACGCTCATCCTCTCCTTCGTCGGCATCGTCGTCTCGCTGCCGGCGGGTATCCTGCTGGCGCTCGGGCGGCGCTCGCGCATGCCGGTGATGAAGACGGTCAGCGTCGTCTTCATCGAATTGATCCGCGGCGTGCCGCTGATCACCGTCCTCTTCATGGCGAGCGTGCTGCTGCCGCTCTTCCTGACGCCGGGCAACAATATCGACAAGTTCCTGCGTGCCCTCGTCGGCGTGTCGATCTTCGCGTCCGCCTATATGGCGGAGGTTATTCGCGGTGGTCTTCAAGCCATTCCGAAAGGACAATATGAAGCGGCCGACGCTCTTGGTCTAAACTACTTCCACAAAATGACCTTCGTCGTGCTACCGCAGGCCATCAAACTCGTGATACCGGGCATCGTGAATACCTTCATCGGCATGTTCAAGGATACGTCCCTCGTCACGATCATCTCGATGTACGACCTGCTGGGCATCGTGAAGGCAAGTTTTGGGGATTCGGGCTGGATCACCCCCGTCACGCCGTTGACGGGCCTGATCTTCGCCGGCTTCGTGTTTTGGATTTTCTGCTTCGGCATGTCGCGCTACTCGGCCTTCGTGGAACGCCGGCTCGACACGAGCCACAAGAGATAACTGAGAGGAAACAACAATGGCTAACCAGGCCCAGGCGCAAAAGATGGAAGTGTCCGCAACGGACGTCGCCGTCGAGATCATCAACATGAACAAGTGGTACGGCGACTTCCACGTGCTGCGCGACATCAACCTCAAGGTCATGAAGGGCGAGCGCATCGTCATCGCCGGCCCGTCGGGCTCCGGCAAGTCCACGATGATCCGCTGCATCAACAGGCTGGAGGAGCACCAGAAGGGCCAGATCCTCGTCGACGGCATCGAGCTGACCAACGACCTGAAGAAGATCGACGAGGTGCGCCGCGAGGTCGGCATGGTATTCCAGCACTTCAACCTCTTCCCGCACCTGACGATCCTCGAAAACTGCACGCTCGCTCCCATCTGGGTGCGCAAGATGCCGAAGAAGGACGCCGAGGAAGTGGCGATGCACTATCTGAAGCGCGTCAAGATCCCGGAACAGGCCCACAAATATCCCGGCCAGCTCTCCGGCGGCCAGCAGCAGCGCGTGGCGATCGCCCGCTCGCTGTGCATGAAGCCGAAGATCATGCTGTTCGACGAGCCGACCTCGGCGCTCGACCCGGAAATGGTGAAGGAAGTGCTCGACACGATGGTGTCGCTGGCCGAGGAAGGCATGACCATGCTGTGCGTGACGCACGAAATGGGCTTTGCCCGCCAGGTCGCCAACCGGGTGATCTTCATGGACCAGGGCCAGATCGTTGAGCAGAACTCGCCGCACGAGTTCTTCGACAATCCGCAGCACGAGCGCACCAAGCTCTTCCTCAGCCAGATCCTGCACTGAGCGGATCGGCAGAGAGACGGAAAAGGCGGGCCTCGGGCCCGCCTTTTTGTTTGGAGTGAATGGCGTGCCGTGTGGCATCGATCCGAGGATACACGCGCCGCCACGGCGTCCACTCATCCCTTCACCCGCATCTCCGCCCGCAGCTTCAGCGGGCTCGCGCCGAAATGATTGCGGAAGGCGCGGGAAAAGGCGGAGAGGCTGTCGAAGCCGCTGCGCAGCGCCACCTCCTGCATCGACAGCGGCGTGTCGCGCACCAGTCGCTGCGCGGCCGTCAGCCGCAGGCGCAGGTAATATTTCCCCGGCCCGATGCCGAGCCCGCCCGCGAACAGCGTCTCCAGCTTGCGCGTCGAGAAGCCGAGCCGGCGCGCCAGCGCCGCGATGGTCAGCGGCCGGTCGATGGTGCGCTCCATCAGGCGGATGGCGGCGGCGAGGTCCGGCTGGTGTTCGGCGAGCCGGCCGAGCGAGACGAGCGGCTGCGCATCCGTCGCCGCATGGGTCTCGTCATAGACGAAGACGCTCGCCACATCGAGCGCCACGGCCGAGCCGAAGCGCTCGCGCACCAGATGCAGCATCATGTCGAAGGTCGGCGAGGCCCCGCCGGACGTCCAGAGCGGCCCGTCGGTGACGAAGCGGTCCGCTCGCACGTTGAGGGCCGGAAAGGCGGCGGCGAAATCCTCCAGCTCCTCCCAGTGCGCCGTCGCATCGCGCCCGTCCAGGAGGCCCGACCTCGCCAGCAGCCAGCAGCCCGATTCGATACCTGCGACGATGCCGAACCGGCGCGTCACTTTCTTGAGCCGGCTAATGAAACTGCGGTTCGCATGGCGGTCCTGGTTGAAGCCGGCGATGACGAGCAGCGCGTCGCCGCTCATGGCGTCGTCGAAGCTGCCGTCGACGCGGATTTCCACGCCGCAGGTCAGCACCACCGGCTTGCCGCCGGGCGACAGGATCGTCCAGCGGAACACCGGTTCCGGCATCACGCGGTTGGCCGCGCGCATGGGATCGAGCACGGAGGCGAGCGACATGATCGACGACTCCGGCAAAAGAAGGATGGTGACGTCGAGCGGCCCCTGCCGCGGCGCTTGCCTGACCATGTGGAAATTGTTAAAAAAGCTGCGCTTTATGTCAATCGGGAAAAAGGCGTTCGGGCATGATCGGCCTTACAGGAGATCTGGAGATGCAGCCGGATTGCGGCGAAAGCCCCTGTACCCCGAACACCCTGATCCGCAAACTTACCGGAACGGGTTGGCGAGCCGAAAGGCGGACCAGCCCGTTTTTTTTGACATTCCGCGCAGAAAACCACCTGCGCGTGCGGCGGAAATGGAACCGAATCCGGCCTGCGGGCGTTCTGGCGCCAAACAATCAGGAAAGGTTATCCCATGCTGAAGCTGAAGTCCGGCCTTGCCGCAGGCGCCCTTTCGGTCGCCCTCGCCCTCACCTCCATCGTGCCTGCCGAAGCGGTCACCTTTGCCCAGGTCCCCGTTCCGTCGGCTTCCTCCGTGGAAAAGGTCCAGTACCGCTATGACCGCCGCGCCGAGCGCCGCTGGCATGGCCATCGCGGCTATCGCTACTATCGCCCGGGCTACCGCCGCCATTCGGACGGCTGGTGGTATCCGCTTGCCGCCTTCGGCCTCGGTGCTGCCATCGGCGGCGCGATCGCCAACCAGCCGCGCGCCAGCGGCGGCTCCCATGTGAACTGGTGCGCCAATCGCTATCGCACGTACCGGGCCTACGACAATACGTTCCAGCCGAACAACGGCCCGCGCAAGCAGTGCATCTCGCCCTATTCGCGCTGAATGCCCTGAAACGCAAAAAGCCCGGCGGAAATGCCGGGCTTTTCGTTTGAACACTTTTCTCAGACGAGGCGGCTCTGTTCCAGCGCCGCTTCGACGAAGCTTGCGAAGAGCGGGTGCGGATCGAGCGGCCGGCTCTTCAGTTCCGGGTGGTACTGCACGCCGATGAACCACGGATGGTCGGCATATTCGACCGTTTCCGGCAGGAGGCCGTCCGGCGACATGCCGGAGAAGACGAGGCCGCAGCCTTCCAGCCTGTCCTTGTAGTCGACATTGACCTCGTAGCGGTGGCGGTGGCGCTCGGAAATGTCCGTCGAGCCGTAGATGTCGGCGATCTTCGTGCCGCCCTTCAGCGAAGCGCGATAGGCGCCGAGGCGCATCGTGCCGCCGAGGTCGCCGGAGGCCGAGCGCTTTTCGAGATCGTTGCCCTTCACCCATTCCGTCATCAGGCCGACGACCGGCTCGGCCGTCTTGCCGAACTCGGTGGAGGATGCCCTCTCGATGCCGGCAAGGTTACGCGCAGCCTCGACCACGGCCATCTGCATGCCGAAGCAGATACCGAAATAGGGCACCTTGCGCTCGCGGGCAAAACGCGCCGCATTGATCTTGCCTTCCGAACCGCGCTCGCCGAAACCGCCGGGAACGAGGATGCCGTGCACCTTTTCCAGATACGGCGCCGGATCCTCCTTCTCGAAGACCTCCGACTCGATCCATTCGAGCTTGACCTTGACGTGGTTGGCGATGCCGCCGTGGTACAGCGCCTCGATCAGCGACTTGTAGGCATCCTTGAGGCCGGTGTACTTGCCGACGATGGCGATGGTCACCTCGCCTTCCGGCGTCTTGATGCGGTCGGAAACGTTCTGCCAGGCCTCCAGGCGGGGCTTGGGCGCCGGCTCGATGCCGAAGGCGGCCAGCACCTCGTCGTCGAGGCCTTCCTTGTGATAGGCGAGCGGCACGTCGTAGATCGACGCGACGTCGAGCGCCTGGATCACGGCGGTCGGGCGCACGTTGCAGAACAGCGAGAGCTTCTTGCGCTCGGCTTCCGGGATTTCTCGGTCGGCGCGCACCAGCAGGATGTCCGGATGGATGCCCATGGCCTGCAGCTCCTTCACGGAATGCTGCGTCGGCTTGGTCTTCAATTCGCCGGCGGCCGGGATATAGGGCATCAGCGTCAGGTGGACATAGACGGCCGTGCCGCGCGGCAGGTCGTTGCCGAGCTGGCGGATCGCCTCCATGAAGGGCATGGCCTCGATGTCGCCCACCGTGCCGCCGATCTCGCAGAGCACGAAGTCGTAGTCGTCGTTGCCTTCGGTGACGAAGTTCTTGATCTCGTTGGTGACGTGCGGGATGACCTGCACGGTCGCGCCGAGATAGTCGCCGCGGCGTTCCTTGTCGATGATGTTCTTGTAGATGCGGCCGGTGGTGATGTTGTCGGTCTTGGTGGCCGAGCGGCCGGTGAAGCGCTCGTAGTGGCCGAGGTCGAGGTCAGTCTCCGCGCCGTCGTCGGTGACGAACACCTCGCCGTGCTGCGTCGGGCTCATGGTGCCCGGGTCGACATTGAGATAGGGGTCCAGCTTCCGGAGACGCACGCGGTAACCGCGGGCCTGAAGGAGAGCTCCGAGTGCAGCGGCCGCGATGCCTTTTCCGAGGGAAGAAACCACGCCGCCAGTGATGAATACATATCGCGCCATGGGAGTCACCGGATACCTTTTCAAAATCGATTCCGCTACCGAAAAATCACCTTGGGCGTGATTTCGGAAGTCGCAATCGTCGTTTTACACAGAAGAAGGCCGGTTGGTTTGCGCCAACCGGCCGGTTTGTTTTCGCTTTTGCGGCTTACTGGCCGCTCGGGACGCCGGCGTTGCCGCCCTCGCCCGTGGCGGCACCCGTACCGGTGCCCGTCGTCGTTGTCGACGAGTTGCCCGTGCCGGTGGCCGCGCCGCCTTCGCTCGGAACGGTTTGCGTGCCGGTCGTCGCGGGGGTCTGGTTCGTGTTGTTCTGCGTGCCCTGGTTCTGCTCGGCGCCGCCGAGCGCGTCGAGAACGCCGCCCGTGCCGGTCGTGCCCGGAATGCGGTCGAGAATGTCGGTCGGCTGCGTCTCGTAGCGGGCGAGGATGCCCATGCCGATCGCCAGAACGAAGAACAGCGTCGCGAGGATCGCGGTCGTGCGCGTCAGCGCATTGGCCGTGCCGCGGGCGGACATGAAACCGGAGCCGCCGCCGATGCCGAGGCCGCCGCCTTCAGACCGCTGGATCAGCACGACGCCGATCAGCGCGACGACGACCATGAGATAGATGACGAGCAAGATGGTCTGCATGTTTTCCAAGATCCCGGCCAGACGGCCAAATTTCAGGTTTGCGGCTCAATATACCAAGCCGCGCGGCATTCCAAGCCCTTACCGGCCAATCCGCCCGCCCTTTTGCGGGCGGGCGCGCAAAGCCTTCAGGCCGTCAGCGCTTCATATGCGCGGTAGATGGCAAGGAAGTCGTCCGATTTCAAGCTCGCCCCGCCGATCAGCGCGCCGTCGACATTGGCGACGCCCATCAGTTCCTTCGCATTGCCGGGCTTGACCGAGCCGCCATAGAGAATGCGCATCTTCGCGCCCTCGCCGGCAAAGCGTGCCGTCAGCTCGGCGCGCATGAAGGCATGGGCCTCCTCCACGTCCGCCGCCGTCGGCGTCAGGCCCGTGCCGATGGCCCAGACCGGCTCATAGGCGATGACGGTGTTTGCCGCCGTCGCGCCATCCGGCACGGAGGCGGCAAGCTGGGTCTTGAGCACGTCCAGCGTCTTGCCCGCCTTGCGCTCGTCGCCGGTCTCGCCGATGCAGACGATGGCGACGAGCTCGTTCTGGTGGGCGATCCCGGCCTTGGCGCGCACCAGCGCGTCGCTTTCCCTGTGGTCCGTGCGGCGCTCGGAATGGCCGACGATGACATGGGTGCCGAAGCAGTCGGCGATCATCTCCGCCGAGATGTCGCCGGTATGCGCGCCGGAGGCCTTCTCATGGCAATCCTGCGCGCCGATCTGGAGCGGGCTGTCGTCGCAGAGCGCGGTCGCGACATAGAGCAGGGTCGCCGGCGGGCAGATCAGCGTTTCCACTTTCTGCGAGAGCGGCCCCTTCACGCCTTCGGCCATCGCCTTGATCTGGTCGAGCGATGCGCGCGTGCCGTTCATCTTCCAGTTTCCGGCGACGAGCGGTGTAACGTCCGGTGTCATGAGCATCCCCTCCATAAAGTCGTTGGCATGGGGCGTAGCAAATCGGGGCCGTCAAGAAAAGGTGCGTTCTGCCGCGCGCGGGCTTGAATATTCCGCGTTCGTGAAACGTAATGGAGCAAGGCCGAGATCGATCGATGCAGGATGGACGGGGCGCATGCTTCCCTCACGACGCCGCATAGCCGCCGCCATGGCCGTGCTCCTGCTTGCCGGCGGCGCGGCGGCACAGGACGGCCAGGCGCAGACGCGCGGCCTGATGCCGATAAAATCCCCCGTCGGCCGCGTGACGGCCGAGGAGACGCTGGCTTCACTCGAAGTCAGCGCACGGCGCGTCGCGCTCGTCGTCGGCATGTCCGCCTATAGCTCCATCTCGCCGCTGCGCAACACCGAGGCCGATGCCCGCGCGGTCGGCGCCATGCTCGAAAGGCTCGGCTTCACGGTCGATCTTGCGATCGACGTGCCGCTCGCGCAGATGAAGGACGCGATATCCGCCTTCTCGCGCAAGTCGGAAACGGCGGATATCGCCATGGTCTACTATGCCGGCCATGGCGTCGAGGCGGCGGGCGAGAACTATCTCATTCCCGTCGACATACATGTCGACGATCCAGGAAAGATCCCCGAGCAGGCGGTCAGCCTGCGCTCGGTGCTCGGCAGCGTCGCCAGGGCACGCAAGCTGCGCATCGTCATTCTCGATTCCTGCCGCAACAATCCCTTCCCCGCCTCCTACGACCTTGCCGCGACGGCCGGCATGGCCGGCGCGTCGGCGACGGGCGACGGGCTCGCCGCACCCGATCCCGCGCAGGGCATGCTCGTCGTCTATGCCGCGGAGGGCGGCAAGGTGGCGCTCGACGGCGAAGGCGAGCACAGCCCCTTCACCAGCGCCATCCTCGAAAGCCTGCCGCGTCCCGATGTCGAGATCGGCCTCGTCTTCCGACAGGTCCGCGACCGGGTGATGAGCCTGACGGCCAATCGCCAGCAGCCGCATTTCTACGGCTCGCTCTCGGGCGCGCCCTTCTTCCTTGCCGGCGAGGACGCGAAGGTCGCGGATATCGCCGACAAGGCCGGCCAGTGGCAGGCGCTGAAGCCCGACCAGGCGGCGCAGCTCGCAAGCCTTGCCGAGGAAGGCAACACCCGCGCGATGATCGGCCTCGGCTACATGGCGCTCTCGCCGGATTCGGCGAAGTTCCAGCCGTCCGAGGCCTTCAGGCTCTTCGGCAAGGCGGCGGAGGCCGGCGATGCGGAGGCCATGTTCGAGCTCGGCAAGCTCCATGAAAAGGGCATCGGCACGCCGCAGAACGTGCCCGAGGCATTGAAGCTCTACCGCAGGTCCGCCGATCTCGGCTTTGCCGATGCCATCAACGATCTCGGCTTCCTCTATTACCAGGGAACGGAGGGCCTGCCGCGCGATCCGAAGAAGGCGGTCGAGCTCTTCATCAGGGCGGCGGACCTGCGCCATCCGCAGGCCATGTTCAACGTCGCCGCCCTCATCGACGACGGCATCATTCCCGGCAAGACGCCCGAGGATGCCGCCGCCTATCTCTACCAGGCGCTGCGCGCCGGCGTCGACGACGTGCTGGCGCAGCTCACCAACCGCCCGACCATGTTCAAGCCGGAAACCCGGCGCGCCCTACAGGCCGAACTCCGGCGCAACAGGTTCTATACCGGCGCGATAGACGGCGATCTCGGCGCGGGCACCCAGCGCAGCATGCGCATGGCCTTCGGGCAGACACAGTAGCGGGAGGCGGAAGGACGATGGGAAAGCCTGAAACGGTGCGTGCGTTCGGAGCCGCCTTCCTTGCCACGGCGCTTGCCCTCGGCACCATGCCGGAGGCCTACGGTCAGGTGGCCCCCGCGCCGGGCGGCGGTGCGACAACGGGAATCGCCACCGGATCGAGCCGCGGCCTCATGGATACGCCGACGCCGACCGACTACCTCACCCATTCCATCGTCAAGAACATCAACGCCGCCAGCGCCGAATGCGCGGCCTATGACCCGGTCTACCGCATCGATTGCCTGCGCCAGCGCCTTCTCGACATCGCCCAGCGCATCCCGAAGGGCAAAGCCTATGACGAGGCCCGGCAGATCGTCCAGCGCGCCGCCGGCCGGCTCGGGCGCATCCAGGCCGCCAATCTCGACGCAAAGGCCCCGCGCATGCGCTCGCGCGGCAATGCGCGCATGAAGGAGACCAAGACCTATACGGCCGTCCGCAAGCGCAATCTCGAAAAGGCGATGGAAGAGGCCCGGCAGGTCATCGAGGAGGCGCAGACGCAGCTCCTGCGCGCCTCGGAAAATTCGGAGAAGCGCGCCAGCCACTACCGCGACATCGCCGCCGCCGTCGGCTCGACCAAGGTCCTGCTGCGCTCGATCTGAGCGGGAACGTTTACTGCGCGAAGATCCAGTTCAGCGTCTCGCGCCAGTCGGTCATGCGCACCGGCGTGCCGTGGCCTCCGGTCTGGAACAGCACGAAGCGCGTCGGAATGCCAGCCTTCAGCAATTTGCGGAAGACGGCGATCTGGTCGTTGGCCGCATAGACGCTGTCGCTGTCGCCATGGGTGAAGAAGACCGGCAGCTTCGCCTTGAAGGCCGGGGTCTTCGCATAATCGCCATCCGCCGCCCCGCCCATCAGCACCATGCCGGAAAGGCTCCTGACCGCCGTCGCATCGCGCACGACGCGGGCGCAGATGAAGCTGCCCATCGAGGCGCAGGCGAGGATGACGGGCCTGTCCGGCGAAAGCGCCTTGGCGCGCAGGATCAGGCCGGAGATGCGCGCCGCGCCCGCATCGTCGAAGGAGGACACGCTCGGCGCGTAGTAGACGCCGCCGTTCTGCACGGCGAGGTTCTTGATGCGGTTGAAATTGCCGCCGAAATTCCAGTCGTTGTTGCCGAGCCGCCGGTCGCCGCCCCGGCCGTGGATGAAGATGACGGTGAAGGACGCCCCCTCGCCCTTGCCGGTCATCGCCACGTCGATCGGCCCGGCGGGCGTATCCACCGTCAGGTTCTGCTGCGCCTTTTTCACCGCCGTCGAGACATAAGCCGATCTGACGCGCCGTTCGGGCACCTGGTCGCGGCCGTTGATGTCGCGCATCTCCTGGTAATCGACGACGCGGAGCGCACCATTGTCCGTCGTCTCGACCACAGCGGGATAGCCGAAGAGCTCGTCCTTCCAGGGCTTGAGCGTCAGCGCGGCGGCACTGTCGGCCGTAAAACCGGCGAAGAGCGCGGCCAGAATCAGCCGGCGGAGAGAATGAACTGTGGACTGACGCATGAAGTGAGGCTCCCCTAGGCTGGCGATACTTGCCATCCGTCCGCGCGCAAAGCAATCCTCGCCCGGCGGTTGGCGCGTCCGGACATCGCGAAAACCCACGGAATCTGGCAGAGTCGCCAGTGATTCGCTGACGACCTCATCCTTGCCGGCCCCGATCCCCATGGATCGGCGGGAAGAACCGGCAAACGGAACAAACTCTGAACGGCCCATGCAAGACGACAATAACGACCTTTTCGCCACCATGCCTTCCGAGCCTGCCCGGCAGCCCGCCGCGGCGGAGGACAAGCCCGTGCCCACGCCCGCTCCGGTCCCTGCCCGCGAAAGCGTGCCGGCGCCCGCCGCCCCGGCCGATGGCTCCGGCGGCTACGACGCCTCGGCCATCCGCGTGCTGGAGGGCCTCGAGCCCGTGCGCATGCGCCCCGGCATGTATATCGGCGGCACGGACGAGAAGGCGCTGCATCATCTCTTCGCGGAAGTCATCGACAACTCGATGGACGAGGCCGTCGCGGGCCATGCCAATTTCATCGAGGTCAATCTCGATGCGGACGGCTGCCTGACCGTCACCGACAACGGCCGCGGCATCCCGGTCGAGAACCATCCGCAGATGCCCGGCAAGTCGACGCTGGAGGTCATCCTCACCGTGCTCCATGCCGGCGGCAAGTTCGACGGCAAGGCCTACGAGACCTCGGGCGGCCTGCATGGCGTCGGCGTCTCGGTGGTCAATGCGCTGTCCGACCTCCTCGAAGTCGAGGTCGCGCGCAACCGCAAGCTCTACCGCCAGCGCTTTTCGCGCGGCAAGCCGCTCGGGCCGCTGGAGGATCTCGGCGACGTGCACAACCGTCGTGGCACGCGGGTGCGCTTCCATCCCGACCCGGAGATCTTCGGCGCGCATGCCCGTTTCGATCCCGGCCGCGTCTTCCGCATGGCCCGTTCCAAGGCCTATCTCTTCGGCGGCGTGGAAATCCGCTGGAGCTGCGATCCCTCGCTGCTGCCGGAAGGCTCCGAGACGCCGGAAAAGGCCGTCTTCCACTTCCCCGGCGGCCTGAAGGACTACCTGCAGGCGACGCTCGGCAAGGATTACACCGTCACCCGCGAGATCTTCGCCGGCAAGAGCGAGAAGTCGGGCGGCCACGGCTCGCTGGAATGGGCCGTCACCTGGTACGGCGGCGATTCGCTGATCCATTCCTATTGCAACACCATCCCGACGGCCGACGGCGGCACGCACGAGGCGGGCCTGCGCATTGCGCTCACCAAGGGCCTGAAGAACTATGCCGAGCTGACGCAGAACAAGCGCGCGGCCGCCATCACCACCGACGACGTGATGATCTCGGCGGTCGGCATGCTCTCGGTCTTCATCCGCGAGCCGGAGTTCGTCGGCCAGACCAAGGACAAGCTCGCCACCGTCGAGGCCCAGCGCATCGTCGAGAACGCGCTGCGCGACCCCTTCGACCATTACCTTGCCGACAATCCCGCCGAAGCCGCCAAGCTGCTCGAATGGGTGATCGAGCGCGCGGAAGAGCGCATGCGCCGCCGCAAGGAAAAGGAAGTGAGCCGCAAGACGGCCGTGCGCAAGCTGCGCCTTCCCGGCAAGCTCGCCGACTGCTCGCAGAGCTCGGCCGACGGTGCCGAACTCTTCATAGTCGAGGGCGATTCGGCCGGCGGCTCGGCCAAGCAGGCGCGCAACCGCGCCAACCAGGCCATCCTTCCGCTCCGCGGCAAGATTCTCAACGTCGCCAGCGCCGGGCGGGAAAAGCTCGGCGCCAACCAGCAGATTTCCGATCTGGTGCAGGCGCTCGGCTGCGGCACGCGCTCGAAATACCGCGACGAGGACCTGCGCTACGAGCGCGTCATCGTCATGACCGACGCCGACGTCGACGGCGCGCATATCGCCTCGCTGCTCATCACCTTCTTCTACCAGGAGATGCCGGACCTCATCCGCGGCGGGCACCTCTACCTCGCCGTGCCGCCGCTCTACCGCATCAGCCAGGGCGGCAAGACGCTCTATGCGCGGGACGACGCGCACCGCGAGGAACTGATGCGTACGGAATTCAACGGGCGCGGCAAGGTGGAGATCGGCCGCTTCAAGGGCCTCGGCGAGATGCTGCCGGCGCAGCTCAAGGAAACGACGATGGACCCCTCCAAGCGCACGCTCCTGAAGGTGGCGATCGACGACGTCGATTTCGAGGGCACGCGCACGGCGGTGGACGACCTGATGGGCACCAAGCCGGAGGCCCGCTTCCGCTTCATCCAGGAGCGCGCCGTCTTCGCCGACAACCTCGATATCTGAGGCCTTGCCGCCATATTTTCGCGGCAATGCCGGCCTCTAACCTGGACCATCCAACGCGGAAAGGACGGCCATGAAAGCTGCGCTCATCGTCATGACGATCATGGGCTGCGACGACAGCGCGACCCAGTGCCACTATATCGATACGGTCGACCGGAGCTGGCAGACCGTGGCGCTTTGCGACGCACAGGCCGAGACCTATATCAACCGGCACCAGAACGCGAACTACCCGGTCATCGTCGCTGTCTGCGAGACCTCGGGCGACCGCATGACGGCCGAGGTGACCGAACCCGCGCCCGATCCGAAGCCGGCCGAAACGGCGACCAGCAACGAAGCCCCCGTCCCCGTGGAAACCGAACAGGCGCGGCAGGGCCTTGCCGCCCGCACGCTCGCCTTCGTGAAAAAGGCCATCCCCGACGCCGCCTCCCTGAAGGCCGCCGTCACCACGCCGGTCCGCTATGCGGAAGGCGGCTATTCCTGGGTCGTGAAGCGCTTCGCCGATTGATCGGAAGCGCGCTACTTACGCCGCTTCCCGCGTCGCGATGAGCGCGTAGCTTCGCGCCGTCTGGCGCTGTTCGGCAATGGCAAGCCGCTCGACCAGTTCGAGCATGGACTGGCAGGAGGCGTTGCCCGTGGCGCGGGCGCGGGCGAGCAACCGCTCGCAGACCGAGAGCAGGCCGTCGCCGCCCTTGGCCTCGCTCCGCCAGAGCATCGTCGCCTCGGCGAAGAGCGCGCTGATATCGCGGCCGAGGCCGGCCGTCTCGTAGAGCGCGCGCACCGCCGCCTCGCGGCCGTCGGAAAGGATCGAGCGGACGCGCCGTTCCGCCTGTCCCGAGAGATTGGTGATGGCTGCCGCGAAGAACTCGACGCGGCCGGTGCACAGCGCATGCATGAGGAAGACCGGCGTCAGGCGGCCGGCGATGCGCAGATGCTCGACGAGCGCCGGCATTTCGGCCGCTCCCACTTCGGCGGCCATGCCGATCGTCGCGACGTCGCAGGCCTCGCGCGTGATGCGCTCCACCCGGCTCGTGCCGACGGCAGCCTGGATCAGCCCGAAGCCGGCAAGCGCCGAGCCGATCTTCTCGACCAGCGCATGGCGGGCATCGCTCGGCAGGTCCGCCCGGTCGAGCAGGAGCGCGCGGATTTCCGCGTCATGCCCGAGCCGGTCGGCGATTCGCGTCAAACTGCGGCGGGAGATCGCCGCGCCTTCGTTTTCGAGAAGCGCCAGTATTTCCGGCGTCTCGCCGACTTCCGCAAGCGCCGCCGAGACGGGCCGCGAAACGGAGGCGCGATGCGCGATCAGCGTGCGTGTCATGTCGCCGCCCTTGGCGGCCAGATCGACCAGATCGGCATCCGTCAGCACAGGCGAACAAAGGATGACATGTGCGGCGATTTCCGGCTGGTCTTCCGCCAGCGGCAGCACGACGGCGCGTGGCGCGTCCTCGCTCTCGGCAAGGGCTTCCGCCAGCGCGAGCCGTACCTTCGGCGCGGGATCGTCGAGCAGGAAGATCATCGCCATCTCCGCCGCGTGCCGGTCGTCCGGCGCAATGCGCGAGCGGCTATAGGCCCGCGCCAGCACGCTGGCGGCCTTCGCCCTGTCGGCGGCCCGCGCTGTCTCGACCCAACGGAGAAATGCATGAACGATCAATGGACGCCCCAAACGCCTGTAAACGCTACGGGGACCACGTTATCGCCAAAGTGTTTAAGATTGGTTCACCATATCCATTAACCGGACGGTGAGGCGATGAATGTTGCCCAGCGAGTGGATACTCGGGTCGAGCCCGAGGATCCACCCTCACCCGGCCTTCGGCCGCGTCATGGCGAAGACTTCCGCCCCGCCGTCGCAATAGTCCATGTAGCCCATCCGCCCGAGCGGCCGGGCGACGGCCATGTCGATCATGCCGTCTTTCAGGATTTCCCGGCTTATATGGATGCCGACGACCTCACCGAACACCACCCAGTTGTCCGATTCGCACCCGTCGAGGCCGAGCGGCCGCAGGATCTGCGTCGCCCGGCATTCGAGCGCCGCATGGGCCTCGCCGACATAGGGCGCATCGACGAGCCGGCCGGCCACCGGCGTCAGTTTCGCGATATCGAACTCATCGACGCCGTAGGGCACGGCGACCGAGCTCGCATTCATCTCCTCGGCGAGATGCCGGCTGGCCAGCGAGCAGGTGAAGACGCCGGTCGCCTCGATATTCGTCACGCTGTCCTTGTGGCCGCTGGAGGAGAACATGACGAGCTTCGGCCTGTCGCTCACCGCGTTGAAGAACGAATAGGGCGACAGGTTGCGCCGCCCGTCCGCCGCCTTCGTGCCGATCCAGCCGATCGGGCGCGGCGCGACGATCGCCTTGAAGGGATCATGCTTCAGGCCGTGGGCGTTTTCCGCCGTCTCGTAGAACAGCGCGTCAGGCGTCATCGCCGACCCATGTGACGATTTCGGCAAGCTCCGGCCGCGGCCGCTCGGTCGGCGGAACGGTGGGCGTGCCGACATGGATGAAGCCGGCGACCTTCTCGCCCGGCTCGACGCCGAGGATCGGATAAGCGCGCTCGTCGAAGGCATACCATTCCGTCAGCCAGTTCGAGGCGAAGCCATGGGCGTTCGCCGCCATCACCAGGTTGAGGCAGACGGCGCCGGCCGACATGACCTGCTCCCATTCCGGGATCTTGAAATGCGGCGCCGCGCGGCTGACGACGGCGATCACCACCGGCGCGCGGGTGAGCCGCGTGTTCTCCACCTTCACCATTTCTTCCGAAAGGTCCGGCTTGTCGGCGAGCGCGATCCTGGCCAGCGCCTCGCTGATCCGCTGGCGTTCCTCGCCGCGATAGACAATGAAGCGCCAGGGCGCGAGCTTGCCGTGGTCCGGCACGCGCGAGGCGAGCTTCAGCATCTCCTCCACCTCGCTTTTCGAGGGGCCGGGCGCGCTCATCTGGAAGGCGGGGATCGACCGGCGGGTCGAAAGATAATCGATCAGCTTTATTTCGGTTTTCATCGCGAGGGAGTTCCAATATCGTGCCGCCGGCGCGGCCTTGAAAATGCCATTAGCCGGGCCTTCAAGTGGAGCCTTACAGTCAGGAAGTCAACCGTTCCCATGCGCATGCGTATCCATCCCGTCGCCGCCGCAGGCCTCGCCGTCGCGAGCCTTGCCACCTCTTTCGTGCCGGCGCGCGCGCAGGATTCGCTCGAGAGCTTTTCGCAGATCACGACGCCGCTGAAGGGCAGCAAGGTGATGTCCTTCAACCCCGTCGTCACCGGCGAGGCGACGCCGGCGAACCTGCGCGACGTCACCTGCGAGGCGCTGCTGACCAAGGACGGCCAGCCGATGCAGCATGGCCTGACCTGGCGCGTCTTCTCGCCCATTCCCGCCGCCGACGGCAAGCTGCCGCTGCTGGCCACCTCCGAGGGTGGCACGGCCGCCTTCCACCTCGTTCCCGGGGAATATTTCGTCAATGTCGCCTTCGGCCGGGCCGGCGCGACGAAGAAGCTCGTCGTCCCCGAACAAGGCTCCGTCGACAAGCAGGTCATGGTGCTCGATGCCGGCGGCATCATGCTGAATGCCGTTTCCGGCGCGGATGTGCGCATTCCGCCGAAGGAGCTGAGCTTTGCGATCTATTCCGCCGAAGTGCGCGAGGATGGCGAGCGCAACCTCGTGATGGACGACGTGAAGCCGAATTCCGTCGTGCGGCTCAATGCCGGCACCTATCACGTCGTTTCCGACTATGGCGACGTCAATGCCGTGATCCGTGCGGATATCCAGGTGGAAGCCGGCAAACTGACGCGCGCCACCATCCAGCACCGCGCCGCCAAGCTGACGCTGAAGCTCGTCTCCGAGCCCGGCGGCGAGGCCATCGCCGACACCGCCTGGTCGATCCTCACCTCGTCCGGCGACACGGTCTCCGAAAGCGTCGGCGCGTTCCCGACGCTCGTCCTGGCGGAAGGCAGCTACATTGCCGTCGCCCGCAACAAGAACAGGATCTATCAGCGCGATTTCCAGGTGAAGGCCGGCGTGAACACCGATGTCGAGGTGCTGCTCGACGAGAAGGCGAACGACCAGAAGGCCGCTGCCGAGGACGTGGTAGACTAGGCGGAAAAGCTCCTCATCCCGCTGCCGCGACCTTCTCCCCGCAAGCAGGGAGAAGGAAGATGTCGCACCGCCTTGCCACAAGTCCCTTCTCCCGCTTGCGGGGAGAAGGTGCCGGCAAGCGGATGAGGGGCAAGCGCCCCTCGCCTCAAACCTTGCCGAGCTTGCGCTTCAAATCCGGCGGCATCGCCTCCAGCGACAGCGCCTCGATCGCCTCGTCCAGCGACATCGCCGTCTGGTTCTGCGAACCGAGGCGGCGGATGTTGACGGAGCGTTCCTCCGCCTCGCGCTTGCCGCAGACGATGATGACCGGGACCTTGGTCACCGAATGCTCGCGGACCTTGTAGTTGATCTTCTCGTTGCGAAGATCGGTCTCGACGGTCAGGCCCGCCTCGCGCAGCTTGTCGGCCACCTCGCGGGCATAGTCGTCCGCTTCGGAGGTGATCGTCGCCACGACCACCTGCATCGGCGCGATCCACAGCGGCATGTGCCCGGCGAAGTTCTCGATGAGAATGCCGAGGAAGCGCTCCATCGAGCCGCAGATGGCGCGGTGGATCATCACCGGCTGGCGCTTTTCCGAGGCCTGGTCGATGTAGAAGGCGCCGAAGCGTTCCGGCAGGTTGAAGTCGACCTGCGTGGTGCCGCACTGCCATTCGCGGCCGATGGCGTCCTTCAGCGTATATTCGAACTTCGGCCCGTAGAACGCGCCCTCGCCCGGCAGGATGCCGGTCTTGATGCGCCCGCCGGACTGCGCCTCGATCTGCTTCAGCACGTCCATCATGACGCTTTCCGCGCGATCCCAAAGCGCATCGGAGCCGACGCGCTTTTCCGGGCGGGTGGAGAGCTTCACCACGACCTCGTCGAAGCCGAAGTCCTTGTAGACCGACAGGATGAGATCGTTGATGCGCAGGCATTCGGCCGCCATCTGCTCGTCGGTGCAGAAGACATGCGCGTCGTCCTGCGTGAAACCGCGAACGCGCATCAGCCCATGCAGCGCGCCGGACGGCTCATAGCGATGCACGTTGCCGAATTCCGCAAGGCGGACAGGCAGTTCACGGTAGGACTTCAAGCCATGCTTGAAGATCTGCACATGTCCCGGGCAGTTCATCGGCTTCAGCGCGAAGACGCGCTCGTCGTCGGTCTCGTCGCCGGCGACGGTCACCTTGAACATGTTGTCGCGGTACCAGCCCCAGTGGCCGGAGGTTTCCCACAGCGACTTGTCGAGCACCTGCGGCGCGTTCACCTCCTCGTAGGTGCCGGCGAGACGACGGCGCATATAGGCGACGAGCGTCTGGAACATGCGCCAGCCCTTGCCGTGCCAGAAGACGACGCCCGGCCCTTCCTCCTGGAAATGGAACAGGTCCATTTCGCGCCCGAGGCGGCGGTGGTCGCGCTTCTCGGCCTCGGCGAGGATGTTGAGATAGGTGTCGAGCTCCTCCTGCGTGCGCCAGGCGGTGCCGTAGATGCGCGTCAGCATCGGATTGTTACTATCGCCGCGCCAATAGGCGCCCGCGACCTTCATCAGCTTGAAGGCCGTGCCGATCTGGCCGGTCGCGGCCATGTGCGGGCCGCGACACAGGTCGAACCAGTCGCCCTGGTAGTAGATCTTGAGGTCCTGCCCCTCGGGGATCGCATCGACCAGCTCGACCTTGTACTTCTCGCCCTTGGCGGAGAAGACCTCCTTGGCCTTGTCGCGCGACCAGACTTCCTTGGTGAAGGGCTTGTTGCGCTGGATGATCTCCTTCATGCGCTTTTCGATCTTCGGCAGATCGTCGGGCGTGAAGGGTTCGTCCTTGGCGAAGTCGTAGTAGAAGCCGTTGTCGATGACCGGGCCGATCGTCACCTGCGTGCCGGGCCACAGCTCCTGCACGGCCTCGGCCATCACATGGGCGGCGTCGTGGCGGATGAGTTCCAGCGCGCGGTCGTCCTCGCGGGTGATGATCTCGACCCGCCCGTTGGAAACCGGATCGGAGAGATCGCGCAGCTCGCCGTCGAGCGCAATCGCGACCGCCTTCTTGGCCAGCGACTTGGAAATCGCCTCGGCCACGTCACGCCCGGTCGAGCCCGCGGGATAATCGCGGACGGAACCATCGGGAAAAGTCAGGGAAACAGGTGCAGACATTCAAAAATCTCCTATCCAGTCCCGCCAACGAATGCGGGTGGTATGCGAGTGAAAAGGCCGGATGCGCCGGCACGTAGCGCCTGCGATATACGAAGAAAACGGGGTGATTGGAAGGGGATATTCTTTGAGAGCGGCCGCGAACCGCCGTGGAAATTCGCACTTTGCCTAAAATGCGCCCACTTCTTTTATCCGATAAGGACCATAGGTATTGGAATCGATATTATCGGCATAGGGGAGGCATTCTTTTGCTCAGGAAATCACTTCTCGCTCTCGCACTGCTTCTGCCGGGCGCAGCTTTCGCGGAAGAACGCAGCTTTACGATTTCAGGCGGCCAGGTGAGCGTTCCGGTCGGCCTGACGGTTCAGGTGAAATCGGTCACGGTCGGCGACGATGCCACCAAGGTCCGCCTGCTGGCGAGCTTCGACAGCCACCAGACGAACAGCGTCAACATGAACGACAACGAGAACGCCTATATCGCCTGGGGCGAAGGCGAGCAGGACCGTCTCCACCTGCGCCAGATCGCCGACAACAAATGGATGCGGATCGGCAATGGCCAGACGATGGAAGGCGATCTCGTGTTTCCCGGGGTACTACCCGCCGAGGTGACGAAGGTCTCGCTCGTCTTCAATCCCGGCAATACCGGCGACGACACCTCGGCGCCGGGCGTGACGGTTCCCCTGGAGCTGAAGCAATGAAGGGGAGCGCGGTCCTGGGGTTCCTCCTCGCGATCCCCACGACAGCCGCCGCCTATACGCTCACGCTCGATGCCGGACCGGTCGGTGACCAGCCGTCTCTGTTCCGGGAATTTAAAATGCCCGCGTCGAAGTTCGGCGAGAAGCCGGCGGAAAGCACCGGGTCCTTTTCCTCGCAGGCCTCGTCCTTCGGGCTGAAGGACATGGACGCCGAAGTCCGCGTCAAGACGGAGAACACCCTCACCGAGCTTGGAGCGAGGCGAGAGGGGGAGCGCATCATCCTGAACCTGCCGAGCGACGTCCTCTTCGATTTCGACAAATCCGACATCCGCGCCGACGCGCGCCCGGTTCTTGGAAGGCTCTCCGACGCCCTCAAGGCCATGGCGCAGACGTCGGTGACCATCATCGGGCACACGGACGCGAAAGGCAGCGACGACTATAACCAGCGCCTGTCCGAACGCCGGGCGGCCTCGGTGAAAAGCTGGCTGTCCGATAGCGGCGTGATGTCGTCCATGGCGACGGAGGGCAAGGGTGAAAGCACGCCCGTGGCGGCAAACGAGAACAGCGACGGCTCGGACAATCCGGAAGGACGCCAGAAGAACCGTCGTGTCGAATTCATCATCGCGAGAGACTGACATGGCCCTGATCATATGCCCGGAATGCGACGGCAAGGTCTCGGAAAAGGCTCTCGCCTGCCCCGCCTGCGGATATCCCATCTCGCAACAGAAGGGCCGCAGCGCATGGCCCCATGTGATCGGCGGGGTGGCCGGCACCTATATCTCCGCCCAGGCGGTGGCGACGATCGTCGTCGGAAGCGTCATGTTCATCGCCTTCGCCGCAATCATGATCGCTGCCATTCTCCGATGAGGGGACACCGCCGGGCGGCTATCCAAGAAGCATTTTCGCAAGGCCGTTGACCGTATTGGCGTTGCGCAGCGTGCCGATGCCGAGCTTCTTCGTCGTCAGGTGCGCGAGCAGCTTCGTCTCGCTCGGCTTTGCGGCAAAATCGATCCAGAGGTCGCCGTGTGAAAGGGCAAGGCGGATGCCGGGTGTCGCGTGGCTTTCGAGCCTTGCCAGCGCTTTTTCGTCGAGCGGCGCGCGCATGGCGCGCACAACGACGTCGGCGCCGTTGCCTTGCGGGAAGGGATTGCCGGCGGCAAGGCGCTTCCAGGCTTCGGCGGTGCGGGCGATGATGTCGACATGCTTGCCGAAGCTTGCGCGGAAGCCTGCTTCCAGCCGTGCCTCGATTTCGCCGAGCGGTGCGGCCTCGCCCTCGAAGACGAGGTTTCCGGTGGCGGCCAGCGTGCGGGCGTTGCGGAAGCCGAGGCCTTCGGCCATCGCCTTCAGGTCCGCCATCACCACCCGCTTTCCGGGCGAAAGCACGATGGAGTGCAGGAGGGCGACATAGGTTTCCACCGCTCAGCCGCGCTCCGCCTTCGAGACGCGCCACAGCCGCCACGGCGCCCACCAGGCAAGGCGCGCTTCCAGCGCCTCCGGCACGGGATCGAAGCCATGCGTGCCGCCCGGTCCGCAGCGGGCGACGCGAAAGAGCGTCATGAACCCGCCGCGCCACAGGCCATGGCGGGCGACTGCCTCGTAGCCGTATTCCGAGCAGGTCGGCAGGTGGCGGCAGGAATTGCCGATGAAGCCGGAGAGCGTGAGCTGGTAGAGGCGGATGAGGCCCATGCCGAAGAGCCGCCCCGGCGTCTTGCGGAACGGGCCGTTCCAGTTGCGGCCCTTGTGGCGCAGGCGGTCGGACGGGTGGTCGCAGTCCGGGGCGTTACACATCGGTGTGCTTCTCCGTTAATGGAGACGCGTGCGGCGGCATACCCCCCTCTGCCCTGCCGGGCATCTCCCCCACAAGGGGGGAGATTGGATGGAGCTTTGTCTCGATCCAACACTGATGCTGCGAACTGGACGACAACCTGACGTCTTTCCGATCTCCCCCCTTGTGGGGGAGATGCCCGGCAGGGCAGAGGGGGGTGGACGCGGAGACCACCGCAAACACCGCCCTCACCCGGCCGTTTCCAGCCGCTTGGCCTCGATCTGGCCGATGGCGTCGACCACGGCGTCGAAGGTCAGCATGGTGGAGGCGTGGCGGGCCTTGTAGTCCTTGACGGGCTTGAGGAAGCGCATCTCCTCGAAGCGGCCGGTCGGCCCCTCGCCGTCGGCCTTCAGCATGGCGAGCATGTCCTCGCGCGCCTTGCGGATTTCCGCCACCGTCGCGCCGACCACATGGCGCGCCATCACCGAGGAGGACGCCTGGCCGAGCGCGCAGGCCTTCACCTCATGGGCGAAATCGCTGATGGTATCGCCGTCGAGCTTGAGATAGACCTTCACCCGCGAGCCGCAGAGCCTGGAATGGGCGCAGGCCTCGCCGTCCGCATCCGGCAGGGTGCCGATGCGCGGGATGTTGCCGGCGAATTCGAGAATACGGCTGTTATAGATATCGTCCATCATGGCCCTGTCTTCCGCGCTTTTTGCGGAATCTTCAATGATCCGAGGAGATTATTCCGGCCTCGTCGGGAAAAAAGCACGGCGTGTCGCCTCGGGCCTCTTTCGCAGTGGTTGTTCGATACTATATGATAACTCGTATTGGGGTGAGGGTTTTGCAAGTGCCGAACCATCACCTGTTGTTTGGGAAACCGTGCCGGACGGTCGGTCGCACTGATGAGCGACGACCCGAAAGCCCCGGAGCCCGCCAACGGAACCCAAGCCTGCAGGGTTAGGCGAATGGCCAGTGGCGAGTCCGATAAACACGTCAGGTAACCTGCAGAAAGGTCAATGGGTCCATGGACGCCATAGTCACCAATTTTCCCCGCGTCGAGGATGATGCCGGCCGCCCCACGCAGAAGGAGGCGGAAGACGCCGTTCGCGTGCTGCTCCGCTGGGCCGGCGACGATCCGCAGCGCGAGGGCCTCATCGATACGCCCAAGCGCGTCGCCAAGGCCTATCGCGAGCTCTTTTCCGGCTATGACCTTGCCGCCGAGGACGTGCTCGGCCGCACCTTCGAGGAAGTCGCCGGCTATGACGACATGGTGCTGGTGAAGGATATTCCGTTCTTCTCGCATTGCGAGCACCATATGGTGCCGATCATCGGCAAGGCGCATGTCGCCTACCTTCCGAACGGCCGGGTGCTGGGCCTTTCCAAGATCGCCCGCGTGGTGGAGATCTTCGGCCGCCGCCTTCAGACGCAGGAGACGATGACGGCGCAGATCGCGAAATCCATCGACGAAACGCTGAACCCGCGGGGCGTCGCCGTGATGATCGAGGCCGAGCATATGTGCATGGCCATGCGCGGCATCCAGAAACAGGGCTCGACAACGCTCACCACCACCTTTACCGGTGCCTTCAAGACCGAGCCGACCGAACAGGTCCGGTTCATGACGATGATCCGGAGCTAGGCCGAAAGCCGGCTCCACCCGACGGAGCCGACCGCCATGCCGATCACCTTCCAAGCCCCCTCCACGGACAAGGCCGAGCTGGAGACAGGCCCGGCCTTCACCCCCCGTTTCGACGACAACGGCCTCGTGACCGCCGTCGTGACGGATGCGAAGGACGGCGAACTGCTGATGGTCGCCCACATGAATGCCGAATCGCTGGCGCTGACCATCGAGACCGGTATCGCCCATTACTGGAGCCGCTCGCGCAATTCGCTCTGGAAGAAGGGCGAGACCTCCGGCAACCTGCAGACCGTCGTGGAACTCAGGACGGATTGTGATCAGGACGCCGTCTGGCTGAAGGTCTCCGTCGCCGGCCACGACGCCACCTGCCACACCGGCCGCCGCTCCTGCTTCTACCGCACGGTCTCCAACGGCCCGGACGGCGCGGTGCTGACGATCACCGGCGGCGAGCCGCAATTCGACCCGGCGGCCGTCTACAACAAAAATTAAGCATCTCGAAGAATAGCGTCCCGTTCCGGCACGGGTTTACCATTTGGCAACCTGTCGGGTCGCCTAATCCAAGCATGGCGGACCTTATCCCCGCCATGCGGATCAGGATATGGAACCCCATCGCTCGCATGCGTTTTGCAAGGTTTCCGACGCCACCTCCAGAAGGGGTAGCGATATCCGGGGCAGGACCCCATCTTTCGCTTCGATAAAAGTGCTCTTTCCGGGATTTTCTGTCCCGAAAGTTCCCCGCGTCACAGATTGCAACTATTCTGCCATTTATTGTGCTCCCGAGGGCAGCCAAGTGGCGGAACCGTTTGCCTTACCGCGAATTCCTTTAGGGAACGGAGGTCCGGAATGTTGAACTGGAGTTTCAATCGTAGCCTCGTAACGGCGGATGCCTCGGATCCCGGCGGACCTTCCATGAACGACGTTTCCCACATTCCCGCGCCGGCCCCGCCGCGCAAGCCGAAGATCGCCCTTGCCCTCGGCGGCGGCGCCGCCCGCGGCTGGGCCCATATCGGCGTTCTCCGGGCGCTGGAGGAAGAAGGCATCGAGGTGGGCATGATCGCCGGCACCTCCATCGGCGCCCTTGTCGGCGGCTGTTATCTTGCCGGCAAGCTCGACGAGCTGGAGACCTTCGCCCGCTCGCTCACCATGCGGCGCATCGCAAGCCTCCTCGATTTCACCATTCGCGGCTCCGGCCTCTTCGGCGGCATGCGGCTGACCAAGCGCATGCAGGAGCATCTCGAAAACCTTTCGATCGAGGATCTCGACCGGCCCTTCGTCGCGGTGGCAACGGAGGTCAACAGCGGCCACGAGGTCTGGATCAACAGCGGCTCGCTGATCACCGCGCTGCGCGCGTCCTATGCCCTGCCCGGCATCTTCGAGCCGATCAAGTGCAACAACCGCACGCTGGTGGATGGCGCCCTGGTGAACCCGGTGCCCGTTTCCGTCTGCCGGGCGCATGAGGAGCTTCTGGTCGTCGCCGTCAACCTCAACTACGACCTCTACGGTCGCTCGGCCGTGATCAAGCATAGCGCGGGCCCGCAGAAGATCGAGGAGCAGAAGCAGGAGGACAGCGCCGCCCGGCTGGGACTGACGAGCGTCATGGTGCAGTCCTTCAACATCATCCAGGACCGCATTTCCCGCGCACGCCTTGCCGGCGATCCACCGGACCTCGCGCTGCATCCGAAACTGGCCGATATTGGCCTTTCGGAATTCCACCGCGCCGGCGAATCCATCGAGCGCGGCTACCTTGAAGGCAAGGCGCGGATTTTCGAGATCAAGCGGATGCTGGAAATGGTGACGGCCCGCTGAATGCGGGCTTTTCCGGGACACGCGACCGGGACTTGCACAAAAACAGGAAACGGGCGGCGGGCGGAGCGACAAGGATCGTTCCGCCCGAACCCGTTCGGTGCCGTATCAGCTTGCGATATAGGCCTTGATGGCTTCGGCTTCGTGCTGGATCGCGCGGATGTGGGATTTCACCACGTCGCCGATCGAGATGATGCCGACGAGGCGTCCGTCCTTTTCCACGGGGATGTGGCGGGCGCGCAGCGTGCTCATCATTTCCATGAGCTCCTCGACCGTCTGGCTTTCGCCGCAGCGATGGACATTGCCCCACATGATGGAGGAAATGGGCTTGTCCAGGCATTCGCCGCCGCTGCGGGCGATGGCGGCCACGATATCGCGCTCGGTCAAAATGCCCGCGATGCGGTCATTGCGATCCACGATGACGATGGCGCCGATATGATTTTCATGCAGATAGACGGCAGCCTGCCTTACGGTGAGCTGCGGGCCGCCGGTTACGACGTTGCGGCCTTTTTCGTCCAGTATCGTCTTTACATACATGCGTACCTCCCGTGTGCATCATGACGCTGAGAGGCGGGACATCCGCGCAGGGATGCCCTGCCAAGTACGGGGCGGCATCCCTTCCTCCTTGCGGATGCAACCCTGTTCCGGTGTGCATGTGCGAACCGGAACGATGTCATGGTGCGCCACGAAAGAGGCGATTGCAAGACGGCTAATAGACTATCGTTAATCCCGCCGGCTCTCGGCCGCGTCGACGTCGAAGATCGGGAAAAACAGGAAGCCGAACAGGAAGCCGCCGATATGCGCTTCCCATGCTACCGCCCCGCCGGCCGCCACCGAACCGAAGATCTGGCCGAAGCCGATCAGGAAGTTCGTCAGGAACCAGATGCCGGAAAAGACCAGCACGGAGCGGTTGGAGAGCGCCTCGGGGATGGTGAGCCGGCGGTTGAGATGGGCAAACTGCCGGCTGACGCGCCCGCTCGGCGAAAAGACGAAGCGTGCCGCCGCGCCCATCAGGCCGGAAACGACGCCCGAGGCGCCGACGACGAGGATCATCGCGCCCCAGTGCAGGGCCGTGTGGAAGGCGACGGCCGCGATGGCCGAAAGGCACCAGAAGAGGAAGAACCGCACGGTGCCGATGCGCCGCACGACGGGCGCCCCGAAGGCGACCATCCAGAACGCATTGAAGATCAGATGCTCCCAGCCGCCATGCAGCAGTGAATAGGTGACCGGGCTCCACAGCCAGCTCAGGTCCCACTCGGAGAACGGAACGGCATAGCGCCCCGGGATGAAGGCGAATTCCAGCAGCGCGTATTCGTCGGCCGACGGCGACAGGACATAGGTGCGCACCAGATGGACGAGCGTCAGCAGCCCGAGAACGAAGACGAGACTTCCGGGCAGGTTGAACGCCGGCTCCCGCTTGCGGGTCTCGAACCCGTCACCCTGTACTTCCACGCCGTCGTTACTCATGACCGAACCACCCAACTCAAAAATCGATTCGTGCTTATATCGAGAAAAGAAAGGCCGTGCAGCTTTCGCCGACGGCCGGTGCCCCCAATCCCCGGGGCGAAACAGATGTGCAGTAAACCATTCCCTCGTGAAGGGATGTCGGATGTTCCCTCAAGCCGGCCGGTCGCGCAATGGAAACCAATGGTTAACCTTAATATCCGGCTGGCACGAAACTCGCACGGCCTCTCACAAATGCCCCCTGCACCGCCTCCGGCGTGCCGTAGCGGGACAGAGCAGACGGAAAGACGAGCATGCATACCAGGGCCGCAACCACGCTTTACGATTACTGGACGCGCCAGCGCGGCGAGCGCGCCGTGCCATTGCGGAGCACCATCGAACCCGCCGACATCGCGGCGATCCTGCCGGATGTCTTCATGCTGGAGTATGGCCGGCTGCATGCGCCGCGCTTTCGCCTCGCCGGCACGCGCCTGTGCGCCCAGTTCGCCCGCGAGCTGAAGGGCATGGATTTCGACGCGCTGTTTGCCCCGGACCAGCGCAGCCGCGTGGCCCGCATGGCGGAAAACGTCATGGCCGAGGCCGTGCCCGCGATCATGCGGATCCGGCTCGTCGACGGCGCGCTGGAAAATACCGAGGCGGAAATCGTGCTGCTGCCGCTTGCGACCGCCGGCCGGACGGCCGACCGCATCATCGGCACCTTCGCCCCCCTGCCCGGCCAGCGCCAGCCGCTCTCGGCCTTCCGCTATGCGACGCTCGATGCGCTTTCGGTCATCGACCCGGCGCGCAAGGACGATCTGGCCGGCAACCGCCCGCCGATCCCCATGCCCACCTCCGTCATGGCCATGCGCCCGGCCGGCCTCGGCCAGAAGATCAGCCGGGTGATGCACCTGCGCATTTTCGAGGGCGGGCGGAAGGACGGCGGATCGGCGGAAACGCAACCCACATCGCCCAAAGGTTGCTGAAACCACAACCCGAGGCGACATTTTCCCGTTCCGGAAAACCTTCTGTTAACCCCGAAAGGTTAAGTCTTGGAAAGAGATAGGACGATCAGGCACGCGCGCTCATGTACTCTTTCCAGCAAGCATCGCCGGCACCCAGAGCAGCGCAACCCGACCAGCGCAACTTCCAGCGCGTCTCGGTGAACCTGCCCGGCCGCCTGATGCTCGCCAGCCATGACGAATTCGACTGCACCGCCCTCGACATGTCGCCGGGCGACGCCAGCTTCGTCTGCAGCGCACGTCCCCGGATGGGCGAGCGCATCATCGCCTATATCGACCATGTCGGCCGCATCGAGGGTTCCGTCGCGATCCTGCGCGAAGACGGCTTCGTCATCCAGCTGAACGCGACGGATCGCAAGCGGGAAAAGCTCGCGGCCCAGCTCACCTGGATCGCCAACCGGCACGAGCTCGGCCTGCCGGAAGACCGCCGCCACGACCGCCTCACGCCGCGCAATACGCGCACCGACCTGACGCTCGACGACGGCCGGCGCTATCCCTGCCGCATCATCGACCTTTCGCTTTCGGGCGCCGCCGTCGACATCGACGTCCGCCCTGCCCTCGGCACGCCCGTCCAGCTCGGCAACATGAAGGGGCGAGTCGTGCGCCACTTCCAGGAAGGCGTCGCCATCGAGTTCTCGTCCGTCCAGTCGCGGGAAGCCCTTACGGCATTCCTGTAGCATTCCGGCACAGCCGAAAGCCGATATTGCTTCAAAAAGGGCCCTGCGGGCCCTTTGCTGTTTCAGCCCGGTTCGGAACACATTCTCGAAAAAGAAAATCAAAAAAATTCTGCCGCGCGAGTCCATCATCGGGAAAAACGCAGCGATGCAAGTACGCATTATGCCCGACGACTATGTTGTGCCAGCGCTCATTCGCGTGGAAATTCCGGCTTCCAATAAGCCAAGCCCAGCCCAATATCACCTGCTTAAATCGAAAAACGATTATGAATCAGCAGCATGACTGGAAGATGAAAGCCCGCAGCCGCGAGCGTATTCGCTACAATTTTAATCAAATTCGCTTCAAATACAGTTCAAATCAATCTCAAATTCTATTCTTGTTTTATGCTTATACGATCTTGATTTGAACTAAGTTCTACTTCGTCTTTTCGCGCAAGCTCAAAACATACCTGTCATTGTCGCCTCATCGAACGGGGACATAGCAATGACAAAAATCATCAAGACAGGGACGTTTGCATTCCTCCTTTCTCTGGTTTCGGCGCAGGCTGCCATGGCGCTGCCGGCCAATACGCCGCTCGCAGGCGCGACCAACCAGCCGATCGGCCACTACGAATTCTGCAAGCTCAATGCCAGCGAATGCGGCCCGAACGGCCGTGACGACGGCCCGCTCAGGCTGACGCAGGAAAACTGGAAGACGATCCTCAACGTCAACTATGCCGCCAACACCGAATTTATGCCGATGACCGACATGGAAATCTACGGCGTCGAGGAGAAGTGGGCCTATCCGGAATATGCCGCCGACTGCGAGGACTATGTCCTCATCAAGCGCAAGCGCCTGATGGAAGCCGGCATCTCGCCCGCGAACCTCCTGATCACCGTCGTCCTCCAGCCGAACGGCGAAGGCCATGCGGTCCTGACCGTGCGCACCGACCGCGGCGACTTCGTGCTCGACAACATGCGCAACAAGGTCCTGCTCTGGTCGGAGACCGAATACCGCTTCCTCAAGCGCCAGTCGTCGGCCAATGCCGGCAAGTGGGTCAAGCTGCAGGATGGCCGCGCCGAGGCTGTCGGTAGCGTCAGGTAAGAACCAGCGCCCCAAGGCGCGCGAAGAGACTGCCCGGAGGCTTCGCCGGGCAACAGAAAGGGCCCGGTCAGTCCCCCAATCCCCGTCCCCGACCTTGGCCCTGCGGCCGGTTCTCCTGTCCCGGAACCGGCCGCTCCCTTTTCGAGGGCATGCCGCCCGAATCCTCAACCGAAAATTAACCATGTTGGCAGACCCTCCGCCCAAGTGTCCCGGAATGGACGGGTCGAAGGAGCGCGAGGCGACATGGCTGCGACGGCAACCGGCAACGAGGACCATGCCCCGCTCATCTCCAATCGCCTGCTGACGCGCCTGACCGTCGGCGTCGCGGTTCTCGCCGGGCTGACAGTCGCCATCAGCGTCGCCGGCCGCGCATTGGGCGAACGCATCGCGCTTGCCGGCCATACCGAAAGCACCGAGGCCGTGGACGTCGTGATCGGCCAGGACCAGATCCGCCTTCCCGCCAATACGATCCGCTTCGACGAGCAGCGCCGGCCGGGCCGCACGGAGCGCGTCGATCTCTACCTCACCTGGCCGGAGATGAACGGCTATTCCAACGCCGAGCGCATCCGCTTCAACGATGCGACGCGGCCCGAGAGCCTGATTTTCCTCAATCTTTCGCAAAGCACCATGTCGCGCGACATGTCCGGCCGGCTGGCGCCGATCTATAGCCACTTGTTCGACGACCGGACGGAACCCGGCCCGGCCGGCCTGACGATGCAGCCGCTGCGGGAGAATTCCGGCTATGGCGGCGAGGTGTTCTTCACCGGGACGCTGCCCGACGGCTCCGACTATGCGGTGCGCTGCATGATGCCGGCGGACGAATCGCAATCGACCAGCGCGGATTGCCAGCGCGATATCCACATCGGCCGCGATCTTTCTGTGCTTTACCGTTTTTCGAGCAGACTTTTGCCGCAGTGGCAGGCGATGGAGGCGCGCGTACGCGATTATCTCGCCGCATCCCTCGTCGAAAACGGCCGCCCTGCCTCGACCACCCGCACCCGATAAAACACGGCCAACCTGTGAAACCAATAATTCATCATAAACCGATTGGTAACGCTGTGTGGCTATTGTGCCTCAAACGGTCGTCGCGGCAGCTCGCAAGCGGACGGCATATGCAATCCGAGAATGAAGAGTAACGTAGTGTCCCGTTCCGTATTCCTCGATTTTCTCCCCCGCTCTTTCCAGGCAATTGCCAATGCGGCGAAAGGTCTGGTGATGATCGGCACGGTCGCCACCGTCGTCCTCGCAACCCCGGCGGCCGCAAATCCACAATATTCGGGCATCGTCATCGATGCGAAGACGGGCAAGGTGCTCTACAGCGAGAACGCGGACGAGCTGCGCTATCCCGCCTCGCTCACCAAGATGATGACGCTCTACCTCACTTTCGAAGCGCTGGAAGCCGGCAAGATCCGTCTCGATTCGCGCGTGCCCTTCTCGAAGAACGCCGCCAGCGAGCCGCCGACCAAGCTCGGTGTAGGGACCGGCAAGTCCATCACCGTCGAGCAGGCTATCCTCGGCCTCATCACGCGCTCGGCGAACGACGCCTCGACGGCGCTGGCCGAATTCCTCGGCGGCTCGGAAGAGCGCTTCACCCGCATCATGACGCAGAAGGCCCGCGCGCTCGGCATGACGCGCACCGTCTACCGCAATGCCAACGGCCTTCCGAACACCGCGCAGGTCACCACCGCGCGTGACCAGGCCCGTCTCGGCATCGCGCTGCGCCAGCACTTCCCGCAGTATTATTCCTATTTCTCCGTCCGCAGCTTCCGCCTCGGCAAGCAGGTCATCAACGGCCATAACCGCCTGCTGGGCACCGTTCGCGGCGTCGACGGCATCAAGACCGGCTATACCCGCGCTTCCGGCTACAACCTCGTGACCTCGGCCGTCGCCGATGGCCGCAGCGTCGTTGGCGTCGTCATGGGTGGCCGCTCGGGCGGCGCCCGCGACCAGCAGATGCGCAAGCTGATCGCCACCTACATGCCGAAGGCCTCACGCCGCGGCGGTGGCGAGTTGATCGCCCAGACCAAGGATGCCCCGACGCTCAGCGCCGAAGTCGCAAGCAGCGCGGCGACCGCATCGGTCTCCACCGCCAGCCTCGACCTGCCGGAAAACGGCCCAGTCCCGTCCTACCGCTACAGCGAAAGCCATCTCGAAACGGCCTATGCCACGCCGGCCAGCAGCTCGGAAGTCGTCGGCAAGCGTGCGCTTGCCGCAACCCTGAAGCTGCAGCGCGAAGCCGCCGTCCCGCAGGAAGACCTGACGGAACAGGGCGATACCGGCGGCGAAGTCGACAAGTTGACCACCTCCGCCGTATCCGAGACCACGCCTTCGGGCTGGGTGATCCAGATCGGCGCGACGCCGGACCGCGGCCAGGCGCAGAAGCTTCTGTCCAAGGCCCAGGACCAGGGCGGCAAGGCGCTCTCCAGCGCAAAGCCCTTCACGGTCGCCGTCAACAGCGGCAGCGCGCAGCTCTACCGTGCCCGCTTCGGCGGCTTCGACAACCAGGACCGCGCGACGGCCGCCTGCAAGATCCTGAAGCGCAAGGGCTTCGCCTGCTGGGCAAGCCAGCAGTAACGCGATCGGACTGCGCCCGTCGCGGCGCGGTCCCTGGAATACCGCCTTGCACCCGCACGGCAGCCGGAAAGGTATTGCGTACCGGAGGCTGCGGGGGAAGGCAGGCAGGCCGTCACGACGGCTGTGCCATCCTCGATAAGGTAATGCGTACGAGGCAGATCATGGCGATGAACGAGAACCTCTTCGATGTCCCACTCGCGGCGCGCGACGAAAAGCGCCGCTCGCTGAAGGGAACGCTTCATCCGCTGCACGAGGCGGCGATGCGGATCGCGGATATCGGGCTCGGCCGTTCACGCAACAGGACGAAGGATCTCGTCGGCATGCTGCTCGCCCACGGCGCCCGCGCCTGGCGCTCGGGCCAGCCGGTTGCCGGGATTCATCTCCATGTCGGCGTCAGCGAGCACCGCCACCCGGTTCGCCTGCGCCTTCGCTGAGGATCGTCAGAGAAGGCCGAGTTCGGCAAGCTCCCGGCGAAGTTCCATCGGCAGGTCGGCAGTGCCCTCGCCCATGTTCGTCAGGTCGCGCGGGGCATCCTCTTCGGTCAGGTAGCGCCATCCCTGAAAGGCGCGGCGCGGCTGGAGCGCGGTTTCGATGACCTCCGGCCCGAGCACGAGCTCGCAGCGCGAAATGCCATTGCTATCCGTGAAGGTCTTGATGTCCAGCAATTGCTGGCGCGCCTGCACCTGCCCCTTGATCACCCAGTAGAGCGAGCCGCCGTCGAGCAGTTCCCGGTCACGCTTGGGGATCATGCGGGTGATGTGGCTGGAATGGGGCTCCATGCCCGCCGCCATCGCGATCAGCGAGCGTTCGGACACCCATTCGCGCAGGTCCTCGATCGAGTCCGCGCCGACACAGAGTTTGATGAGATGAAGGGCCATGCCCCTTTGAACGCCCTTGCGGCGGCCCGGTCAAGGGGCCGCCGTGTCGCACTCCACAGGCAAGGGCCTTCGCTCAGCACTCCACCACATTGACGGCAAGGCCGCCGGTGGAGGTTTCCTTGTACTTCTCGTTCATGTCGACGCCGGTCTGGCGCATCGTCTCGATACAGGCGTCGAGCGGCACGAAATGCTTGCCGTCGCCCTTGATGGCGAGCGAGGCCGCCGTCACCGCCTTGACCGCGCCGAGCGCATTGCGCTCGATGCAGGGCACCTGGACGAGGCCGGCGATGGGATCGCAGGTCATGCCGAGATGGTGCTCCAGCGCGATTTCGGCGGCATTCTCCACCTGTTCGGGCGTGCCGCCCATCACGGCGGCAAGACCGGCGGCGGCCATGGCGGAAGCAGAGCCCACCTCCCCCTGACAGCCGACTTCGGCGCCGGAGATCGAGGCATTGTGCTTGATGATGCCGCCCACGGCGGCGGCCGTCAGCAGGTAGTCGCGGATGCCGTCCTGGTCGGCATCCTCATGGAAATGCAGGTAGTAGCGGATCGTGGCGGGCACGACGCCGGCAGCGCCGTTGGTCGGTGAGGTGACGACGCGCCCGCCCGCGGCATTCTCCTCGTTGACGGCCATGGCGTAGACGGAGAGCCAGTCATTGGCGAGCAGCGGGTTGGCCTTGTTCGAGCGCCACTCCTCCTGCAGCTTGTCATGGATCGAGCGGGCGCGGCGGCGGACCTTCAGTCCGCCTGGCATGATCCCCTCGTTCTTGAGGCCGCGGTCGATGCAGCTCTTCATCGCCTCCCAGATGCGGTCGAGGCCGGCATTCAGCTCCTCGCGCGACATGGTGGCTTCCTCGTTCGCGCGCTTCATCTGCGCGATCGTCATGTTCGCGCGCTCGGCCATTTCCAGCATCTGCTTCGCCGAGGCGAAGGGGAACGGCACCTTCCTATCGCTGGAGCGCGCCTTGGTGGCGCGCATCTGCTCGAGTTCGGTATCGGTAACGACGAAGCCGCCGCCGACGGAATAGTAGATGCGCTTCAGGAGCAACCGGTCGTCTCGGTCATAAGCGGAGAAGGTCATGCCGTTGGCATGGCCGGGCAGCGGGTTCTTCTTGTCGAAGATCAGATCGTTCTTCGGCTGGAAGGCATAGCCGGGATGGCCGGGCGGCGTGATGCGCCCGGTGCGCTCGACCTCGCCAACGATCGCCTCCATCCGGTCGGGATCGACCGAATCGGGCCGCTCGCCCATCAGGCCGAGGATCACCGCGCGGTCCGAGCCGTGGCCGACGCCGGTATAGGCGAGCGAACCGTGCAGGCTCATGCGGATGGCGGCGACATGCGCGCCGGCGGGGCGCGGCCAGTCGTTCGACAGGATCAGGTCGAGAAAACGGTTCGCCGCCGACATCGGCCCCATCGTGTGCGAGCTCGACGGACCGATACCGATCTTGAAGACATCAAAAACCGAAAGAAACATTCCCGGACTTCTCCTTGCCGCGACAGCCTGCGCGCTTTGATCCGCAAAGCTACGTTATCACGGACCGCGCGCATGGCGATCTCCCGACATCAGGTTTTACCAACGCGACATGCCGGAAAACAAAAACAGCGCGTCCCGAGGGAGCGCGCTGTCAATGTAAGAACTGTGGCCGAGTGTTTTCAGATGCCGCCGAAAAGATAGGCGATGACCAGAACCGCGCCAAAACCGAGAACTGCCCGGGCGGTAACGCCCCAGCAGGATTTCTGAACTGTGCTTTCCATGATTTCCCCGATGGAACATGCCGGCGCAGCAGCCGTGATCGGCGCTGCTTGGGCCCTGTTTAATGAAGAATTCATGAAACCGCAATCGCGAAAAATGGCGAAAGCAAGGCGAATGCCTCATGGGTGATCTGCATGGCGCGCATGACATGTCGCAAAATCAGACAGTTGCGGGCAGCAAGCCCGGCAGGCCCGCCGCCGCCTTTCCGCCGCAAGTCTGAACGGGCTTCGGACAGCGGCCCCAGCCCCTTGCAAAATGCCGAATCCATGGCACAAAACCACGCATGACCAGTCCGGATATCGCCGCCCTCGCCATCTTCATCATCCTGTGGATCGGGTATTCCTGGCTCACGGACCGGGCGAAGCTGTTCGACCGCGTGAGCCTGACGCGGGCGATGAGCTCGCAGCGCGCGATCTGGATCCGCAATGCCATGCATCGCGACCTGCGGATGATCGACACGCAGATCATGGCCGGCCTGCAGAACGGCACGGCCTTCTTCGCCTCCACCTCGCTTCTGGCGCTCGGCAGCTGCTTCGCACTGCTCGGGGCGACGGACAAGGTGTTCAGCCTCTTCAACGACCTGCCGGAGGTGTTCCGCGGCAGCCGCTCCGGCTTCGAGATGAAGGTCGGCGGGCTTGCCATCATCTTCGGCTATGCCTTCTTCAAGTTCGGCTGGTCCTACCGCCTCTTCAACTACTGCACCATCCTGCTCGGCGCGATGCCGATGAGCGGCGACATCCACAAGGACCCGGCCGCCGCCGACCTTGCCGCCGACAAGGTCATCCGCATGAACATCCTGGCCGCCAAGCACTTCAACAAGGGGCTGCGCGCGATCTTCCTGTCGATCGGCTATCTCGGCTGGTTCGTCAGCCCCTATCTCTTCATCCTGACGACGATGGGCATCATCGTCGTCCTCGTCCGCCGGCAGTTCTACTCCGAGGCGCGCCTCGGCGTGCTCGAACGCCTCGACTGATCCCTTCCCCGGCCTCCTTTCGGCCATCCGCCCGGCGCAAGCTTGGCGTGGCATATTCCCATGGACCAAAGCAATGCAGCGACCCCGAACCATGACGACGACGGTGATTGACGGCAATGTGGAAGGAGACGGCGGCGCCACGCGCCGCCTGCCGCGCATTCCTTTGATCGACCAGGCCCGCGGCGTCGCGCTGATCGCCATGGCGAGCTACCATTTCACCTGGGATCTCGGCTATTTCGGCTACATCGAACCGGAAACGGCTACGACCGGCGGATGGCGCCTCTATGCGCGGCTGATCGCCGGCAGCTTCCTCTTCCTCGTCGGCTTCAGCCTCGTGCTCGGCCACCAGCGCGGCTTCCGGCCACGGCCATACTTCATGCGGCTCGGCAGGATCGTGCTGGCGGCGGCGACGATCACGGTCGCCACATGGTTCGCCTTCCCCGAGACCTTCATCTTCTTCGGCATCCTGCACGCCATCGCGGCGGCGAGCCTGATAGGGCTTCTCTTCCTGCGCCTGCCCGTCGCCGTGACCCTGCTGGCCGCCGCGGCCGTCGCAGCCGCGCCGCTTTATCTTCGTGCGCCGATCTTCGATCATCCGGCGCTCTGGTGGGTCGGCCTTTCCGTCACGCCGCCGCGCTCCAACGACTATGTGCCGCTGCTGCCCTGGCTCGCCCCCGTGCTGCTCGGCATCGCGGCCGCCCGGCTCTTCGTCGCAAGCGCGCTGCCCGAGCGGCTGGCCGGTTTCGGCAATGCATCCAGAAGCCGGTGGAAAACCCTGCTGGAGCAGGCCGGCCGCCACAGTCTCGCCATCTACCTTATCCATCAGCCGGTGCTGATCGCGCTGGTCTACGGCTTCTCGCTGGTCATGCCCGCTCCCGCGGCCGACCCAACCGTCAGCTACACGAAGAGCTGCATGCGCGCCTGCATCAACGAGCGCGACGCCGGCTTCTGCCAGAGCTTCTGCGGCTGCACGCTGGACAGGCTGATGGGCGAGAACCTCTTCGCCGACCTGAACCGCGGCGCAATCGATATTACGGACCAACGCATTGCAACGATCTCCTCGCAATGCACGGCGGATGCCGACGCGAGGAGCGAGCCCCAGGAGTAGGATCATGAACGCCTATCGCATGAAGCCACTCGCCTTTCCCTGGCCGCCGCTGATCTACGGCGCGGCCATAGCGGCGGCCTTCCTGCTCCAGGCGTATTTTCCGCTGGAGGTCGCGGAGACGAACATGTGGTATGCGTGGGTAGGCGGCGGCCTGTTCGTGGTCGCGGCCGTCGCTCTGGACGTCTGGGCGATGCGCACGCTGCTCGACTGCCATACGACCATCCTGCCGAACCGCTGCTCGACCTATCTGGTCACGTCCGGGCCCTATCGCTTCACGCGCAATCCCATTTATCTCGGCTATACGCTGACGACCGCCGGCATCGGCCTTGCCCTGCTCAATCCGTGGTGCATCGTCACGGCCATCGTCGCCGCGGCCGTGACGAGCCTCGTCGCGATCCACCGAGAGGAGCTGCATCTCCTCTCGCGCTTCGGCATCGATTTCGAACGCTATTGCAACGGCACGGCGCGCTGGATCTGAGCGGCCGGCCCTTCAGGTGCCGACGCCGATCTCGGCAAGGCGCGTGAGACAGGCTTCCTCGACATTGTCGAGCTCGGCCAGCGTCTCCTCGATGTCGCGGCGCTTCTGGCGCAACTCGTCGCGCTTCTCGTTGACCTTGTTCATCAGCATCTCGAGCTGGCCGACTTCGCCCGGCGGGTCCTTGTAGACGCGGATGATGTCGCGGATTTCCGCGATGGTGAAGCCGATGCGGCGCCCGCGCAGGATTTCCTGGATGAGGCGGCGGTCCGCGGGGCGGAAAAGACGCGTGCGGCCCCGGCGCTCGGGGTTGATCAGCCCCTCGTCCTCGTAGAAGCGCAGGGTGCGGGTGGAAACCCCGAATTCGCGCGTCAGCTCGGTTATGCTATAAAACTTGTCCACGCCTGCTCCGATCTCTTCTACCGGCGCATTCTATTGACTTTTACGTATAAGTCAATTTTTCCCTAGCGGATGGCGAACCACCAGGTCGCAAGGCCGAGAAATGCGAGGAAGCCGACGATGTCGGTGACGGCCGTGACGAAGACGGCCGACGACACCGCCGGGTCGGCCCCTGCCCGGTCGAGGAAGAGCGGAATGGCGATGCCGGCGAGCGCCGCCGCCGTCATGTTGATCAGCATGGCCGCCGCGATCACGCCGCCGATATTGGCGTCGTGGAACCAGACACCGGCGACGAGGCCGATCATCAGGCCGAAGGCGATGCCGTGCAGCAGGCCGACGCCGGCCTCGCGGCGCACGACGCGCCAGGCATTGTGGATGTCGAGATTGCGGGTGGCGAGCGCCCGCACCGTCACGGTCATGGTCTGCGAGCCGGCGTTGCCGCCCATGCCGGCGACGATCGGCATCAGCACGGCGAGCGCCACGATCTCCTCGATCGTCGCCTCGAACACCGAGATGACGGAAGCGGCAAGGAAGGCGGTCAGGAGGTTGACGAGCAGCCACGGCGCGCGCGAACGGACCGTCTCGATGGTGGTGTCGGAGAGCTCTTCGTCGCCGACGCCGCCGAGGCGCATCAAGTCCTCCTCCGCTTCTTCCTGGATGACGTCGACCACGTCGTCGATGGTGAGCACGCCGACGAGCCGGCCGTTCTCGTCGACGACGGCGGCGGAGAGAAGGTCGTACTGCTCGAAGAGCTGGGCAGCCTCTTCCTGGTCCATCTCCGCCGGGATCGGATGGTTCGTCTCTCGCATGATGGCCTCGATCTTCGTGCCGCGCGGCATGCGCAGGATGCGGTCGAGATCGATGGCGCCGAGCAGGCGGAAGGTCGGGTCGATGACGAAGATCTGCGAGAAGCTTTCCGGCAGGTCGGCATCCTCGCGCAGGTAGTCGATCGTCTGCCCGACCGTCCAGAACGGCGGCACGGCGACGAATTCGGTCTGCATGCGCCGGCCGGCCGTGCTTTCCGGATAGTCGAGAGAGCGGCGCAGGCGAATCCGTTCGGTGAACGGCAGCTTGGCGAGGATCTCGTCCTGGTCCTCCTGGTCGAGGTCTTCCAGGATGTAGACGGCGTCGTCCGAATCCATCTCGCCGAGAGCGGCGGCGATCTGCTCGTTCGGCAGATGCTCGACGATGTCGAGGCGGATCGCCTCGTCGACTTCCGTCAGCGCGGCAAGGTCGAAGTCGGCGCCGAGCAGCGAGACGAGCTGGCGGCGCTGCTCCGGCTGGATCGCCTCCAGAAGGTCGCCCATTTCCGATTCGTGCAGTCGCGCGACATGCCGGCGCAGGAACAGCAGGTCACGGTCGGCGATGGCCGCGCCGACATGCATGAGGAAATCCGAGCGGACGGAGCCGTCCTCGGCATAGATGTCCTCGCCGTCGAAGGTACTGTGCTCTGCCTGGCCCTCATGGATACGGTCGTCGTCGCCGGTGTCTTCCATCGGGCCGCTCCTTGTATCGGGCTCGTCAGGCCCGGCACGCGGCGCGGGCGGAAACGACAGGGATTGCTTGCAGGGTTCCTCGCAAGGCGCCGTCTTTCAGGGCCTTGCCTGTTTTCTGCTAACCCAAAGCGCGCGGCCGGTCCATCGCCGACGGGCGGCAAAAGCGGGGTCGATGCGAAAAATTCGCAACCTGTTGCAAGTTCACGCAAATCGAACGATTTGGCCCGGCGGCGTTTTCCCCCCGCCGCAAACGCGCTAGGAAAGCCTGTCCGATCCACCAGCCGGGGCCATCCATGGCGATCCTTTCCATCCTGCGCTTTCCCGATCCGCGGCTGCGCCTTCCCTGCAAGCCGGTCGAAGCCTTCGACGCGCGCCTTGCCGAATGCGCGGCCGATCTGGCGGCGACGATGCGCGCGGCGCCCGGTATCGGCATCACCGCCGCGCATGTCGGCATCCTCGAGCGGCTGACGGTCATCGAGCTCCACGGCCCCGCCTCGCAGCGCGTTTATGTGAACCCCGCCGTGACATGGTTCTCGCCCGAACTTCAGCGCCATACGGAAGGCAGCGTCTCGATGCCGGGCGTCACGGACGAGGTGGAGCGCCCTGCCCGCATCCGCCTCACCTATCAGGACCTCGCGGGAAAGACGCATTCGGAGGAAGCCGACGGCCTTCTCGCCGTCTGCCTCCAGCATGAGATCGACCAGCTCGACGGCATTTTCTGGATCGACCGCCTGTCGCGCCTCAAGCGGGAGCGGATCGTCAAGAAATTCCGCAAGGCAGGCGAATAGGGAACCAGCCGCGGCCTTCGGCGTTGAGGAAGCACCCCAACCCGAAAGGAGAAACCCGATGGTCGCAGCAACCCAGATTCGCGAACATATGGAAGTCAAGGCAGCCGACGGCCGCCATGTCGGCACGGTCGACCACATGGAAGGCGACAGCCGCATCAAGCTCACCAGGAACGATTCCGACGACGGCCAGCATCACCTCATTCCGCTCGACTGGGTGGATCATGTCGACGCCCATGTTCACCTGAACAAGGATGCCGATGAAGTCCGCCAGCAGTGGTCGTCGATGAACTGACCGCAAGCGGCTTGAACAAGGGGCCCGCCGAAAGGCGGGTTTCTTTTTGGAAAGGCGACGTCCGCTCAGTCGCCGCGTGCGTCGACCGCGAGCTTCGCCTCGCAACGATGCTTCTTCATGGCTATTGAGAGGTTCCGCCGTCCCCGCTCGTCGGCATCGGCCTTCGCCGCCTCCATGTTCCGGCACCATTCGGCATCGAGAACATGCTCGGGAATGTGCGGCATGCAGGAGGCCAGCAGAAGCAGCGGGCAAAGGACGATGAAACGCATTCCCTGAAACCTCCCGGCCGTACACAAGGCACCGCAAAAACAAAAAACCCGGCACTAGGCCGGGTTCTTTTGGTGCGGTCGAGAAGACTCGAACTTCCACGGGTTGCCCCACAGCGACCTCAACGCTGCGCGTCTACCAATTCCGCCACGACCGCATCGTGGTAGGTGTCGTCTTGCGGCGACGGGGGTGCATGTAGCAAAAGGATTTGGGGTGCACAAGGCCGCGCGACAAGAAAAATGACGGAAAGCGAAACAATTTCAACACGACCTGTGGGAAAGCCCGGAAACCCCTGAAATCCTTGCATGATCGCCCCTATATCTGGCACAACGGAAAGCAAAAGGACGGCCATCATGCAGCGTCAGGACATTTCCATCTCCCTTCTCGCGCTCCCCGGCTCGCCGCCGGTGCGCTGGCGCATCGCGCGGGATCTCGTTCCCTATGACGTCGCCGTCGAGACCATGGAAAACGAGGCCGCGGCCATCGCCCGCGGCGAGGCGGACGAACTCGTCTGGCTGGTCGAGCACCCGCCGCTCTACACGGCCGGCACCAGCGCCGTTGCGGACGATCTCGTGGCGCCGGACCGGTTCCCGGTGTTTTCCACGGGCCGCGGCGGCGAATATACCTATCATGGCCCCGGCCAGCGGGTCGTCTATGTGATGCTCGACCTGAAGCGCCGCCGGCAGGATGTGCGCGCCTTCGTGGCGGCGCTGGAGGCGGTGGTGATCGATGCCCTCGATTCCATGAACATCCGCGGCGAGCGGCGCGAGGACCGCGTCGGCGTCTGGGTGAGCCGGCCGGAGCGTCCGCCGATGCCGGACGGCTCGCCCGCCGAGGACAAGATCGCCGCCATCGGCATCCGCCTGCGCCGCTGGGTGAGCTTCCACGGCTTCTCGCTCAACGTCGATCCGGACCTCGAGCATTTTTCCGGCATCGTGCCCTGCGGCATCCGCGGCTACGGGGTCACGAGCCTCGTGGATCTCGGCCTTCCCGTGATGATGAGCGATGTGGATGTCCGCATCCGCGATTCCTTCGAGCGCGTCTTCGGCCCCACCGCCAACGAGGCGGACTGTCCGTCCGAAAGCCTTCCGCAGGCCTGACCGGTCCCGGCCTCAGGCGAATTCCATGATCACGGCGTCGACGGCGAGGCTCTCGCCGGGCTTTGCCTTGATCGCACCGACCGTCAGGTCGCGCTCGGCACGCAGCACGTTTTCCATCTTCATGGCCTCGACCACGGCCAGCGTCTCGCCGGCCTTCACCTCCTGCCCCTCGCTGACGGCGATCGAGACGACGAGGCCCGGCATCGGGCAGAGCAGCATCTTCGACGTGTCCGGCGGCAGCTTGACCGGCATCAGCGCGTCGAGTTCGGCCAGCCGCGGCGTGAAGACGCGCGTGCGCACGGAAAGCCCCTGCCAGTCGATGCGCATGCCATTGAGGAACGGGCGAAGCTGCGCGGTCACGCCGCGCCCGCCGACCGTGCCGCGCCAGACCGCCTCGCCCGGCAGCCAGTCGCTCCGCACGGCGTCCTCCGCCGTCAGTGCATGATAGGCATCGCCGATCTTCACCGCCCAGTCCTTGTTCTGCACGGTGGCCGGACGCAGCCGGTCGAGATGGTGCGACCGCCGCTCGGCATCGACGAGATGGGCGGAAAGCGCGATCCGCGCCAGAATGCCGGCCTCCTCGGCCGTCGGCTCCATCGGGGCGAAGCCTTCGGGATATTCCTCGGCGATGAAGCCGGTGGACAGCCGCCCTTCCCGCCAGCGCGGATGACGCATCAGCGCCGCGAGGAACGGGACATTGTGTTCGATGCCGTCGACCACGAAACCGTCCAGCGCATCGCTCATCGCATCGATGGCCTGAAGGCGCGTCGGCGCGAAGGTGCAGAGCTTGGCGACCATGGGGTCGTAATACATGGAAATCTCGGCGCCCTCGTAGACGCCGGTATCGTTGCGCACGACCGTATCGCCGCTCCGGCCCTCGGCCGGCGGGCGGTAGCGCGTCAGCCGGCCGATGGACGGCAGGAAATTGCGATAGGGATCTTCAGCGTAAAGACGGCTTTCGACGGCCCAGCCGTTCAGCCGGATATCGGCCTGCGTCAGCGCCAGTTTCTCGCCGGCCGCAACGCGGATCATCTGCTCGACGAGGTCGATGCCGGTCACCAGCTCCGTCACGGGATGCTCGACCTGCAGGCGGGTGTTCATCTCCAGGAAGTAGAAATTGCGCTCGCGGTCGACGATGAATTCCACCGTGCCGGCGCTCTGGTAATCCACCGCCTTTGCGAGCGCCACCGACTGCTCGCCCATGGCGCGCCGCGTCGCCTCGTCGAGGAAGGGCGACGGCGCCTCTTCCACGACCTTCTGGTTCCGCCGCTGGATCGAGCATTCGCGCTCGCCGAGATAGAGCGCGTTGCCATGGGCGTCGGCGAGAACCTGGATCTCGATATGACGCGGATCGACGATGTATTTCTCGATGAAGACGCGCTCGTCGCCGAAGGAGCTCTTCGCCTCCGAGCGGGCCCGCTCGAAACCGTCGCGCACCTCGGCCTCGTTCCAGGCGATGCGCATGCCCTTGCCGCCGCCGCCGGCCGAGGCCTTGATCATCACCGGATAGCCGATCTCGCCGGCGATGCGCTCGGCATGGCCGGCATCCTCGATGACGCCGAGGAATCCCGGAACGGTCGAGACCTTCGCCGCATTGGCGAATTTCTTCGATTCGATCTTGTCGCCCATGGCGCGGATCGCCTTCGGCTTGGGGCCGATGAAGACGATGCCCTCCGCCTCCAGCGCCTCGCAGAAGCTCGCCCGCTCGGACAGGAACCCGTAGCCCGGATGTACCGCCTCGGCGCCCGTCTCCTTGCAGGCGGCGATGATCTTCCCGGCGACGAGGTAGCTTTCGGCGGCGGGCGCCGGGCCGATATGTACGGCCTCGTCGGCCATCTCGACATGCAGCGCATCCCGGTCCGCATCGGAATAGACGGCGACGGTGGCGATGCCCATCCTGCGTGCCGTCTTGATCACGCGGCAGGCGATCTCGCCGCGATTGGCAATCAGGATCTTCTTGAACATGCTTTCCTCCCGGCAGTCTGCATCGGAGTTTTAGCCATAAACGGCACGCCCGTACAACGGCAGGATGGAGCGCACTTTAGTCGAAGGCGATGTCGGCGTTCGCCTTGCGGTTCTTGTGCTCGCGCCAGATGATGAAAAGGCCCGAGGTGACGATGATGCCGATGCCGAGCCATTTGGAAGGCGTCGGGAAATCGCCGAAGATCGCATAGCCGAGAATGGTCGCCGAAATGATCTCGAAATACTGGAACGGCGCCAGCAGCGAGAGCGGCGCCATGCGGAAGGCGCGCACCACCAGCATATGCGCATAGCCGGACAGCGCGCCCAGGATGAGCAGCAGCACGAGCGTGAAGAGCGACGGCGGCAGCGAGGGCTCGAAATCGGCAATGCCGGCCATGTCGCCGGCGAACATCGCCGCCCCCATGAACAGCATGCCGCCGAAGCCGGCGACCGTCTGCATGGTGACGGGCGAATCGGCATTGCCGATGGCACGGTTCATGAAAAGGTAGACGGAATAGAAGAAGGCGCAGGCGACCGGCAGCAGCGCCGTCCAGCCGAAGAGGATGAAGCTCGGCTGGATGACGATGAGCGCGCCGCCGAAGCCGACCATGATGGCAAGCCACCGCCGCCAGCCCACCCGCTCGCCGAGGAAGACGGCCGACATCGCCGTCAGGATGAAAGGCTCGACGAAATAGATCGCGAAGACGTCGGCCAGCGGCATGTATTTGACCGCCGCGAAGAAGAACAGGCTCGCCGCGCCGTGGATCGCGCCGCGCAGGAGGTTCAGCCACGGGCGTTTCGGCCGCAGCATGGCGCTGCCCTGTGCGGTGAAGATCAGCGGGATCGTGCAGACGACCTGGAAGAAGAACCGGTAGAACGTCACCTGCCCCGGCGACATGCCGGCAAAGGTCGCCATGTATTTGGCGATGGCGTCCATGCACGGCAGCATCAGCATGGCGACGGCCATCAGCACGACGCCCTGCATGGTGCCGCCGCCCTCTCGATCGGTGGTGCTGCCGGCTGTGGCGTTCATGCGCATCTCCCTTGCTCGCCCCTGCATAGCGCTTTTCGGCCGGCTGGCAATGCCGGAAATCTCTCTTCGCGCGGGCGGCGCAAAGCGGCGCAATTGAGGTAGAGGGCCATCCCCTCTTGCCTGTAAGCTCAAGGGCGAGACAATGGAGGCCGTGATGACCTTTCCCGGCGAGAACAATACGATTCCCTTCCCCCTCGTCCGCAATGACAGCGATACGCTCGGCGGGCGCCTCTGGCGGGCGCGCGATGCGCTCGGCCTCTCCATCGAGATCATCGCGGCGCGGCTCGGCCTGCCGGAAGAGACGGTCACCGGCTGGGAGCGCGACCGGTCGGAGCCGGACAGCCGGGCGCTTCCCATGCTGGCCGGCCTGCTTGCCGTTTCCCCCGCCTGGCTCGTCGCCGGAATCGGCACGGCGCCGGCCGTCCCCACGGACGACAGCCCGGTCGAGCAGCTCATGCACCAGCTCAGCGAGGTGCGCCAGCTTTTCGACAGGACGGGCAAGGCCCTCGCCGCGCTCGAAACCGAGGTCGCCAGATTGATCAAAAAAGATCAAGGCTGACTTTTTTACATTCACCGCACTTGAGACGCCGGACCGGCTCTGCAATGGTCGGCCCGACACAGAATCCGCGTAAGGGAGACGAACATGGACGTACGCGCCGCCGTTGCCGTTCAGGCCGGAAAACCGCTTGAAATCATGACCGTGCAGCTCGAAGGCCCGCGTGCCGGCGAGGTGCTGATCGAGGTGAAGGCGACGGGCATCTGCCACACCGACGACTTCACGTTGTCGGGCGCCGATCCGGAGGGCCTCTTCCCCGCGATCCTCGGCCATGAGGGCGCGGGTATCGTCGTCGATGTCGGCCCTGGCGTCACCTCCGTCAAGAAGGGCGACCATGTCATCCCGCTCTACACGCCGGAATGCCGCGAGTGCTATTCCTGTCTCTCCCGCAAGACGAACCTGTGCACCGCCATCCGCGCCACGCAGGGCCAGGGCCTGATGCCGGACGGCACGTCCCGCTTCTCCATCGGCAAGGACAAGATCCACCATTACATGGGCTGCTCGACCTTCTCGAACTACACGGTCCTGCCCGAGATCGCCGTCGCCAAGGTCAACCCGGACGCGCCCTTCGACAAGATCTGCTACATCGGCTGCGGCGTCACCACCGGCATCGGCGCGGTCATCAACACGGCCAAGGTCGAGATCGGCTCGACGGCCGTGGTCTTCGGCCTCGGCGGCATCGGCCTCAATGTGCTGCAGGGCCTGCGCCTTGCCGGCGCGGACATGATCATCGGCGTCGACATCAATCCGGACCGCAAGGAATGGGGCGAGAAGTTCGGCATGACGCATTTCGTCAACCCGAAGGAGGTCGAGGGCGACATCGTTCCCTACCTCGTCAACCTGACGAAGCGGAACGGCGACCTGATCGGCGGTGCGGACTACACGTTCGACTGCACGGGCAACACCAAGGTGATGCGCCAGGCGCTGGAATCGGCGCATCGCGGCTGGGGCAAGTCGGTCATCATCGGCGTTGCCGGCGCGGGGCAGGAAATCTCGACGCGTCCGTTCCAGCTCGTCACCGGCCGCCAGTGGATGGGCACGGCCTTCGGCGGCGCGCGCGGGCGCACGGACGTGCCGAAGATCGTCGACTGGTACATGGACGGCAAGATCCAGATCGACCCGATGATCACCCACACCATGCCGCTGGAAGACATCAACGAGGGCTTCGAGCTGATGCATTCCGGCAAGTCCATCCGCGGCGTCGTGGTCTATTGATGCCGGCAACCGCCTATAGCGTCGACGTGCGGAGGATGGAATCCTTCTCCGCCGTCGAGCTTTATGCCCTGCTGAAACTGCGCGTCGACGTCTTCGTCGTCGAGCAGGCCTGCCCCTATCCGGAGCTGGACGGCAAGGACGCGGATGCGCTCCATCTTCGCCTGCTGGTCGACGGCGAGACCGCCGCCTATGCCCGGCTCTGGCGCCCCGAGAACGGCGCCCCGCGCATCGGCCGCGTCCTCGTTTCGCCGGACCATCGCGGCAAACGGCTCGGCGAGGCCCTCATGCAGGAAGCGATCCGCGCCTGCGAGGCCCATTTTCCCGGCATGCCGATCGAGCTTTCCGCGCAGAGCTATCTGCAGCAGTTCTACCGCTCCCTCGGCTTTTCCCCGACATCGGAGGAATATGTCGAGGACGGCATCCCGCATATCGACATGCGCCGACCCGGCGCAAGCGATGCGCAACGCGCCTGACCGGCAGCGGAGCGCCGTGTCCAAGGAAAGAACGACCGCATGAGCGAGGATCTGCCCACCATCTATGTCGACGCGGATGCCTGCCCGGTGAAGCCGGAGATCCTCAAGGTGGCGGAGCGGCATGGGCTGCCGGTGACCTTCGTCGCCAATTCGGGCCTGCGGCCGTCGCGCGATCCGATGGTGCGCAACGTCATCGTTTCCGGCGCCTTCGACGCGGCGGACGACTGGATCGCGGAGAATGTGCAGGAAGGCGACATCGTCATCACGGCCGACGTGCCGCTGGCGGGGCGCACCGTCGCCAAGGGCGCGCATGTCACCGGCCCGACCGGCCGGCTCTTCGACAAGTCGAACATTGGCATGGCGAGTGCGATGCGCGACCTCGGCGCGCATCTGCGCGAGACCGGCGAGAGCAAGGGCTACAACGCCGCCTTCTCGCCGCGCGACCGCTCCGCCTTCCTCGAAACGCTCGACCGCCTTTGCCGCCGGGCGAAGAATGCGCGCACGGGATCGCCGTCATGACGGCAAAACCCGGACCCGAGGTCTATGGCCGGCACGTGCCCTTCTATGTCGGCATCGGCGCTGCGGCGCTCGTCCTTGCGGCGGCCCTCTGGCTGAAGCCGGATTTCGCCATCGCCGCCGCGGCGACCGCTTTCTTCCTCTGCTATCTCCTGCTCACGGCCTGGCGCCTGCCGCGCCTGACGGCAAGCTATCTCAAGCACTATGCGACGGATACCGACGAGCCGATCGCCATCATCTTCGCCGTGACCTTCGCCACGGTCGCCGTATCCATCGGCTCACTGTTCGTCGTCCTCAACCGCGCGCCGGCCACCGGCACCGAACTGGTGCTCGCCTTCGCTTCGGTCGCGCTCGGCTGGCTCACTATCCACACGATGGCGGCCCTCCACTATGCCCATATCTACTGGCGGCCGGGCAGCGCCAGGACAGGCGGGGAGACCGGGCGCGGCCTCGACTTTCCCGGCGACAGCGAGCCCGGCGCCTATGATTTCCTCTATTTCGCCTTCGTCATCGGCATGACGGCGCAGACCTCGGACACCGCGATCACCTCGACGGCGATGCGCAAGGTCAACCTGCTGCATGCCATCGTCTCCTTCTTCTTCAACACGGTGCTGGTCGCCGCCGCCGTCAATGCGGCAGTGGCACTCGCTTCCTGAACCGATCGGAGTTTTCCATGAAAGTGCTTTCCCAGAACACCGCCTTCGGCGGGATGCAGGGTGTCTTCGCCCACGATTCGGAAGCCTGCAAATGCGAGATGACCTTCGCCGTCTTCGTGCCACCACAGGCGATCCAGGAGCCGCGCCCGGTGCTCTGGTATCTCTCCGGCCTCACCTGCACCCATGCCAATGTGATGGAAAAGGGCGAGTACCGCCGCATGGCCGCCGAGCTCGGCCTCATTATCGTCTGCCCGGACACCAGCCCACGCGGCAACGACGTGCCGGACGAGATGACCAACTGGCAGATGGGCAAGGGCGCCGGCTTCTATCTCGACGCCACCGAGGAGCCCTGGGCCGAGAACTTCCGGATGTACAGCTACGTCACGGAGGAGCTGCCAAATTTCCTTAGCCAGCATTTCCGCATGGACATGAGCCGCCAGGGTATCTTCGGCCATTCGATGGGCGGGCACGGCGCCATGACGATCGCGCTCAAGCACCCCGACCGCTTCAGGAGCTGCTCGGCCTTCGCGCCCATCGTCGAGCCATCCACCGCCGACTGGTCGGCCCCGGCCTTCGAGAAGTATCTCGGCGCCGACAAGGCGACGTGGCGGGAATACGACGCCTGCGCGCTCGTCGCCGACGGCGCCCGCTTCCCGGAATTCCTGATCGACCAGGGCAAGGCGGATGGCTTTCTCGAAAACGGCCTGCGGCCCTGGCTCTTCGAGGAGGCGGTCAAGGATACGGATATCAAGCTGACGCTGCGCATGCACGAGCGCTACGACCATTCCTACTACTTCATCTCGACCTTCATGGACGATCACCTGAAGTGGCACGCCGAGCGGCTCGGCTGAGACCGGATATGGCGGGGGCGCATGGCTGACATGCCGCCCCTGCCCTTGCCCTTCCCGCGCCGATGGACAATAGTCCGTGCCGGTAGACGGCTACCGCCGGAAAGCATCCGGTCACGAACGCGGGGACGGCCTCGCTCCCTTGAAACGGAGTAGGCACAATGCCCTGGATCCTTCTTACCCTCGCAGGTCTCTTCGAAATCGGCTGGGCCATCGGTCTCAAATATACCGACGGCTTCACGCGGTTCGTTCCCACCGCTTTGACCGCCGCTTCCATGCTCGTCAGCATCGTGCTGCTCGGCCTTGCCGTGAAGACGCTGCCCATGGGGACGGCCTATGCCATCTGGACCGGCATCGGCACGGTGGGTACGGTCATCCTCGGCATCGTCCTTTTTGCCGAACCGGCAACGGCCATGCGCCTCGGCTGCATCGCCCTCATCATCACCGGCATCCTCGGCCTGAAGTTCGTCGCCTAACCCCGGCGATTGTCGAGCGCCAAGGCGCCCGGCCCCGCCACCGTCAGGTAGAGGAAGACGAAGCAGAAGAGGATCGCGGCATCGCCGCGATTGTTCACCGGGAAGAAGCTCTGCGGCGCATGGGCCATGAAATAGGCGACTGCCGTGAAGCCGCAGAGCACGAAGGCCACCGGCCGGGTAAAGAGCCCCACCAGGATCAGCAGGCCGCCGACCACCTCGAGAACACCGGCAAGGCCGATCAGGTTCATGAGATCGCCGAACGGCTGTTCGGCGGGCGGAAAATTGAAGAACTTCTGCGTGCCGTGCTCGATGAGGAGCAGAGCGGTCATGATGCGAAGCGCGGCCAGCGCCTGCGGCCGCCAGGCGGACAAACGGTCGAACATGCGATGCACTCCCTTCCGTTTCTATAGAGGAATGTTATCGTGCTTCTTCCACGGATTTTCCAGATCTTTGTTCCGCAGCAGCCGCAGCGCCCTGGCGATACGCTTGCGCGTCGAATGCGGCATGATCACCTCGTCGATATAGCCGCGCTCGGCCGCCACGAAGGGCGAGAGGAAGCGATCCTCGTACATCTTCGTATGCGCGGCGATCTTGTCCGGGTCGTCGATGTCCTTGCGGAAGATGATCTCGACCGCCCCTTTCGCGCCCATCACGGCGATCTGCGCCGTCGGCCAGGCATAGTTGATGTCGCCGCGCAGGTGCTTCGACGCCATCACGTCATAGGCGCCGCCATAGGCCTTGCGCGTGATGAGCGTCACCTTCGGCACGGTCGCCTCGGCGAAGGCGAAGAGCAGCTTGGCACCGTGCTTGATGAGGCCGCCATATTCCTGCGCCGTTCCCGGCAGGAAGCCCGGCACGTCGACGAAGGTGACGACCGGGATGTTGAAGCAGTCGCAGAAGCGCACGAAGCGCGCCGCCTTGCGGCTGGCATCCGAATCGAGGACGCCCGCCAGCACCATCGGCTGGTTGGCGATGAAGCCGACCGTCGCGCCCTCGATGCGGCCGAAGCCGCAGACGATGTTCCTGGCGAAGCTCTCCTGGATCTCGAAGAAATCGCCCTCGTCGGCGGTCTTGGCGATCAGTTCCTTGATGTCGTAGGGCTTGTTGGCATTGGCCGGCACGAGCGTGTCGAGCGAATCGTCCACCGCCTCGACCGACTGGAAGCAATCGATCTCCGGCACGGGCGAGGTATTGGACTGCGGCAGGAAATCGATGAGCCGGCGCACCTGAAGCAGCGCATCGACGTCGTTGTCGTAGGCGCCGTCGGCAATCGAGGATTTCGTCGTGTGGACGGAGGCGCCGCCGAGCTCTTCGGCCGTCACCGTCTCGTTCGTCACGGTCTTCACGACGTCGGGACCGGTCACGAACATGTATGACGTGTCGCGCACCATGAAGATGAAGTCGGTCATGGCTGGCGAATAGACATCGCCGCCGGCGCACGGCCCCATGATCACCGAGATCTGCGGGATGACGCCGGAGGCGAGCACGTTGCGCTGGAACACCTCGGCATAGCCGCCGAGCGCGGCGACCCCCTCCTGGATGCGCGCGCCGCCCGCATCGTAGAGGCCGACGATAGGCGCGCGGTTCTTGAGCGCCATGTCCTGGACCTTCATGATCTTCTGGGCATGGGTCTCGGAAAGCGAGCCGCCGAAGACGGTGAAATCCTTGGCGAAGACGAAGACGGTGCGGCCGTTGACCGTGCCCCAGCCGGTGACGACGCCGTCGCCGGCGATCTTGCTCTTCTCCATGCCGAAATCCGTCGAGCGATGCTCGACGAACATGTCGAACTCCTCGAACGAGCCCTCGTCGAGAAAGACCTCGATGCGCTCGCGGGCCGTCAGCTTGCCACGCTTGTGCTGCGCATCGATGCGCACCTTGCCGCCGCCCATGCGGGCGCGCTCGCGCCGGACTTCGAGTTCGTGGAGAATTTCCTTCATGATCCCTCGGTTCCTCCCGTTTGTGACAACGGATTAGCATGCGGAACCGGGGGCTTGAAGGGGATCGCCCTACATAGATGGTCTTAGGGAAGGATCAGCGCGGGATATCGGCAAGCACGGCGGCGGCGACGTCCATCTCCCCGCGCCGCAATTCGCGGCGGCGGAAGGCCTCCTCGTCGGTGCCCCATTGCTCGATCTGCCAGTCCTCGTCGACATGGGCGAGCGACCATACCTGGTCGGCATCGATCACGCCTTCGGCCAGCGCCAGCGCCAGCAGCGCCGAGCCCGTCAGCGTCGTCACCGTGTGCAGGCAGGCGAGCGCCAGCGGGTCGCGCCAGGCGGCAAGCGCATCGGAAAAGGCGGCGATGGCCGGGGCCGGCTGCTCCTGGTGCATGACGCCCTCGACGAGGATGAAGCGCGCACCCCTGGCGTCCGCCGCCCAGCGGAGGATCGGGTCCCAGCCCTCGCGCTGGCGTTCGACGAGGCCGGCCGGCGAATCCGCGCGGTAGCAGAGCATGTCCGTGCCGGCGAAGCGCACGATCTCCTCGAAGACGGCATCGAGATTGTCCGCGACGCCGTCGACGGCCGTGTTGACGAGGCGCGTCACCGGCATCTTCGCGGGATCGATCTCCTCGCCCTGCCCGTCCCATTCGGCGCGCAGGCGCTCGGCGATGGCGGGGGCCGGCACGGCGAGCAGCTTCTTGCCGGGCGTGCGCACGGGGCGGCCGTCGAGGAGGATGCGGTGGCCCTCGTCCGTCCTGTCGGTCGAGACCGCCTTGTAGAACCGCTTCGGCAGCGGCCGCTTCATCTGGATCTGCGCGCGGCGCACCGGATCGGGATCGCTCATCGCCTCGGAAAGGTCGCTCAGGATGTCACGCATCGGAAATCTCCAGCCATTCGAGAAGGTCGGTGGGCGTGCGCAGGATGTGATCGGCGCCGGCCTCGACCAGTTCGGGCACGGAGGCATAGCCCCAGGAAACGCCGATCGCCCTGGCGCCAGCCGCCTTCGCCATCTGCATATCGTAGATCGCATCGCCGATGACAACCGTCCGGGCCGCATCGACGCCCGCCTCGCCGCAGCATTCCGTCACCATGGCGGGGTGCGGCTTGGAGGGGCAGTCGTCCGCCGTGCGCGAGACGAAGAAGGTCCTGTCGAAGCCGTGCGTGGCGCGAATGAGGTCGAGGCCGCGGCGCGACTTGCCGGTGACGGCGCCGAGGAGAAGCGCGTCCTCCCGCTCCAGCCGCGCCATCATCTCGGCGATGCCGGGAAAGAGCGGTTCCTGGAAACCCGCCTCGGCGCGCACGCCGGTAAAGATCGCCTTGTAATGCGCGGTCATCGCCAGCGCCTCGTCATCGACATGCGGCTTGCCCTGCATGCGGGCGATCGCGATGTCGAGCGTCAGGCCGATGATCGCCTTGGTCTCGGCGACGTCTGGCCGGGCATGGCCGAAATCGACGAAGGTGCGCGCCATCACCTCATGGATCAGCTTCACGCTGTCGACCAGCGTGCCGTCGCAATCGAAAAGAACGAGCCGCATCAGTCGTCTTCCCCGTCCGCCGCGCTCTGGTCGAAGCCGAAGAGGTTCCAGGTCTGCACCATGTGCGGCGGCAGCGGCGCGGTGACGCGCAGGCGCCCGCCGGAGGGGTGCGGAATGTCGATGTGGCGGGCATGAAGGTGCAGGCGGTTCTGCACGCCACCCGGGAAGTTCCAGTTGACGTCCGCGTCGAAATATTTGGGGTCGCCGAGGATCGGGTGGCCGATATGGGCGGCATGGACGCGAAGCTGGTGGGTGCGGCCGGTATAGGGCTCCATCTCCAGCCAGGCGAAATTCTGCCCGGCCTGCTCGACGACACGGTAGAAGGAGACGGCGTGGTCCGCGCCGTCCTCGCCGTGCCTGGCGATCCGCATGCGGTCGCCGTCCGGCGTCTGCTCCTTGACGAGCCAGGTGGAGATCTTGTCCTCCCGCTTCTTCGGCACGCCCTTGACCACGGACCAGTAGGTCTTCTTGGTGTCGCGCTCGCGGAAGGCGGCGGTGAGCTTCTGCGCCGCGCCGCGCGTGCGGGCGATGACGAGGACGCCGGACGTGTCGCGGTCGAGGCGGTGCACGAGGCGCGGCTTCTCGCCCTTCTGGCTCGTCCAGGCCTCCAGCATCTTGTCGATATGCCGCGTGACGCCCGAGCCGCCCTGCACGGCGATGCCGGCCGGCTTGTTGAGCACGAAGACCTTGTCGTCCTCATGCAGCAGCATGCGGGCGAGCAGTTCGCCATCGGGGGAATGTTTCAGGTCGCGGCCGGCGATGGGGCCGGCCTTGACGCCCTTGGCGTCGATATCCATCGGCGGGATGCGCACGGTCTGGCCCGGCTGCAGGCGCGTATCGCTCTTGGCGCGGCCGCCATCGACGCGCACCTGGCCGGAGCGCAGCAACTTCTGGAGCGGGCCGAAGCCGAGGCCCGGATAGTGGACCTTGAACCACCGGTCGAGGCGCATGCCCGCCTCGTCGTTGTCCACCTGCTTGTGTTCGATGCCTGCCATCTTCGCCTTCTTTCGTTGCGCCGCTCTTAGCGCAAGAAGGCCCGGAGGGAAACAGCCTAGAAAGCGCGGAAGGTCAGCGTCGTCAGCGAGCGCACGATGCCGGGAATGGAGGCGACGTGGTCGTTGATGAACTTGCCGATGTCCTCCTCGCTGTCGACATAGATCTTCAGGAGGAGGTCATAGTCGCCGCTAGTGGAATAGAGCTCCGAGATGAGTTCCGTAGCGTAAAGCGCGTCCGCAACCTCGTAAGTCTTGCCCGGAGCGCATTGCAATTGCACGAAAATCGGCTTCATCGGTCCTCCCGCGCCATCGGCGGCATCCTTGTCGTCTTGTACCGTGACGGGCGCGCCTGCGCCCGGACCACGCGAGCCGCCCGATTCCGGCGGCATCCTTGCGTCCCTTATGACGGAATTTTCACGGCAAAGGCAAGGCCGCCCGAATTTCGCACAGATCGTTAAAACTCGATGAAAATGCAACCGTGACGTTTTACTTGCCGGAAAGGCGCAACTGTTAAATTCGTTCAATCGACCAACCCCATTGAAACGCCATGACCCAGATCGTGACAGTCTCGCCCACCACCGCCGCTTATGCCTCGCAGGGCATGAAGATGCAGACCCGCACGGGCACGCTCTTCGAGCAGCGCATCCATCACTGGAGCGAGGATGCCAAGGTCCGGGGCGATGCGCGCACGCTCGCGGTGCTCAACGTCATCCATCCGCCGGCGCTTGCGCTTGCCCTCCTCACCGCCCCGCTCAGCACGCCGCAGCTCACGGTCGCCGAGGCGCAGCGCCGCTACGACGAGAACGGCGAGCCGCTGCCAGCCGAAGCGGTCTGATCTCTCCGGAGAACATATCCTCCATCCTCTCAGGCCCCGCCCCGGGGCCTTTTTCTTGCCCGCCGCGGCCTACGACAAAAATTTGCTCGGCAGCGACGCCGCCTCTTGCCAAAGCGCGGGCAAGGTCGTTATCTGGAGCCGACCTCGCTGGGAGAAACCGGCCGCCCCTAAAAAGGCTGGCAGGTGCCGAAGGAGCAACCGCCCCGGAAACTCTCAGGCAAAAGGACCAGCAAGGTGCCGTCGGAACTCTGGAGAGAAGCGCGAGAGCGCTCGCCGAAGGGATAACAATCTCAGGCGAAGGGACAGAGGGGGCTCAGGAGAACGGCGCAGATGCGCCTGGATTTATGAGCCGGCGCCCGAGGCAACAGGGGCGCCTAAGGACTGGAGGGCGCCTTTTGGACGGAATGTCTGAACTCAAGAAAACCCCGCTTCACGCGCTGAACCTTTCGCTCGGCGCCCGCATGGTGCCATTCGCCGGCTACGAGATGCCGGTGCAATATGCGGCCGGCGTGATGAAGGAACACCTGCACACCCGCGCCGCCGCCGGCCTTTTCGACGTGTCCCACATGGGCCAGGTCACGGTGCGCGCCCGCTCCGGCGACAATGCCGATGCCGCCCGGGCGCTCGAAACGCTGGTGCCGGTCGATATCGTCGGCCTCGGCGAAGGCCGCCAGCGCTATGCGCTCTTCACCAATGACGAAGGCGGCATCCTCGACGACCTGATGATCGCCAATCGCGGCGACCACTTCTATGTCGTCGTCAATGCGGCCTGCAAGGATGCGGATTTCGCGCATATGCAGGCGAAGATCGGCGAGGCTTGCGAGCTGACGCTGCATGACGACCGCGCCCTCATCGCCCTGCAGGGCCCGCATGCGGAAGCCGTGCTCGCAGAACTGTGGGCCGATGTTTCCTCGATGCGCTTCATGGACGTGCGCGCCTGCGACCTGCACGATGCCGACTGCATCGTCTCACGCTCGGGCTATACCGGCGAGGACGGTTTCGAGATTTCCATCCCGGCCGAGCTTGCGGAAGCCGTCTGTCGCCGCCTGCTCGACCATCCGGACGTGCTGCCGATCGGCCTCGGCGCCCGCGATTCGCTGCGCCTCGAGGCCGGGCTCTGCCTCTACGGCAACGACATCGACACCGGCACGACGCCGGTGGAAGCCGGGCTCGAATGGGCCATGCAGAAGGTGCGGCGCAAGGGCGGCGAGCGCGAAGGCGGCTTCCCCGGCGCTTCCGTCATCCTCGACCAGCTCGAAAACGGCGCCGACCGCCGCCGTGTCGGCCTGAAGCCTGAAGGCCGGGCGCCCGTGCGCGCCGGCGCGGTGCTGGCGACCGATCCCGAGGGCGCGGACGTCGTCGGCACGGTCACCTCGGGCGGCTTCGGCCCGAATGTCGATGGCCCGGTCGCCATGGGCTACGTCACCAAGTCCGCCGCCGCCGTCGGCACGCAACTTTATGCGGGCGTGCGCGGAAAATTCCTGGCCGTCACCGTAGCGGCCATGCCCTTCGTCAAGAACACCTTCAAGCGCTGATCCCATGATGACGCCTGCCGAGCCATCGCCCCTCACCCCGGCCCTCTCCCCGCAAGCGGGGCGAGGGAAAGGAGACAGCGCGGCAAGCCTCCTTCGCCCCGCCTGCGGGGAGAAGGTGCCGGCAGGCGGATGAGGGGCGGCTCCAACACCGATCACTTTTCCAGAGAGGAACCAACATGCTGAAATTCACCGAAGAACACGAGTGGCTGAAGATCGAAGGCGGCGTTGCGACCGTCGGCATCACGACGCATGCGGCCGAACAGCTCGGCGACCTCGTCTTCGTCGAACTGCCGGAAGTCGGCGCGACCTTCGACAAGGGCGGCGATGCGGCGACCGTCGAGAGCGTCAAGGCGGCCTCCGACGTCTATTGTCCGCTCGACGGCGAGATCGTCGAGATCAACGAGGCCATCACGGCCGATCCCTCCCTCGTCAACAGCGACCCGCAGGGCGCCGGCTGGTTCTTCAAGCTGAAGCTCGCCAACCCCGCCGAGGCGGATGCGCTGATGGATGAAGCCGCCTACAAGGAGCTTGTCGGCTGATGAACCTGCCCAAGGATTTCGCCTTTACCGATTACCAGCCCTACGACTTCGCCAACCGTCGCCATATCGGTCCCTCGCCGAAGGAGATGGAGGCGATGCTGAAGGTGATCGGCTATGACAGCCTCGACGCGCTGATCGACGACACCGTGCCGAAATCGATCCGCCAGACCAAGGCGCTCGAATGGGGCGCGCCGATGACCGAGCGCGAGGCGCTCGACAAGCTGCGCGAGACCGCCAACCGCAACAGGAAGCTCGTCTCGCTGATCGGCCAGGGCTATTACGGCACGATCACGCCGCCGGTCATCCAGCGCAATATCCTGGAGAACCCGGCCTGGTACACGGCCTATACACCCTACCAGCCGGAAATCAGCCAGGGGCGCCTCGAAGCGCTCATCAACTACCAGACCATGGTCTGCGACCTGACGGGCCTCGATGTCGCCAATGCCTCGCTGCTCGACGAGGCGACCGCCGCCGCCGAGGCGATGGCCATGGCGCAGCGCGTGGCGAAATCCAAGGCGACCGCCTTCTTCGTCGACGAGAACTGCCACCCGCAGACCATCGCGCTGCTCAAGACCCGCTCCGAGCCGCTCGGCTGGAGCATCGTCGTCGGCGATCCCTTCACCGATCTCGATCCGGTCGACGTCTTCGGCGCGATCTTCCAGTATCCCGGCACCTACGGCCATGTCCGCGACTTCACCGGCCTCATCGCCCGCCTGCACCAGACCGGCGCCATCGCCGTCATCGCCGCCGATCCCCTGGCGCTCGCGCTCCTCAAGTCGCCCGGCGACATGGATGCGGATATCGCCATCGGCTGCACCCAGCGCTTCGGCGTGCCGGTCGGCTATGGCGGCCCGCATGCGGCCTATATGGCCGTCAAGGACGCCTACAAGCGCTCCATGCCCGGCCGGCTCGTCGGCGTCTCCATCGACGCGCGCGGCAATCGCGCCTATCGCCTGTCGCTCCAGACGCGCGAGCAGCACATCCGCCGCGAGAAGGCGACGTCGAACATCTGCACCGCGCAGGTGCTGCTCGCCGTCATGGCCTCGATGTATGCCGTCTTCCACGGTCCGCAGGGCCTGAAGGCGATTGCCCAGAGCGTGCACCAGAAGACCGTGCTTCTTGCCAAGGGCCTCGAAAAGCTCGGCTATACCGTCGAGCCGGAGGTGTTCTTCGACACGATCACCGTCCATGTCGGCAAGCTTCAGGGCATCATCCTGAAGACGGCCGTCGCGGAAGGGGTGAACCTGCGCAAGATCGGCGACGACCGCATCGGCATCAGCCTCGACGAACGCTCGCGGCCGATCACGCTGGAATCCGTCTGGCGCGCCTTCGGCGGCGATTTCGAGGTGTCGGCGTTCGAGCCGGACTACCGCCTGCCGAGCGACCTGCTGCGCACCAGCGAATACCTGACTCATCCGATCTTCCACATGAACCGCGCCGAAAGCGAGATGGTGCGCTACATCCGCCGGCTCTCCGACCGGGACCTCGCGCTCGACCGCGCCATGATCCCGCTCGGCTCCTGCACGATGAAGCTCAACGCCACGGCGGAGATGCTGCCGATCACCTGGCCGGAATTCTCGGAGATCCATCCCTTCGTTCCCGCCGACCAGGCGCTGGGCTACCGGCACCTGATCGAGGACCTGTCGCAAAAGCTCTGCGACATCACCGGCTATGACTCCGTCTCCATGCAGCCGAATTCCGGCGCGCAGGGCGAATATGCCGGCCTGCTGACGATCCGCGCGTATCACCTCGCCAACGGCGATACGCACCGCGACGTCTGCCTGATCCCGACCTCCGCGCACGGCACCAACCCGGCCTCCGCCCAGATGGCCGGCATGCGGGTCGTCGTCGTGAAAGTGTCGGACAACGGCGATATCGACATGGAGGATTTCCGCGCGAAAGCAGAGCAGTATGCGGAAAACCTCTCGTGCTGCATGATCACCTATCCCTCCACGCACGGTGTCTTCGAGGAGAATGTGCGCGAGGTCTGCGAGATCGTGCACAGGCATGGTGGCCAAGTCTATATCGACGGCGCCAACATGAACGCCATGGTGGGCCTTGCCCGCCCCGGCGACATCGGCGGTGACGTTTCGCACCTCAACCTGCACAAGACGTTCTGCATCCCGCATGGCGGCGGCGGTCCCGGCATGGGACCGATCGGCGTCAAGGCGCATCTTGCGCCCTTCCTGCCGGCAAACCCGACAACCGGCGAGGCCGGCGCCGTCTCGGCAGCGCCCTTCGGCTCGGCCTCCATCCTGCCGATCTCCTGGAGCTACTGCCTGATGATGGGCGGCGAAGGGCTAACGCAGGCGACGAAGGTGGCGATCCTCAACGCCAACTACATCGCCGCCCGGCTGAAGGGCGCCTATGACGTGCTCTACAAGTCCGCCAGGGGTCGCGTGGCGCATGAATGCATCATCGACACGCGTCCGCTGGCGGAAAGCGCCGGCGTGACCGTCGACGACGTCGCCAAGCGCCTCATCGACAGCGGCTTCCATGCCCCGACCATGAGCTGGCCGGTCGCCGGCACGCTGATGATCGAGCCGACGGAATCGGAGACCAAGGCCGAGATCGACCGCTTCTGCGAGGCGATGCTGGCGATCCGCGAGGAAGCGCGCGCCATCGAGGAAGGCCGGATGGACCCGGTCAACAACCCGCTGAAGAATGCGCCGCATACGGTGGAAGACCTCGTCGGCGAATGGGATCGTCCCTATTCGCGCGAAGAGGCCTGCTACCCGCCGGGCGCCTTCCGGGTCGACAAGTACTGGTCGCCGGTCAACCGCGTGGACAATGTCTACGGCGACCGCAACCTCGTCTGCTCCTGCCCGCCGCTGGAGGATTACGCGGAAGCGGCCGAGTAAATCCGGGCCTGCCTCAGGCCCACTCGCCTCTCCTTCGTCATGATCGGGCTTGCCCTGGTCATGACCACAGACAAGAAGCAGGCTCGACGTCGAACGAACCCCGGCCGATGGCATCGGCCGGGGTTTTCCATTGCGGGCAGGGATTGGATCAGGGCGCGACGGCGACGTCGACCCAGAAGCGGGTGAAGCCCTCGGCGAACGCGCGATAGCCGCTCAGCGTCGAGGGTTTGACGGCATAGGCGTTCGCGCCGTTCTCGTAGGCGCGGTTCACATCCGCGGTGTTCGACGACGAGGAAAGCATGATGACGGGCGTCACCGCCGTGCGCGGCCGGCCGCGCAGGCGCTTGAGAAGCTCCATGCCGCTGACGCCGGGCATGTTGATGTCGAGCAGGATATAGTCGAAGGCTTCCGCATCGAGCCGGTCGCTGGCGGCCTCGGCATCGGCGGCGTGGGTGATCTCGATCGGGCTTCCGGCATCGCTGAAGGCGCGCATGACGAAGCGCACGTCCACCGGATCGTCGTCGACGACGATCAGCTTCCTAGCCGAACCTCCCACCATCGCTCCCCTTCGATTTCACGGGTTGCGGAAACGTCACGATGAAGCGTGCGCCCGGAGCATAGCTCGTGTCAAGCGCTATGACGCCGTTGTGGCTCTCGACGATCCGCCGCGCCAGCGCAAGCCCGACGCCGGTGCCCTGATAAACCGTCTCGTCGCGGTGAAGTCTTTGGAAAACCTCGAAAATGCGCCCGACATGCTGCGGGTCGATGCCGATCCCGTCATCCTCCACGACAAGGTCGATGCCATCGGGCCGCTGCCTTGCATAGATGCGGACGGACGGCGCCCTGTCGGGGCGGCGGTATTTCAGCGCGTTGCTGATGAGATTCTGCGCAAGGCGCTTCAGGAGCTCGGGATCGCCCATGATCTCCGGCAGCGGCTCGACCTCCACGCGCCCGCCGGTCTCCTCCACATGCCCCTCCAGCAGCGCCAGCGCATCGCCCACCACGCCGGAAAGCGAGACCGGTTTGGGCGTGGCGATGCGGTAGGCGATCTGCGAGAATTCCAGCAGGCTGTCGATGATGCGCCGCATGCGCGCGGTGCTCTTGCGCACATGGTCCGCATAGTTCGGCAGTTCGGCGAATTCGCCGCGCTGCACGTCCTCCGAGATCATCTCGGCGAACATCGAGAGATGGCGCAATGGCGCCTTCAGGTCGTGCGAGACGGTGGCGGTGAACTGGTCGAGCGCCTCGTTCTTGCGGCGCAGCTCGTTCGTCTGCGCCTCCACCCGCTGCTGCTGGCGCTTGGCCTCGGTGATGTCGCGCCCGACGGTCACCACCTCGCTGACGCCGTCCTCGTCGAAGATCGCGACGGCCGTCCACAGCATCCACATCGGCTGGCCTTCATGATCGATGCAGATTTCCAGCGTCTTCACGGGCGCGTCCCGCGTATAGGCGGCGATATCCATCAGCACGGCCGTCTGCTCCGGCGCGCAGGCGACCTCGGGAAGATACCGGCCGATCAGCGCGTCGGTGGTCGAGCCCATATGGGCGGCATATTTGTCGTTGGCGAAGCGGACGGTCAGGTTCCTGTCGAAGCGCAGGATCATGTCGGGCAGGATCTGCAGCAGGGAGAGATACTCGCGCCGCTTCTCCTCCAGCGCCGCCTCGGTGCGCTTCAGCTCCGATATGTCGATGCGCATGGCGACGATATCGCCGGTCTCGGCGACATGGCTTTCGCCGCGGATCCAGCGGTCCCTGCCGAATTCGAAGACGGCACCCCCGCCCCCGGCATCCCGGTGGCTTTCAAGGCGCTCGCGCACCATGGCCTCGGCTTCCGCCGAGCCCTCCGCGACGCCGGGAAACATGCCGGCGCGGATATTGGCGCGCACGATGCTTTCCAGCGTCGCGCCCACGCGCACGGCATCCCGCGCGCCCTCGCAGCGCTCCTTGTAGGAGCGGTTGAACATCACCAGCCGTTCCGCCGGATCGAAGATCGCAAAGCCCTCCGTCATGGTATCGAGCGCGGCGGCGATGCGCTGGCCGAGCAGGACCTGCTCGCCATGGCTGCCGCCGCTCAGGAGGCTGCGCAGGAGGAGCGCGTAGCGCGCCGCATCGCCTGCATCGTCCGGGAGGGGAATGACATGGGCCGTCGCCTCGAACAGCGAGCCGTTCTCATGGCGGAAGGCGAAGGCATGGGCGTTCTCGCGCCCTTCCGCGGCGTGGCGGGCCAGCAGCGCGGCGGGGTTCGCCCCCTCGATGACGGCGCCGGCATCGGGCCTGCGGCCGTCGCGATTCCAGCCGAAGGCCCGGGCCGCGGCCTCGTTATGCGAAACGACGCAGGCCCCGGCATCGACGATCAGGACGGGAAACGGCAGGTTCTCGTAAAGTGCCGCGGCAAAGCCGGTCATCGCTCGCGCCCCTCCTGGCGATCACGCCGGCACGAGCCCCTCATGCCGCGCATCGGAGACTAGGCAAAACCGCCCGCGAAGGGAAGCTGCAAGGATTCGTAGTCCTCCGCCAGCCGCTCAGGCGCGGACGGTCGGCTGGCCGGCGGCGGCAAGCGCCGCGAGGTCGGCGGGCTTCAGCTCGACCGATTCGCCGCAGCCGCAGGCGGATGTCTGGTTCGGGTTGTGGAAGGTGAAGCCCGAGCGCAGGGTCGTCACCTCGAAATCCATCTGCGTGCCGAGAAGATAGAGCACGGCTTCCGGCGCGACCCAGACGCGGGCGCCGTTCAGCTCGATCAGGTCGTCCTTGGCATTGGGCTCGGTCACGAGGTCGATGGAATATTCCATTCCGGCGCAACCGCCCTTCCTGATGCCGACGCGGATGCCCCTGGCATCGCCGCCGGCATTGTCGACGATCGCCTTGACGCGGTTGGCAGCCGCTTCGGTGAGGGTCATGATTGCAAAGGCCATGGGCATTGTCTCCTTCGGCCTGACGGGTTCAAGGCCCGACGGTTTCGAATCCGAATCTAGTGAGGGCGGGTTAGCGGATCAAGTCGTCGCATGTCGGAAGCCCCTCATCCGCCTGCCGGCACCTTCTCCCCGTAAACGGGGAGAAGGAGGTATGCCGCCCTCGTTTCCCCAAACAATAACCGTTTGTAGGGCATGCCCTCTCCCCGCTTGCGGGGAAAGGGTTAGGCTGAGGGGCAGCCCCTTGAAACTCAATACCAGCCGACGGCGACCTGCGCCTCTTCCGACATGCGGTCCGGCGTCCACGGCGGATCGAAGGTCATCCTGACCTCGACGCCGGACACGCCTTCGACAGCGCCGACGGCATTCTCCACCCAGCCCGGCATCTCGCCGGCCACCGGGCAACCGGGCGCGGTCAGCGTCATGTCGATCTTGACCATGCGGTCGTCCTCGATGTCGATCTTGTAGATCAGGCCGAGTTCGAAGATGTCTGCGGGGATTTCCGGGTCGTAGACCGTCTTCAGCGCCGAGATGATGTCGTCGCTGAGGCGCGCCAGCTCGTCTTCCGGGATCGCCGAATGAACGATGCCGTCGCGGACGTCGATCTTGTCTTCCGTTGCATCGAGGGACATGAGCCTACTCCTCAGGCAAAGAACTTGCGGGCGTGGTCGAGCGCGTCGGCCAGGGCATCGACCTCCGCGCGCGTGTTGTAGAGGCCGAACGATGCCCGGCATGTGGAGGTGACGCCGAAGCGTTTCAAGAGCGGCTGGGCGCAATGGGTGCCGGCGCGCACCGCCACCCCTGCCCGGTCGATGACCATCGACACGTCATGGGCATGGATGCCTTCCAGCTCGAAGGAGAAGATCGAGCCCTTGCCGGGCGCCGTGCCGAAGATGCGCAGAGAATTGATCGACGAAAGCCGTTCATGGGCATAGTCGCGCAGGTCCGCCTCATGGGCGGAGATCGCCGCGCGGCCGATCTTTTCCATGTAGTCCAGCGCATAGCCGAGGCCGATCGCCTGCACGATGGGCGGCGTGCCGGCCTCGAAGCGGTGCGGCGGGTCGTTGTAGGTGACGATGTCCTCGGTGACGTCGACGATCATCTCTCCGCCGCCCTGGAAGGGGCGCATCTCGCGGAGGCGATCCATCTTGCCGTAGAGCACGCCGATGCCGGAGGGGCCGTAGAGCTTGTGGCCGGTCATCACGTACCAGTCGCAATCGATGTCGCGCACGTCAACCGGCATGTGCACCGCGCCCTGCGACCCGTCCACCAGCACCGGAATGCCGCGCGCGCGGGCGATGCGGCATATCTCCTTGACCGGCACGATGGTGCCGAGCGCATTCGACATATGCGTGATGGCGATGAGCCTGGTGCGCTCGGTCAGGCACTTCTCGAAGTCTTCGATATGGAACGCGCCGGTCTCGTCGACGGGCGCCCAGACAAGCTTGGCGCCCTGCCGCTCGCGGATGAAATGCCACGGCACGATGTTGGAATGGTGCTCCATGATCGAAAGGACGATCTCGTCGCCCTCGCCGATCTTCGGCATGCCGTATCCGTAGGCGACCGTGTTGATCGCCTCGGTCGAGGACTTCGTGAAGACGATCTCGTCGACCGACGAGGCGTTCAGGAAGCGGCGCACCTTCTCGCGCGCCGCCTCATAGGCGTCCGTTGCGGCATTCGACAGGAAATGAAGGCCGCGGTGCACGTTTGCATATTCGTTGGAATAGGCATGCGAGACCGCGTCGATCACCACCTGCGGCTTCTGCGCCGAGGCGCCGTTGTCGAGATAGACCAGCGGCTTGCCATAGACCGTTTTCGACAGGATGGGGAAATCCTTGCGGATCGCCTCGACGTCGTAGGTCAGTGCGGGTGCGTGTTCCATCTCGGTTTCCTATCCCGCGCGCCCTGTCAGGCGTGCTTTTCCAGCCAGGCGGCGACGACGCCTTCCAGCGCCTCGACCAGCGGCTCGTCTTCCAGCTCCTCGACGATCTCGGCGACGAAGGCGTTGACCAGCATGGCGCGCGCCTTGTTTTCCGGGATACCGCGCGCCATCAGGTAGAAGAGCTGCACATGGTCGATGTCGATCACGGTCGCGCCGTGGCCGCACTGCACGTCGTCGGCGAAGATCTCCAGCTCCGGCTTGGCGAAGAAATCGGCCTCGTCGGAGAGCAGCAGCGTGTTGCACGACATCTTGGCATCAGTCTTCTGGGCATCCGGCGCAACGCGGATCTGGCCCTGGAAGACGCCGCGGGCTCGATCGAAGATCACGTTGCGGATGACTTCGCTCGACGTCGTGTTCGGCACGTTGTGGCCGACCGTAAAGGTCACGTCGGTATGCGTCTCGCCGCCGAGAAGGTTGATGCCGCGCAGCGTCAGGTCCGAGCCCTCGCCCGCGACCACCACATGGATTTCCTGCCGGACGAGCTTGCCGCCGGCATTGACGATGTAGAGGCGGAGCTTCGCATCGGTGCCGAGCGTGATGCGGATCTGGCCGAGATGGGTATCCGCCACGCCCTGTGCCTGGAGGATGATCCAGGTGATTTCGGCCCCGTCGGCAAGCGCGATGTCGCTGACCGTGGTCACGAAGGCGGCATTCTCGCCGCCGGCGACTTGGCGCTCGATGACCGTCGCCTTGGTGTTGGCGCCGAAGGTCGCCGGGAAGCGCGTATGCGTCTGGCCGGCATTCTGGACGGTCTGGATTTCGAGCGGAGCTTCGAGCTCCGTACCGGCCGGCACGTCGAGCACGAAACCGTCGCGCACGAAAGCGCCGTTGATGCGGCCGATGGCATCGTCGCCGTCACGGGCGGCAAGGCCGGCCGCTGCGGTGCCATCGGACAGCGCCTCGGCGAAGGTGCGAACGATGACGCCGTCAGCCGCAGCGCGGGCGTCGGCTATGCCGTTGGCGACCGAAAGCACGGTGGAGCCCTCGACCAGCGGGCCGATCTTGGCGACCGAGGCCGCCGCGTCGAATGCCGGCACGGCGCGCAGCAGCGCCTTGAGGTCCGTATAGTGCCAGGCTTCCACGCGGCGCGTCGGAAGGCCCGCGTCCTTGAAGTCGCTGATCAGCGTGTCGCGGGCGGCCAGCACCGCGCCGTCGCCCGGCAGCTCGCCGATGGCGTGGTCATAGGCTTCGCAAAGCGCGGTCTCGGCGACCGAAAGCGTCTTGCCTGTCTGCATGTTCATGGGATTACTCCTTCACCGTGCCGTCAGGCGGCAGCACCGATGATGTCGGCATAGCCGTTGGCTTCCAGCTCGTGCGCCAGCGTCTTGTCGCCGGACTTGATGACCTGGCCCTTGTAGAGGACGTGGACCGTATCCGGCACGATATAGTCGAGCAGGCGCTGGTAGTGCGTGATGACGACGACGGCGCGGTCCGGCGAGCGCAGCGCGTTGACGCCGTCCGCGACGATCTTCAGCGCGTCGATGTCGAGGCCGGAATCGGTCTCGTCGAGGATGCACAGCTTCGGCTCCAGCAGCGACATCTGCAGGATCTCGGCACGCTTCTTCTCGCCACCGGAGAAGCCGACGTTCAGCGGACGACGCAGCATTTCCGGCGCGATCTTGAGTTCGGCGGAAGCTTCCTTGACGCGGCGCATGAAGTCCGGCGTCGTCAGCTCGGCCTCGCCGCGCGCCTTGCGCTGCTCGTTCATCGCGACCTTGAGGAACTGCATGGTGGCGACGCCCGGAATCTCGACCGGGTACTGGAAGGCGAGGAAAATGCCCTTGGCGGCGCGCTCTGCCGGGTCGAGCTCCAGGATGCTCTCGCCGTTGTAGAGGATGTCGCCCTCGGTGACCTCGTAGTCCTCGCGGCCGGAGAGAATGTAGGAGAGCGTCGACTTGCCGGAGCCGTTCGGGCCCATGATGGCGGCGACTTCGCCGGCCTTCACGGTGAGGTTCAGGCCGCGGATGATCTCGGTGCCGTCTTCGGCGATGCGGGCGTGCAGGTTCTTGATTTCAAGCATGGACATATCCTTTTCGGACGAATTCGTTTGGCGGCGCGCGGGTTTTCGCGCGCCCGGATGATCAACGGGCGAAGGTCAGCCGACCGAGCCTTCGAGCGAGATGCCGATCAGCTTCTGCGCCTCGACGGCGAATTCCATCGGCAGTTCCTGGATGACTTCCTTGACGAAGCCGTTGACGATCAGCGCGATCGCCGCTTCGGTCGGGATGCCGCGCTGCAGGCAGTAGAACAGCTGGTCTTCGGAGATCTTCGAGGTGGTCGCCTCGTGCTCGAACTGGGCGGTGGCGTTCTTCGCCTCGATATAGGGCACGGTATGCGCACCGCACTTGTCGCCGATCAGAAGCGAGTCGCACTGGGTGAAGTTGCGCGCGTTCTCCGCCCTGCGGTGGGCCGAGACCTGACCGCGATAGGTGTTGTTGGAGAAGCCCGCGGAAATGCCCTTGGAGACGATGCGGCTCGACGTGTTCTTGCCGAGATGGATCATCTTCGTGCCGCTATCGATCTGCTGGTGGCCGTTGGAAACGGCGATCGAGTAGAACTCGCCGCGCGAACCGTCGCCGCGCAGGATGCAGGACGGATACTTCCAGGTGATGGCGGAGCCGGTCTCGACCTGCGTCCAGGAGATCTTCGAGTTCTTGCCGCGGCAATCGCCGCGCTTCGTGACGAAGTTGTAGATGCCGCCCTTGCCTTCCTTGTCGCCCGGATACCAGTTCTGGACGGTGGAATACTTGATCTCGGCATCGTCGAGCGCGACGAGCTCGACCACGGCGGCGTGAAGCTGGTTCTCGTCACGCTGCGGCGCGGTGCAGCCTTCGAGATAGGAGACATAGGCCCCCTCTTCCGCGATGATCAGCGTGCGCTCGAACTGGCCGGTGTTCTTCTCGTTGATGCGGAAGTAGGTCGACAGTTCCATCGGGCAACGAACGCCCTTCGGCACGAAGACGAAGGAGCCGTCGGTGAAGACCGCGGTATTGAGCGTCGCATAGAAATTGTCGGTCGCCGGCACCACGGTGCCGAGATACTTCTTCACCAGCTCGGGATGCTCGCGGATGGCCTCGGAGATCGACATGAAGATCACGCCGGCCTTCTTCAGCTCTTCCTTGAAGGTCGTGACGACCGAGACCGAGTCGAAGACGGCGTCGACGGCGATCTTGGACTTTTCGACGCCGGCAAGGATTTCCTGCTCGCGCAGCGGAATGCCGAGCTTCTCATAGGTCCGCAGCAGTTCCGGGTCGACCTCGTCGAGCGACTTCGGGCCGCTCTGGTTCTTCGGAGCGGCATAGTAATAAAGGTCGTTGAAGTCGATCTTGGGATAGTCGACGCGCGCCCAGGTGGGCTCTTCCATGGTCAGCCAGCGGCGATAGGCCTCGAGGCGCCATTCGAGCATCCAGTCGGGCTCGCTCTTCTTGGCCGAGATGAAGCGGATGATGTCCTCGGAAAGACCCTTCGGGGCCTTGTCCATCTCGATCTTCGTCTCGAAGCCGTATTTGTACTGGTCGACGTCAATCTGACGGACCTGATCGATCGTTTCCTGCACCGCAGGCATATCGTTCTCCAATCTCGCCGGAGACAAGGTCCGGCAGCTTGTTAACGGGTGGCGGTGAGCCGCCGGTTATGTAAGCGCCAAAGGCGGCTTTTCCCACCCTTTGGCAAGCGAAAACTCGCGTTTCCGCAAGATTCCTTCAGGCCGCGTTCCCGGTCATGCGCCGCCGTGAGACGACGCGTGAGAAAGCGGCCAGGAATCGGTCCACATCCGCCTGCGCCGAGCCCTGCCCGAGCGAGACACGGAGCCCGCCAAGGGCGGCATCGAAGCCCATGGCCGTCAGCACATGGCTCTGGCCGACCTTGCCGGACGAGCAGGCCGAGCCCGCCGAAAGCGCGATGCCTTCGAGGTCGAAGGCGATCTGCCCCGTTTCGGACTTGAGGCCCGGCAGGCTGAAGAAGGAGGTATTGGCGACGCGCTCGCCTTCCGCGCCGTGGATGATGACGTCGTTGGCCGCAAGCCGCATGCCCGCCTCCAGCGCGTCGCGCAGGCCGGCAATCCGGGCATTGCGCTCGTCGATGTCGGCGATTGCAGCCCGCACGGCGGCGGCAAAGCCGGCGAGTGCGGCCGGGTTTTCCGTGCCGGAGCGATGCCCCTTCTCCTGCCCGCCGCCGCGGATCAGCGGCGCCGGCATCAGCACCTCGCCGCGCGAGATGAGCGCGCCCGCGCCCTTGGGACCGCCGAGCTTGTGCGAGGAGATGATGAGGAAATCGGCGTCCAGCGACTCGATATCGACCGGCATGCGGCCGACGGCCTGCACCGCGTCGACGACGAGGAGCCCGCCATGGCGGCGCACGATCCCGGCGGCGGCCTTCACCGGTTGCACGATGCCCGTCTCGTTGTTGGCGAGCATGACGGCGACCATCGGCAGGCCCGTGGCCTTGTCATGGTTCTGGAGCAAAGTTTCAAGCGCATCGAGGTCCACAACGCCGGCGCGCGTGACCGGGACGGTCGTGACGTTCTCCCGGGCAAAGCGCCCGCCCTCACGGATGGCCGGATGCTCGATCTCGGACACATAGAGATGGCCGATGGCAAGCGGCGTGCGGCCCATGCGGTAATCGGGCGTCAGGACGAGGTTCGCGGCCTCGGTCGCGCCGCTGGTGAAAATGACATGCGCCGGCGCTGTGTTGACGAGCGCGGCGACGTCGCGGCGCGCGGCTTCCACCAGCATGCGCAGCGCCCGGCCCTCGCCATGGACGGAAGACGGGTTGCCGACCATGTCGAGCGCGGCGATCACGGCCTCGCGCGCCGCCGGCAGAAGCGGCGCCGTGGCATTCCAGTCCAGATATGTGCGCTCAGACTTCGTCATTCGTTATCCGTGCGCTGGAGCCCAAGTTTCGGATGGCGTGCATTTTTCTTGAAATGTCCGCCGGGCTTGCCTTATGACACCAGCTTCATGGCGCCCGATGCGCCCAACAGTTTCGAATAGTTCTAAACTAGGTTCTAGAAAAGCTGAGTGCTTTCGTCAAGACTTGAATTGACAGGAATCCGTTCCAGAACGCGAACGTGCCGGAGTAAGAATGCCCGAAATCATCTTCAACGGACCCGCCGGTCGCCTTGAGGGCCGTTACCAGCCGTCCAAGCAGAAGAACGCCCCCATCGCCATCGTGCTGCATCCGCATCCGCAGTTCGGCGGCACCATGAACAACCAGATCGTCTACCAGCTCTTCTACATGTTCCAGAAGCGCGGTTTCACGACGCTGCGCTTCAACTTCCGCGGCATCGGCCGCAGCCAGGGCGAATTCGACCACGGCGCGGGCGAGCTGTCAGACGCCGCCTCGGCGCTCGACTGGGTGCAGAGCCTGCATCCCGATTCCAAGAGCTGCTGGGTCGCCGGCTATTCCTTCGGCGCCTGGATCGGCATGCAGCTCCTGATGCGCCGCCCGGAGATCGAAGGCTTCATGTCGATTGCCCCGCAGCCGAACATCTACGACTTCTCGTTCCTTGCGCCCTGCCCGTCCTCGGGTCTCATCATCAACGGCGATGCCGACAAGGTCGCGCCGGAGAAGGATGTCAACGGGCTCGTCGAGAAGCTGAAGACGCAGAAGGGCATCCTGATCACGCACAAGACCGTACCGGGCGCCAACCACTTCTTCAACGGCCAGACCGAAACGCTGATGGCCGAATGCGAGGATTACCTCGACCGCCGCCTTGCCGGCGAACTGACGCCGGAACCGGCCGCCAAGCGCATCCGCTGAACGGCCGAAAGCCTGAAAATATCGAGCCCGGTGGCCCCGCCGCCGGGCTTTTTCCTTGCCGTCAGTTCGCCCGCTTGACGACTTCCAGCACGACGGCCGGCGGCTCGGCCTCGCGCACGCAGTCGCGGCCGGCATTCTTGGCGGCATAGAGCGCATCGTCGGCCCGGCGCATGGCGAAACGGAAGGGCTCCCGGTCGCCGATCTCGGCGACACCGAAGCTGGACGTCACGCGCATGCCGGCCGGAAGGCCCGGAACGGGCGAGACGGCCCGCGTCGCGCGCAGCGCATGGGCAAAGAGCAAGGCGGCCTCCTTGCCGGTATGCGGCAGGAACAGGAGGAACTCCTCGCCGCCGATGCGCGCGGCAAGCGCCCCCTTGGGCGCTGCCGCGCTGAGCATGTCGCCGAAGGCGCGGATGGCCGCGTCGCCGCCCTGGTGGCCGTAGGTGTCGTTCACCGCTTTGAAGCGATCGAGGTCGCAGAGCACGATGCTGTGCGGTCCCTGCCCCGCCAGAAGCGCATCGACGCGGTTGTCGAAGCCGCGGCGGTTGAGCAGGCCGGAGAGCGGATCGATCTCGGCATTGACCTTCTCGTCCGCGACGATCTCCAGCACGAGCACGCAGAGCAACATGAGGCCGACGGCGACGATGAGCACGGCGCCCATGCTCTGTGACCAGAGGGCGAACTGGCTGGCGAGGTAATCCTTCGCCGTGTTGCCCGCCCCCGCGAAGACAGCCGCAAAAGCCTTGAGGAGAAAATGCGCGCTGGTGGCGGCCAGCAACACGACGAGCGCCCGGTCGACGAAGGACTTCATTCGTGCTCGCCAGGCGGCGAAGGCGCTGAGGCCGAGCGCCACCGCAAAGGGCGCCTGGTAGGGCAGCGCGTGCTGCAAGGTGCCGCGCGGCAAATCGTAGATGAAATAATCGAACACCACGAAGGCGGCGAACAGGGCGGCAAGGCCAAACCGATTGGTCTTCAGGCCATAAAGATGGCCGATGCCGACGCGCAGCATGAACATGCCGCCCAGCATCGAGGCGAAGGCGAGGATCGCCCAGGGTTTCAGCGGGGGAACATAGGCGACGAGCAATTCGAAGACGGCCGACAGGGATGCGACGGCGAAGCAGCCGGCAAACCAGCGGGCGGCGACGCGGTTGCGGCTTCTGGCGGAGACCGCCAGGAAAAACATGCAGAAACACTGCGCGATGAGGAAGTTCACCGTCAGCAGGAAGCCCGCGCCGTTCATTGGCCACCTTATGCAAGAACCGATGCCGTATCGTGCGGAGACGCCCCGGTACGATCGGACGGATGCTAGAGAGCGGCGACGAAGAAAGCGTTAATCGGAAGGGGCTGCTTTCCGCAAAAGGCCGCCCGTCACCGGCGCCGTCACGCCCGTGGTTCCCGGGAAGGTGAGCGGCAGCCCGCGCAGCGAGCGCACGGCGAGATAGGCCCAGGCTTCCGCCTCCATGCTGTCGCCATCGAGATCGACCGCCTCCGCGGCCACGACCTCGGCGCCCTCCGGTCCGGCGAGCGCCGCGAGATCGTCCATGATGACCGGATTGAGCCGCCCGCCACCGCAGACGACATAGAGCTTCGGCCGCTCCGGCAGATGGCGGGCGGAGCGCAGGATGGCGGCTGCCGTGACATGCGCCAGCGTGCGCGCGCCGTCCTCCAGGCTCGCCTCCGCGCCTTCCGGCGGGCGGAAATCGTTGCGGTCGAGCGAGCGGCGCACCGTGTCGGTGAAGAAGGCGTGGCTGAGGTAGCGCTCGGCAAGACCGGCGTCCACCTGGCCCTCCGAGGCGATCATGCCGCCCTGGTCGTAGGGAATGCCGGCATGGGCCTCCACCCACTGGTCGATCAGCGTATTGCCCGGTCCGCTGTCATAGGCGACGATCTCGCTGCCGCTGCCGACAAAGGTGATGTTGGAAATGCCGCCGATATTGACGAAGACCACGGCCTTGCCGCTGGCGCGGGAAAGACCAGTGGCAAGCGCGGCATGATAGGCCGGGATCAGCGGTGCGCCCTGCCCGCCATGCGCCATGTCGTTCGCCCGCATGTCGCAGACCACGTCGATGCCGGTCTCGCGGGCCAGCAGATCGCCGTCGCCGAGTTGCACGGTGAGGCCGAGATTCGGCCGGTGCAACACCGTCTGGCCGTGGAAGCCGACAATGTCGATATCGGCGGACTTCAGATTATTCTCAGCAAGGAAGGCGCGCACCGCCTCGGCGTGACGAAGGGTCAGTTCGCGCTCGATCTCGGCCAGATCGCCCGGCCGCTCGCCGCGCTCACCGATGGCCTTGGCCGTTTCCAGCGCGCCTTGCAGCCGGCGGCGGAAGGCGGCGTCGTAAGAACGTCCCATCGACGGCCCGCGCTCGACCACGGCCTCGCCATCCGTGCGCAACAGCGCCACGTCGATGCCGTCGAGGCTCGTGCCGCTCATCAAACCGATCGCTGTGCGCATGCCCTTCATCCAATCGCCTCCAAATTCAATTATTAGATGATAAATCCACTAAAGGTGTGATAAACGCCCCGCCGAAACAATCCCACCAGAGAGACAGGCCATGTCCGAATTCAAATCCGATTTCCTTCGCACGCTAAAAGAGCGCGGCTTCATCCACCAGATTTCCGATGAAACCGGCCTCGACGATCTTCTCGCCAAGGAAACCGTGACGGCCTATATCGGCTTCGACCCGACGGCGCCGAGTCTCCATGCCGGCGGGCTCATCCAGATCATGATGCTGCACTGGTTCCAGAAGACCGGCCACCGCCCGGTCTCGCTGATGGGCGGCGGCACCGGCATGGTGGGCGACCCGTCCTTCAAGGACGAGGCGCGCCAGCTCCTGACGCCGGAAACGCTGAGCACCAACATCGCCGGCATCAAGAAGGTCTTCTCCAACTACCTGACCTACGGCGACGGCCCGAAGGACGCGTTGATGATCAACAATGCCGACTGGCTGCTCGGCATCAACTATCTCGAATTCCTGCGCGACGTCGGCCGGCATTTCTCGGTCAACCGCATGCTCTCCTTCGACAGCGTAAAGATGCGCCTCGAGCGCGAGCAGTCGCTGTCCTTCCTCGAATTCAACTACATGATCCTGCAGGCCTACGACTTCGTGGAGCTGAACAAGCGCTACGGCGTGCGCCTGCAGATGGGCGGCTCCGACCAGTGGGGCAACATCGTCAACGGCATCGACCTCGGCCACCGCATGGGCACGCCGCAGCTCTACGCCCTCACCTCGCCTCTGCTGACCACCGCGTCCGGCGCCAAGATGGGCAAGTCGCTCTCCGGCGCCGTGTGGCTGAACCCGGAAATGCTCTCGGCCTATGATTTCTGGCAGTACTGGCGCAACACGGAAGATGCGGACGTTCCGCGCTTCCTGAAGCTCTACACCACGCTGCCGATGGACGAGATCACCCGCCTTTCCGCGCTCGGCGGCGCCGAGATCAACGAGGTGAAGAAGATCCTCGCGACGGAAGTGACGGCGATGCTGCATGGCCGGCAAGCCGCCGAACAGGCCGCCGAGACCGCGCGCAAGACCTTCGAGGAAGGCGCGATCGCCGAAAACCTGCCGTCAATCGACGTCGCGGCCGGTGAGCTGGAAGCCGGCATCGGCCTGCTGACGCTCATCGTCAAGGCCGGCCTTGCCGCCTCCAACGGCGAGGCGCGCCGCCATGTCCAGGGCGGCGCCGTGCGCATCAACGACACGGCCGTTTCCGACGAGCGCCGCGTCATCGGCACGGCGGACGTTTCCGCCAACGGCGTGATCAAGCTCTCGCTTGGCAAGAAGAAGCACATTCTCGTCCGCCCGGCCTGAGCGGCCGGACGCGCTCCACGATCAAGGCCGCCTCCGGGCGGCCTTTTTCATTGGAACTCGAAGATGTTGCGGAAGACGCCCGGCGCGATGATCGAGAGCGGGTTGATGATGAGGTTCGGCTTGTCGAAGGCGCCGGAGAGCTTGAAGGTGATGCCGATCAGGCCGCGGTCATTGCCGTTGCCGAGAATGATGCCGATCAGCGGCAGTTCGGCGAACAGCCGGTTGAGGCCATAGGCCGGCATGAAGGTGCCGGTCATGTCGATCCGGCCGTTGGCGTCGCGCACGGTCCCCTGGAAGGTCGCGCCCACCGTCTCGCCGCGCACCACGCCGTTGTCGAGGGCGAGCGTACCACCGCCGACGCGCACCTGCGCGAAGCCGCGCGAGAATTTCACCGCGCTGACGTCGATCTCGCGGCGCACGGCATCGTTCAGGCTGCGGCCGTTCTCGCCCGCCGGGGTGGAGACGAGCGAGCGCAGCCGCTCCTCGCCGACAAGGGCGAAATTGCGGATGTCGACCGAGCCCGCCCAGCCGCCGTTGGTCCGCTGGCTCAGCCGCACGTTCAAAAGCCCGTCGCGCAAGTGGCCGTAGACATCGGCGAAGCGCGCGACCGCGCCGGCATCGCCGCTCGTCAGCTGGATGATGTCGATGGCGCCGTTATTGGCGAGCTTCACCACCACCGGCGCGCCGCTCTCCGTCACGGCGGAAAGGTCGACCGCGGAAATGCGGTCGTCCGCCGTCGCATAGCGGAAATTGACGCCGGAAAGGGTTTCGCCGTTGAAGCCCACCACCCGCGAGAGATTGGCCTCCACGCTGATATTCTGCTTGTCGCCGCCGCCGCTGCCACCGCCCGGGTTCTTCAGCCGCGCCAGCACCTGGCGCAGGTCCGCCGCCTCGCCATCGGCGCGCACGCGGTAGCCGGACTTGCCGCGGTCGACTTTCAGGCTGAAACGGTCGTCGGCGGAAAGGCGGACGGTGGAGAAATTCGCCGAATCCAGCGACGTGCCGCGAAAGGCAAGGTCGCCCGAGACACTGAAGCCGTCGCCGGCAAAGCGGAAGCCGGAAACCCGTGTCATCCCGTCGCTGGTATCGGCCGTCAGCGTCACCTTGCCGCCTATGCCCGCGCCCTTCGTCCAGCCGAGCCAGGGAATGGAGACCGCCGCGCCGCCGACATCGGCCTCGACCCGGCGCGGACCGTCGCCCTCCTGTTCGAGCCGGACCGCGATATTGCCCTCGATCACGTCGTCGAGCCCGGGCAGCAGCTTGCGCCGATCCTTGTTGCCGAGCGTCCCGGTCAGCACCGTCCTGCGCGCGATGCCGGCCTTCTTGTCGACCGGCTCGACCAGTTCGAGATTGAGCGGAACGCCGTCGATATCGGCTTTCGCATCGAGGCTGGCCACCTTGGGATCGATGCCGAGAAGGCCACGCAGCCCCGTCACGTTGCGTCCGGCGATCGGCTTGCGAACGTCCACGCCGTCGAGGGTCAGGGCCGCGGTCCATTGCGGCGGCGGCGGATTATGCGCGGAGACGACGCCGAAATGCGCCTTCACCTTGGCATTCACATGACCGGCGAAATCCTCCGGCACGAAGCCGGTGGCCGGCAGCGCGCGGATCGGCTTGTAGGTCACGAGCTCGGCGATGGCGTCGGCGTCGCCGGAAACGTCGATATCCATGTCCGCCATCAGCGGCTTGGTATAGTTGTCCGGCAGCACGAAGGTACCGCCCGTCAGCGCCACCGTACGGCCCGAGGGGAAATAGGCCGTGCCGCCGTTGATGGAGATTTCCGTGCGCGGGCCGCGCAGGCGGAACTTGCCGGACGTATCGCGCAGCGGCGGGATATCGCCCGCGATGTTCATGCGGGCCCCCTCGATGTCGAAATCGATCTTCAACTCGTCCGCGTCGAGATGCATCGGCACGCCCGGCTCGCGCGGGCGGCCCTCGGCGAGATAGAACTCGATGCGGCCATTGGTGATGGTGCCGCCGTAGATGTTCTTCAGCACCCAGCTGCGCGCCATCTTGCCCATCCAGAAGGGCCAGAACTGCTTGACCGCCGCGGATTGAAGCTCGCTGGCGATCATGACGAAGCTCACCTCCGGCTCGCGGTCGGAAAAGCGCATGGCGAGCGAGCCGGCGACATTGCCCTTGTCGCTCGAAACGGCCATCTCGTTGAACAGCAGCTTCTTCGCCGCCGGCAGGTAGGCGCCGCTCACCTTGGCGTCGAATCGGATCGGCGCCTCGGTGGAATCGACCGGGCGGCTGATCGCATTGCTGAAAACGAGGTCGATGGCGAAGCCCTTGTCCGCCGTGTCGGACACGCGGTCGAGATCGATCAGGCCACCCGTGAAGGGGAAATGCGAGAGCGCGACGCCGGCATCCGACGAGGCGAGCTCGATGGAGCCCTTGTCGAAATTGTAGATCGCCTGCACGGTGGAGGGCCGCAGCTCGGCGGCGACGCCGTCGCCGTAGATCGCGCCGGCGGCGAGCTTCACGTCCATCGTCAGCTGCGGCTTCGTTCCCTCGCTCTCGCGGCGCGCATGAACGGCAAGGTCCACCGTCGTATCGAGGCCGGCATGAACCTCGCCGTCCGGGCTGTGGCTGAGGAAGAAGTCGCCGAGCGCGATATTGCGGATCGCCCCGTCGAGCCCATGCACGGACCCGTTGCCGGTCGCCGCCTTCAGGTCGATCTCGCCCTCCTTGCCCTGGAGCTCGAAGGTTCCCTCGATGGACATCACGCCGGCATCGTCGCGGGAGAACCGCAGGTTGGCGACGGAAAGCACCACAGGCTTGCCGTCCGGTCCCTCGAAGGTCGCGCCGAGCTCGGAAATGCTGACGGCCTGCATGGCGTTGACGTCGATGAGGCGATTGATGCCGTCCAGCCGCTCGAAGGTGGTCCCGAGGTAATCGGGCACGTCGGAAATACGCAGCGCGGCAAGGTCGAGCGGCTTGCTCTTCGGCAAGAGCGCCGCATTGAACATCACGCCGTCCACATCGAGGCGCGAGACGGCCACATGGCCCGTCGCGAGCGCCCAGGGATCGAGCACGATGCCGACGGCATCGGTGGTCGCCAGCTCCTTGCCCGATTCGACCTCGATGATGCGTGCGTCTTCCGCCTTCAGGGCAAAGCCATTGAGGCCGGCAAGCCGCACGACCGTGTGGTCGACCGAGGCCCGGTAGCGCGGCCCGAGCGCCTGGTTGAGCGCGGTGACGGCGCGGGCATTCAACGTGCTGTCGAAAATCCCCATTTCGACGAGGCCGATGACGACCGCGCCGAGGAACAGCACGAGCGCGACGGCCGCCGCGGCGATGCGGCAGAAAATGCCCGTGCGGCTCGTCTCGACGGCATGCAGGACGATGGGCTCATGCGCCTGCGCGGACGGCAATTCATGCAGCGGAACGATGTCCTGCTTTCGGAACACGACTTTCTCGCCGCGGATTTCTCCCATCTCGCGTCTGTTTCCTCTGCCCCTCTGCGCCGCGTTATCCCATGGAATTGCCGCGCATCGCCTGCTCGCCGCTGGACGATTCTGCCTGTCACTATATATGCGGGAAGCCGTGTCCCTGACTCAAAAAGCCGGCCAAAGAAAGGAAATCCCATGGCAGAACTCGTCCGAGGCGCCGAAGCGCCGGATTTCACGCTTCCGCGCGACGGTGGCGGTACAATCTCGCTTTCCGAATTCCGCGGCCGCCCGGTCGTGCTGTTCTTCTATCCGAAGGACAACACCGAAGGCTGCACGATGGAAGCCAAGGACTTCACCGCCGCAAAAGCCGATTTCGATGCGGCGGGCGTCGTGCTCATCGGCCTTTCGCCCGATCCGGTGAAGAAGCACGACCGGTTCGTCCAGAAGCACGACCTAGCCGTCCCGCTCGCTTCCGACGAGAGCCATGAGACGCTGGAGGCCTATGGCGTGTGGAAGGAAAAGAGCATGTATGGCCGCACCTATATGGGCGTCGAGCGCACGACGGTGCTCGTCGATGCCGAGGGCAAGATCGCGGAGATCTGGCCGAAGGTGAAGGTCAAGGGCCATGTCGAGGCGGTGCTCGACGCTGCCAGGAAACTTTAGGAACCGGAGACAGGGCACTGGAATGACAGACCTTCCGCATATCGATAGCCTGCGCGGCGGGGCGAGGGCGGCAATCCTTGCGGCCGACCTCGACCTGAAGACGGCGCTGGCGCAGGAGACCGCCCGGCGCTGGTTCGCCCGCACGCTTTCGATGCGCTCGCCGCGCGATCCCGCACTGCCGCTCCGGCCGGGCCGCCCGGAAAAGCCGGAGCTCATTCCGCCCAGGCATATGGAGAAGCGCTCGCTGCACACGTTGAAAGGCCGCATCGCCCTTCTCCATGCCCTCGCCCATATCGAGCTCAACGCCGTGGACCTCGCGCTCGACATCGTCGCCCGCTTCACGTCGGAGCGGGTGCCACATTCCTTCTTCGACGGCTGGATGCAGGTGGCATTCGAGGAGGCCAAGCATTTCCGGCTCGTGCGCGATCGCCTGCGCGAGCTCGGCGCGGACTATGGCGATCTCCCCGCCCATGACGGGCTCTGGCAGGCCGCGCACGACACGCGCAACGACCTGACGGCGCGCCTTGCCGTGGTGCCGCTCATCCTGGAGGCGCGCGGCCTCGACGTGACGCCGCCCCTGCAGGCGAAGATGCGCGAGACCGGCGACCATGCCAGCGCCGACATCCTCGACGTCATCTACAACGACGAGAAAGGCCATGTGGCCGTCGGGGCCAAATGGTTCCGCTTCCTCTGCGCCCGGGAGAAGAAGGACCCGTCCGTCGCCTTCAAGGAGCTTGTCCGCCTGAATTTCCGGAGCCCCTTGAAACCGCCCTTCAACGATGTCGCCCGCGCCGAGGCGGGATTGACGCCGTCCTTCTACCGGGCGCTCGTTTCCGTCAGCCAGAGTTGATATTGCGGCGGAAAGACCGCCTGGAAAGGCTTTGTTAACCCTAACAATGTGTAATTCCCCGCACGAGAACCATGAGAATCGGCCGGGGAGTTTTAGGTGGCGGAGCGTCCTGAAAACCGCGTCTTCGGAAAACGCGCGCGGCAGCATGTCGTGATCCTGGCGAGCGGCGACAAGATCCGCCACATGACGATCCGTCCCTGGATGGCCGCCGTGACGTTCTGCTTTGCCGGCATGTTCACCGTCGGCTATCTCGCCGCGACCTCCTATCTCGTCCTGCGCGACGACCTGATCGGCGCCACCATGGCGCGGCAGGCCCGCATGCAGCACGACTACGAGGACCGCATCTCCGCCCTTCGCGCCCAGGTCGACCGCGTCACCAGCCGCCAGCTCCTCGACCAGCAGGTCGTGGAGGAGAAGGTCGAGAAGCTGATGCAGCAGCAGCTTGCGCTGTCCGAGCGCCACGGCAAGCTCGACGCCCTGTTGAGCCGCGCCGAAAGCAGCGGCGTCGATGGCGGCGAAACGGTGCCCCTTCCCGGCGAGAAGCCGGTGACGGACGGCCGCCGCGCCGATGCCACCGGTGCGATCGAGGCCATCATGGGCATCGCGCCCCGGAAGACGACGCAGCTCGCCTATGCCTCGACGGGCGAATCGGTCGCCGATCACGCCGACCGCATGTTCTCCAAGGTCACGCTGTCGCTGAAGGATCTCGAGCATGAGCAGCTCGACCGCATCCAGTCGCTCACGGCCGGCGCCTCGGAAACGGCAAACGCCATCCAGAAGATCCTGCGCCGCACCGGCTTCGACATCGCCGAAGGCATCCCGACGGATACATCCGCCGATACGGCCATCGGCGGCCCCTTCGTCGAGCCGATGAGCCCGGGCGATGCCTTCGAGGAATCGATCAGCGACCTCGACACCGCGCTGGACCGGCTCGATGCGGCCCGCCGCACCGCGCGCAAGCTGCCCTTCGGCAATCCCGCGCCCGGCAGCAGCATCACCAGCCGCTTCGGCAACCGCACCGACCCGTTCCTCGGCCGTCTCGCCCTCCATGCCGGGATAGATTTCCGCGCCGCCACGGGCACCGAGGTCCATTGCACCGGCGCCGGCACGGTCACGGTGGCCGGGCGCACGGGCGGCTACGGCAACATGGTGGAGATCGACCACGGCAATGGCCTGACGACCCGCTACGCGCACCTTTCCCGTGTGCTCGTCAAGATCGGCGACCATGTGGAAGCCTCCGATCCGGTCGGTCTTTCCGGCACGACGGGCCGCTCCACCGGCCCGCATGTGCACTACGAAGTGCGCCGTAACGGCAAGGCCGTCGACCCGATGCGCTTCCTCACCGCAGGCATGAAGCTGACGACCTATATGGATTGACGTAGCGCAAGCCCGGGCGCTCCGGTATGACAAAATTGTCTGCCATCGGCTTCAAATCACTCGCGGATTTACCAAGTTCGCTGATTTCCTTGACTTTCCGGCACTTTCGGCATATGTGCGCTGCATCCTTGCGGCTATTGCGCCGCTGAAACCCATAGCGTTCGCAAGAACCGGAACGGAAACTGTTTTCCCTTTGACCACTTTTGCTGATCTTGGCCTGAGCCCGAAAGTCCTGTCCGCCGTCACGGATGCGGGATATACGATCCCGACTCCCATCCAGGCTGGCGCCATCCCGCCGGCGCTCGCGCGGCGCGACATCCTCGGCATTGCCCAGACGGGCACCGGCAAGACCGCCTCCTTCGTCCTTCCGATGCTGACGCTGCTCGAAAAGGGCCGTGCCCGTGCCCGCATGCCGCGCACGCTCATCCTCGAACCGACGCGCGAACTCGCCGCGCAGGTCGCGGAAAACTTCGAGAAGTACGGCAAGAATCACAAGCTCAACGTGGCGCTGCTCATCGGCGGCGTCTCCTTCGACGAGCAGGACCGCAAGCTGGAGCGCGGCGCGGACGTCCTGATCTGCACCCCCGGCCGCCTGCTCGACCATACCGAGCGCGGCAAGCTGCTGATGACCGGCGTGGAAATCCTCGTCATCGACGAGGCCGACCGCATGCTCGACATGGGTTTCATCCCGGATATCGAGCGCATCGCCAAGCTCATCCCCTTCACGCGCCAGACGCTGTTCTTCTCGGCCACGATGCCGCCGGAGATCCAGAAGCTGGCCGACCGCTTCCTGCAGAACCCGGAGCGGATCGAGGTGGCGCCGCCCTCCTCCACCGCCAAGACCGTGACGCAGCGCCTCGTCGCCACGCACGGCAAGGACTACGAGAAGCGCGCGACGCTGCGCGACCTCATCCGCGCGCAGGACGACCTGAAGAACGCCATCATCTTCTGCAACCGCAAGGTCGACGTCGCCGATCTCTTCCGCTCGCTCGACCGCCACGGCTTCTCCGTCGGCGCGCTGCATGGCGACATGGACCAGCGGGCCCGCACGACGATGCTCGCCAACTTCAAGGAAAACAAGCTCACGCTCCTCGTGGCCTCCGACGTCGCCGCCCGCGGCCTCGACATTCCGGACGTGAGCCACGTCTTCAACTTCGACGTCCCGATCCATGCCGAGGACTATGTCCACCGCATCGGCCGCACCGGCCGTGCCGGCCGCTCGGGCGCCGCCTTCACCCTGGTATCCAAGCGCGACGGCAAATTCGTCGACGCCATCGAGAAGCTGATCGATCAGAAGATCGAATGGCTGAACGGCGGCATCGAGGACCTGCCGCAGCAGGCCGAGAGCGAAGAGCGCGAACGCCCCCGCGGCGGCCGCGATCGCGGCGGTCGTGACCGCGACCGCGATCGTTCCCGCGGCCGCAAGGGCGAAAGCCGTGCGGCGGAAACCCGCATCGAGACCAGCGAGACCGAAGAGAAGGTGGAAGCCGTGAAAGCTGAACGCAAGGCGGAAGGGCGGCCGCAGAATTCCGCTCGCAATTCGCGGGCCGTAAACCACGCCGCGCCCCGCCCGGCCAACGACGACAGCCGCGATCGCCGCAACCGTTATCGCCGCGACGAGGATGACGGCCCGACGCCGCTCGGCTTCGGCGACGAGGTCCCGGCCTTCATGCTGATCGCCGGCAAGGCCTGATCCGATCCATGTCCATTCCAGGCATCGACATGCCGGGCCTCGGTTGTGGCCTGGCTGTTTTGCGTGAGGGCAAGCTGTTGCTCTACCGGCGCCTTCGCGCGCCCGAAGCCGGCGCGTGGAACATCGTCGGCGGCAAGGTCGACCACATGGAGCACGCCGTCGACAGCGCCCGCCGCGAGGCCGAGGAGGAATCGGGCCTTTCCATCGGCGCCGTCGAGTTCTTGTGCCTTTCCGAGCAGATCATCGCGGATGAGCGCCAGCACTGGGTTTCGCTCATCTACGTAACGGAGGATTTCGCGGGCGAGGCGCGCGTCATGGAGCCGGAGAAGCTGCCCGAATTCGGCTGGTTCCCGATCGACGCCCTGCCCGCGCCGCTCTCGCGCTTCGCCGCCGATGCCGTCAAGGCGCTCGGCGCGCGTCACTTCGCCCGCAGCGCCGCCTCGTAGGCCCGGCGCACCCAGACGGCCATCTCGTCCGGATCGTCGAAGGCCTCGTCCGGGATCGACCAGTAGGGCATCTTCACCGGCTTGCCGCTCCTGCCCTCGTAGGACCATTGCCGGCTGCCGGCGGCTTCGAAATCCGGCCCGCTTTCTGCATCCGCCTTCAGGAGGATCTCGCCATCCACCTCCAGCGCGAGGATGCGGCCCGCATGATAGATGCCCTTGCCGCCGAACATGCGCCGGATCGTCACCGGCCCGAGCGCCTCGAACATTTCCTCGATCTCGTCCCGGTCCATCGCTAATCCCTCAGAACGCCGCCCGCCGCGACCACCGCCTCCGGCGTGTCGACGTCGATATGCGCCGCCTCGCCGATCTCCACGTCCACCACATCGAGCCCGGCGCTCTCGACGATATGGCGGGCACCGACATCGCCTTCGAGCTGCAGGATGGCGGCGAAGGTGGAACGCGGCAGCACGACGGGATTGCCGCGCTTGCCACCCGACACCGCCCGCACGATGGCATGGCCGCCGGCCGCCGCGAAGGCGTCGAGCAGGCGGCGCACATCCGCGCCGGTGACATGCGGCATGTCGGCCAGCATCACCACGACGCCGTCGCAGCCGGGGCCGACCGAAGAGATGCCGGCGCGCAGCGAGGTCGACATGCCCTGAGCATGGTCGGGATTGCGGACGATATCGACCTCGAGGCCGGCGAGCTCCGCCTCGATCTCCTCCGCCCGGTGCCCCGTCACCACGAGCACGCGCGACGGCCTTGCCGCGAGCGCCGCCTCCACCGAGCGGCGGACGAGCGCCTTGCCCTCGAAGGCGGCGAGCAGCTTGTGGCTGCCCTGCATGCGGCTGGCGCGGCCCGCCGCCAGCACGAGCGCGGCGACGGAGAGCGGGCGCTCTGACATGCGGATATCGCGCGGCTGGGGCCGGCTCGGGATTTCGGCCAGAAGCCCGCCGACGCCCATGCCGGTGATCTCCCACGGGCCGGGCTTCTCGCCGGCGAAGATGCGAGCGAGCACCCAGTCGAAGCCGTTCTCCCTGGGACTGCGCGCGCAGCCCGGCGCGCCGAGTACCGGCACCGCCCCGATGCGCCCGAGAACGAGGAGATTGCCCGGATCGACGGGCATGCCGACATGCTCGACCACGCCGCCGGCCGCGAGGATCGCGGCGGGAATCACGTCATTGGCATCGGTCACCGCCGAGGCGCCGAAGACGACGACGAGGTCGTTTTCCGGCACCGCGCGGCGAATGGCCTCGGCTACCGCATCGGCCCGGTGCGGCACGCGTATCTCGTCGGTCAGCCGGCTACCGGAGGGAGAAAGGCGTTGCTCGAAGAGCCGCCGCGTCTTGTCCATTACCGAGGGCTTGAGGGACGGCAGCTCCGTCGCGACGACGCCCACCCGATGAACCGCGAAGGGCTTCACCTCCAGCGCCCGGCTCGATGCAAGGACCGCCGCGGCCGCGCGGGCGAGTGCGCCGGGCACGGCGAGTGGAATGATCTTGATCGTCGCCACCATGTCGCCGGCCGCGATGCTGGCGTGATCCGGCAGGGTTGCCAGCGTGATCGCCGGATCGATGCGGTTGAAGCGGTCGACCGCCGCACGGTCGGCAACGAAAAGACCGTTGGCCTGCGCATGGAGATTGATCCGGCCGGTCGCCGGCGGCGTGAAGGCGAGATGGTCCGGCGGGATGGCTGCGGCGATCAGCGCCGCCGCCTCGTCCTCGCCGATATCGCCCGGTTCGAGCCGAACGGCGATGACGGTCGAAATCCCCGCTCCGGCCAGCGCCGCGCGGTCCTCCTCCGTCAGGATGCGGCCCTTGTGCAGCGACAGGCCCTCCACGCGCACGCCATGCGCCAGCCGCGCGCCGACCGCTTCCCCGACCGGCACCTCCCCGAAGATCATGGCATGGCCTCGCGCAACGGGCGGCGGCGCAGATGTGCGACGATGTCGGCGAGGATCGCGACGGCGATCTCCGCCGGGCTAGCCGCGCCGATGTCGAGGCCGATGGGCGCCGAGATCGTCGCGATCTCCGCCTCGCCATGCCCCAGCGCTTTCAGTCGCTCGACGCGCCTGGCGTGGGTCTTCCGGCTGCCGAGCGCGCCGACATAGAAGCAGCCGATGGAAAGCGCCTGCGACAGCGGAAAATCGTCGATCTTCGGATCGTGCGTGACGGCGGCGAGCGCCGTATAGGCATCGAGCGGGCGGGTCTTCAGCACATCCTCCGGCCAGTCCGCGACGAGATCGATGCCGGCAAAGCGCTCCTCCGTGGCGAAGGCCGTGCGCGGATCGATGATCAGGACGTCGAAGCCCGTGATCTTCGCCATCTGCGCCAGCGCCTGGCTGATATGGACCGCGCCGATGACGACGATGCGGGCGGGCGGCAGGTGGACGTTGAGGAAGAATTTCCGGTCCTCCGCCTCCACCACGCCGGACCGGCCGGAGCGGAAGGCGGCGGCGACGGCCTCGCCGAGCGGCCCGGCGACGGGATCGCCCTCGCGGATCACCCGGTCGCGCCCGTCGCCGAGATCCGTCAGGTGGATGACAGCGCGGCGCGCGGCGCGTTCTTTGTTCAGCTTGCGCAGGAGATAGGGGTCCATCAGCCCACCCGTTCCACATAGACGCGGATGCGCCCGCCGCAGGAAAGGCCGACGCGCCATGCGGTCTCGTCGGCAACGCCGAATTCCAGCATGCGCGGCTCGCCGTCGCCTATCACTTCCATCGCCTCGCCGATGACCGCGCCCTCCACGCAGCCGCCGGAGACGGAGCCATGAAAATTGCCCTCGCCGTCGATGACGAGATGGCTGCCGGCGGGGCGCGGGGCCGAGCCCCAGGTCTCGACCACGGTCGCGAGCGCCACCATGCGTCCGTCGTCCATCCAGCGCTCGGCGATCGTCAGCGAATCGAGCACATCCTTCGCATCCATTTTCTCCTCCTCATTGCCTCACGCCGCCGGCAGGAAGCGGCGCGGATCGCCGGAGCGGTCCCGCACCTCGCACGAAAGCGCCGCCACCAGGTCCGCCATGGCCTCCAGATTGTGCACCGGGCGCAATTCGTCCACATGCGGCAGCATCGCCCGCACCCCGCGCGCCCGCGCCTCGAATCCTTCGAAGCGCAGGAGCGGATTGAGCCAGACGAGCCGCCGGCAGGAGCGGTGCAGCCGGTCCATCTCCTTTTCCAGCAGTTCGATGCCCTCGCGCTCCAGCCCGTCGGTGATGAGCAGCACGACGGCGCCCTGCCCCAGCACGCGGCGCGACCAGAGCCGGTTGAACTCCTTCAGCGTCTCGCCGATGCGCGTGCCGCCGGACCAGTCGTTCACCGACTGGCTGCAGGCCTCCACGGCAAGGTCGGGATCGCGGTGGCGCATCTGGCGCGTGACATTGCTGAGCCGCGTGCCGAACAGGAAGGCGTGGACACGGCGGCGGTTCTCGCCGAGCGCATGCAGGAAATGCAGGAAGATGCGCGTGTACTGGCTCATCGAGCCGGAAATGTCGGCCAGCACGACGAGCGGCGGATGCACCGTCTTCGGTTCGCGGTGGCGGGGCAGGATCAGCGCGCCGCCGGTGCGCATGGCGTGGCGCATGGTGGCGCGGGCATCGATGGCGACGGGACGGTTGCTGCGGCGGAAGCGGCGCGTGCGCACCTCGTCCATCGGCAGGACAAGATCGGAAATCGCCCGTTTCGCCGCGGCAAGCTCGGCGGATGTCATCTGCGCGAAATCCGTCCTGCGCAGGCGCTCGCTGCCAGAGGCGGTGAAGCGGGCGTCGATCTCGATATCCGGCTCGTCGTGCTCCCTGCGCCGGTCCTCCTGCTCGCCGAACAAGGCGTTTGAGACGCGGGTTTCTCCCGCCTTGCGCTTTTCCCGCTTCTCGTGCCGGGTCACGACGGGCGACATCAGCGCGATCATCTTGCCGACGAGATCGCGCGAGCGCCAGAACAGGCGGAACGCCTCGTCGAAGACCGCGTCGTCCTCGTGGCGCTTGACGAGCGTGGCATGGAGCGCGGTGTAGAATTCCTCACGCTCGCCGATGCCGATGGCCTCCACCGCCTCGATGGCGTCCGTCACCGCCGCCGGGCCGATGCGAAGACCGGCCTTGCGCAGCACGCGGGCGAAATGCACGATATTGTCGGCGAGCCGCCCGTCCATTTCGCTGCCCGTCGCGATCGCCATCGCTAACCCACCGCCGCCAGATCGGCTTTCACGTCGTCGAGCAGCTTGCGGCCCTCCGCGCCCTCGATGCGGGCGATGTCGTCCTGGTATTTGAGCAGCGTACCCAGCGTGTCGGAAACCGTTTTCGGGTCGAGCGCCACCCGGTCGAGCTCGGTGAGGGCCGTCGCCCAGTCGATGGTCTCGGCGACGCCGGGATTCTTGAAGAGATCGAGTCCGCGCAGCTTCTGGACATAGGCGACGACCTGCTGCGAGAGCGCTGCGTTGCAGCCCGGTACCTTGCGACGGATGATCTCCAGCTCCTGTGCGGCGTCTGGATAATCGACCCAGTGATAGAGACAGCGCCGCTTCAGCGCGTCGTGCACCTCGCGCGTGCGGTTCGTCGTGATGATGACGATGGGCGGTTCGGCGGCGCGGATCGTGCCGAGCTCCGGCACCGTCACCTGGAAATCCGACAGCACTTCCAGCAGGAAGGCCTCGAAGGCCTCGTCGGTGCGGTCGAGCTCGTCGATGAGGAAAACGGGCGCGCGGCCGTCCGGCGAGGACAGCGCCTGGAGCACCGGGCGGCGGATCAGGTAGCGCTCGGAGAAGATATCGGCCTCGATGCGGCCACGGTCCGTGGTGCCGGAGGCTTCGGCAAGGCGGATCTCCAGCATCTGCGCCGGATAGTTCCACTCATAGACCGCCGAGGAGATGTCGAGCCCTTCGTAGCATTGCAGGCGGATCAGCGGCCGGTCGAGCGCGGAAGCCAGAACCTTGGCGATCTCCGTCTTGCCGACACCGGCCTCGCCTTCGAGGAAGAGCGGCCGCTTCATGCGCAGCGAGAGGAACAGCACGGTCGCCAGCGAACGGCCGGCAAGGTAGTCCCCCGCCGCCAGCATCTCCACGGTTTCGTCGATGGATTGCGGGATCTGTCCGCGTCGATAAGGCACGCCGTTCCTCCATTCCGGAGGATGAACTTATAGCGCGCGGTAGCCCCGGTCCATATAGAGAAGCGCCGGTTTGTGCTCGCCGAAGGAGATGCCCATCACCTCGCCGATGAGCACCATATGGGTGGCCATCACCTTGAATTCGACGACCCGGCAATCGAAGGCGGCGAGCGCATCCTTCAGCACCGGTGCACCCGTCACCAGCTCCTGCCAGTTGCCCATGGCAAAACGCTGTTCGGACGTCATCGCGGGGTCGCGGCCGGAAAAGGCATTGGCAAGCTCGATCTGGTCGGCGGAGAGCGTGTTCAGCGCGAAGCGGCCGCTCTTCTCGAAGATCGCGTTCTTGGGGTTGGAAGCGTTGACGCAGGCGAGCAGCATGGGCGGATTGTCCGATACCGAGCAGGCGGCGGTGATGGTCACGCCGCGCTTCTCGCCCTCGTGCGCGGTCGTCACGATCTGCACATGGCCGGCATAGCGGCTCATGGCATCCCTGTAGAGTGACGAATCCACCACCAACCTGTCCAACACAGCATTCTCCTTTGACACATGAGATACATGGCGAAAGTGAAGAAAAATGTAACCCCCGGCGCCGAAAATTCCTGTCCCGCCAGAGACAAAGCGGATCCCGGAACGATAATTCCCTTTGACGCCCGGGGCCCGATCCTTACAAAGGGCGGGATCGCGATCCATGGATTGAGAATGAAGACCGCCGCCCTTGCCAGCCTCTTCGCAGCGTCCGTGCTTGCCGGCGCGCCGGCAGCCGCCGCCGGCCTCACCTTCGCCGTCGTCGCGCCGAAGGATGGGCCGCTCGCCATTCTCGGCCAGCAGGTCCGCGACGGCGCGCGCTTTGCCGCCGAGGCGAACGGCGACACGGTCGTCGAGATCGCGGAGGCCTGTGACGAGACGGATGGAGCCGGCATCGCCAAGGCAATCCTAGCGGCCGACGCGACGGCCGCCGTCGGCTTCCTCTGCTCGGAGGGGCTTGCCGCCTCGCTGCCCGCGCTCGCCGAGGCGAATGTACCGGCCGTCACGCTTTCCGTCCGCTCCGGCATCCTCATGGAGGATGCGCTGAAGAAGAAATGGCCGCTCTTCCGCCTCGCCCCCGGCCCGAAGGCGGAAGCGGACAAGGCGGTGGAGGTCATCACCCGCGACTGGAAAGCCGAATCCTTCGCCCTCATCGACGACGGCACGATCCACGCCCGCGAGCTGGTCGAGGCCGTGCGGCTGCGGCTGGAGGAGGTCGGCATGAAGGCGACGTTCGTCGATACCTACCGCCCGGCACAGGAGCAGCAGCTCGCGCTCGTCCGCCGCCTCGCCAAGACCGGCGCCACCCATGTCTTCGTCGGCGGCGACCGAACGGACGTCGCCGTCATCGCGCGCGATGCGAAAGCCGAGAAGAAGCCGCTCGCCCTTCTCGGCGGCGAGGCGCTGGTCGGCGCCGATCCCGTCGTACCGATGACGGACGGCGTGGAGGCCATCGCCCTGCCCGACTACGGGTCCCTGCCGGAGGGCGCGCCGGTCGCCGCGGCGATGGCGGAAAAGGATATCGTCGCGGAAGGCTATGTGCTGCCCGCCCATGCCGCCGTCACGGTACTGGCGACGGCTGCCGCCGGGGGCGGCGATCTCACGCAGAAGCTTGCCGCCGACAGCTTCGCGACGGCCATCGGCACGATTGCCTTCGGAGCCGATCACGAATTGAAGGAAAATCCCTACCGCCTGCTCGTCTGGCGCGCCGGCGCCTTCGTGCCAGTGGACAAGGCGGCGGAGAGCGAGTGATGACGCCCGGCCCGCGAAACCTCATCACCGACGTTGCGGGCCTCACGGTCGGCAACGCTACCGACCACGTCCTGCGCTCCGGCGTCACGGTCGTGCTCTGCGAGGAGCCCGCGACGGCGGCCGTGCAGGTGCTCGGCGGCGCGCCGGGCACGCGCGAGACGGACCTTCTGGAGCCGCACAACACGGTCCAGACGGTCGATGCGCTGGTGCTGTCCGGCGGCTCGGCCTTCGGCCTCGATGCCGCCTCGGGCGTGCAGGCGGGCCTGCGCGAGGCGGGGCGCGGCTTTGCCGTCGGTCCCCATCGCGTGCCCATCGTCCCCGCCGCCATCCTCTTCGACCTCATGAACGGCGGCGACAAGGACTGGGGCCGCTACCCGCCCTATCGCGAACTCGGCTACCAGGCGCTTGCCAATGCGGGCGAGACCTTCGAGACCGGCAGCGCCGGGGCCGGCACCGGCGCCCTGACGGCGACCTTCAAGGGCGGCCTCGGCTCGGCTTCCAGCGTGCTGGAAAACGGCGTCACGGTCGGCGCGCTGGTTGCGGTCAACGCGCTCGGCTCGGCCACCGTCGGGAACACGCGGCATTTCTGGGCGGCGCCCTTCGAGGAGGACGGCGAGTTCGGCGGGCTCGGCCTCCCCGCCCCGTTCCCCGCCGATGCGCGCATCCCGCGCACGAAACTGTCGCCACGGCCGGCCGGCGTGGAGAACACCACCATCGCCGTCATCGCCACGGATGCGGTGCTGACGAAGGCGGAGGCCAAGCGCCTCGCCATCGCCGCCCATGACGGCTTTGCCCGCGCGCTATGGCCGGCGCATACGCCGCTCGACGGCGACCTCGTCTTCGCGCTCGCGACCGGCAGGAGCGGCCGCGCGCCGGCGGCGGCCGACTTCATCGACCTCTGCGCCGCGGCCGCCTCCACCATGGCCCGCGCCATCGCGCGCGGCGTGCACGACGCGGCGGCGATGCCGGGCGACGTGATGGCGACGTGGACCGCGCGGTAATTCGCCCGTTGTTCGGCCCTGCCGGGAATGGTATGGCGACGCCAGATTTCTCGCCCAGGAGCCTGACATGACCCTTCCCATCCGGATCGCGCCCTCCATCCTCGCCGCCGACTACGCCAACCTGGGCCAGGAAGTGCGCGACGTCGTCGCGGCCGGGGCGGACTGGATCCATCTCGACATCATGGACGGCCATTTCGTGCCGAACATCTCCTTCGGCCCGGATGTCATCAAGGCGCTGCGCCCGCATACCGACGCCTTCTTCGACTGCCACCTGATGATCGCCCCCGCCGATCCCTATCTCGAAGCCTTCGCCAAGGCGGGCTGCGACGGCATCACGGTCCACGCCGAGGCCGGCCCGCATCTCGACCGTTCGCTTCAGGCGATCCGGGCGCTCGGCAAGCGCGCGGGCGTGGCGATCAACCCGGCGACGCCCGAAAGCGTGCTCGACTATCTCCTCGACAAGATCGACCTCGTCCTCGTGATGACCGTCAATCCCGGCTTCGGCGGCCAGAAATTCATCCCGGCGATGGAAGAGAAGATCCGCCGCGTGCGTGCCATGATCGGCGAGCGGCCGATCGAGCTGCAGGTCGACGGCGGCATCACCGTCGATACGATCGCCCTTCCCGCCTCGGCCGGCGCCAATGTCTTCGTCGCGGGCTCCGCCATCTTCGGCGGCGGCCATGTCGAGGCCTACCGCAAGACCGTCGAGGCCCTGCGCGGCAATGCGGAGGGTGCGCGGGCGTGACGATCTCGGGAAGAGCGGCCATCGTCCTTGCGGCCTGCCTTTCGGCGGCGGGCGCGCAGGCGGGCGATTTTTCCACCTTCCAGTCCCTCGGCTTCTCGCCGGACGGCAAGGTCTACGCCTTCGAGGAATTCGGTATCCAGGACGGCTCGGGCTTTCCCTATTCCAATGTCTATTTCATCGACACGGAAAAGGACGCCTACCTTCCCGGCACGCCGATCCGCGTGCGCATCGACGACGAAGCGGCCGGCATCGCCAAGGCGCGCGCGGAAAGCCGCGACAAGGCGAAGGCGCTCGCCGACCGGTACGACGTGCTGGCCAATCCCGGCGTGCTCGCCGCCTTCAACCCGATGGGCGAAGGCAATGTCGATATGAAGCGCATCGAATATCTCCAGCACGCCGTCGAACCGACGGTCGGCGGCGCCTTTGCCCTCGCCATCGAGGACATCGCCCTCGACATGACGGACCGGTGCCGCGACATCGCGCCGGACGGCATCAAGGGCTTCCGCCTCAAGCTCGTCAAGAACGACGGGACCGTCGCCGATACGCTGGTGCACGAGGACAAGCGCGTGCCCGAGAGCCGAAACTGCGCCTTCTCCTACCAGATATCCGGCGCGGTCACCTTCAATGCGTTCGATGTGAAACCGGTCCATGTCGCGCTCGTCCTCGTGCGCAGCTTCGGCTTCGAGGGCGCGGACGGCCGCTGGATCGCGGTGCCCTTCCGCCCGTAGGGCCGCCATGCGTTGAGCTTGCCGGCCATCTTTGCTAAAGCGGCGGCAATTCCCACCCTCCCAAGGAAAGTCTAGAGCCGATGATCCCTCGCTATTCCCGACCGGACATGGTCGCCATCTGGTCGCCCGAAACGAAGTTCCGCATCTGGTTCGAGATCGAGGCCTATGCCTGCGACGCGCTGGCCGAGCTCGGCGTCATCCCGAAATCGGCCGCCGAGACCATCTGGGAAAAGGGCGGCAAGGCAGAGTTCGACGTCGCCCGCATCGACGAGATCGAGGCCGTCACCAAGCATGACGTCATCGCCTTCCTGACGCATCTTGCCGAATTCGTCGGCCCGGACAGCCGCTTCGTGCACCAGGGCATGACCTCTTCCGACGTGCTCGACACGACCTTCAACATCCAGCTCGTGCGCGCCGCCGATATCCTCCTTGCCGACATGGACCGCGTGCTCGCGGCCCTGAAGGCCCGCGCCTTCGAGCACAAGGACACGATCCGCATCGGCCGCAGCCACGGCATCCATGCCGAGCCGACGACGATGGGCCTGACGCTCGCCCGCTTCTATGCCGAGATGGATCGCAATCGCGCCCGCCTCGTCGCCGCCCGCGCGGAAATCGCCACCGGCGCGATCTCCGGCGCCGTCGGCACCTTCGCCAATATCGATCCGCGCGTGGAAGAGCATGTCTGCGCCAAGCTCGGCCTCGTGCCGGAGCCGGTCTCCACGCAGGTCATCCCGCGCGACCGCCACGCCATGTTCTTCGCCACGCTCGGCGTCATCGCCTCGTCCATCGAGAACGTCGCCGTCGAGTTCCGCCACATGCAGCGCACGGAAGTGCTGGAAGCCGAAGAGTTCTTCTCGCCGGGCCAGAAGGGCTCCTCCGCCATGCCGCACAAGCGCAATCCGGTGCTGACCGAGAACCTGACGGGTCTCGCCCGCCTCGTGCGCATGGCCGTCACGCCCGCCATGGAGAACGTGGCGCTCTGGCACGAGCGCGACATCTCGCATTCCAGCGTCGAGCGCGGCATCGGCCCCGACACGACGATCACCCTCGACTTCGCGCTGAACCGCCTTGCCGGCGTCATCGAGAATCTGGTGATCTACCCGGAGAACATGCTGAAGAATCTCAACAAGTTCCGGGGACTCGTTCACTCGCAGCGCGTTCTGCTTGCCCTTACGCAAGCCGGCGTCTCCCGCGAGGACGCCTACCGCCTCGTGCAGCGCAACGCCATGAAGGTCTGGGAACAGGGCAAGGACTTCCTGGAGGAACTGCTGGCCGACGCGGAGGTGCGCGCCGCCCTTTCCGAAGAGGCGATCCGCGAGAAATTCGACCTCGGCTACCACACCAAGCATGTCGACACGATCTTCCGCCGTGTCTTCGGCACGGTCTGAGGCCTGAAAAGGCGATGGCGCCAATGGCGCCATCGCTCCCCTCTGACGGGCGGTCTTGCACTCTCCTCCTGGCGCTTCCGCCCGCGAACCGTTTCACGACCTCTCGTCGACGACGATCTTCCTGTAGAGATGCCATGTGGCATGGCCGAGGATCGGCATGATCACGGCAAGCCCGACGAAGAGCGGGATCGTGCCGACGATCAGCAGCGCCGCGACGATCAGGCCCCAGCAGGCGATCGGCACGGGATTGACCAGCGTCGCGCGCAGCGACGTCTCGACGGCGGCGACGGCCCCGACGTCCCGGTCGAGCAGCATCGGGAAGGCGATGACGGTGGTCGCCAGCACGACCAGTGCGAAGCAGAAACCGATGGCATTGCCGGCCAGCATCAGGAGCAGCCCGTTCTCGGAATCGAAGACTGAGGCGAGGAACAGCGCCAGCGATTGCGGCGGCTCCGCCCCGTAGAGGCTGGTATAGAGCATCTGCGCGAAGACGAGCCAGGCCACGAAGAGCACCATCAGCATCGCGCCCAGGGCGAGGATCGACGGCAGGGCCGGCGAATGGCGAACCTCCAGCGCATGCAGCCACGACGCATCCATGCCCCGCTCGCGCCGGCGGCTGATCTCGTAGAGGCCGATGGCGAAGAACGGCCCGAGCAGCGCGAAGCCCGCCACCAGCGGAAAGATCAGCGGCAGCATGTTGGCCCCGGAACTCCAGGTGACGAGCACCACGCCGCAGATCGGATAGATGAGGCTGAGGAAGACGTAATGCGACGGCTTGGCGCGAAAATCGTCGAAGCCGCGCATGAGCGCGTCCCTTATGTCGTTGAAGCCGATCCGCCGGATTGCCGGACGGGCGACCATCTCGCCTGGGCCGGCCATGACATGAAAGCTCGCCATGATACTCCTCCTTGCCGGTTGGAAACCGTCAATGGCGCACCAAGTGGAGGGCAATCGTCCGCCACCACGGCAGGCCGTGACTGGCATTGAAGACCGCGAATCATACACCCGGAGGGCCGTTTTGTCCCGCCCCCTTGACTTCAGCACTTCGTGAACGCACATCCGGGCGCATGAAAGTCTCGGAAGCAGATATCCTCATCATCCCCGGATACAGCAATTCCGGCCCCGACCACTGGCAGAGCCGCTGGCAGTCGAAGCTCTCGACGGCGCGCCGCGTGGAACAGGCCGAATGGGCAAAGCCCGTGCGCGAGGATTGGGTGCAGCGCGTGGTCGAGGACGTCGCGGCGGCCACGAAGCCCGTCGTCATCGTCGCCCATTCGCTCGGTGTCGCCAGCGCCATCCATGCCGTGCCGCATCTCGGCGACAAGGTCGCCGGCGCCTTCCTCGTTGCGCCGCCCGATGTCGCCAATCCCGATATCCGGCCGAAGCACTTCATGAGCTTCGGGCCCTATCCGCGCGATCCGCTGCCCTTCCCCTCGCTCGTCGTCGCCAGCCGCAACGATCCGTTCGGCACCTACGAGCATGCCGACGACATTGCCGCCGCCTGGGGCTCGCTGCTGCTCGACGCCGGCGAATCCGGCCATATCAACACGGAGTCCGGCCACGGCCCCTGGCCGGAGGGAACGATGGTCTTCGCCCAGTTCCTCAGCCGCCTCAAGGCGCCGGCCTGACCGGCCGGGCCGTCGTTTCGTCATTAAGAGGAATTTCATAGAAATCCTGCACGCTGCGGCTGTTGAGTTCATTGCAGGCGCCGCGTTTCATGGCCAACCCTTCCGGTTCGACCTCCATTGCCGTGCGAGAAGCGGAGCACGAATCGTTCTATCGCCGCCTATTCTCCCGTTCCGGTTTCGGCTTCGCCGCGCTCGATAATGAAGGCCGCATCGTCGATGCCAATGCCGTGCTGCTCGAAGCCCTCGGCATTGCCTCTTCCGCCATGCCCACGTCCTTCGAGGCCGTCGTCTCGCCCAAGGACCGTGCCATCCTGCCGCTCGCCATGCGGGCGCCGGTGGCCGAGCAGTCGCCGTGGGAAATCCGCCTCCAGCGCGCGGACGGCTCGGAATTCTGGGTTCTGGTCTCCTTCATCGCGCCGCCCGCCGTTCCGGGTGAGGACGTTCCGCCGGCCCTGATCGTCCAGATCGTCGATATCGACGAGCGCAAGCGCAACGCGCTGGAACTGGCCGAGCGGGAAAGCCGCTGGAACCATGCCCTCGAATCCGCCGGCCAAGGCGTCTGGGACCATGATTTCGCCCGCGGCGACCTCTTCTATTCCCGCCAGTGGCGCGCGATCCGCGGCCTTCAGCCGGACGATCCGGTCGAGGCGAGCCTCGATTCGTGGATCGAGTCCGTCCATCCCGACGACCGGGCCCATGTGCTCGCGCAGATCGCGAGGCAGGAGAGCGGCGAAGCACCGTTCAACGTCTTCAGCTATCGCGAGAGGCACAAGGACGGACGCTGGGTCTGGATCGAAAGCCGCGGCGCGGTCGTCGAATACGATGGCGACGGCAAGCCGAGCCGCATTGCCGGCACCGACACGGACATCACCGAGCGCAAGGAGGCGGAGGAGCGCCTCGCCCAGATGTCCCGCCGGCTGGAACTGGCGCTCGACGTCTCGCGCATCGGCGTGTTCGAGGTCAACCTGCGCACGGGCGAGGTGCGCTGGGACGACCGGATGATCGAGATGTACGGCCTCACCGAGGCGGCGGACGGCACCACCTGGGAACGCGCGGTGCATCCCGAGGACAAGCGCAAGGCCTCCGCCAAGGTGCGCGACGGCATCTTCAACAGCCGGGATTTCTCCAACGAATTCCGCATCATCCGCGGCGACGGCGAGATCCGGCACCTGCGCGGGCGGGCCGCGCCCTATCTCGACGGCACCGGCGTCCCGCGCCTCATCGGCGCGAACTGGGATGTGACCGACGACGTGCTGCTGCAGGAGGAACTGAAGCACGCCAAGGAGCTTGCCGAAGCCCGCAACGACGAGCTGGAAGCGGCCCGGGCGCGCATCGAATACACCGCCCTGCACGACCACCTGACCGGGCTTCCGAACCGGCGCTACCTGGATGCGGCCATCGAGGAGGCGGCGGAGGCCGCGCGTGGATCCGGCAGCCGGCTTGCCGTGCTGCATATCGACCTCGACCGCTTCAAGGAAATCAACGACACGCTCGGCCACCTTGCCGGCGACGAGATGCTCATACACGCCGCGAAGGTGCTGGGCGAGCTGAAGGGAGACGGCGATTTCGTCGCGCGGATCGGTGGCGACGAATTCGTCTTCCTTTCCAGCGCCTCGTCCGGGCGGAACCTCGCGACGCTTGCCGAGGCGATCGTGGAGGCGATGCGCAAGCCCGTCACCTTCAACGGCCATATCTGTCGCTTCGGCGCCAGCGTCGGCATCGCCAGCCAGTCGGGCGCGGCCATCGACGCCAAGCAGCTCCTCGTCAATGCCGACCTTGCGCTCTATCGCGCCAAGAACCGCGGCCGCAGCCGGCACGAATTCTTCACCAGCGATTTCCAGGCGCAGATCATCGTCAACAAGCAGACGGCGGACGATATCCTCTCCGGCATCGAGCAGCGCCGCTTCCTGCCCTGGTACCAGCCGCAATTCTCGGCCCGTACGCTGGACATGATCGGCGTCGAGACGCTGGCCCGCTGGGATCATCCGACACGCGGCATCCTCACGCCGGACACCTTCCTGAAGATCGCCGAGGACCTCGACTGCGTGGCGATGATCGACCGCATCGTGCTGGAACGGTCGCTCGCCGATTTCGCCGGATGGCAGTCCATGGGGCTCGGCATCGGCAAGATCTCGGCGAACGTTTCCTCGAAGCGCCTGCACGACCCGGAGCTCGCCCGCTCGCTGCAGACGCTGGACATCCTGCCGAAATCGCTGTCCTTCGAGCTTCTGGAATCGATCTTCCTCGACGACTGCGACCGCACGGTGCTGGAAAACCTCGCCGAGATGCGCAGGCTCGGCATCGATATCGAGATCGACGACTTCGGCACGGGCCATGCCTCCATCATCAGCCTGATGAAGCTGAGCCCGCGGCGGCTGAAGATCGACCGGCAGCTCGTCAAGCCGGTCGCGCGCTCGCCCGGCCAGCGCAAGCTCGTCGGCACCATCGTCGAGATCGGCCGCTCGCTGAATATCGAGGTGGTCGCCGAAGGCGTCGAGACGCCCGCCCATGTCGCCGTCATGCGCGACCTCGGCTGCGATATCCTGCAGGGCTACGCGCTTGCCCGCCCGATGCCGGCATCGGCGATCCCCGCCTTCGTGGAACGGCAGGAATGGCGCGCGAATGCCGGCTCCGCACGCGACCTGCAGAACGAAGTCCGCCGCGCCGTCACCTGCTAGGGCATTTCCGCTTTTCCCCGAATCGCGAAACCGCTTCGCACTTTTGCTGGCAATGCTCCTAGAAACGACAAAAGCCGCCCGGCATGCCGGGCGGCTTTCGAAAACGCGCGAGCGCCGGTCAGTTCGCTTCGAGCTGCGAAATGGCGACCGCCAGAAGCTCGATCATCTGCACGCGGATTTCATCTTCGGTGCGGGCAACGCCGGCCGCATCGAAATCGGCCTTGACCTTGCGCACGACATCCTCGTGGCCGACTTCCTCGAAGTCCGCGGCCACGACTTCCTTCGCATAGGCTTCCGCCGCTTCGCCGGTCTTGCCGAGCAGGCCGGCGGCCCACAGGCCGACCAGCTTGTTGCGGCGGGCCTCGGCCTTGAAGCGTAGTTCCTCGTCCAGTGCAAACTTGGCCTCGAAGGCCTTTTCCCGATCCTGCATGCTGCTCATATGTGTCTCCCGTAGATTTTCTGACCCGTGAGGCTCAACGACCATAAATCAAAACCCCGGCCGATATACAAGGGGAGCGTCCGCATCCCCCGGCAAAGGCCGGAAAACGGGGGATCGGGCGTCTCGGCGATTGTGAAACCCGGGCATTTCGTTTATGGGAGCCCGAAAGAAAGACACCTGCGCGGCCCAATCGCGCCAACAAAGAGAAAAATCCATGAACCGTCGCCGCCGTATCTACGAGGGCAAGGCCAAGATTCTCTATGAGGGTCCCGAGCCGGGCACGCTGATCCAGTTCTTCAAGGACGATGCGACCGCCTTCAACAAGAAGAAACACGATGTCATCGACGGGAAGGGTGTGCTCAACAATCGGATCTCCGAGTACATCTTCACGCAGCTGAACAAGATGGGCATTCCCACCCATTTCATTCGCCGCCTCAACATGCGCGAGCAGCTGATCAAGGAAGTCGAGATCATTCCGCTCGAGGTGGTCGTGCGCAACGTCGCCGCCGGCTCGCTCTCCAAGCGCCTCGGCATCGAGGAAGGCACCGTCCTGCCGCGCTCGATCATCGAATTCTATTTCAAGGCCGATGCGCTCGAAGACCCGATGGTCTCCGAGGAGCACATCACCGCCTTCGGCTGGGCGAGCCCCCAGGAACTCGACGACATCATGGCGCTCGCCATCCGCGTCAACGACTTCCTCTCCGGCCTCTTCCTCGGCGTCGGCATCCAGCTCGTCGACTTCAAGATCGAGTGCGGCCGCCTCTACGAGGGCGACATGATGCGCATCATCATCGCCGACGAGATTTCGCCCGACAGCTGCCGCCTCTGGGACATCGCCACCCAGGAGAAGATGGACAAGGACCGCTTCCGCCGCGACATGGGCGGCCTCGTGGAAGCCTACCAGGAAGTGGCCCGCCGCCTCGGCATCATCAACGAGAACGAGCCCGTGCGCGGTACCGGACCGGTTCTGGTGAAGTAACACGTCTCCCAAGGATGGAACGAAAGACATGATCAAGGCACGCGTAACGGTTACGCTCAAGAACGGTGTTCTCGACCCGCAGGGCAAGGCCATCGAAGGCGCCCTCGGCAGCCTCGGCTTCGACGGCGTCGGCCAGGTCCGCCAGGGCAAGGTCTTCGACCTGGAGCTCCAGACCGCCGACCGCGCCAAGGCCGAAGCCGACCTCAAGGCCATGTGCGACAAGCTGCTGGCCAACACGGTAATCGAGAACTATACTATCGCCCTCGCCTGACGGTTGAAGGGAGACGGTAATGACGGACATTTCGCAGGAACTGATGTTCGAACTCATGAAGCGTATCCAGTCCGATCTCGCCACGATCAAGGACGGGCAGCGGGATATGCGGCAGGACATCGTGAGCCTGCGAAATCACATGCATGTCATGCAAGGCGACATCAATAACCTGCATGGCAGCATGGCCCAAGTATTGACACGCCTCGACCGTATCGAAAACCGCCTCGAACTGCGTGAACTCGCCGAGGCCCAGGCAAGGTTTGAACCACACCCATGAAGTCCGCCGTCGTCCAACTTCCCGGCCTCAACCGCGACCGCGACATGATCGCGGCGCTGACCAAGATTTCCGGCAAGGCGCCGGTGACCGTCTGGCAGACCGAAACGGACCTGCCGGATGTCGACCTGATCGTCATTCCAGGCGGCTTCTCCTACGGCGACTATCTTCGCTGCGGCGCGATTGCCGCCCGCATGCCCGTCATGCAGGCGATCAAGGCGAAGGCCGAGGCCGGCGTGAAGGTGCTGGGCGTGTGCAACGGCTTCCAGATCCTGCTCGAAGCGGGCCTCCTGCCGGGCGCGCTGATGCGCAACGCCTCGCTGAAATTCGTCTGCCGCGAAGTGAAGCTGGAAGTGGCGAATGCCGAGACCGACTTCACCCGCGCCTATGACAAGGGCCAGATCATCCGCTGCCCGGTCGCCCACCACGACGGCAACTATTTCGCCGACGCCGGGACGCTGGCGGCCATCGAAGGCAATGGCCAGGTCGTCTTCCGCTATGCCGAAGGCACCAACCCGAACGGCTCGATCAACGACATTGCCGGCGTGATGAACGAAAAGGGCAACGTCCTCGGCCTGATGCCGCATCCGGAAAACCTCATCGAAGCCGCCCATGGCGGTTCCGACGGCCGCGGTCTCTTCGCATCGGTCCTCGACGTCATCGCTGCCTGAGGCAACCGGACGAAGCCTGCCGGACGAGGGCGCCGAAAGCACCGATCCGTCGGCTCCGCACGGTTTCGTCAGCCTCTCTTAACCGGCCCTTGCTATCAAGGGCGCATGTTCGCTCCCGAAAGGTCTTCCATGCGCCCTCTCCTCTCCGCCAAGCTCCTCCTGCCGCTCGTCGCCGCTGCGGCCCTGGTCGGCTGCCAGGCGAAGCCCCCGGCGCCGAAGGCCGACAATCGCGCCCTTCCGATGATGGAGCGGGTCGCGCTCGGCGCGAACGGCTGCTGGTTCAAGTCGGGCGATCCGGCCTTCAAGGCCTATCGCCTCGCGCCGGAGCTGAATTCCTTCTCCGGGCGCCCGCGCATCCTCGTCGTCCACCGCAATTCGCCGGAATCCCGTCCGCTGCTCGTCGTGCAGGCGGAAGGCAGCCCCGCCAAGCTCGACGCATTCGGCCCGCTGATGGGCGAGGCCGTCGGTCCGCGCATCGCGACCGACGTCAGGCGCTGGGCCGGCGGCGGCAAGGGCTGCTGACGCGATCAATCCCAGAAATAAGACTTTCCGGCCTCGCGCCGGGCCTCGCTGCGGGTGAGTCCGACATCGCGCAGTTGCTCGTCCGTCAGCTCCAGCAGTGCATAACGCGTGTGCCGCTTGATGCGCCATGCCCGATAGCGCCGCCATGCGCGGCGAAGGATTGGGTGGAACGAGCCGCGCGACCTCGCCTCCGTGCCGGCGTAAAATGTCTCAATTGCCATCACCGAATCTCCTGAAACGTCACCGGAAATAGTGACAATCGGCAAAGACAGAGATGAATTGACTCATAAAACGGTGCAATATAAGAATTGCCACCATGACAAATTGGCTACCCGATCTCCAGGCCTCCGACGGGCCGCTCTATGTCCGCATCGCCGACCAGATCGAGCAGGCGATCAACACCGGGGCGCTTGCTTCCGGCAGCAAGCTGCCGCCGCAACGGAACCTTGCCTATGACATCGGCGTGACGATCGGCACGGTCAGCCGCGCCTACAGCATGGTGCGCGAGCGCGGCCTCGTCAGCGGCGAGGTCGGGCGGGGAACCTATGTGCTCGGCACGGGCGCGGAGGACGAACCGGCGACGGTCGATACGGTCAGCGCACGGCTTTCCGGCACGCGCGCCGCCAATGCCCCGCCGGGCAAGCTGCGCTTCGACACGACGGCTGCGACGGATGTCGGCCAATCTGCCGTCATCACCGATATCCTTTCCGCCATCTGCCGCGAGCAGCCGAACGAGATCGCCAGCTACACCCGCAACTTCCCGCAGCACTGGCTGGAAGCCGGCCGGCGCTGGCTGAGACAGGGCGACTGGCAGCCGAGCCTCGACAGCATCGTGCCGACGCTGGGCGCGCATGCGGCGGTCATCGCGGCGGTTTCGGTCATCACCGCGCCCGGCGACCGCATCGCCTTCGAGCATGTCACCTATTCGCAGATCAGCCGCGGCACCGCCCTCCTCGGTCGTCAGACCGCGCTCGTCGAGTCGGATACCGAGGGTGTCATTCCCGAGGATTTCGAGCGTGTCTGCCTGCAGCAGCATCCCAAGCTCGCCTTCCTGATGTCTTCGGCACAGAACCCGACCCTCGCCACCATGCCGGAGGAGCGCCGCCGCGCCATTGCCGCCATTGCCAGGCGGCACAATGTCTTCCTCGTGGAGGACAATCTCTACGGCGCGACGGCGGACACCGGCATTCCGCTGCTGGCGGAAATCGCACCGGACCGCACTTTCCTCGTCGGCGGCCTGTCGAAGAGCGTCGCGGCCGGGGTGCGCGGCGGCTGGATCGCCTGCCCGCCGCATCTTGCCCAGCGCGTGCGCATCGCCCACAAGATGGTGAGCGGCGGCCTGCCCTATCTCCTTGCCGAGCTCGGCGCGCGGCTGGTGCTGAGCGGCATGGCGGAGACGATCCGCGGCAGGGTGGCCGAGGAGGTCGGCGCCCGCGAGGCCCATGCGCGGGACATCTTCGCCGGGCTCGATTTCAACTCGCACCCGCGCGTGCCGTTCCTCTGGCTGAAGCTGCCCGATCCCTGGCTCGCCGGCACCTTCCGGCAGGCGGCTTTCGATGAGGATATCCTCATCGACGACGAGGACGAGTTCAAGGCCGGCCGCACGGAAAAGACCTTCTACCGGGTGCGCATCGGCCTTTCCTCGCCGGAGAACCGCGAGGACGTCGTCACCGGCCTAACGCGGCTGCGCCGCCTGCTCGCCCATGGTCCGACAGGCTACGACAGCCCGGCCTGAAAGCCGCTTTCTCATGTGGTTGGCGGTCATTTTCCTGTCGCGCCGCAAAGCAGCATGGGGTAAAGAGACCGCAATCCTGCCCTCCACCGACAAGACGAGCGACGATGACCATTTCGAACACCCGCCCGATCACCCCGGAGTTGATTGCCGCCCACGGGCTGAAGCCGGATGAATACGACCGCATCCTCTCGCTGATCGGCCGCGAGCCGACCTTCACCGAACTCGGCATCTTCTCGGCCATGTGGAACGAGCACTGCTCGTACAAGTCCTCCAAGCGCTGGCTGCGCACGCTGCCGACCAAGGGTCCGCGCGTCATCCAGGGCCCGGGCGAGAATGCCGGCGTGGTCGACATCGACGACGGCGACTGCGTGGTCTTCAAGATGGAGAGCCACAACCACCCGTCCTATATCGAGCCCTACCAGGGTGCGGCGACGGGCGTCGGCGGCATCCTGCGCGACGTCTTCACCATGGGCGCGCGCCCCGTCGCGGCGATGAACGCGCTGCGCTTCGGCGAACCGGACCATCCGAAGACCCGCCACCTCGTCTCGGGCGTCGTCGCCGGCGTCGGCGGCTACGGCAACTCCTTCGGCGTGCCGACCGTCGGTGGCGAAGTGGAATTCGACGCACGCTATAACGGCAACATCCTCGTCAACGCCTTTGCCGCCGGCCTTGCCAAGTCCAACGCGATCTTCCTGTCCGAAGCCAAGGGCGTCGGCCTGCCGGTCGTCTATCTCGGCGCCAAGACCGGCCGCGACGGCGTCGGCGGCGCGACCATGGCCTCGGCCGAGTTCGACGAATCCATCGAGGAGAAGCGCCCCACCGTCCAGGTCGGCGACCCCTTCACCGAAAAGTGCCTGCTGGAAGCCTGCCTGGAACTCATGCAGACCGGTGCCGTCATCGCCATCCAGGACATGGGCGCGGCGGGCCTCACCTGTTCGGCGGTCGAGATGGGCGCCAAGGGCGACCTCGGCATCGAGCTCAACCTCGATCTCGTGCCGGTGCGCGAAGAGCGCATGACCGCCTATGAGATGATGCTGTCGGAAAGCCAGGAGCGCATGCTCATGGTGCTCGAACCCGCCAAGGAAGAGGTCGCCAAGGCGATCTTCGTCAAGTGGGGCCTCGACTTCGCCATCGTCGGCAAGACCACCGACGACCTGCGCTTCCGCATCCTGCACCAGGGCGAGGAAGTCGCGAACCTGCCGATCAAGCAGCTCGGCGACGAAGCGCCGGAATACGACCGCCCCTGGCGCGAGCCGGGCAAGCCTGCCCCGCTGCCGGCCAATCTCGTCGCCGAGCCGAACGATTACGGACAGGCCCTCCTCAAGCTCGTCGGCTCGCCGAACCAGTCGAGCCGCCGCTGGGTCTATGAGCAGTATGACACGCTGATCCAGGGCAATTCGCTGCAGATCCCCGGCGGCGACGCCGGCGTCGTGCGCGTCGAGGGCCATGCCACCAAGGCGCTCGCCTTCTCCTCCGACGTGACCCCGCGCTATGTCGAGGCCGATCCGTTCGAAGGCGGCAAGCAGGCCGTCGCCGAATGCTGGCGCAACATCACCGCGACCGGCGCCGAGCCGCTGGCCTCCACCGACAATCTGAACTTCGGCAACCCGGAAAAGCCCGAGATCATGGGCCAGTTCGTCAAGGCCATCGAAGGCATCGGCGAAGCCTGCCGCGCTCTCGACTTCCCGATCGTCTCCGGCAACGTGTCGCTCTACAACGAGACGAACGGCATCGCGATCTTGCCGACCCCGACCATCGCCGGCGTCGGCCTGCTGCCCGACTGGTCCGTCATGGCCAGAATCGGCGGCGCGAAGGACGGCGACCACCTCCTCCTCATCGGCGTCGACGGCAGCCATCTCGGCCAGTCCGTCTATCTCCGCGACGTGCTCGGCATCGTCGACGGCCCGGCTCCGGAAGTCGACCTCTACGCGGAACGCCGCAACGGCGACTTCGTGCGCTCGGCCATCCGCAACGGCCAGGTCACGGCCTGCCACGACATCTCCTCGGGCGGCCTTGCCGTCGCGCTCGCGGAAATGGCGATGTCCTCCGGCAAGGGCGCCAGGATCGACCTTTCCGAGGCGAACGGCCCGGCCCATGCGCTGCTCTTCGGCGAAGACCAGGCCCGCTACGTCATCGCCGTGCCGGCCGATCTCGCGGGGTTCATCTGCGCCAATGCGGAAGGCGCGGGCGTGCCGTTCCGCCGCCTCGGCACGGTAAGCGGCGATGCCTTGGCCGTGGATGGCTATCTGTCTCTGCCGATTGAACAATTGCGCAGCACCCATGAATCGTGGTTCCCTGACTTCATGGATGGCAACGGCAACGCCGCTGCCGCCGCAGAATAAGACAAGGGAGCAGTACACATGGCTATGTCACCCGGCGATATCGAAGACATGATCAAGACGGGCATTCCCGGCGCGAAGGTTGTCATCCGCGATCTTGCCGGCGACGGCGACCACTATGCGGCCGAGGTCGTCGCGGAAGCCTTCCGCGGCAAGACCCGCGTGCAGCAGCACCAGATGGTCTACGACGCCCTGAAGGGCAATATGGGCGGCGTCCTGCACGCCCTCGCCCTCCAGACCTCCGTTCCCGACTGATCCGGCCGTGGCCGACCTCATCAAGGATCTCGTCAGCGGCGTGGTGGACGCAGCCCTCAAGGAGGTGCTGAAGAAGACCGGCGTGCGGTCGGCTTCGACCCGCCGCACGCGCCGCAGGAAGGCCTCGGGCGGCCTCCTCGCCGACGTGATCGAAGCCGTGCTGAAGCCGGAGAAGAAGCCGGCGCGGCGCGCCCGCAAGCAGGTGAGCCGACGCAGGACGGCGGCAAGCCGCAGCCCCCAGCGCGACCGGTAGCCCGGAGCCTGCCCCGCCCGGCCGGTTGAAGGCGCGGCCAACGCGCAACACCCCGCAAATCGTAAGGCAGCCCCCGGCGTTTTTTCCGGGGCGCTTCTGGCAATTGTCACACGAGATTGTTATCTAGGGCGAACGGTTCATCGCATCGGCCCTTGAAGCCGATTTGCCAGGGAATATTGAAATGAGCGGCATCCACGATTTCATCGACAATGAAGTGAAGACCAACGACGTCGTCCTGTTCATGAAGGGCACGCCGGAATTCCCCCAGTGTGGGTTCTCCGGCCAGGTCGTGCAGATCCTCGACTATGTGGGTGTCGACTACAAGGGCATCAACGTGCTCGCCGACGCCGACATCCGCCAGGGCATCAAGGACTATTCCAACTGGCCGACCATCCCGCAGCTTTACGTGAAGGGTGAGTTCGTCGGCGGTTGCGACATCGTGCGCGAGATGTTCCAGTCGGGCGAGTTGCAGTCCCACCTTCAGGGCCAGGGCATCGCCGTCAAGGGCGCCGCCTGACGCTTTTCCGATCTTTCGCCGGCAAGCTTTTCAAAAGGCGCCGCACCCAGCGGCGCCTTATCTCTTTCATGGAATAAATTGATATGTCTGGACTTTCCCCTGAATCGGCCCAGCGCCTGAAAGGCATGGGCAAGGTAGAATTCATCGCGCTGATGGCTCTCCTGATGGCGCTCAACGCGCTCGCCATCGACATCATGCTGCCCGGTCTCCAGGAGATCGGCGCCAGCCTCGGCGTCGAGAACGAGAACCACCGCCAATATGTCATCTCGGCCTACCTGATCGGATTTGCCTGCGCGCAGCTCTTCTACGGCCCGATCTCCGACCGTTTCGGCCGGCGCAAGCCGATGCTCTTCGGCCTTGCCATCTATGCCGTGTCGTCGCTCTTCGCGATCCTCGTGCCGAGCTTCGCCGCGCTGCTGGCGCTACGCTTCATCCAGGGCATCGGCTCGGCCGCCACGCGCGTCATCACCGTCTCCATCGTCCGCGACGTCTTCGGCGGGCGCGCGATGGCGGAGGTCATGTCGCTCATCATGATGGTCTTCATGGTCGTTCCGGTCATGGCGCCGGGCACGGGCCAGGTCGTCATGCTGTTCGGCGAATGGCACTTGATCTTCATCTTCATGGCAGTCATGACCGTGGTCGTCGGCACGTGGATGTATATCCGCCTGCCGGAGACGCTGCATCCCGAGGACGTGCGCCCCTTCACGGCGCGCTCGATACTCGGCGGCTTCCGCATCGTTCTCACCGACCGCGTGGCGCTCTGCTACACGCTGGCGAGCACCTTCATCTTCGGCGGGCTCTTCGGCTTCATCAACTCGGCGCAGCAGATCTATGTCGGCATCTACGGGCTCGGCGTGTGGTTCCCGCTCGCCTTCGCCGGCGTCGCCGCCTTCATGGCGCTGTCGTCCTTCGTCAATTCGCGGCTCGTCGGGCGCTTCGGCATGCGGCGCCTGTCGCATGGCGCCCTGCTCGGCTTCCTGACCGTGAACACGATCTGGCTCGTCCTGACGCTGCTCTGGCCGACGCACCTGCCGTTCGCGATCTTCATCGTGATCTTCGCGCTGACGATGTTCCAGTTCGGCTGGATCGGCTCGAACTTCAACTCGCTCGCCATGGAGCCGCTCGGCCACGTCGCCGGCACGGCCTCCTCCGTGCTCGGCTTCATGGGCACGGCCGGCGGCACGGTGATCGGCGCGATCATCGGCCAGTCCTTCAACGGCACCTCGCTGCCGCTGGTCATCGGCTTCTTCACCCTCTCGGTCATCGGCCTCATCTTCGTGCTGATCGCCGAGCACGGGAAGCTGTTCCAGCCGCATAACAAGCCGGTTTGAGAGACGGGGCGGCGGGGCGGCATCCAGCCCCGTTTCGCTCTCCAAGCCCGCCCTCCTCTCCGCCGTCATGGTCGGGCCTGAGGGTGACGGGAGGCGAGATTTGAAGGCAAACAAAAGGCCCGGATGCGGATGCAGCCGGGCTTTTTCATTCAATGCGCTCCGCTCAGTCGACGAAGACCTCGCGGCGAAGCATCTCCCAGCTTTCCCTGTCCGGCGCCAGCAGCAGGCCACCCTCGACGTGATGCGGCCTGTAGGCCGAGCCGTCGAAGCGGGCGGCATAGGCGCCGGCCTCCTCGGCGATCAGCGTGCCGGCGAGGTGATCCCAGGGCATCAGCTTGTTGTACATGAGGTAATGCAGGTTGCCGCCCGCGAAGGTGCGGTATTCGTGCGCGGCGCAGCGATAGTTGGAGACGAAGGCGACTTTGGCGAGGTTCGACAGGATGCGCGCCCGGCGCCCGCGGTCGAGGAAGCTGGTGGAGGCCATGCCGGTCATCGCCTCGAGCGGCGCGGCGCCCCGCGTCTTCAGCCGGACTGCCGGGCGGTGATCGCCCGTCTGCCAGGCGCCGCCGCCCTTTTCCGCCATCACGAAATCGTCGCCCATCGGATCGTAGATGATGCCGCCGACCGTCTCGCCGCCGGAGACGATCGCCGCCATGACGCCGAAGAGCGGCACGCCGGCCGCGAAATTGAAGGTGCCGTCGATCGGATCGACGACGATGGCGAGCTCTGCATCCACAAGCTTGCCCAGCAGCGCCGGATCGGCCGCGACCGATTCCTCGCCGACGAACAGCACGCCCGGAAACTGCGCCGTCACCTCGCGCTTGATGAAGCGCTCGGCCGCCTCGTCGGCTTCCGTCACGAGGTCGTTGGCATCCGCCTTGGTGCGGATGTCGCCCTTGCCGAGGGCGCGGAAGCGCGGGCGGATTTCGGCCTCGGCCGCCTGTGCGAGCACGAGCGCCAGGGCATTGATGTCAATCGTCATTTTGTCTTACCGTTTCCAGGGAGGAGAAATCGAAAAGCTTCGGATCGAGGAGATGGGACGGGTTGGTGTGGCCGAGGGCCCGCAGCATGGCGTCCTTGCGGCCCGGCATGCGCGTCTCGATATCCGCCAGCATCGCCTTCATCGCATTGCGCTGGAGGCCGTCCTGCGAGCCGCAGAGGTCGCAGGGAATGATGGGGAACCGCATGGCGGCGGCGAATTTGGCAAGGTCGTCCTCCGCCGCATAGGCGAGCGGGCGCAGCACCATCAGGTCGCCCTCGTCGTTCAAAAGCTTCGGCGGCATGGCGGCGAGCCGCCCGCCATGGAAGAAGTTCATGAAGAAGGTTTCGAGGATATCCTCGCGATGGTGGCCGAGCACCAGCGCGTCGCAGCCCTCCTCCCGGGCGATGCGATAGAGGTTGCCGCGCCGGAGGCGCGAGCAGAGCGAGCAATAGGTCGATCCCGTCGGCACCTTCTCCTTCACGATGGAATAGGTGTCGCGATATTCGATACGGTGTTTCACGCCGATGGATTTCAGGTAGTCCGGCAGGATGTGCTTGGGAAAGTTCGGCTGGCCCTGGTCGAGATTGCAGGCGATCAGTTCGACGGGCAGAAGGCCGCGCCATTGGAGGTCCATGAGGAGCGCGAGCAGGCCGTAGCTGTCCTTGCCGCCGGAAACGCCGACGAGCCAGCGCTTCTGGCCCTTGAGCATGGCGAAGTCGTCCATCGCCTGCCGCACCTGGCGGAGCAGGCGCTTGCGCAGCTTGTTGAAGGAGACGCTCGACGGCGCATCGGCAAAGAGCGGATGGCGGCCATCCTCCGGTGCATCGTCTTCGATTTCGGCAAGGGCAAGGGTCATGCGCCTGCAATGCCCCGAACGGCCGGCACAATCAAGCCCCGAAGACCGACCAGCCGGTGCGTGCCGCCAGCATTTCCAGCGCCAGCGAGCCGAGCAGCGAATTGCCATTCTCGTTGAGGCCCGGCGACCAGACAGCGACGGAGGCCTTTCCGGGCGCGACGGCGAGGATGCCGCCGCCGACGCCGCTCTTGCCCGGCAGGCCGACGCGATAGGCGAAATCGCCCGAGCCGTCATAGTGGCCGCAGGTCAGCATCAGGGCATTGATGCGCCGCGCCCGAAGATGCGAGACGACCCGGTGGCCGGTGAGCGGGTTGGTGCCGCTGTTGGCGAGGAACAGCCCTGCCCGCGCCAGCTGCCGGCAGCTCATCGCCAGCGCGCATTGATGGAAATAGACGCCGAGCACCAGTTCGGCCGCATGGTCGAGCTTGCCAAAGGAGCGCATGAAATTGGCGAGCGCGAAATTGCGGAACCCCGTCGCCTGCTCCGAGCGCGCCACGGCCTGGTCGACGATGATATCGTCCTCATCCGCCAGATAGCGCAGGAAGCGCACGACCTCGCCGATCGCCTCCTTCGGCGTGTGACCGGCGAGCACGAGATCGGTGATGGCGATGGCCCCGGCATTGATGAAGGGATTGCGCGGGATGCCGGCTTCCTGTTCGAGCTGGACGATGGAGTTGAAGGCCGAGCCGGAAGGCTCGCGCCCGACACGCTTCCAGATACCCTCGCCGTGCTTGCCGAGCGCCAGCGTCAGGGTAAAGACCTTGGAGATGCTCTGGATGGAGAAGGCCTCTTGCGCATCACCGGCAAGGTAGGTTTCGCCATCGACCGTGACGACGGCCATGCCGAATTTCTGAGGGTCCACATGGGCAAGCTGCGGAATGTAATCGGCCACCCTGCCCTCGCCGCGGCGCGGCGAGAGGCTCGCATGGATTTCCTCAACGATGGCCTGCAAGTCCGTCATGCGGTCTCTTTCTTGCGCAATTCCACACGGAAAACCGCTTCACACTTTTCCTGGAATTGCTTCCCAAACGAAAAAGCCGCCAATCTCTTGGCGGCTTTTCCGGATTGCGCAAGGCGTCTCTCGCGAATTAACGCGAGTAGAATTCGACGACCAGGTGCGGTTCCATGACGACCGCGTAGGGAACGTCGGAGAGAACCGGAACGCGAACGAAGGTCGCGGTCATCTTGTTGTGGTCGGCTTCGATGTAGTCCGGAACGTCGCGTTCAGCCAGGCCGACGGATTCGAGAACCGTGACGAGCTGCTTGGACTTTTCCTTGACTTCGATGACGTCGCCCGGCTTGCAGCGGTAGGAACCGATGTTGACGCGGACGCCGTTGACCTTGACGTGGCCGTGGTTGACGAACTGGCGGGCAGCGAAGACCGTCGGAACGAACTTGGCGCGGTAGACGATCGCGTCGAGGCGCGATTCGAGCAGGCCGATCAGGTTCTCCGGGGTGTCGCCCTTGCGGCGTTCGGCTTCGGCGAAGATCGCGCGGAACTGCTTCTCGCGGATATCGCCATAGTAGCCCTTCAGCTTCTGCTTGGCGCGGAGCTGAACACCGAAGTCCGAAAGCTTGGACTTGCGGCGCTGGCCGTGCTGGCCCGGGCCGTATTCGCGGCGGTTGACCGGGGACTTCGGACGGCCCCAGATGTTCTCGCCCATACGGCGGTCGATTTTGTACTTGGATGCAGCGCGCTTGCTCATCGCATTTCCTCTAGGTCTTGTTATGCCGTTCCCTTGCGGGACCGGCTGAAGGAAACACGCCCTCCTCTGAACCTTTTCGGGTTCCGACAGGCTTCTCACGATCGCGACCGGAGAATCCACGGGACATGTCAAATGAAACACCGGACATTTCTGCCCGGCGCTGGCGGGGTCATTAGGGGTCTTTTACAATTTTGTCAACGCAGAAAGCCCGGAAAATCGGTCTATTCCGCGGCGTCCTGATGGGAATCCGCAAGGTCCGGCCCGTTGGCGTCGCCCGGCAGCGTCTCGCAGCCGAGATCCGGGAAGGCGACGATGCGGTGGCCGGCGAGATCGCTGTGCACGACCACCAGCCCCTGCTCCTCGAAATAGCCGAGCAGACGGCGCGCGCGGCGGGCCGAATGGGTGCCGTAGGCGCGTGCGATCCGCGCATCCGAGGGACAGGCAAGCCCGCGCACCGCCGCCTGCGCGACGAGCAGGAACACGCCCTGCAAGTCCTCGGTGACGCTGCGGGACAAATCGAGCGCCCTCGCCCAGACCTCCGTCGCTGCCGTCTCGGCATCCACACCCGAACGGGCGACCGCCATCTTGCGCCGGAAGGCCGGCAACGAGAGCGGCGCGCCGGGCACGCGGCGGATGCGGCAGCGCACGAGGAAATCCTGGAACAGCTCCGCATCGGCGCGGAAGGCGGCCTCGGGGTTGGCGAGGATTTCGGCGAGCGCCTGGTCGAGCAGGCTTTCGCGCTCCTCCGCCGAAATCTCCGGCGCTGGGGCTTTCGCCTCCGCCTGCACCGAATCCGGCCGGGCGCGGGAAAGCTCGGCAAGGATATCCGTCGTCGGACGCGGCGCGGGCGGCGCGCGGCGGACGACGGGGCGGGTGAATTCATCCGGGTCGGGCGTGAAGATCAGGTCTTCGACATCCTGCGGCGCATCCGGCAGCGGCATCAGCTTGGGGCTGGTGGAGCGCGCGGAGGTCTCCACAGCGCCTATCGTCACCGGCAGCGGGCGGCGTGACAGCGCCGGGCCGAGCGCGACGAAGGAGCCGCGCGGCAGGTCACGGAACATCTCCGCCTGCCGCCGGTCGAGGCCGAGGAGGTCGGCGGCGCGCGCCATGTCGATGTCGAGGAAGGTGCGGCCCATCAGGAAGTTGGAAGCTTCCGCCGCGACGTTCTTGGCGAGCTTGGCGAGGCGCTGCGTGGCAATGACGCCGGCAAGCCCGCGCTTTCGGCCACGGCACATCAGGTTCGTCATCGCACCCAGCGAGAGCTTTCGCGCGTCTTCCGAGACCTCGCCGCTGACGGCGGGGGCGAAAAGCTGCGCCTCGTCGACGACCACGAGCACCGGATACCAGTAGTCGCGATCCGCATCGAACAGCGCATTGAGAAAGATGCCGGCCGCGCGCATCTGCTCGTCGGCCTCAAGGCCCTCCAGCGAGAGCACGCAGGAGACGCGATGCTGGCGGATACGGGTGGCGATGCCGACAAGCTCGGCCTCCGTGCGCTCGCCATCGACCACCACATGGCCGAAGCGGTCGGAGAGCGTGACGAAGTCCCCTTCGGGATCGATGATGACCTGCTGCACCCATTGCGCGGACTGTTCGAGCAGGCGGCGCAACAGATGCGACTTGCCCGAGCCCGAATTCCCCTGCACGAGCAGGCGCGTCGCCAGCAGTTCCTCGATATCGAGCCTGGCCGGTGCGCCGCCCTGCACCGTTCCCATGTCGATGCCGACCTTCATCCCATTCCTCGTTCCTGAAAAATCCGATTCGCCCGGCCGCCGCCGCCGGGCCGGCAAGCCCTAACACGAAAACCGCGCCCGTCGCCCCCGGCTTTTGAAAAACCCACAGGAATGCCGCGTCAGACGACGCGCAGCCCGAAACCCTGCATCAGCCGGCACGTCGCGAAATCCAGCCGGCCGGAGGTGAAGACGGCGATGTCCTCGCCGGGCGGGATGCTTTCCAGCGGTGGGACGAGGCGGCGGGTCTGGCGGGCGATGGCTTCGGCGGGGTCGAGCCAGTCGACCGGCCAGGGGGCGAGCTTGCGGAAGAGGTTCGCCATGAAGGGATAATGCGTGCAGGCGAGCACGACGATATCGGTCTTGCGGCCCATCTCGTCGACGAAGCAGGGAATGATCTCGCTGCGCACCGCCTGGTCGGAAAGGCCCTCGCCGCGGATATAGGCCTCGGCCATGCGCGCGAGGCTTTCCGAGCCGACGAGGCGGACGTCGCACTGGCTGGCGAAGGACTGGATGAGGTCGCGCGTATAGGCGCGCTTGACCGTGCCGGGTGTCGCGAGCACCGAGACGAGACCGGAGCGCGTGCGCTCGGCGGCGGGCTTGATGGCCGGCACGGTGCCGACGAAGGGCATGTGCGGAAAGGCGGCGCGCAGGTCCGCGCCGACCAGCGTGAAGGCGGTGTTGCAGGCGATGACGCAGACTTCCGGGTCGTGCTCGTTCAGGAGCTTGCCGAAGAGCTCGACGATATGCGCCTTCAGCGCCGGCTCTTCCCAGCCGCCATAGGGAAAGCCGGCATCGTCGGCGACATAGGTGAAATGCCGCTCCGGCATCAGCACGCGGGCCTCGCGCAGCACGGTGAGGCCGCCGATGCCGCTGTCGAACATCAGGATGGGTTTCGCGCCTTGTTCGATCACATTTCCGGACGAAAAACCGGTTCCCACTTTTTCTGGAAATGTTCTATTCGACGTCACGGGGCACCTTGGGCCGGCGGTTGCGGGTGCGGTTGGGATTGGTCGCACCGCGCGGCGATTCCCGCGTGAAGCGATCGAGGCAGGAGACGATGCCGCGCAAGACCTGGATCTCCGTGCCGGTGAAGGAAGGACGCGTCAGGATGGCGCGCAGGTTCTCCACCAGTTTGGGCTTTTTTTCGGCAGGGCGGAAGTAGCCGCGCGCATCCAGCGTCTCCTCCACATGGTCGAAGAGCCCCTGCAACTCTTCCTTCTTGGCCGGGCGCTGCGGCAGCGCGTCGAAGGGCGTGTCCTCGACGGAGGCAAGGCCGCTCTTCATCCACTCGTAGCTCATGAGGAGCACGGCCTGGGCGAGATTGAGCGAGGCGAAAGCGGGATTGACCGGGAAGGTCACCAGCTCGTCGGCGAGCGCGATCTCCTCGTTGGTGAGGCCCGTGCGCTCGCGGCCGAAGAGGATGCCGGTCTTCTGCCCGGCCCGGAAGCGCGTGCGCAGGTCATCAGCGGCGACGACCGGGGAGCGCACCTCCTTGTAGCCGTAGCGGTCGCGCGCCGTGGTGGCATAGACGAATTCGAGGTCGGAGACGGCCTCCTCCAGCGAGGGATAGACCTTGGCGGCCTCGATGACGTGATCTGCCTTGCTGGCGGCGGAGATCGCCTTCTCGCTCGGCCAGCCGTCGCGCGGGTTGACGAGGCGCAGTTCCGCCAGCCCGAAATTCGCCATGGCGCGCGCCACCATGCCGATGTTTTCGCCCAGTTGCGGATGAACGAGGATGATCGCCGGTCCTTCGGCGATCAGCGTGCGTTCACTGTTCGTGCCTGCCATGCCCAAATATCCCCAGAGCATTTTCGCTTTTCTCCGAATCGCGAAAACGCTCTACCTTTTTGTTTGCCGCATTTCCGAACGCAAAACCGCTGCGCACTTTTTCTGGAAATGCCCTAGAAATTCGGGGTCTCACTGACACAAGCGGCCCGAAATGAAAAGTGCGCGCGGCACTCAGTCCGGATTTTCGGCAGCGCTGCCGGCTCCGCCGTTCGGTCCTTCCTCGGCGATCTGCTCAAGTTCCTTCTTGAGCGAAGCGCCCTCCTCGAAGCTGGTGCGCTCGATATCGTCGATGACGGCCCGGCCATCCTCCTCGACCACCTTGAAGACCAGCTTCTCCGGCTGCCAGTCCGAGGCGCGCTCGCCGAAGCAATGGCTGTTGTCGAAGGTGACGGTGACGTCCTCCGCGCCGTTCGCCGGCTGGCCTTCGGTCGTCACGACATCCTTGAGAGCGCAGCCATCCTGCCCGCCGATGATCGGATCGTAGTCGAAGGGCGAGCCGCCGTCCTCGTAGGCCGGATATTTTGCGGCTTCCCGGTATTTCGCGACGAAATCCTTGCTGTAGAGGCGCGTCAGGAAATCCTCGCTGAAATAATCCGTATAGGGCGGCGGATTGTCGTTGTCCGTTCCCATGTCTTGCCAGTTGCTGGTCGCCGCGGACATGATTTCGGCGACCGGCGCCTTGAAATCGGCCGCCTCGGCGGACAGGGGAAGCAGAAGGGCAAGCGCAGCCAGACCGAAACGCGACATCGCATTCTCCATTGGTGGCGGAAGGCCCGGGCGCCAACCGCGGGCAGACCTTCCTGAGACGGAATCGTGGCAAAACTTATTCCGCCCGCCCGCGAAAATAAACCGCCTCATCCATTGGTCGGCTTTGCCTTCCCGGCCGCGAGTGCTATAGGGCCAAGCGGTTCTTTCAAGTCCACGATCCGGGGCGCCCAGCCCCTCAGAAAACACGAGGTTCCCATGGCAAAGATCAAGGTCGCCAACCCCGTCGTCGAACTCGACGGCGACGAGATGACGCGCATCATCTGGCAGTTCATCAAGGACAAGCTGATCCACCCCTACCTTGATATCGACCTCGAATATTACGACCTCGGCATGGAAAACCGCGACGCCACCGACGACCAGGTGACGATCGACGCGGCCAACGCCATCAAGAAGCACGGCGTCGGCGTCAAGTGCGCCACCATCACGCCGGACGAAGCCCGCGTCGAGGAATTCAAGCTGAAGAAGATGTGGAAGTCGCCGAACGGCACGATCCGCAACATCCTCGGCGGCGTCATCTTCCGCGAGCCGATCATCTGCAAGAACGTGCCGCGCCTCGTGCCCGGCTGGACCAAGCCGATCATCGTCGGCCGCCACGCCTTCGGCGACCAGTACCGCGCCACCGACTTCAAGTTCCCCGGCAAGGGCAAGCTGATGATGAAGTTCATCGGCGAGGACGGCAAGGAGATCGAATACGAGGTCTATGACGCGCCGTCCGCCGGCGTCGCCATGGGCATGTACAACCTCGACGATTCGATCACCGAATTCGCCCGCGCATCGTTCAACTACGGCCTGCAGCGCAAGGTGCCGGTGTACCTCTCCACCAAGAACACCATCCTCAAGGTCTATGACGGCCGCTTCAAGGATATCTTCCAGCAGGTCTTCGACGCCGAATTCGCCGACAAGTTCAAGGAAGCCAAGCTCTGGTACGAGCATCGCCTGATCGACGACATGGTGGCCTCGGCGCTCAAGTGGTCCGGCGGCTATGTCTGGGCCTGCAAGAACTACGACGGCGACGTGCAGTCCGACATCGTGGCCCAGGGCTTCGGCTCGCTCGGCCTGATGACCTCGGTCCTGATGACGCCGGACGGCAAGACGGTCGAAGCGGAAGCTGCGCACGGCACGGTGACGCGCCACTACCGCCAGCACCAGAAGGGCGAGGAAACCTCGACCAACTCCATCGCCTCGATCTTCGCCTGGACCCGTGGCCTTGCCCACCGCGCCAAGCTCGACGGCAATGCGGAGCTCGCCAGGTTCTCCGAGACGCTGGAACGCGTCTGCGTCGACACGGTCGAAGCCGGCTTCATGACCAAGGACCTCGCGCTCCTCATCGGTCCCGACCAGCCGTGGCTCTCCACCACCGGCTTCCTCGACAAGATCGACGAAAACCTCCGCAAGGCCATGGCCGCCTGAGCCAACCGATAGAGAAAAGCCCGGCCCCAGCGCCGGGCTTTTTCTTTGCCCAGACTTGCACGCCTCTCCTCCGGCCCTATTCTCCCGCACACCGCATGCAGAGGAGGATGTCATGGCCGAGGAACTGGTACTCTACAGCAACCCCATGTCGCGCGGGCGCATCGCCCGCTGGATGCTGGAGGAGGTCGGCGCACCCTACAGCGTCGAGTGGCTGACCTTCGAGGGTTCGATCAAGGCGCCGGACTATCTTGCGGTCAATCCCATGGGCAAGGTGCCCGCCATCCGCCATGGCAAGACGATCGTCACGGAAGCCGCCGCGATCTGCGCCTATATGGCGGACGCCTTCCCCGAGGCCGGGCTCGCCCCGCCGACGGACCGGCGCGGCGATTATTACCGCTGGCTGTTCTTCGCGGCCGGGCCGCTCGAAACGGCCGTCTCGCTCAAAGCCTTCGGCATGGAGGTGCCGCAGGAGCGCCAGCGCGCCCTCGGCTGCGGCAGCTACGGGACAGCGCTGGATACCCTCTCCTTCGCCGTCACCCGCCATCCCTACATTGCCGGCGACACATTCACGGCCGCCGACGTCTATGTCGGCTCGCATATCAGCTGGGGCCTGCAATTCGGCTCGCTGGAAGACCGGCCGGAATTCAGGGCCTATTGGGACCGCCTGAAGGACCGCCCCGCCCATATCAAGGCAACCGCCCTCGACGACGAGGAGATGCATCGCCAGCTCCAGGCGGCGAAGGGCTGACCAGGGTTTTTGTTACCTGAAGCAAAAAGGCCGCCCGATGGGCGGCCTTTCCGTATGCGATGGGATGGAGCCGATTACTCGGCGTCGCCTTCGGCGGCCTTCTTCTTGGCCGGGGCCTTCTTCTTCGGAGCGGCTTCCTCGCCTTCCGCAGCTTCGGCCTTGGCGGCAGCCTTCTTCTTCGGCGCGGCCTTCTTGGCTTCCTTTTCGGAACCCTCTTCGTCGTCAGCCATCAGTTCGTCCTTGGAAACGGTCTTGTCCGTTACCTTGATCTCGCCGAGCAGGTGATCGACGACCTTCTCTTCGAAGATCGGGGCGCGCAGCGAAGCGGCGGCGCCAGGGGTCTTCTGGAAGTATTCGAGAATCTGCTTTTCCTGGCCCGGGAACTGGCGGAGCTGCTGGAAGAGCGACTGCTGCATCTCTTCGTCCGAGACCTGGACGCCGGCCTTCTCGCCGATTTCCGAGAGGACGAGGCCGAGGCGGACGCGGCGTTCGGCGAGCTTGCGATATTCCTCGCGAGCGGCTTCTTCCGTCGTGTCTTCGTCGGCGAAGGTCTTGCCGGACTGGGCGAGGTCCGTGTTGATCTGGCGCCAGATGTTCTCGAACTCGGCGTCGACCAGGCGTTCCGGCGTGTCGAACTTGTACATCTCGTCGAGCTGGTCGAGGATCTGACGCTTGACCTTCTGGCGGGTGACCGAGCCGTACTGGCTTTCGATCTGGCCGCGGACGATCTCGCGCAGCTTGTCGGCCGATTCGAGGCCGAGCTTGGAAGCCAGCTCGTCGTTGATCTCGATGTGGGCGGCTGCGGCGACTTCCTTGACGTTGATGTCGAAGGTGGCTTCCTTGCCGGCAAGGTTGGCGGCCGGGTAGTCGGCCGGGAAGGTGACGGTGATGACCTTCTCGTCACCGGCCTTCAGGCCGACGAGCTGCTCTTCGAAGCCCGGGATGAAGCGGTTGGAGCCGAGGACGAGCTCGGCGTCCTCGTCCTTGCCGCCGTCGAAGGGAACGCCGTCGACCTTGCCGAGATAGTCGATGGTGACGCGGTCGCCGTCGGCGGCCTTGCCCTTTTTCGTCTCGTAGGAACGGGCGCTTTCGGCGATCTTGAGGATTTGCTCGTCGACTTCCTTGGCGTCGACGTCGACGACTTCGCGCGTGACGGCGATACCGGAATTGTCCTTCAGCTCGATGGCCGGGATGACTTCGTAGGAGAGCGTGAACTCGAAATCGGCTTCGCCGTTGAGGATCTTTTCCGCTTCGGCCTGGTCCTCGGTCATCGCGACTTCCGGCTGCGTGGCGGATTTTTCGCCGCGCTCGGAGAGAATCGCGGACGGACGGTCGCGGACGATCTCGTTGACCAGCTCGGCCATGACGGACTTGCCGTACATCTTCTTGAGATGTGCGAACGGCACCTTGCCCGGACGGAAGCCGTTGATGCGGACACGGCCCTTCACGTCTTCAAGACGCTCGTTCATCTGAGCTTCCATGTCCTTGGCCGGGATGACGACCTTGATTTCGCGCTTCAGCCCTTCAGCGAGCGTTTCGATAACCTGCATGTTCAAACCTTCATTTCGAGTTGGCGGTGCTCAAACCGGCCTTCCGGTTATGGCGAGCACCCCGCCGGTCCATTTGCCGGCAGTGGCTTTACTGAATTCGGTGGCCTTTTGGCAAGCAAAATGGCGCTCTCAATGCTCCACACGACGCGGAAACCTCCATTTCCACGTCTGGTGGCTCTGGTGCGGGTAGAGAGACTTGAACTCCCACGCCTTGCGGCACCAGAACCTAAATCTGGCGTGTCTACCAATTTCACCATACCCGCGTCTCAGAAACCTCTTGCCACAGGGGGCAAGGCCGCTCCCGTGGCGCCTTCCGAGCGCGGCGTCTCTATATCACCCGTTTTCCGCGGATCAAAGGAAAAATGTGGCCGAAAAGCCGCTGTCCCGGCCCTTCTCGCCTCAATAGAGCGGCTCGTCGTAGACCGGCTCGCCCTTCAGGATCAACCGGGCGATCTGCGGCGTGCCGTCCTTGGCGACGCGCGCCTCGACCTCGAGCTCCTCCGCGTTGCGGGCGTTCTCCAGCGCCCTGCCCTCGCCCTCCGGTACGTAATAGCGCTCGATGCCGTACTGGACGAAGAGCGTGTCGGGAAGCTCGCCGTCAACGGAGGAGTAAATCTCGAAGGGCTGCGTGCGCAGCACGACGCTGCCTTCCTGCGGAGCGAGGCCGGCGAAACTCGCCTCCGTCGCCGTCCAGAGCCCATCGGCGCCGGGCCTGACGCGGACGTCGAGGCGCACGCGCGCGCCGCTTTGCGGAACGGCGCCGGTGACGATCGATTTCGGAATGGTCGAGACGGGATAGGAAAGCGTCACATAGTCGCCGCGCAGCAGGTCGCGCGGATCGACCGGCATGGTCTTCAGGCGGATATCCGCGCCGTTGCGCAGGATGGCGGCGCGGCTCTCGACCATATAGCCGATGACGGCCGTCTGCAGCGCGGCGACGACGATGGCGGCGACGAGCGGCGGGAGGCGGAAGAAGCGGGATGCGGTCATGTTCAGGCCTCCGCCTTCGTTCCGGCATGGGAAAGGCGCCGTTCCAGCGTGATCACCGCGAAGGCGATGAGCGCGACGACAAGCCCCGCGACGAGGAAGAAGCCGGACGTGCCGATGATCGAGCCGATCGTCTCGGATGCGAGATAGAGCGTCTCGGCGGCGAAGGCGGCATAGCCGAGATAGCGCACCGCGCCGTTCTCCTTGCCGGAGAGCGCGATGCCGAGAATGGCGGCGCCGAGCGTGACGATGCCGACGACAAGCCGCTGCTCCACGCTGTCGAATTCGGAATGCAGCACGAGAAGGCCGAGCAGCAGCACGAGATAGGCATAGAAGGCGGGCGCGGCCCCGGCGCCGCGGGCAAGCACGTGAAGCGGCGACTGCGGCAGGGCGGCGGCGAGATAGGCGACCGCGCCGAAGGCGGCGATCGCGATGGCGGTCGCGGGGGTCTCGTTCTCTCCGTAGAGATAGGCGAGCCAGACGACGAGCAGCAGATAGGCAAGGTGGCGGACGCGGTCGGCACCCGTATAGCGCACGAGCAGGATGACGATCACGGCCATCAGCGGCATCAGCCAGAGCAGCACGTTGTTGTCGACGCTGGTGGACTGGCTCCAGTCGGCGCTCGCCACGACGAAGGCGAGGAAGCCGGCGACGGCGGCGACGGCGCCGGAGCGGAAGAGCACGGCGGCCACCACCGCGCCGGCGAACCAGACGAGCGCCGCCTGGAACGCATCGCCGGACAGGTGATACATCTGCCCGACCAGCGCAATGGCGCCGCCGAAGGCTAGCGTGCCGAGGATCAGGAAGGCGCCGGCGAACCGCTCCGCCCCGCGAAGGATCAGGAGGCCGCCGGCAAGATAGGCCCCCCAGATCACCGCCACGATGCCGATAAGGCGAACAAGGCGGGGAATCGCCTCCCAGTTGGCAGCGACGAGCAGCAGCACGGCGGCGGAGACGAGAAGGGCCGCGATGATCATCAGCACGCGCCCGAGGCTGAAGGCGCTTTCGCGGGAATCGTATTCGCGAAGCAGGCTGCCGGCCGTCGCGGCGTCGATCAGGCCCTGCGCCGTCCAGTGTTTGAGATCGCGCTCGAGCCTGCCCCTGTACATCCGCTCACCGTTCCCTTCGATCTTCGAATTTCCATTCCTGCCCCTCAGAAACGATATAGGGTCGGCAGAAATTCGCAATCCGCGCGAAAATCCAAAATTCCGATGTATTTTACCCGCGACGCGGAGCCCGCCTTCACGGTTAACCGGACATAAAGAAATCTCTGGCAGATTTAGCAAGAGAAGGCCTTTCGGCTCGCGACCGACGACATGCAGCACACGCATATCATCCATGCTCATATTGCACTGCACAAAATCGGGAATCGCAGCTATAGTTCAGACATCGGATCAGAGATGATCCAGACCGGAAATCAGGCGCCCTTGAGGCGACGGATGGACGGGGGCGAACTGGTCGAACGCCCGGCATGATGCCTCGGACCCGATACTCCGGAAACGGAGTTCGACAGGAATTCGGAGCGACGCACTCCTCCTCCCAGCGTCTCTCCGATACGATTGGCAACACTCCTCCTCCCAGTTGCCAGTCATCATTATGACGCCCGCTGGATCTCCTCCCCCAGCGGGCGTTATTTTTGCGCCCTGCGCATGGCGGGCGGCCGAAACCGCAACGTTTTCCTGAAAAATCGATGAGGCCGGCCCGCACGTTCGAGGCAAATGCCCAATCCTTGCGCAATACATGCGCCGCGCGCATGGGTGCCATTCCAACCGGGCCCTACCGCGCCGCGATGGCCGGATCTATATAGTCCTCATCGGTCGGGCGACGATCTCCTCCTCCCAACGTCCCCGACAGGATTGGCGGTCTCTCCTCCTCCCAAGCCGCCAATCGAGACCAGCAACGCCCGCCGGACCTCCTCCCCCGGCGGGCGTTGCTTTTTGCGCTGCACTCATAGCTCGACGCATGGCTTCGTTTACCTTTGTGGCACGAGCCCGGAATTTAGCCAGAATTTCGCCGAAATTTCTGCTTGACATGCGTAAAACGCATAGGTGCCGTGCTATTCGAGCGCTGTTCATTTCGGCAATGCAGCGTATATTCCAGATCATCAGATCGGGGCGGCGCCAAGGACGAGCGGCCGCCCAGCAGGAAGCCCAGAAAGGGGTAAAGACATGAACCTGGCACGCTCTTTCAACAACTGGCGCAAGTACCGTCAGACCGTCAACGAACTCGGCCGCATGACGGACCGTGAACTCCGCGACCTCGGCATCGGCCGCAGCGATATCCCGTATATCGCCCGCAAGGCCGCCAAGTAAGCCGGCCGATCCATCCGGATCCATTTCGAACGCCCTTCGGCTCCCGCCGGAGGGCGTTTTGCTTTGCGCGTCTTTTTGCGCCGCACAATTTCGCTTTTTCCCATCCGCGACAAATGAAGCAGGCCGGCCTTATAGCCACGGAAATTGCTATTTGTCTGAAATGGCGTCACTTTCCGCCTCTTCCGCATGCAGGTCCGGCAAATGCCTCTTCCATGGTCGTCTTATTGCACAAATGCATAGCAGCTGCATTTTCTTTGCACTGCACATTAACACGGATGTCGCCTATATAGGCGTCACGAACCGGTGAGACGGACCTCCCGGCCAAACACTTCGAGGAAGAGACCATGAACCCGATCCGCATTGCAAAGAACTGGATTTCCTACCGCCGCACCCTGAACGAACTCGGCAACCTGTCGAACCACACGCTCTCGGACATCGGCCTGACCCGCTACGACATCCGCGACATCGCTTCGCGTTCGTTCCGCTAAGCATCGCTGGTTTCCGCCGCTGCGGCCGGAAACGGCGACGCGCGAGGAACACTTCAAACGGCACCGCATGGTGCCGTTTTCGATTCCGGGCTCATGAAAAGGCGGCCGGCGCTTTTCCTTGGAATGCGCCGGCCGCCATGGTAACGAACCGCCATGACAAAGACCTCTTCCTTCAGCCCCATCCATGTCATCGGCGGCGGCCTTGCCGGCTCCGAAGCCGCCTGGCAGATCGCCGAAGCCGGCATTCCTGTCATCCTGCACGAAATGCGCGGCGTGCGCGGCACGGATGCCCACAAGACGGACGGCCTTGCCGAGCTCGTCTGCTCCAATTCCTTCCGCTCGGACGATGCGACCAGCAATGCCGTCGGCGTACTGCATGCGGAGATGCGGCTTGCCGGCTCGCTGATCATGCGCTCGGCCGATGCCAACCAGGTGCCGGCCGGCGGGGCGCTCGCCGTCGACCGCGAGGGCTTTTCCGTCGCCGTGACGGCCGCGCTAGAAAGCCATCCTCTGATCACCGTCACGCGCGAGGAAGTGACTGGCCTGCCGCCGGAGGACTGGGACCAGGCGATCATCGCCACAGGCCCCCTCACCGCGCCCTCGCTCGCCGAGGCCATCCAGGCGCGCACGGGTGCCGATTCGCTGGCTTTCTTCGACGCCATCGCGCCGATCGTCCATACGCACAGCATCGACATGGATATCTGCTGGTACCAGTCGCGCTACGACAAGGTCGGTCCCGGCGGCACGGGCAAGGACTATATCAACTGCCCGATGGACGAGGCGCAGTACAATGCCTTCATCGACGCGCTGATCGCCGGCGACACCACCGGCTTCAAGGAATGGGAAGGCACGCCCTATTTCGACGGCTGCCTGCCGATCGAGGTGATGGCCGAACGCGGCCGCGAGACGCTGCGCCACGGTCCGATGAAGCCCATGGGCCTCACCAATGCGCATAATCCGACCGTCAAGCCCTACGCCGTCGTGCAGTTGCGCCAGGACAACGCGCTCGGCACGCTCTACAACATGGTCGGCTTCCAGACGAAGCTGAAATACGGTGCGCAGGCCGAGATCTTCCGCCTCATCCCCGGTCTCGAAAATGCGGAATTCGCCCGCCTCGGCGGCCTGCACCGCAACACCTACATCAACTCGCCGACGCTGCTCGATCCTTCGCTGGCGCTGAAGGGCCGGCCGGGCCTGCGCTTTGCCGGCCAGATCACCGGCTGCGAGGGCTATGTGGAAAGCGCGAGCATCGGCCTCCTGGCCGGCCGCTTCGCCTCCGCCGAGCGCCGCGGCGAAACGCCGTCGCTGCCGCCGGAAACGACGGCCTTCGGCGCGCTGCTGAACCACATCACCGGCGGCCACATCGTCTCCGACGACGAGCTGGGCAAACGCTCCTTCCAGCCGATGAACGTCAATTTCGGCCTGTTTCCGCCGCTGGAGCCGGGGGCGGTTACGAGACCGGAGGGGATGAAGCGTTTCCGCGGCAAGGACAAGGCGCTCGCCAAGAAGCAGGCGACGGCAGCCCGCGCCCTCGAAGACTGCGCCCGCTGGCTCGGGCGCTGACCGGTAGGTCTTTGGCTTAGGGGGACGCCATGGCAACTCTTAGGATTTATGATCTCAAGGAACACGTCCTTGCGCTTGATCTCAAAGACTTGTTGCGACTTTTGGCCCCTCGGTCACTGGAAGCAAATTGGATTGTTTCGACAGTCAAGTTCTCCAAAGCTGGGCTCGAACACTTCGAGGCAACGGGTGAAGGCGGCGAACAGCTGGAAGAATTGGCGCAGGGCAACGCCCGGCTTTCAGGTTTCGATTTAGCAGCCTTGGCTGATAATACGCGGCAGGTCATCTGGGGAGAGTTCGTCGCTTCCGCACCCACGCAGCTAGACAAGACATGGCTCATAATCCGGGCCGTCGACAGCACGTTCTACGAGATCGATACGGACGACGAGACGGTGCTAAGGAAGATCAGCTCGGCCTACAAAGACGTCCGAGCCGGGGAGGCTCCGATCACGTCATGGGCTTTGGACCGCCCCCCCGTGAATGACGGATAACCAGTTGGCCAGCCCGAGCCTGATCCCGCGGATCAACAGGTCTTTGCACGGGAATTAGGTCGGCTGTCCGGCCGTCCGGTTGTTCTGCGCGACGATGCCCGGCATGAAGCTGCCGAGCATCCAGAGCGACACCTCGGCGGCCTGCTTCTCGTCGCGGAATTCGAACAGACCGCCCTCGAAGGAGGCATTGGCGAATTCGATCGTCAGGCGCTTCAGCCCGGCGCCGGCAACGCGCACGGCGCCCGGCTCGATCAGGTGGCAGGAATAGTGGTGGCCATGCGCGTGCATGCAGCCCGCCTTGCCGTCATGCAGCCTCAGGAAGACCGTGCGGCCGTTGGCGGTGGTGATCACCTCGCGGATCGCCTCGCCCGGAAAGGCGCGACCGAATTCCAGGATCGCGAGGCCGGCATTCTCCCCCGCCATTTCCGGCTCTTCGTTGCGCTTGCGGAAACGCTGACGGAAGATCAGGCCCGCCAGCAGCAGGCAGGCGATGGTGACGGTCCAGAGCATCGACTCTACTCCTCCACGGAAAACGTTTCGCCGCTGTAGCCTACAAGGCTTGCGCCAGTTTTGCGTCCGTTCAGAACGGCCCGCGGCGCAGGGCCCGCCACATCCACCATTGCCGCCGCCACTGGGGCGGCTGGAGGGAACGGTCGAGCGCCGCGGCGCCTGCCTTTTCCGCCGCCGCCAGTATAGGCGAAACGAGCGCGACCGGCAAAAAGGCCGGGCGATTGGCGGGCGACACGCCGTTTGCCGCGCGCGCCTTGGCGAGGTGATCGCGGCCAAGGCCGATGAAGGCTTCCACCGCACGGCCGGCGGCGGCCTTGTCGCTGCCGGCCAGGAGGGCCTCCGGCGTCAGGCCGGTCGCGGCCAGGAGATCGGCCGGCAGGTAGACCTGCCCGCGCCTGCGATGGATCGGCAGCATGAGCAGGGTGCCGGCAATCGTCTGCGCCACGCCGGCATGGCCGGCCGCTTCCGCCGATTTCGGCGCGTTCTGCGGATCGAGGATGAGGCTTGCGAGCTGGATCAGTGCCGACGCGGTCTCGCCGGCATAGCCTTCCAGCGAGGCGCGGCTTTCCATCGGGTCGTTGTAGAGATCGAAGATGCGCGCCTCGATCATGTCCGTCAGCACGGCGACCGGCAGGCTGTGTTCCTTGACGCAGGCCACCAGCGCCGCGGCGAGCGGATTGGCCATGGCGTCGCCATCGGCCCCGCCTTCCAGAAGATCGCGCCACCATTGCAGGCGGATTTCGCCGGGCAACGCCTCGCGCACCACGTCGCGCACGCGCGCGATCTCCGCATTGAAGGCATAGAGCGCGGCAAGGCTTCCGCGCTTTTCCGGCGGAGCCAGCAGGCAGGCGAGGTAGCGGTCGCGGTCGGTGTCGCGAAGCGCCGCCAGGCAATGGGCATAGTCGTCTTGTCTCTTGTCGGTCACGTCCGCAAACCGCCTTCGGTTCAAACGGCGATGAGCGCGGCGGCGACCGCCCGGCTCTCGGCCAGCATGACGTTGAACGTGCGCACGGCCGCGCCGGTGCTCATCGGGTCGGAGCTGATCCGGCGCTCGCGCAGCGCCGCCTTGATTTCCGGCGAAAGCGGGCGGATTTCCTTGCCGGTGCCGACGAGCAGCACCTCGATCTCGCCCGCCTCGTCCAGCACGCGTTCGAGATCGGCCAGCGTCAGCGGCGTCTCTTCGGTCTTGTCCCAGCCGTGGATGCCCGAGGGCAGGCAGAGGATGGAGCCGCGATGCGACATGTCGGCAAAGCGGAAGCCGCCATTGCCATATGCGTCGATCGGCGCACGCCCGGGGAAATGCGCCTCCCGGATTTCGATGCCCTTAGCCATTGGCTCCCGTCGCTTCCGTGACCGGTCCGGCGCCACCCTTGCCGGGGCGATAGCGCTCCGGCCGGAGGCGGAACAGAATGAGGATCGGTCCGGCAATGTAGATAGAGGAAATGGTGCCGATTGCCACCCCGAAGAGCAGCGTCAGCGCGAAAGTGCGGATCGCCTCGCCGCCGAAGAAGGCGAGCGCGGCAAGCGCGATCAGCGTCGTCGCGGAGGTCAGCACCGTGCGCGAGAGCGTGCGGTTGATCGCATCGTCGATGATGAGCGGCAGCGGCATGCGCTTGAAGTGCCGGAGGTTCTCGCGGATCCGGTCGTAGACGACCATCGTGTCGTTCAGCGAATAGCCGGCGACCGTCAGGAGCGCGGCGACGGCGCTGATGTTGAACTCGATATTGGCGACCGCGAGGAAACCGAGCGTGAAGAACACGTCATGCGCCAGCGCGATCACCGCGCCGATAGCAAAATGCCATTCGAAGCGGATCCAGATATAGGCGACGAGCGCAACGAGCCCCGCCACGAAGCCGAGCGTCGCGGTGTCGATCAGCTCGCCGGAAATCGCCGGCCCCACCACCTCGACGCGGCGGAAGTCGTAGTCGTCCTCCAGCTCGCCGCGGGCGACCAGAACCGAGGTCTGCTCGGCATTCTCGCCCTCGCCCTGCGATGTCAGGCGCACCAGCGCGCGGCGGGGATCGCGCGGCGTGTCGACGCTCTGCACCGAAACGCCGGCATCGGTGAGCCGGGCAGAGATGTCGAACGTATCGACCGCACCGGACTTGGCCTGGATTTCGACGGCCGCGCCGCCGGTGAAATCGATGCCGAGGCGCAGTTCGTCCATGATCAGCAGACCGGCGATGATCAGCGAGACCGCGCCCGTTCCCAGGAAGATCACGTTGCGCACGGCCATGAAGCGCAGGTTGAGCCGGTCGAAGAGGCCAGTGCGCACGCCCTTGGGCAGATGCGTCGGATGGCTGCGACCGAGCCAGGCCCGCACGAGCCCATAGGTCAGCGTGAAGGTCGTGAAGAGCGTCGCCAGCAGCCCGACGCCGACGGCGAGCGCGAAGGCCCGGACGGGAGCCGCGGACAGCAAGAAGAGCACCGCGACGGCGATCAGCATGGTCGCCGACGCGTCGAGGACCGTCGTGCGGGCGCGGCCGAAGCCGACGGTGACCGCATCGCGCAGCGACCGGCCGCGTGTGCTTTCCTCGCGGATACGCTCGAAGATCAGCACGCTCGCATCGACCGCAAGGCCGACGGTCAGCACGATGCCGGCGATCATGGAGAGCGAGACGGGAGCCCCGACCAGCGCGAGGACCGCGAAGGTCACGAGGACGTTGAAAAACAGCGATAGCGAGGCGATGACACCCAGCACGCCGTAGAAGAACGTCATGAAGGCGACGACGGCGGCGACGGCGACGGCAAGCGCGAGCGCCACGGTGCCAAGGGACGTCGTGCCGAGCGCGGGCTCGATCGAGCGTTCCTCCAGGATGGTCAGCTGGGCGGGCAGCGGGCCGCTGGCGACGATGCGCGCGATATTGGCCGCGCCCTCGGCGTCGAAGTCGCCGGAAAGCCGACCGACGCCGTCGTCGATGGCGCTCTGGATCTGCGAGGCGGAGATCACCTGGCCGTCGAGCAGGATGGCGATGGTGCGGCCGCTGTTGTCGCGGGTGAAGGCGGCAAGGCGATCCGCCGCATCGGCCTTCAGGACGAATTCCACGAAGGGCTCGCCATTGGCGGCAGGCTGCGCGGATGCGACGTCGACGGCCGTGAAGAGGTCGTCCCGCTTCAGGAGATAGCCGACCGGCGGCTCGCCGGTGGAATAGAGCACTTCCGAGCCGGCCGGCGGGCCGTCCTCGATGGCGGTATTGACCGGCATGCTGTCGTCGACGAGGCGGGCGGAAAGCCGGCCGACCGTCGCCAGCATGTCCTTCACGCGCTGCGGATCGGTGAGCCCCGGCATCGAGACGACGATGCGGCCACGCTCGCCGCGCGTGACCAGAAGCGACGGAATGCGAAGGCTCTCGACCCGCCGGCGCACCGCATCGACCGCGCCGAGCGAAGCGGCGGCGACCGCGTCGTCGATGACGGAGGCGGACTGCGTGATGCGGAATTGGCCGGCTTCCGGCTCGCTGAGCGTGCCGAGATCGAGGCCCGTCAGCGTCTGGCGCGCCGCATCCACGCGGTCCGGCGCCGTCACGGTCACGTCGACCGCGTCGTCCGCGCCGTTGAGATCGCCATAGGGGATGCCGGCGGCGCGAAGCGCGTTGCCGACCGTCTCGATGGCGTTGCGCAGGCGCTCGGCGGCGATGTCGTCGCGGGAAACGTCGAGCACGAGGCGGGAGCCGCCGGTGAGATCAAGACCCGGCGTCAGTCGATGGGCCGTGAGCCAGCCGGGAAGCCCGGCCGCCATGCGTGCCGGCAACACGCTCGGCAGGATGACAAGAAGGCTCGCCACGAGGACGAGCCAGAGCAGTAAGGTCTTCCAGCGGGCGGATTGCTGCATCGCGATCTCGACTAAGGTCCGGCGGCAATGCCGGCTGAAAACCAGTCGGGCCGCAAGGCCGAGGTTATCCCCGGCCGCGCGGCAGGCCAAGTCATTCCTTGACGGGTTCGCCCTTGACGCGAACTTCGCTGATGCCGCTGCGCACGACACGCAGGCGCACGCCTTCGGCGACTTCGACTTCAAGCTCGCTGTCGTCGACGACCTTGGTGACCTTGCCGACGATGCCGCCGCCGGTGACGACCTGATCGCCGCGGCGGATGTTCTTCAGAAGCTCTTCGCGACGCTTCATGGATGCGCGCTGCGGACGGATAATGAGGAAATACATCACCACGAAGATCAGCAGGAACGGGAGGATCGACATGAGGATGTCTGCACCGCCCCCTGCCGCGCCGGGTGCCGCCGTCTGGGCGAAGGCCTCGGTAATGAACATCAGCTACTCCTTGAAATCTTGATTTTGCGCGGCCGGAGGGGCCATTTCGGTTGCCGGAATATAGGCAAGCGGGCATTGAATGCAACACACGAGACCGGGAAGCTCTCGGTTTTCAAGCACTTTCCCCCTTTTCGCGCCCCGCCGGCGCATGCTACCCGGCAATGAACCATCAGGAGAGAGACATTGCAGGAAGATCACGTCAAGCTGCTGCTGGCCGAAATGGGCCGCATCAACGCCGCGCTGGAACGCCTCGCCGGCCCCGCCCCCGTCGTCAACGACTGGAATGCCGCCGACGTCTTCGTCTGGGCGCCCGCGCGCCTTCACGCGCAGCCGGTCAAGCGGCCCAACCGCATCGACATCGATCTCATCCGCGGCGTCGATCATGTGCGCGACATCCTGGTGGACAATACCGTGCGCTTCGCGCGCGGCCTGCCGGCCAACAACGTGCTGCTCTGGGGCGCGCGCGGCATGGGCAAGTCGTCCCTGGTGAAATCCGTGCATGCGCTCGCCGCGCGGGAAACGGGCAGCGGCCTGAAGCTGATCGAGGTGCACCGCGAGGACATCGCCACGCTGCCGACGCTGCTCGACGTGCTGAAGGAAACACCCTTCCCCGTCATCATCTTCTGCGACGACCTGTCGTTCGATCATGACGACACGTCCTACAAGTCGCTGAAGGCGGCGCTCGACGGCGGCGTGGAAGGCCGGCCGGACAATGTTCTGCTCTATGCGACCTCGAACCGGCGGCACCTCCTGCCCCGCAACATGATCGAGAACGAGCAGTCGACCGCGATCAATCCTTCCGAGGCCGTGGAGGAGAAAGTCTCGCTCTCCGACCGATTCGGCCTCTGGCTCGGCTTCTACAAGTGCAGCCAGGCCGAATATATCGAGATGATCGACGGCTATGCCGGCCATTTCGATCTCGACCTGCCGAAGGAGCAGCTCCACGCCGAAGCGCTCGAATGGGCGACCACGCGCGGCTCGCGCTCCGGCCGCGTCGCCTGGCAATATGTGCAGGACCTCGCCGGCCGCCTCGGCAAGCCGCTCGCCAGGTAGGCCGAAACAGGAAAGGCCCGGCAAGCCGGGCCTTTGCATCCTTTTTTGTGATCCGGAGCGGACTATTCCAGGAAGGTCATCGGGTTGACCGGGGTGGCGTTCTTGCGCACCTCGAAATGGACCTTCGGGCGAGTGGCGTTGCCGCTCATGCCGGAGGTGGCGACCGTCTGGCCGCGCTGGATCTTCTGGCCGCGCTGCACGCTCAGGTCGCCGGCATGGCCGTAGACCGTGACCGTGCCGTCGTCGTGGCGCACGAGGACCGCGTTGCCGAGTTCCTTCAGGCTGCTGCCGGCATAGATGACCACGCCGTTCTCGGCGGCCTTGATGGGCGTGCCTTCCGGGACGGAGATGTCGATGCCGTCATTGCGGTTGCCGTCGACATTGGCGCCGTAGCCGGCGATGACCGCGCCGCGTACCGGCCAGCGATACTTGCCGATGCCGGTCGATTCGGGCGCGGCATCCGTCACGTCGGACTTTTCCGTCGCCTCGGTGACCGAAACCGTCTTGACCGGCGCCTTGTAGGCTTCCGGCTTCTTCTCGGTCGCCTCGATCTTCTTGGCGACCGGAACCGAAGCGGTCACGGTCTTGTCCGTCACGGTTTCCACAGCCGCGCCGCCGGCCGGAATGACCAGCTTCTGGCCGATGCGGATGGAGGCGGTCTGCATGCCGTTCGCCTTCTTCAGCGCCTCGACGGAGACGCCGTTGCTGCGCGCGATCTTGGCGAGCGAATCGCCCGGCTGGACCTCGTAGCCGCCCTTGCCGTTGCCCTCAGTGGCATCGGCGCGGCTGGTGTTGGCCTGGCCGTTTTCCGACTTCACCTTGTCGCGGGTGGTGGTGCCCGGCAGGATCGCGACATTCTCGCCGTTCTTGCGCTCGGGCGACGGCAGCTTGTTGTCGACCTTGAGCGTGCTGTCGGTCGAGGCCTTGGCAACGCTTGCCGTCGTGCTGAAGGTCGGGATGACGATCCGCTGGCCGGGCTCGGCATCGGAGGCGCGCTTCAGGCCGTTGGCGGCGAGGATTTCCTTTTCCGGCACGCCGTAGCGGTTGGCGAGCGTCTTGACGCTCTCGCCTTGGCGCAACATGACGACCGGCGCGTTGTTCGTCGACCAGTTGCTCTTGCCCTTGGTCGTCGCCGTGGTGAGCGTATCGACGGACTTTGTCTTGCCGTGCGGCAGGTCCTGGCCGAGCGAGGCCTGACGTTCGGCCGAACGGCCGGCGGTCGGATCGGTCAGCTCGCCGCGCTGGACGCTCATCGGCGTCGTGGCGTAGCGCGTGCCGGAGCCGCTGGTCGTGGCCGTATTGATCGGATCGTAGGAGATGTTGCCCTGGTCGGGGAACGGCTGGTTCAGAGCCTCGCCCCGTGAGCCCATCTGGCCGCCGGAGGCATATTGCTGGCCGCCGTTGCCGATATCGCCGCGCGGAACGGGATTGCCGCCACCGCCGCCGAAGAGCGTGCGGCGCGGAACCGAGCTCGTGGTCATGTTATCCTGACCCGAGCTGGAGAAGAGGCCGCCGAAGCGGCTTGCGTCCGAGCTGCACCCGGTCGCGACGCTTGCCAGCAGGGCCGCCGCCATCAGGCGGGTCGCAGTCCTACCAAAACTCGGCGATACACTCTTACGCATGAGACTAACCCAATCGGTACGCTACTTTGATGTAGACCGATTAAAGCGCGTTAGAGTTACTGCCCGGTTAAAGCCGGAGCAGTCGCAACGGGTTTTTGGTGAATTGATAACCATGGTGCCGGCGCACCATGGCAAAAGCGCGGTCGTTCCGTTCAGAAACCGGTCGCGTACATGCTGTCGGCGCGCGAGATGCGGCCGACGATGCGCGCGGCATTCTCGAAGTCGCCCTGGCTCGGATGGAAGATCGACGCGATGGGCGTCGCGCGGCGAATATCGGGCTCCGCGCCCTCCCCGACATTCTTCAGCGCGGCGTCTGGCGCGGTCATGTCGAGCGCGCTCTCGTTATAGGCGATGGCGCGCAGGGCCGAGACCGCGGGCTCGCGGGTGCCGGCATAGCGGGGGCTTCGCTGGTCCTGCGGCGGCATGCTGTCGAAATATTCGATATAGGCGCGGTAATAGGCCTTGCGGTCGCCCTCGTCGAGGAAATGGCCGTAGGCGGCGTATTCGCGCTTTTCGAGGTCCGTCGTGTCGAGATTGTCGCGCTCGGCCTCGGTAAGGGCAGGCTGACTGTAAGTCGCCTCTTCCTTGGCGACGCTCAGCACCAGAAGCGCATCGACCGACAGGCCGACATGGGCGGACGGGTCGTAGCTGCCGCCCGCAAGCTGCGCGGTGGAGGCGGCCTCGGCATTCTCCTCGACGGCATTCCCGGCAGCCTTCGTCGCAAGATATGCGAGGCTGTCGCCGGTCGAGCCGCTGGCGATCCTGTTCGAGACGTACATTTCCCTCTCCATTGGAACGGCCGAACCAACTGGGAAACCGGCGTTCTGCGTGGAACCTTCTGCTTCGTTTCCGGGCTACGCCCCGAAGCTTGCGCGAGGCTTGCGCTTATTAACGAAAGGTTAACGCACTGAATTTTCGGCGGGATTCCCGGCAGCGCAGACGCGCCATGGCGCGCTCCCGCCGGAATTTTGGCGAAGACTCAGCGGGCAAAGGCCTGCCGGGCTCGGATAATGGGCTGGAAAACGGGGCTTAGAGCGCCTGCGCCATCTGCGGGACGATGGGCAGATAGGGTACCGCGAAGAGGTCCTCGCGGTCGAAGCGGCTGCCGGTCTTGACCAGCTTGAGCATGCGGCACTCGGTGTCGCTGACCATGACGGGCGCGATCAGCATGCCGCCGGAGACGAGCTGTTCGGCGAAGAAGCGCGGCAGGGCGGGAAAGGCGGCGGTGACGAGGATGCGGTCGAAGGTCCCCTCGCCCGGCATGCCGTTGCTGCCGTCGGCCTGGCGCACGATGACATTGCGCACGCCGGCCTTTTCGATGGACTGCTGCGCATTGGTGACGAGCGTGCGGTAGCGGTCGATGGTCAGCACGCGTTCCGTCAGGCGCCCCATGACTGCGGCGGTGAAGCCGCTGCCGGTGCCGAGTTCCAGCACGCGCTGGCCGGCCTTGAGGTTCAGGAGATGAAGCAGGCGGACGGCAAGGTCGATGCCTTCGATGAAGGAGCCGCAATCGAGCGGCAGGAGGCGGCTCGAATAGGCCTCGCCCGCGAATTGCGGCGGCACGAAAAGCGTGCGCGGCGTCTGTTCGACGGCCGTCAGGAGGTCGAGATTGTTGATGCCCTCACCGCGCAGACGCAGGGCCAGCGCGGCAAAACCCTCCTTCTCGATCACCCGCCCCGTGTTCAATCGTCGCCCTTTCCGTTGAGCACGCGCTTCACGCGATCCAGCACGGTATAGTCCGTGAGGTCGAGCTTCAGCGGCGTCACCGAAATCTTGTGGTTCTTCACCGCATGAATGTCCGTTCCGGCGCGGAAATCGCCCTTCCGCTCGCCGAAGCGCAGCCAGTAATAGGGAAAGCCCCGGCCGTCGGCGCGCTCGTCGATCGTCAGGCCGAAATCGAGCTTGCCCTGGCTGGTCACCTCGACACCCTGCAGCTCCTTGGGGGCGCAGTTCGGGAAGTTGAGGTTGAAGAAGGTCCAGTCCGGCAGCTCCACATCCATCAGCTGGCGGATGAGGTTGGGCGCGAAGCTTTCCGCCACTTCCCACGGCACGACGCGGCCGCCGGCATGGTTGTAGGCCTGGCTGAGCGCCATGGACTTGATGCCCTGCAACGTGCCCTCGATGGCGCCGGCGATGGTGCCGGAATAGGTGACGTCGTCGGCCATGTTGGCGCCGGCATTGACGCCGGACAGCACGAGGTCGGGCTTCTCGTCGAGCACTTCGCGCACGCCCATGATGACGCAGTCGGTCGGCGTGCCGCGCAGCGCGTAGCGCTTGTCGTCGATCTTGCGCAGGCGCAGCGGCTCGGAGAGCGTCAGCGAATGGGCAAGGCCGCTCTGGTCGGTCTCGGGCGCGACGACCCAGACGTCGTCCGTCAGCTCGCGTGCAATGCGCTCGAGGACCGCAAGGCCCTCGGCATGGATACCGTCGTCATTGGTCAGAAGGATGCGCATTCCGTCTCCCGCCTCAGGCGGCCTTCTCGATCTTCCTGAGACCGCCCATATAGGGCAGCAGGGCCTCCGGCACAGTCACCGAGCCGTCGGCATTGAGGTAATTTTCCACCACCGCGATCAGCGCGCGGCCGACCGCCGTGCCCGAGCCGTTCAGCGTATGGACGAAGCGCGTCGCCTTCTCGTCCTTGCCGCGGTAGCGCGCATTCATGCGGCGCGCCTGGAAATCGCCGCAGACCGAGCAGGACGATATTTCGCGGAACGTGTCCTGGCCGGGCAGCCAGACTTCGAGGTCGTAGGTCTTGCGGGCGCCAAAGCCCATGTCGCCGGTGCACAGCGTCATGACGCGGTAATGCAGGCCGAGGCGCTTCAACACCTCCTCCGCGCAGGCCGTCATGCGCTCCAGCTCGTCGATCGAGCTGTCTGCATCAGTGATCGAGACCATCTCGCACTTCATGAACTGGTGCTGGCGCAGCATGCCGCGCGTGTCGCGGCCGGCCGAGCCCGCTTCCGAGCGGAAGCACGGCGTCAGCGCGGTGAAGCGCAGCGGCAGCTTCTCCTGGTCGAGGATTTCCTCGCGCACGAGATTGGTGAGCGAGACTTCCGCGGTCGGGATCAGCCAGCGGCCATCCGTGGTGCGGAAGAGGTCTTCGGAGAACTTCGGAAGCTGGCCGGTGCCGAACATGGCGTCGTCGCGCACGAGGAGCGGCGCGTGGACTTCCGTATAGCCGTGCTCCTGCGTGTGCATGTCGATCATGAACTGGCCGAGCGCCCGCTCGAGGCGCGCGAGCTGGCCCTTGAGCACGGTGAAGCGCGAGCCGGCGATGCGGGCGGCCGCCTCGAAATCCATCCAGCCGAGCGCTTCGCCGATCTCGTAATGTTCGAGGGGCTTGTGGCTCCAGCCGGGCTTGTCGCCCCAGCGGCGCGTCTCGGCATTGTCCTTCTCGTCGCTGCCGACCGGCACGTCGTCGAGCGGGATGTTGGGAATGCGCGCGAGCGCATCGTTGAGCTCGGCGGTGACCTGGCGCTCCTCCTCCTCGGCGGCGGGAAGCTGGTCCTTGATGGCCGAGACTTCCGCCTTCAGCTTTTCGGCAAGCTCGGTGTTCTTGCTCGCCATCGCCGCGCCGATCTCCTTGGAGGCGGCGTTGCGGCGCGACTGCATGTCCTGCGCCGTCTGGATGACGCTGCGGCGCTTCTCGTCGAGGTCGATCAGCGTCCTGGCAAGGGGGCTCGCGCCGCGCTTCGCCAGGGCGGCATCGAGAGCGTCGGCATTGTCGCGGATCCATTTGATATCAAGCATCGTCGTTCCAGGCGTTTTCCGTGGATTAAACCCGACGGCGCCCGGCAGCGACCCTGCGGCAATGCCGCAGGCGAGACCTCAGTCGGCCTCGCCCGGCGTTGCCGCGACCTCGTTTTCCGCATTCTGCGCTTCCGAGGCGCGCGCCCGCTGCCGTTCGATGAGTCGGGCCGTGTAGATGGAAATCTCGTAGAGAAGGATGGCCGGCAGCGCAAGACCGATCTGGGAAACCGGATCGGGCGGCGTCAGCACCGCGGCCACGATGAAGGCGATGACGATCGCGTATTTGCGCTTGCTGACCAGCGCCTGCGTATCGATGAAGCCCGCGCGCACCAGCAGCGACGAGATGACCGGCAACTGGAAGACGAGGCCGAAGGCGAAGATCAGCGACATGATCAGGCCGAGATATTCGGAGACCTTCGGAAGGAGCTGGATCGAGACCTGCCCCTCGCCGCCGCCCTGTTCCATGGCAAGGAAGAACCACATGACCATGGGCGTGAAGAAGAAATAGACGAGCGCCGCGCCGATGAGGAATAGGATGGGCGAAGCGATCAGGAACGGCAGGAAGGCCGCCCGCTCGTTCTTGTAGAGGCCGGGCGCGACGAACTTGTAGATCTGCTGGGCGATCACCGGAAAGGCGATGACCAGCGCGCCGAACATGGCGACCTTGATCTGCGTGAAGAAGAATTCCTGCGGCGCCGTGTAGATCAGCTCGACATTGCGATGGGTCAGCCCCGCCCATTCCACCGCCCACTTGAAGGGCAGGACGAGCAGGTTGAAGAGCTGCTTGGCGAAATAGAAGCAGACGAGGAAGGCGATGAAGAACGCGCCGACCGCCCAGAGCAGGCGGCGGCGAAGCTCGATCAGATGCTCGATGAGCGGCTGGGGCTTGTCGTCGATGTCGCCGCTCATGCGTCGCCCTTCTTGGTCTTCGTCGTCTTCGGCTTGGCGGCAGCTTTCCTTACGGCCGGAGCCTTGGCGGTCGCGGCCTTGCTGGCAGCCTTGGCGGCGGGCTTCGCCTCGCCTTCGGCCTTTGCCGCGGCCTTGCGCGGCCTGGCCGTCTTAACAGCCGCCTCGGCGGGCTTCCTCTTCGCCGTCCTGGCGGTCGGGCCGGTCTTCAGCGGGGCTGCCGCAACCGGCTCGGCGGAGGCGGGCTTGCCCGCATCGGACGGCACGGCGGCCGGCGTGTCGGAGATGCTTTCGGCCGGGCTGGATGCCGGCGTCGACGTCGAGGAGGAGCGCACCGTCTTCTGGAGATCGGCCTTGATCTCGTCGCCCATCTGCCGCAGCGGATTGACCGCGTCGCGGATGGAGTTCAGCGGGTTCAGCTTCTGCGCCTCGCCGATCGTCTTCCTGACGTCGTCGAGATCGGCCTCGCGCAGGGCCTCATCGAACTGCTGGCGGAAATCGCTCGCCATGCCGCGCATCTTGCCCACCATGCGGCCGAACGTCCTGAGCATCTGCGGCAGGTCCTTCGGACCCACCACTATGATCAGGACGATGGCGATGACGAGTATCTCGGTCCAGCCGACATCAAGCATGGGATATTGTCCTTAGAAGCCGCAGACCGTCATCCGCAGTCGAATGCCGGTCACTTGGCTTCGTCAGCCTTGTGCTCGACCGTCTTCGACTGGTCGGCGCTGTCCTTTTCGTCGTCGGACATGCCCTGCTTGAAATTCTTGATACCCTTGGCGACGTCGCCCATGAGTTCCGGAATCTTGCCGCGGCCGAACAGCAGCAGCACAACCACCAGAACGATCAGCCAATGCCAGATGCTGAAAGAACCCATTCCCGTAACTCCCTTAGAAACCTGAACCCCGATTTAAGACGTTCAGCCGTCTTTTTCAAATACCAGTATGTCGCGGTGGTTAGCCGAAACCGTGACGTGGCGCAATCCGGCGGCATTTCTTTCCTGCGCGCGGGTCCTTGCCGTCACACCCTATCTATTCCTCTTCCTTCCCGCCCGGCGCAAGGAGACCGAGCTCCTCGAGGTCGAGCTGGGTGATCGGATCCTCGTCCTCCGCCATCTCGTCCTCGCCAAGCGGCAGCGGCACCTGGAAATTCGATGGGATGCGGCCGGAAAGCAGGCCCGCGCCCTTCAATTCCTCCAATCCCGGCAGGTCGCGCAGCTCTTCCAGGCCGAAATGATCGAGGAAATCGCGTGTCGTGCCGAAGGTCACCGGGCGGCCCGGCGAGCGGCGGCGGCCGCGAAAGCGTACCCAGCCCGCCTCCATCAGCACGTCGAGCGTGCCCTTGGAGGTCTGCACGCCGCGAATATCCTCGATCTCGGCGCGCGTCACCGGCTGATGATAGGCGATAATCGACAAAACTTCGAGCGCGGCACGCGACAATTTGCGCACCTCCGTCTCGTCGGTGCGGATGACGAAAGACAAATCCGGCGCGGTGCGGAAGGCCCAGGCATCGTCCACCGCCACGAGATTGACGCCGCGCCCGGCATAGAGCGCCTTCAATTCGCGCATGACATGCAGCACGTCCACGCCGCCCGGCAGGCGGTCGGCGATATAGGCCTCCGGCACGGGGCTCGAGGACGCGAAGACCAGCGCCTCGGCGATTCTCGCCGCCTCGTGCAGCCGGCGCGGATCGACGATCGTGCCGCCCTCGGCCTCCGGCGATGCGCCGTTCTCCTCTTCACTCACGCTCGGGGCCTCCTTCATCGTCCTCGGCTGCGCCGGCCCTCGGGCCACGGCGAAGATAGATCGGCTGGAACACGCCGTCCTGGCGAAGCTCCAGGCGCCCTTCCCTCACCAGCTCCAGCGTCGCGGCGAAGGCGCTGGCGATGGCCGTGGTGCGCTCGGCCGGGTCGGTCAGGTAGCGCAGCATGAAATGGTCGAGCACCGTCCAGTCGTCGTCGAAACCGCCGATCAGCACAGACAGGATCTCGCGCGCATCGGAGAGCGACCAGACGGCGCGCTTTTCGATGGTGACCTGCGTGATCGCGTGGCGCTGGCGCAGCGATGCATAGGCGTTGAGCAGATCGTAGAGCGTCGCCTCGTAGGCCGAGCGCCGGCCGGTCGGGATATGCTCCGGCATGCCGCGGGGAAAGACGTCACGGCCGAGGCGATTGCGGTTGACGAGCCGGGTCGCGGCGTCGCGCATGGCTTCGAGGCGCTTGAGGCGGAAGGCAAGGCTCGCCGCCATCTCCTCGCCCGAGGGCCCTTCGTCCTTCGCCTGCCTGGGAATGAGCAGGCGGGACTTCAGATAGGCGAGCCATGCGGCCATGACGAGGTAATCGGCGGCAAGCTCGATGCGGATCCTGCGCGCCTTGTCGATGAAGGCGATATATTGCTCGGCAAGGGCCAGCACGGAGATGCGGGTGAGGTCCACCTTCTGCGTACGGGCGAGATGGAGCAGGAGATCGAGCGGGCCTTCGAAGCCGGCGAGATCGACGACGAGGCTTTCCTCCGAAAGCCCCCGTCCCCCGGCGTCGTCCTGCCACAGGTCGTCCATCGGCGCATCCGCACCGCGACCCTTCCTCGGCGGCTTCGACCCCGTTGTCTGCACGCTGCCTCCCGTGGGCCTCCCGTGGCCTGCCGCGGCCGTCAGGCGACCGCGATCATGGCGTTGAATTCCTCGCGCAGCGCCTGTTCGTCCGCCCCGTCGGGCACCGGGAAGCCTGCGCGTACCGCATTCGCCCGCCGCAGGCTGTCACCGGCAAGGGCGGGAACGTTTTCGGTCACCGCAACCATTTCGTCCATGATGCCATGGCAATGCAACACCATGTCGAGGCCGGCGGCGATGATTCCCCGGGTTCTTTCGGCAATATCGCCGCGAAGGGCGTTCATCGAGACGTCGTCGGACATCAGGAGGCCGTCGAAGCCGATATGGCTCCGGATGATCTCCTCCACCACCTTCGCCGAAGTGGTCGCCGGATTGTCGGCATCGATGGCGGTGAAGACGATATGGGCGGACATCGCCATCAGCTCGTCGTTCATGCGCTGGAAGGGCACGAAGTCGCAGGCCTCCAGCGCCTCGCGGCTCGCATGGACGACCGGCAGGTCGTGGTGCGAATCGACCATGGTGCGGCCGTGGCCCGGCATATGCTTCATGATGGGCAGCAGGCCGCCGGCCTTGAGGCCTTCCGCCGCCGCCTTGCCCATCGCCGAGACGATCTCCGGCTCCTGCCCGTAGGCGCGGTTGCCGATGACGTCGTGCACGCCCGGCACGGCGACGTCGAGCACCGGCAGGCAATCGACATTGATGCCGAGGCGAAGGAGATCGAAGGCGTGCAGGCGCGACATCAGCCAGGCGGCACGCAGGCCCCGCTCCTCGTCCGCCCGGTAGATGGCGCCGAGCGCGGCGGCATTCGGATATTGCTGGACATGCGGCGGCTTGATGCGCTGGACGCGCCCGCCCTCCTGGTCGATGAGCACCGGGATTTCGGCCCCGCCGCCGATGCTTTCGCGCATCTCGGCCGTCAGGTCCGCCACCTGCGCCGGCTCGCCGATATTGCGGCCGAAGAGGATGAAGCCCCAGGGGCGCTCGTTGCGGAAGAAGGCCTTTTCGTCATCGGTGAGGCTCAGGCCCTTGCAGCCCGAAATGAAGGATTTCGATTCGCTCATATCCGCAATCTTGGAGTTCTCGAGGAAAAGACGGCGGGCATTGCCCGCCCGCGGGAATCGAAGGGGCGCGGACAGTGTCCGCGCCCCTTCAGGAAATCGGTGCGGCCTCAGCGAGTGACGAGGCAGGTGCCGCCCGCGCTCTTGTAGCGGCTGCACAGGGCGTTCGCGTCTTCGCGCGAGCCGGCCGGGATGCGCAGGCGATAGAAGGTGCCCTTGTTGGGGATTTCCGCCTTCTTGATATCCATGCCGCGGCCGCCGATGACGCTGCCGAACTTCGAGGACAGTGTCTTGTAGGTCTTCTGCGCCTCGGCCTCGGAGGGAAGCGAAGCGATCTGGATGACGTAGCTGCCGGGTGCGACCTGGGTCTGTTCGACGGCCTGCTGGGTCTGCGTCGCCGAAGCGGTCTGCGTGCCGGAGACGTTGCCGTTCTCGGTGACGGTGCCGACGACGTTGACCGGCTGGTCGACCGGGCGCGTTTCCGGAAGCGGCGTGTTGCCGCCCGTGGCGGTCGCGCCGACCGTGGTCGTCTTGACCGTGCGCACCGGCGCGGTGTCGTCGACCTGCGCATTGGCGACTTCGGCCAGCGCCGAGCGCGGCTTGGCGTCCGCTGCGGCCTGCTCGGCGCGCAGCGAGGCGTTGCCATCGAGCGTCGCGTTGGCCGATGCGGAAGCCTCGCCCGAGGCGCCGCCGGTGGTGGCCGTCGCCTTGGCGTCGAGTTCCGTGTCGGCGACCGTATCCTCGCGGGCGACGAGCGTGCCGTCCGGCTTGACGATCATGGTCTTGACCTTGCGCGGCGAGACGAGCGGCTTGTTGCCGGTCTCGGCGCTCGCCGTTTCCGGCTCGTCGACGCCCGGCAGCAGGCGGTTATCGTCCTCGGCCGTCGCCGTGTCGATACCGTCTTCCGGGCCGTCCATCGGCAGGGCTTCCGGCGTCAGCGTGCGCTGGACGACGTCGACCGGCTCTTCCGTCGAGGTGACGAGCTGTTCCTGCTGCGGCCGGCTCGTCGTATCGCCGGCAACGCGGTCGTAGACGGCCTTGTCCTGGTTGGGCACGGTCTTGCCGCCCTTTTCCTCGGGCACGACCTTGATCGGGTCCTTGTCGGCAAGGATGACGCGCGGCTCGCCCGAGCCGCCGGCCGAACCGCCCGTGAAGGCCGACCAGGCATAGACGGCGGCGCCGCCGACCAGGAGAAGGCCGGCGATGGAGGCGGCGATCAGCATGCCGCGGCGCGGGCGGGCGGTCTCGTCGTCATAGCCGTCGCCGGAATAGAGCGCCGTCGCCTGGCCGGGATCAACCGGGATCGCCATGCGCTCCGGCTGGTTGAGCGAGCGGCGGAAGTCTTCCTCCAGCGCGCGCTCGAAATCGTCGACGTCGTTGATCTGCGTCGCCGGCTGGGCGGTGGCAGTGGCGACGGCGCCCATGTTGATTTCCTCGGCATGGGTCTTGGCCGGCTCGTTGAAGAGCTGCGCCATTTCCGCGTCGATGTCGAAATCGTAGTCAGGCTGGAAGACCGGCGGCTTTTCCTTCTCCACGACGGGGAGCTGCGGCACGTCGAGCTCGGTGACGGGGGAAACGCCCTCGTCGGTCTCGGCGATCATCGACGGATCGAAGGGCAGCGTGCCGTCGCTCAGCTCGGCGGTCACCGGCTGCGGCCTGGTGAAGGTGGAGACGGGCACGGCGACGGCGGGCTCGCGCCGGACAGGCGTCTCGACCGGTGCCGGCCTTGCCACCTCGGCCTTCACCTCGACGGGTTTTGCAACCGGCTTCACCGGCTCCTCGTCCAGCGAGAAATCGGAGATATCGAGATCGATATCCGAGAGGTCGAATTCCATGTTCTCGAAATCGAGCTCGGGCTCGGAGGCCACCGGCGTCGGGACGGCGGCCGGTTCGCGGCGCGCCTCGAAGACGGGCGTCTCGACGGCCTGGGCCGGCGCCTTCACGGGTTCGACGAAGGGCGTCGCAACCGTCTCGGCGACGGGCTCACGATGGACGGTCGGCGTGGCGCGGCCGAAAATGGCCGAAATATTCGCCGGCGTGTTGCTGCGCGCGGCAGCGGCGGCGAGGACGGCGGCACCGGCCGCGGCCGTTTCCGCGGACAGCGGCGAGCGGGTTTCCGGCATGGGGAAACGCTCGATTTCAGCGAGCAGCGCGTCGCCATCGTAATTGCCGGACGCCGCCACGGATTCCACCTGATAGGCGGGCTCCTGGAAAACCGGCTCGACGTCATCGGCCTGCCATTGCGCCTCGGCCGCAGCCGTCGCACGGGCACGATCCTCACGCGTCTCGAACGGCATTTCGGCGACGAATTGCGGCTCCTCACCGGCATAGGCCGCCGGCTCGGCATGGAACGGCTCGGCCTGCTCGATCACGGAATCGACCGGCATCCGGCTGTCGAAGCCGGGCTCGATATTGGTGGCGACCGCCTCGGCGGCGACCGGCAGGGGCTCGACGAAAGCGGCCTCCGGCTCGTTCGGCAGCTCGTCGGCAAAGCTGTCGCCGATCGACAGTTCCAGCTCACGTTCCAGGTCGAGCCCGACAGAGCCCTCGTCCGCTGTCAGCGGCTGTAGGCCGAGGAATTCCGGCTGGCGATCCTCGACAGGAGAGAATTCGGAAAACTGCGGTTCGGCGACCGGCTCGTGGTAGGCCGGTTCATGATAGGCCGGTTCCTGGCGGACCGGCTCTTCGAAGCGCGGCTCGAAGCGGTCGGCGAAGGCATGGGCGGCATGGGTCGTCGCCTCGGCCTCGACGGTCGGAACCTCGTGGACATAGGTCTCCAGCTCATCGGCGAGAGACAGCGCCGGGTCTTCGGCGAACTGCGGCTCCGGCTCGACGGACTGCTCGACGGCAAGGGGCTCTTCCGCGAAGGACGGCTCGACAGAGCCGTCGAAGGCCGGTTCGCGATGATACGGTTCGCTGGCGGCAAAGCCCCGGCTCGGCACCTCGTCGATGAACGAGGCGCGGTCTTCCATGGCGGGGGCCGGCTCTTCGAACACGGGCTCGACATGGCGCGCCACCGGCTGGGCGGCGGCGACCGGATCGACGACGGGCGTCGGCGCATCGTATTGCTCGAAGGCGCGCAGAAGCTCGTCCTCGAGGGCGAGGACTGGGTTTTCATGCCGCGGCGCCGCCTGGGCGGCGTCGGGGAAGGTTTTGCTGACACCCTGTACAGGATGCGGCTCGAAGTTGACGAGGCGGGCAAGCTCGCTCAACGGATCATCTTCTGCCAAGAGATCCGTGTCAGCGGTTCCGCTTCGCGCGAAGTTCTTGTCTGCCATACTGCTTCCCACTCACAAGCTACAAAGACGCGTTTGCCAGCTTATTGTGGGCAAATGGTGACGTTATCGCATTTCGTCCGGTGCTGCGGTGCCTGTAATGGACAGGCCCGACTTAAGAACAGACGCGACAGCGTGCACCAGCCCAAGTCTGGCGATACTCAATTCTCTATTTTTATCGTTAACAAACCGTAATTCCGGTTGTTCCTTACCTTTATTCCAGTGCGCGTGGAATGCACTGGCAAGATCATAGAGGTAAAACGCGATGCGATGGGGCTCCTGCGCCAGTGCAGCGGCTTCGACCACGCGGGGATATTCCGCCAGCTTGGCGAGAAGCTGCAACTCGCTGGAATCCGAGATGTTTCCGGCAATCGCGCCGGCCAGATCGAGCGAGGCGATATCGAGGCCCGGGAAGGCGTCGGCGGCCTGCCGGAACACCGACATGCAGCGCGCATGGGCATACTGCACATAGAAGACCGGATTGTCCTTGGACTGCTCAGTAACCTTGGCAAAGTCGAAGTCGAGCGGCTCGCTGTTCTTGCGATAAAGCATCATGAAGCGCACCGAGTCGCGGCCGACTTCCTCGACGACGTCGCGCAGCGTGACGAAATCGCCGGAGCGCTTCGACATCTTCACCGGCTCGCCGTTACGGTACAGCTTGACGAGCTGGCAGAGCAGCACCGTCAGCTTGGCCTTGCCCTCGGAGACGGCACGCGCGACGGCCTCCAGGCGCTTGACGTAGCCGCCATGGTCGGCGCCGAGCACATAGATCATCTCGTCGAAGCCGCGATCGAACTTGTCCTTGAAGTAGGCGACGTCAGCGGCGAAATAGGTATAGGAGCCGTCCGACTTGATCAGCGGGCGGTCGATGTCGTCGCCGACTTCCGTCGAGCGGAAGAGCGTCTGCTCGCGGTCTTCCCAGTCCTCCGGAAGCTGGCCCTTCGGCGGCGGCAGCACGCCCTTGTAGACATGGCCCTTGAAGGTCAGGTCGTTGATGGCGGTGCGGATCGGCGCGCCGTTTCCGGCATGCAGCGAGCGCTCCGAGAAGAAGACATCGTGATGCACGTTGAGGGCCGCGAGGTCCTCGCGGATCATCGCCATCATCATCTCGATCGCCTTTTCCTTGACGATGGGCAGCCACTGGTGCTCCGGCATGGCGCGCAGCGTCGTGCCGTGCTCGGCGGCCAGCGCCTCGCCGACCGGGATGAGATAATCGCCGGGATAGAGACCCGACGGGATCTCGCCGATGGTCTCGCCCAGTGCCTCGCGGTAGCGCAGGAAGGCCGAGCGGGCCAGCACGTCGATCTGCGAGCCGGCATCGTTGATGTAATATTCCTTGGTCACCTCGTAGCCGGCAAAGCCGAGCAGGTTGGCGAGCGCATCGCCCACCACCGCGCCACGGCAATGGCCGACATGCATCGGCCCCGTCGGGTTGGCGGAGACATATTCGACATTGACCTTGCGCCCGCCGCCGAGCGAGCCGCGGCCGTAATCCGTGCCGGCCGCGATCACGGCGGCAAGCAGCTTCTGCCAGTAGGGAACGGAAAGGCGGACATTGATGAAGCCGGGGCCCGCCACGCTGACATCGGCGACCTCGGGATCGTTCTTCAGTTCGGCGACGATGAGGTCGGCAAGCGCCCGCGGATTGAGGCCGAGCGGCTTGGCAAGAACCATCGCCGCATTGGTCGCGACGTCGCCATGGCTCTGGTCGCGCGGCGGTTCGACGCTGATTCGGCCGAAATCGAGCTCGGATCGCTTTTCACGCACGATCTCGAGACCTTCGAGCACGGTTTTGATTCTGCTGTCGAAATCAGTAAAAAGGTTCATCTCGTCCATCCACGCGCAGCGGCGCCCTGCGGGAGCCAGGCCTGCGAAGAAGTTCAGGTGGCGGGTGACTATCGCAATTCCGGGGTATGGTCAAACAGCCGCCGATGCGTGTCTATCGCGTAATTGTCGGTCATTCCGGCGAGATAATCGCCGACATGACGGGCACGGGCCGATTCCGGCATGGTCGCGATACGGTCCACCCAATAATGCCCCTGCATGAGCTGCGGGTCGTCCATATAGGCGTGGTAGAGGTCCGTCAGGATCGAGGCGGCGTTGGCGCGCACGCGCATCACTTCCGGGTGGCGGTAGATGCGGGAGAACAGCAGTTTCTTGATCTGCCTGTCCGTCACCGCCATCTCCTCGGAGAAGGTCGCAAGGCAGCGATGAGCCTTGCGCACATCGTCGGCGCTTTCGGGGCGCTCGTCGCGGATCGCCTGCTGGGCGTAGCCGATGACGTCCTCCACCATGGCGGTGATCTGGCGGCGCATGATCTCGTGGGTGAAGCGCGGCTCCTCCAGCCCCGGATAGCGGTCGTGCACTTCCTTCATCAGCCGTGCGAGGAACGGCACCTCCTCCAGCATCTCGAATTCGAGATAGCCGGAGCGCAGGCCGTCGTCGATGTCATGGGTGTTGTAGGCGATGTCGTCGGCAATCGCCGCCACCTGCGCCTCCAGGCTCGCAAAGCTGGACAGTTCCAGATCGTGCACGGCGCAATATTCGAGGATCGGGCGCGGCACGTCGTCGCCATGGGTGCACTCGCCCGTCGGGCCGATCAGCGGACCGTTGTGCTTGACGAGGCCTTCGAGGCTTTCCCAGGTGAGGTTGAGGCCGTCGAAATCGGCATAGCGGCGCTCCAGCTTGGTGACGATGCGCAGCGACTGGGCATTGTGGTCGAAGCCGCCGAAGGGTTCCAGCACCTCGTGCAGCGCATCCTCGCCGGTATGGCCGAAGGGCGTGTGGCCGAAATCGTGCACCAGCGCGACGCCTTCGGCGAGGTCCTCGTCGAGCTTCAGGGCGCGGGCGAGCGCGCGGGCGATCTGCGCCACCTCGATCGTATGGGTCAGCCGGGTGCGATAGTGATCGCCGTCGGCGGCGATGAAGACCTGCGTCTTGTGCTTGAGGCGGCGGAAGGCGGTGGTGTGGACGATGCGGTCGCGGTCGCGCTGGAAATCCGAGCGCGTCGGGCTTTCCGGCTCGGGAAAGAGCCGGCCGCGGGTCGCCCAGGGGTCGGAAGCGTAGATGGCGCGCTGTCCCGCGCCGAAACCGAGCGCATATCTGTCAAACGTCATTCGTCACCTGCATTCACGCCGCCCATTGACGCGGCCTCAATGCCTTCATACCTATAGTGTGCATAGCGGCAAGTCCGGCTGCAAGCCGCGCTTGAAAGACAAGTCTTTTCAGGGATTTGCTTCAGGCGTCGTGCAAGAGCAGGACCGTTCGGCACCCCATTTGCCGGCCGCATGAGACAAGCGATTCTCTCCGGATCTTGACCCCGGCAGGAGGCAGACATGACCGACAAGTCCGTAACCATCTCCGACGCCGCGGCACGGCGCATCGCCTCGATCCTCGGCTCGTCGCCGGAAAAGCAGGCGCTGCGCGTTTCCGTCGAGGGCGGCGGCTGTTCCGGTTTCTCCTACAAGTTCGACCTTGTCGAGGACCAGCAGGACGACGACCTGGTGCTCGAAAAGGACGATGCGAAGGTGCTGATCGACCAGCTTTCCCTCGTCTACATGGACGGATCCGAGATCGACTTCGTCGACAACCTGCTCGGCCAGTCCTTCCAGATCAAGAACCCGAATGCCGTCGCAAGCTGCGGCTGCGGCACCAGCTTCTCGATCTAAACCGAAACCCGACAGGAACCCGCATGCCGATCAAGATTGCCACCTGGAACATCAACGGCGTGCGGGCACGCATCGACAACCTCCTCGCCTGGCTCAGGGAATCGGCCCCGGACATCGTCGCGTTGCAGGAGATCAAGACCGTCGACGAGGGCTTTCCCCGCGGCGAGATCGAGGCGCTCGGCTATCACATCGAGACGCATGGCCAGAAGGGTTTCAACGGCGTCGCCCTCCTCTCGAAGATCCGCCCCGACGAGGTGAACCGCGGCCTTCCCGGCGGCGACGGCGACGAACAGGCGCGCTTCATCGAAGGCGTGTTCTCCGTCGAAGGCGGCGCGATCCGCGTCTGCTCGATCTACCTGCCGAACGGCAATCCGGCGGACGATCCGGTGAAATATCCCTACAAGCTCGCCTGGATGGACCGGCTCGTCGCCTTTGCCGAGAACCGGCTGGCGCTGGAGGAGCCGCTGGTGCTCGCCGGCGACTACAATGTCATTCCCGAGCCGCACGATTGCTGGGACGTCAAGGTCTGGGAACGGGACGCGCTCTACCTGCCCCCGACCCGGCAGGCCTTCCGCCGCCTGGAAAATCTCGGCCTCACCGATGCGGTGCGCGCCACATCCGACGGCGTGCCGCTCTATACGTTCTGGGATTACCAGGGGGGATGCTGGCCGAAGAATTTCGGCATCCGCATCGACCATCTCATGCTGTCGGCGGAAGCCTCGGACCGCCTCATCTCGACGGCCGTCGAAAAGCATGTGCGCAACTGGGAAAAGCCGTCCGACCACGTGCCGGTCGTGGCGCTGCTCGATTTCGCAGCATAGCCATTCCGGCGGGATGACGTCACGCGGCCCGGATCGCGGGATTTTGGTTATTCGTTGGGATTGAAGCGGATGCTCTGCGCGAGGGCGACGCCCTTGCGACGGTCCTCCTCGCTCGCGACGGAGAAGGCCTCTTCCTGGTTGGCCTGCAGCCAGGCACAGTCCTTGGGCAGGCAGTGGTCGAGGGCCGCGGTCATCATGGCAAGGCCGCGGGCGGTGTCGCCTTCCTGGAAGATGATGTTGCCGAAGAGGCCCATGGCGCCGGCATGGCCGTTGTTGCGGGCGCGGTTCAGCCATTTCTTGGCCTGATGGACGCTGACGGAACCGCCCTCGCCCGTCAGCATCATGCGGCCGAGCTGGAACTGCGCTTCCGGAATGCCGAAGGCGGAGGCCGCCTGGAAATAGAGCTGGCGCGCCTGCGCGAGATCGATCTTGACCGGGCTGTCGGGAATGCCGCGGCGGTAGTAGCTGGCGAGCGCGATCAGCGCATTGGCGAAGTAGCCGGTGTCTTCCGAGCCCGGCTCGACGCCGGCCTGGGCGATCTCGCTGTAGATCTTGAAGGCTTCGAGGTCGTTCTCCGGCACGCCGTCGCCGTCGGCATACATGTTGGCGAGCGCCCAGCGCGAACCGGTATGGCCCTTTTCCGCCGCGTAGCGGTAGGCCTCGACGGCGTCGCTCTTGCGCCCTTCCTTGTAGGAGAAGAAACCGAACTTGAAGAGGTCGAAGGGACCGCTTTCCTTGCTGACGCCAGCCTGGGGATCGAATGCGAGGGCCTGGGGCGCGATCCAGGAGGACAGCGAGAGGCAAAGGCCCATTACCAGTACTTTCATCGGCAACAACTCGGACTTGGGCATCACTTCAACAATTCCGCGCCTTGCCTTCCTGTCCGCGCCGAACCGGAAATGCACGGGTCTCGTGCGGGTTTCCGGCAGTTCCGGCGACAATGACATCGGCTGGCTCATGGTTTCCCTTGGCGCGGTTCCACGCGTCTACATGTCCCTATCGCTGCGCCCCGTTTGTGGCGGGAAATGGACATTTCGTCGCTTGCCTATGGGTGTAGCAAACTCTGGAAAAAAATGTGTTGCGATTCCGTCACATATTTTCAGACGTCGCTACGGTTTCCCCATGACAGGCGACCGGAAGCAACGGAACGTTAACCAAGAAAAAGGGCCCGGCTATGACGCTGAGCCCGACTCCGGATCGAAAACCGCCGGTTCAGAACGAGATCTTGTAGGACCCCGTCACGCCATAGGCCCAGCCGCCGCCGCCCGTGGCGTCGAAGGTGGCCCCTTTCAATGTGGACTGGCTACCGGACGCCATATGGCTGATACCGCCGCCGAAGCGCAGATCACCGGGGCCTACCTTTGCCAGGATACCCGCGCCGAGCGTAATCGTGTCGCCATGGATGTCGGCACCGGTGCTTACACCGCTATCCCAGGTCAGATTGACCGTACCGGTCAGCTTTTCATTGAAGACGTGGGCGACTCCAGCCTGAAGGGTCCAGCCGTCCTTCCAGTTATAGACGTCCTGGTCCGAGGCCCCGCCGATGTCATAATTGAGCGCATCAAGTACGCTCCAGTCAGTCCATTTGACCGATCCGTAAATGAGCCAGCCGGGCGCAACGCCTGTTTGGGCGGAGAGCTTCAAGGACTGAGGAAGCGTACCGTACCCCGTGGCCGGTAGAACTACAGGGCCTGCCAATGGATGAACAAAGCTGAAATCACCTTCATCAGCCTCATGGTCAACCTTTGAGCGGTACATCAAGGAGACACGCAAAGCATATTCAGTTATTTCGTATGCGGCGCCAATACGATAGCCAAGGGCAGCGTCGTCTTCGAGATGGAACCGCCCTGCAGGCAACGCCCCTCCGGCTTCGACCATCGCAGTATAGCTGAAATCCTGCACGAATACGCCGCCGAGAAGATGGAGTTTGCCTGCGCCGGCGTCAAATTTGACGTCGCAGGTGGCACCATATTCGTTCGTCTCGAATCCCTTGTCGCTGTAGGGGTTATTGCCCGCGGTGATCTGAGCAGCACGAACGTCGGCACCGTAAGTCGCGTCGGCACCAAACGGCTGCGTATAGGTCAATGCGCAAGCGAAATTCTCGGATACCCCGATTTTGGCGGCAACGCTCGGGATCCAGTAGTCGTTCGTATAGACCCCGTCATGGTTCGTCGTTCCGTCTGTCGTCTTGAACGTCCGACGCGGGGAAACATAGGTCGCACCGGCGCGGAAGATGAAGTCGCCGCTTTCGAACAGGATATCGGTGTCGGCCTCGCCGCGGCTGTAGCCGCCGGCTTCGGCCGTGCTTGCCAGCGCGGCCAGCGCCACGGCGGCGAGAATTCCATTCTTGAAGATCTTACCGATCATCCATACTCCCCCAAATGTCCCTGACGGCCTCTCCACCGCCATTTCACGACTGACTATCGAAGAGGAGTGCGGGCTTGGCAAATCCCAGTTTTTGCCCGTGATTTCCATATGCCGCTCACAAAATTACGTAAGATTTTTTTGAAGCCCCTCAGCAATTCGAGGCTTGGAAATAATATTCCAAGAATTATTTAAAAATAGCTAAAATATAGACAAACGTTTCGAGGCCGACTCGACGTGTCACTTTTCAGACACATCGAGGATTTTGCATATACGCCCCCTGAACAAGAAAACCGCGCCGTGTGAACGGCGCGGTTTTTCAGGGTTTTGCAACGATGGGCTGTAGAATCAGCCTGCTTCGCTGACGCGCGTCAAAGCCACGGAAAGGCTGGCCAGTTGCTGCTCCAATTCCGTGAAGCGCTCGCGCTCGGCCTCGACCACCTCGGGCTTGGCATTGGCGACGAACCTCTCGTTCGAGAGCTTGCCCTCGATGCGGGCCGCCTCGGCCTTCGCCTTGTCGATCGCCTTTTCGAGGCGGGCCTTTTCAGCGGCGAGGTCGATCAGGTTGCCGAGCGGCAGGCAGGCGGTCGCCTCGCCGACAACGATCTGGGCCGCGCCCTTGGGTGCCGCGTCCTCGAGGCGGATGTCCTCCACGCGGGCGAGACGGCGGATGGCCGAGTCGTGCGTGGCGAGCCGCTTCCTGGTCAGCGTGCTAGCGCCGACGACGACCAGCGGCGCCGTCGCGCTCGGCGGCACGTTCATCTCGGCGCGGACCGAGCGGATGCCGGAGACGAGATCGACCAGCCAGTTGATCTCGTCGGCCGCAGCCTCGTCCGCATAGGCGGGCGCCGGCCATTCGGCATGGCAGATCATGCTTTCGCGCGTTACGCCCTCGCCCGCCGTGTGTGCCCACAGCTCTTCCGTCATGAAGGGCATGAAGGGATGCAGGAGCTTGTAGGTTTCCTCCAGCACATAGGCCGCGCAGGCCTGCGATTCCGCCTTGGCCGCTTCGTCCTCGCCGCTGAAGACCGGCTTGAGGAGCTCAAGATACCAGTCGCAGAACTGGTTCCAGATGAAGCGGTAGAGCGTGCCGGCCGCGTCGTTGAAGCGGTAGGTCTCGATCGCCTCGGTAACGTCGCGCGCCGTGCGGGCAAGCTCCGTCAGGATCCAGCGGTTGATCGTCAGCGAGGCCGTTTCCGGCACGAACTTCGGATCGCTCCTCACGCCGTTCATCTCGGCAAAGCGCGTGGCGTTCCACAGTTTGGTGCCGAAGTTGCGGTAGCCGGCGATGCGGGCTGGGTCGAGCTTCACGTCGCGGCCCTGTGCGGCCATAATCGCCAGCGTGAAGCGCAGCGCGTCCGCGCCGTATTCGTCGATCAGCTCAAGCGGGTCGATGACGTTGCCCTTGGACTTCGACATCTTCTGCCCGTTCTTGTCGCGCACCAGCGCGTGGACATAGACGGTGTGGAACGGCTCGACCGGGTTGCCGAACTCGTCCTTCATGAAGTGCAGGCCCATCATCATCATGCGGGCGACCCAGAAGAAGATGATGTCGAAGCCGGTAACGAGGACGTCGGTCTGGTAATATTTCTCCAGTTCCTTCGTCTGTTCCGGCCAGCCGAGCGTCGAGAACGGCCAGAGGGCGGAGGAGAACCAGGTGTCGAGCACGTCCTCGTCGCGCGTCAGGATCTCGCCCGGCGCGAAGTTCTCCAGCTTCTCCTCGACCCAGGCCTTCCACGGGCCTTCATGGGCGATGTAGTGCTGGATGGCAGCGTGCAGCGCCTCTTCCTCGGTCTTCTCCACGAAGACCTGGCCGTCCGGGCCGTACCAGGCCGGGATCTGGTGGCCCCACCAGAGCTGGCGGGAGATGCACCACGGCTCGATGTTCTCCATCCACTCGAAATAGGTCTTTTCCCAGTTCTTCGGCACGAAGTTGGTGCGGCCCTCGCGGACGGAGGCGATGGCGGGTTTGGCCAAGGTCGCGGCGTCGGCGAACCACTGGTCGGTTAGCATCGGCTCGATGACGACGCCGGAACGGTCGCCGAAGGGCTGCATGACCTTCTTGTTCTCGACATAGGGGACGTCGTTGCCCTCGGCGTCCTTGACGGTGACGGCAAGGCCCTCGGCATTGATCGCCTCGACGATGCGCTTGCGCGCCTCGTAGCGGTCGAGGCCGCGATATTCGTCGGGCACGAGATTGATGTCGTCGACTTCCGCCTCGCCCGGGACGTCGCCGGACTTGGCGATCTCCAGAGCCTGCGCCGCATAGACGGCGTAGGGCTCGCCGTCGGCGCGCATGGAGGCCTGCGTGTCCATCAGCCGGTAGAGCGGGATATTGTTGCGGCGGGCGACCTGGTAGTCGTTGAAGTCGTGCGCGCCGGTGATCTTCACCGCGCCGGAGCCGAAATCGGGCTCGGGATATTCGTCGGTGATGATCGGGATGAGGCGGCGGTGCTCCTTGGGGCCGACCGGGATCTCGCAGAGCTTGCCGACGATGGGCGCATAGCGCTCGTCGGACGGGTGGACGGCGACCGCGCCGTCGCCCAGCATCGTCTCGGGACGGGTGGTGGCGATGGAGATGTAGTCGCGCTCCTCCTCGAAGACGACGTTGCCGTCGGCGTCCTTCTCGACATAGGTATAGGTGGCACCGCCCGCCAGCGGATACTTGAAGTGCCACATATGACCGTCGACTTCCCGGTTCTCGACCTCAAGGTCGGAAATCGCCGTCTCGAATTTCGGGTCCCAGTTGACCAGTCGCTTGCCGCGATAGATCAGGCCTTCCTTGTAGAGCGAGACGAAGACTTCCAGCACGGCGGCGGAAAGCCCCTCGTCCATGGTGAAGCGCTCGCGCGACCAGTCGCAGGAGGCGCCGAGGCGCTTCAGCTGATTGAAGATCAGGCCGCCCGATTCCGCCTTCCACTCCCAGACCTTCTCGACGAAGGCCTCGCGGCCCATCTCGCGGCGGCCCGGAAGCTTCTCGGCGGCGAGCTTGCGCTCGACGACCATCTGCGTCGCGATGCCGGCATGGTCCATGCCCGGCTGCCACAGCACGTCCTTGCCGCGCATGCGCTCGAAGCGGACCATGATGTCCTGAAGCGTGTTGTTGAGGGCGTGGCCCATATGCAGCGAGCCCGTCACGTTCGGCGGCGGAATCACGATGGTGAAGGTCTCGGCGCCGGGCTTTGCGCCCTCGCCGGCGCGGAAAGCGTCCGCATCTTCCCACATCTTGGCAATTCGCGGCTCGACCGCTGCGGAATCATAGTTCTTTTCAAGCATTTTCGTGCGTGGCCTGCTGTTTGTCGGTGGGTTTTGTAAACCGGATGGCCGGCATGGAGTCAACAATATCAGAAGAAAAGCCGCGCCGGGGGTTCGGCGCGGCTCAAATCGTCTTTTCGGTGAAGGAAAGCGGCGGCGATCAGCGGCGGGGGCCGCGCGCCACCCGCTCGATCTCCTCGCGCACCAGCCGCTCGACGAGGGTCGGCAGGTTGTCGTCGAGCCATTCCTGCAGCATCGGGCGCAGCATGTCCTCGGCGATCTCGTCGAAGGAGCGGCGCGGGCCGGCGTCGAGGGCTTCCGCCAGCGCGCCGAAGGACTGGGCGACCCGCTCGCCGACAGCCGGCGAGACGAGCGCGGCGATATCCCGGCCGGGCGCGGCCTCCTCGGTGTGGATCTCCACCGCCGGGGCGAAGGCCTCGATGCGTTCCTCGACCGGCTCGATCTTCTCGGCGGGCTGCGCCGCGGGCGCACCATGGCCTGCCGTCCCGGCCATGCGCGCGGTCATCAGGGGATTCTGCTCGCGGGCGGCGGCCGGGGCCGGCTCGGCCGGCAGGGTATCGGCCGGCTCGCGGTTGGCGGCGACATGGCGCTCGGAGGCGGCGCGCACGCGCGCGGCGACATCGGCCAGCGACATGGCCGGCTGCACGCCCTGCTCCGGCCGATGGATCGGCTGGACGATGGCGGAGCGCTGCTCCTCGGCATGGAAGCGGTCGACCACGACGGAACTGTCCAGCAGGCTCGAATGGCTCTCGGTGGTGATATCGAAGCCCTCGTCCTCGCCGGCATCGTGGGCCAGTTCCGGCTGCGCTTCGTTGTTCTCGATGATCTTGCGGATGGACGCCAGGATTTCATCCATGGACGGTTCACGCGCTACATTCGGCTGAGCCATTTCTATCCCCGTTCTCTGCGGCGTCCGCGGCCTGCCGCAGAAGGCGTGCCGGACATGCCGAAGACCCTAGGCGAGTCCGGCGGCGAACTAAATCGCTGCGAATCAAGTGTTATAAGTGATGCACAGTTTTGTTTGGCCTGCCAAGGCCCGGGCCGGCCCGCTGGAAAAACAAAGGCCCGCCGGGCGAGCGGCGGGCCTTTCGATGTCCGTCCCTTGCGGGACGCTCAGAAAACGAATTCCTTCGCCCTGCGGAAGCCGGGAAGCGGCTTGACGGCGGTGTTGAAGACGTTGCGCTCGGAAACGCGGCCGCCTTCCTTGATATAGAGGCGTGCCTGCGAGGCGTTGCCGTAGCCCTCGACGACGACGAGGCGTCCGCCGTCGCGCAGCTGCGCGAAAAGCGGCTCGGTGACATATTCGACGGCGCCGTGCACGAAGATCACGTCATAGGGCGCTTCCGGCGCATAGCCGGCTTCCAGGTCGCCGGTCACGACGGCGACATTGTCGAAGCCGAGGCGGGCGAGCGTTTCGGTCGCCGTCGCGGCAAGGTCCGCATCGCTTTCCAGCGCGACGACGGAGCTGCCGAGCCTGGAGAGGATGGCCGAGGCGTAGCCGGTGCCGCAGCCGACTTCCAGCACGATGTCGGCCGCCGCGATATCGGCAAGCTGGATCAGCTTTGCGAGCGGCGACGGCTCCATGAGGTAACGGCCGGGCGCGATCTGGATGTCGTTGTCGATATAGGCGAGCGGCCTTGCCGCCGCCGGCACGAACTCTTCCCGCGGCACGGTGAGGAAGGCGTCGAGCACCTCGTGCGACGTCACATCCGTCGTACGGATCTGGTTGTCCACCATCTTCGTGCGCGCTGCATTGTAGTCAATCATCTCTGGCCCTTAAGAATGAACGGCGAAGACCGGCGCAAAGGCCCGGCCCGCGCCGGATGCGTTGCAATTCTCATAGTGCGGTTTCGGGGCGGGTGTCCATAGGCAGCGGGCCGCTCCGCGCAAAAACAGCGCCCTTCGCCGGCCTCACCTTATCATGAATAAATTACTCAACATATTATTGCCTGTCATATGCATAATGTCGTATTGAGCACTCAGGTTTCGGCGGCCTTCACCGGCCGCACCCCACCCCGTTGCCAAAACGGGCTTCGCTTGAATTGAGACATGCAAGAGGAATACGCCGTGCTCAAACGGTCTCGACTGCACTTCGCGATCATCCTGATGGCCCTCGCCATGCCGCACGCCGCTTCGGCGCAGAGCCAGGAGACGCCGTCGGCCCAGACGGATGCCGGACAATCCACCGGCACCGGCGCCGCGACGACAACGACCACCACCACGACGGACACGACGTCCCGGCCGGCAGCGGTGGAGAACACCACGCCGAACCAGGCGGCCGGAACCGAGGCCGACACCGCGCAGGACGACGAGGACGCGACCGAGCTCGACGCCGTCGACGACGCGGAGGGCGCCCGCCAGGCCGGCCTGCCGCACGATCTTTCGCCCTGGGGCATGTTCATGGCGGCCGATATCGTCGTCAAGGGCGTGATGACCGGCCTTGCCTTCGCCTCGGTCGTCACCTGGACCGTGCTGCTCGTCAAGCTCGCCGAGCTCGGCGCCGCCCAGCGCTCGGCCCGCAGCGCCGTGCGCCAGTTGATTGCCGCGCGCGGGCTGGAGGACGGCGAGCAGGCGCTCGGCCGCAACCGCGGCGTCGCCGCGCGCATGACCCGCGCCGCCCGCGAGGAGATGGACGCTTCCGAGCCCGTGCTCGACCACGTCTCCGATGGCGGCGTGAAGGAGCGCATCGCCTCCCGCCTCGCCCGCATGGAAGTGCATGCCGGCCGCCGCATCGCCAAGGGCACCGGCCTTCTCGCCACCATCGGCTCCACGGCGCCCTTCGTCGGCCTGTTCGGCACGGTCTGGGGCATCATGAACTCGTTCATCGGCATCTCGAAGGCGCAGACCACGAACCTCGCCATCGTCGCGCCCGGCATCGCCGAGGCTCTGCTGGCGACCGCCATCGGCCTCGTCGCCGCCATCCCGGCCGTCGTGATCTACAACTTCCTCGCCCGCGCCATTACCGGCTACCGCCAGCAGCTCGCCGACGCCTCGGCCGCCATCGAGCGCCTTGCGAGCCGCGACCTCGACATGCGCCGCGCCCAGCGCCAGCCCGCACAGCGCGGCGCCGCTTCCTTCGTGAAGGTCGGGTAACGCCATGGCCAGCAAGATCAGGGAAGGCGGCGGCGACGACCTCGAAGAGAACAGCGAAATCAACGTGACGCCGTTCATCGACGTCATGCTGGTGCTGCTCATCATCTTCATGGTGGCCGCCCCGCTCGCCACCGTCGACATCAATGTCGACCTGCCTTCCTCCGTCGCCCAGCCAACGCCGCGCGAGGACAAGCCGATCTTCATGACGCTGAAGAAGGACCTCACGGTCTCCATCGGCAACGGCGAGATCGCGCGCGACAATTTCGGCCCCGAGATCGACGCCGTGACGGAGGGCAACAAGGATGCGCGCATCCTGCTGCGCGCCGACAAGGCCGTCGACTACGGCAGCGTCATGGACGTGATGAACCTCTTGCGCGGCGCCGGCTATGCCAAGATCGCCCTTGTCGGCCTCGAGGGCGCACCGGCGCAATGACCCGGAACGGCGCGCTTTCCCGCGCGCCTTCCGCCGCTTCCAAAAAAAGCTTGGCATTCGGCATGAATGCCCCTTGCACCCTGTCTAAATTCGTTCTAAACGCCCGGCACCACTCGCTTTATAGCAAACGGACGGCCTCGTGGCGGAGTGGTTACGCAGAGGACTGCAAATCCTTGCACCCGAGTTCGATTCTCGGCGAGGCCTCCAACCCCTTCACCGCAATCTCGCAATCGCTTGAAACCACACTGTAAAAAATCAGGTGTGGCAGTATGGGCTTGAACCGTTCCGCCACACCAAAATCAGGTGTGGCAGGCCGTTCCCCAAATCTCCCCTCGATCGATATTGACTCTTCTCCTTCTCCGGATCATTTACCGCTCTGGCGGAACGTGAACACATAGAGAACGAAGGAATGCGGTCCTTCGGGTGGAGAAACCGCATGACGAAGGACGATCTTTCGTATGGCGAGGAGCTTGCCGCCGGAAGCAATCTTACCATCTACTGTTTCCCGTGTGACCGAAAGGTCGAGTTTGACCCTACAAACGTAGTCGAGGGTCAGAGACCGCTCGGGATGCGTTTTCGATGTTCAGCTTGCGGCCAATATGGTCTTTGCATCGTATCGCCAAAATGGCGACCCAATGCTTGCGGGGACATGATCCCTTATGGAACCCCGCCTAATCTTCCTGACGGCTTTTATGGCAAAGGAGAATTCATAGGGCCGCCGCGGGAGGTTACCCGAAAGCATCGGCGCGGGAGGCGATGACACCATGTCTCGACTCGCCTACATCTTGGGAATGGCTATAGACGACCGCACCGATACCCGTCCCCATGTGCCGGAAGAGCATTATTGCGAGCATCCGGAGTGCAACAAATGGGGAGGATTCGGGCTGGCTCGATCCAAGGCCGAGCCGATGCGCTGGTGGTGCTGGGAGCATTACCCTTACAAGGAGCCGGGCTCTACCCGAAATAGTGGGGCGTTGCCATGCTGATCTACGCCATATCCGGCGCCGGCATTGTTTCCGCAATCCTCGCGTGGCTTCGCCCGTCGATCTGGTCGATGTTCGCGGCGGCAGCGATAAACCTTACGGCGGCCTGGCTGACGCTGACGGCGTATTTTTGAGGGCTTGTCCGGTCCACCCGAGCTTGATCACCAGCCACTTCCCGTAATATAAGTGGCTTGGGCGTGACGCTGGCGAGCTATACCCAAAGGAAACGAGGGGGTCTAAGGATCTCACTTACGGCGCAAAGCCACCTCTCACGAGAAAGGCGAGTGCAGCCATGATGATGCCCCCGATGAGTAGCCGCACCACCCACTGAAGGCTATCGGATATCTTGTCGACCTTCGATCCGACAGAGTCGATTTTGTCATTCATCGCTTTCCACTCGCCTTCCTTGCGGGCGTCAGCCAGATCGCTCTGCCTCTGCCATGCCTCAAGGGCGGCGATGCGCTGAGTGTTGCCTTGGATGGTATGCTCGGCGCTCACCATGCGGCTCCGCAGATCGTGATCCGTTTCGGGTGGGCTCATTTCCGACATCCTTGCTGCGTTTGGCATGTGCGGTTATGGGCAATGACCTGTTCGGCAAACGGCCGGTCATTGGCGACGATATAGGCGCGGGTGCCGGCCGATGGCGTCAGGGCTTCGAATCCCGAACCGTCACTGACAGACGCCGTCTGTGAGCACGCCGCCAAGCTCCCGGCAAATGCCAGCATCATCAAGCTTCGAAACATCCGCATTGGTGCGGCTCCTTTTCTGCACGAGTTCGATAGCCTTCTTGAGCGTGTCGGCGCGCTCCAGCGCCCTGCCCTGCTCCTCGGCGCGCGGGAGGAGCCAGAGGTCATTGACGATGCCGAAGCCGAGGAAGACGACGAAGCCGCCGATCAGCGCGCCACCGATGAGGGAGAGCCTGTCGATCATGTCGCCCACCCAAGCCGCTTGGCCGCGGCATAGGCCATTTCGACGCCGGCCCCGAGGCCAAAGCCGGCGAGCATGATCAGATCAGGGTCAGCACCGATCTGCTGGCCGAGATCCGCATCGAGATAGCCGGCGGTGACAAGAGCGGCAGCGAGATAGCGCAGAGCGATGCGCGCGAGGACAGCGGTCATTTCTTCCATCCTTTGAACAGGGCGAGGAAAACGGTGATCAGCGCAGACAGAGCGGAGCGCTTGGGGGTGGTGCCCAAATCGGCCTCTTTCGCGCTGGATGTGCTGGGTTTTGAGGGTTTCGGGGTGGTGCCCAAATCAGCATTTTTCGAGCTGTAACCGGCATCACGCAGCGCCTTTTCGAAGGCTGCAGCGTAGCCGGCAATCATCGCCCCGTTCTTGGCGGTGTCGCCATTCACGATGGCCCGGGAATTGTAGTATTTGAAACCCGGCACGTCGGGGTTTCGGGTCACGAGGTAATCGTAGTCGGAAAGCTTCTTGCCAGTGAAAAGCCCCTGCTCCATTCCGTCGAAAGTCGCGCGGACTGAAGCCTTAAGATCCAGAGCCGACGCCTTGGAGAGACCGAGCTTTCGGTAATTCTCCTCGTGCGTGATCTGGATGAGGCCTCGGCCGAACCAGCCTTCGCGCCAGTAAGGTTTCGTGACCCACGGAAGCTGCCCCTTGGCATAGGCCGCATCGAGACGTTTGATCACAGTCGCGTCGGAAGGATTCCGTTCCTTGCTGTTGGCGTAGACCGTTTCCTTCACCGGCTGCATCTGTCCGCCTGTCTCGTGATAGACCTCCGACAGGATGGCCGCGAGGTGGAACAGCGGCGTTGCCCGCTTCTCCGCCTCATCGAGGATGGCCTCGACGCCGTTGACCTGCGCTTGAGACAAAGACGTGCCAAAGACGCCGGACGCGCGCTGGCGCACCGACGCATAAAATGCGGAGCGGTTCATGGGAATGTTCCTGAGATGGAAGGGTTAGGAGGCGGCGAGGATTTCGGCGGCACGCTCGGCGCCGAAAAGACCGGTCGCCATCGTTTCGAGCAGCGGCCAAAGCTCATGGTCGCTGCGGTAGGACGAGGCGTACTTGAAGATGTTCTGGATGCGCACCGGCTGGGTTGCCATTGCCGCCTCAACCTGATCAGCCTCCGCATCCGTCATGCGGGACCAGAGATCGACCGGGTAAAGGACGGTCGGGACTTGAGGTTGTTCGGAAGGAACGTAAGGCGCGATATCGCCGGCAGCGACGATCTCGGCATGAAGCGCCCGGCCAAACTCCTGGTCATCGTCAGGCGATGCCGTGAACGGTATCCACCCATGATCCGCATGGGCAATCTCGACATCGATGGACCCGAAGCGGTTGAAAGCGGGGTTGCGATATTGGGTGCTCATCACGAAATCCTCTTCCAGAGACCGCCGGGATAGGTGTTGTCGTTCGACGCTGCCGAGCCACAGAACATCCACGATCCGGTCATAGGATCATTGCTTGTCACCGCACCGAAGCCTGTCCCGGGGATGACCCCGTATGGCGTGAGATTGTTAGACGATCTTACCGCCATGGCGGTCAGGCTAGACCCAGCCACAATGTCGCCAGCGGCGATTTGGCCTTGCGTATTGCGCCAAGCGAGCGTGTAAGACCCGATATCATAGCGGGCACGGGCGGCGATCGCCGTCGGCACCCTCGCGTCAAAACCCGCAGTTGTTGTAAGCCCGAGATCCATATCTGCATCAGCGGCAGTCACGGTTCGATCAGCGGTCAGCGCCGTGGTGATGAAGGAAAGCGCCCGAGGCGTGCCGGCTGCATTGAACAGCTTGAACGTGGCGGCGGCGAATTGGCCGTTGGCAATCGTACGCGATGTCTTGAAGATGCTCGAAATCAGATTCGCGAGCGTGAACTTCTTCAGGCCCCACGAGGCTGCACTGTCGGCGAGCCCCATCTCGTCAGCGTCATCGAGCGAAGCCTTGGCCGTTGCTGCATGGATGGCTGCGGCAATCCCGCCGGTGACAGTCGCCGCCGCCTTCATCGCCCAGTGATAGGCCGAGTAGAGGCCGGGCAGAACCGGCACGTCTTCTGCTTCAGTAGCCCACTTTCCCGCGAGGGTGGCGCTGTTCGCTGCGTTCCCTGCGGAAGTGCTGGCATTCGAGGCGCTGGCCGCGGCCGCATTCGCCGCGGCTTCGGCAGCAGCTACAACAGCCGCTGAAACCTGATCGCTCACGAGGCGGAACGTTGTCCCCGCGACGATGCCGATGAGCTGCATTCCAGCCAGGAGACCTCCGGGGGAAACATCGTTTCCGGTATTCGTCTTGATCGTGAGCGTCGGACCACCGTTGAACGCAACGGTTACGGGAGAAGCCGTGTTGGTTTCATAAACCCCCATCATCACCAGCGCCGAGGAACTGATCGGCAGGGAACTTGTCGCAATGATCGCGTTTGGCGTTCCGGCTCCGACATCCGTGGTGGTGATGAAGCTATAGGGCAAATCCGCCGCCCTGCTCCACGAACCCGTGCCAGAGGCCCCAGCCTTCTGATAAATGCCGTTATAGGCGGCGGTCGGGTCGTTGACGACCCACGCCATGCTGTTCGGGCCATGCGCCAGATCGGAATATAGCGCAGCTCGAGTTGCGTAGACGGATCCGCTATTTGCCCCGATCGCGGTCACGAACGATTCTAGCCAAGTTCCCCATGCCCGAATCTTCGCCTTGTCCGGCTGCGCAGGGGCACTTGCCGGGCCATCAGCCCAGATCGTGTTTGCAGTCTCAACCATGGTGTCTCCGTTGATTTTAGGTGACAGTGAACGCGCCGGTCGCGACCGGGCTGCCGGCAATGTCCGAGCCGTTGACGGATACGACCCATCCGTATTTCACCCCGGCTGATAGGCCGGTAACCGTGCGAGCGTCGTTCGCACCGGCAGCACCATATTCGGGCGGCGGATAGTAGGTGGCGGAGCCGAAGCTGTTGGTCGTGCCGATGTAAATCTTGGCGCCGACGTAGTTTTCGCTGTTCGGCGCGATCCAGTTGAATGTGGCCGCTCCCGCAGATGGCGAGACGGAGACGCCGGTCACGATACCGGGCGGCGTCGGGTCGGAGGTCGTGGTGACGGTCTCCGTCGGCGACCAGTCCGAATAGCTTCCCTTGGAGCCCTTGAATGCAACCTCAACATCGAGGACCGTGTCTGCGGGCACAGCGGACGTGCTGAGGGTTATGATACCGCTCGCCGGAGTGACATCGGGGAACGCCTGCTCGACCCAAGCGCCGGGCGAACCGGAGCCGCCGTTCTGAACGCGATAATGAAGCACCGGCGTCAAGCTGTCGTCTGCGGGGTCAGTGATGATCACCTTGAGGTAGACCGATCCGCCGGTCGCTATTGCCTGCACAGCCTCGACGACGGGCGCGTTCAGGCCTGCGGCATTAGGAGCTGGGGGCACCGGAGGCTGCTGGCCTTCGTCCACGGCCGGCGTCCAGGCGTCAATGTCGTCCGGGTGCTGCACGATCTCCATCGAGAAGCCGCCCTTGGTGATGGCAAGGATCGATCGGCGGTTTTCGATGAGCTTGCCGTTAAGCCTCGGCAGACGGTTCGGCGTTTCGAGGCGCACCCATCGCGAATAGATGGCGTTCAGCCCGGAAAGACGCACATCGAGGGTGCCTTTCACCTTCTGGCAAAGCCGAAGCCAGTCGCGCTTGCCAAGGCGCCGGGCCTGCCGCCACTGATGGACCCACTGGTAGTTTGCGTCCTCAGACAGGATTCGGCCGTCTTCGAGCTGGGCGGCTATGTCTTCGAAGAAGTCCGTGTCGCTGGTGGTGTAGTCGGTCGCCGGGTAGGTGAACTTCGGCACAAGCCTGTTGATCGCGTCTTCGAACAGGACGTCGTATTGGATCTGGTGGCCGATAATATCGGCATCCGTCAGCACCGCGACCCTGTCCTCCCGGAACTTACCGACGGTGAAAAGAAGCGCGCCATCGCCGCGCTCGCAGATCCAGCCGTCGCATGCGGCCAGGATCGCGTTCGTGGCGGCCTTCGGGCCGTTTTCCGTTGTATCCCAGCCATTGCACTCGTAGCGCTTCTCCGTGCCGCCGGAGGCGCGTGGAATATCCTCGTCGCAGATGTTTGCTTCCTCGATCCACATATTGAGGACCGGCAGGATGGCCTTCCGATAGTCGCGGCGGTGGCCGAATTCATTGAAGCACTGATGCCAGCACATGATCAGCGCAGCGTTGCGGGTGAAGGTCCACGTAGAAGGGTCCTCAGGGTCCTGCGCCGGGTTCCGATAATCCCAACAGCGGGCGCCATCCACCTCGACGGAAAGGCTCGGGGCACCGTAAGGAAACGCACGCTGCTGCGCGCTCTGCGCGGCATTCCTCGCTTCAATGGCCACGGAAGCCTGCCCGTCTCCACGGTGAGCGTTCGTCCAGAGGTTCTGCGACGAGAGCGCCGTCACGAAGCGCGCATAGGGCGTCTCCGTCGAGAGGCCGAGGCGAGAGAATATCCGCACGCGGTCTCCACCATATCGGCCGCCCGTCAGGCCCGTCACGATCCCAGTGGCCGCATTGACGGTGACCAGGTCATCATGGAGGAAATGCCGATTGACCGCCTGGATACGATGGCCGGCAATCGCCTGCACGCAATAGAGCGTCGAGCCCACGGCCTCCCAGAGCATCCGAGCGCCGGCAACTCGCGTTCGGCCCACGACGAAGTTCCGATACGGAATGGCCTGAGCGAGAGGAACCTTGCCATCTTCCGCCTTCGGTGGCTTGGGTGCCATCATCATTTGTATGCCGATAGCAATAGCCGTGGTGGCGATGGCGGAGGCTATCGATGCGAACGTAATTGTCGTGGCGCCGATCGTGAAACCAGCGGTCCCGAAAATTGCGGTGAATATCGGCGTGAAGATCGGGTCGAAAAGAACCTGGCTATAGAGCGAGGTCGTGTGCCCCAAGCCGTAGCGCTGGAGCATCATGCGATGGTGAAAGCTCAAGGCAGATATCTCCAGGCTGCAACGTGGTCAGCACGCTTTCCAGCCACACCATTGGGGCCTAGGGCCACCCACAGCGGGCCGAACCGGATGGCGCAAATTTCCTTGACCATGCAATCGACGGCCGATGGCGCGCGGATCACGCCAATGTCGCCGTCTTGCAGGGCATCGACACGAGTAAAGCCAAGCGGCTCTATTCCGTCGCCGATCATCTTCACCAAGCCGCCTTTGGCGCTCATGACGGCATATGCGCCGCGCTCGTCGCTGTAGGTCCCACGGACATGGGCGGCTGGGTCGGTCCCGCAGAGATGCTGCGCCCATGTTGCACAGAACATCACGCAATCGTCGCCGGAGACCCCGCCCCAACGAAACCGATGAGGCAGGCGAATGAACTCGTGAATATCCATGGGCTTCTCAGAAGTTGGGCCAGACCGGCTGGACACCACGGGCAAGTCGCGCCGTGCCGTCGCAGAATTTGTCGGTCGGCGAGATCGCCTTTTGATGGGCAGAGGACCAAAGAGAGCGCGAAGGACGTGATCTGGTGCTTTCCCCTGCGACCACCGACAGGGAGAGCATCAGCGACGGCTCTCCGTCGCTTAGCTGTGCCTGGGATGCCTCCCCGACGTGCGAGGCTATCCCGCTCCAAATTGGCACGATGGCACTCATCGGCTGGTAATAGCGGTCGAGCGTCGTAATCCCGATCTGGACCTGTGCGCCCCTGACCGGAGGCAGAGCGTCCAGCGTCTTCGCGCCTGTAACAGGATCGATGCCCGACAGTGTGAAATCCACGCTGTCCGCAGTCCCATTGATTAGCACCTCCAGCGTCGGCACCCCGATCAGGACGCCGCCGCCGAGATAGACGGTTCCGTTCGGATCGATGCTGTCGAAATTGGCCGGGATGTCGTGCACCCCAAACCAGACATGGAGAGCAGGCTGGGTCCCCACCCGAAGGAAGAGCCCGAGTTGATGGCTCCCGCGCATCTCCTCAATGACGGCATCAGGTATCCACGCCATCAGAACGCCTCAGTGAACTGGAGCGTCGGTCGCGCCTGGAGCCAGCCGTCGACATCGAGCGGCAGCGTGAACCCTTGCGGAAAGCGCATGACGCAGAGCGGCCGAGCCAACTCAACGCGCGTGTTCTCGTTGCATGCCTCGCGAAGCGCCGGCCCGATCCCGAGCGCATAGTCGGAATAGCTCAACTCTATGCCTTCCACGGTTTCAATCCCCTCTTCGGTCTTGGTGCTTTCCCAATACCGATATGCGCGCCATCCCTTGGACGGGTGGTTGATCGAAAACCAGTCAGACCAACGCAGAGGCCGGGAAGCCCCGTAGACGCGCAAGAAGATCTTCCCTGCCCCGAGCGCAGCTGAAGCCGTCAAACGCCCCCACACAGAAGCCTGCGAGTATCCGGAGGTATCGGAGAACAAAGCACCGTCCGAATGCGGGATGCCGTCAATGACAGGGCGCCGTGCCGCGAATGGTCCCCAAGCATCGGTCAAGAGAGGCACGTTGAAGAAGCGGAACCCGCCATTGCCGCGAGCCCCCAGCCAATTGATGATCTCGAAACGCTCGGTATCGTCTGCCTGAAGGACGCATTGCTCGTAGAGCGCCTTCACACGGCCCCCACCGCTCATCTCTATCGAGATCGCTTCGCCTGTCCCGTTCACGCCGCCATCAATCGAGTTTCCGATGATGTCGAAGGATGCCCGCTTCGGCCGGAGAAATCTGACCGGAACGGTAGGATTGTCGGTATATCGAGCCATCCTTAGCCTTTCTGGTTCGAATAACGCCGCTGCATGTCGCCGAAGCCGCCACGCCGCATCTGGTAGCTCTGCTCGCCCTGGGCAGCCGCGATGCCCTGCTGAACAAGTTCGCGAATGTGCTGGTCGCCGGAGCCGCCATAGATGTGGATGTCGTATTTCGGCGGCTGGACTTTTGCGTCGTTGCCGTTGGCAGCCATCATGTCCTGGCTCTTGTTGGTGTTGAACACCTTGGAGCCCTGAGGAAGATTGACGAGTTCGGGACCGCGCTCGCCAACGATGGCAAGACCGCCAGGAGCATAGTTCGTGCCATCGGCGTAAAGACCGACGCCGCCCTTCAGCCAGGCCGACGCAAACTGCGAGGAACCGGAGAACAGGCCCATCCCGTATTTGGTGAGGCCGGAGAGAATGCCACCTCCGCCGCCGTTCGCCATGAGCGCCTGCGGAATGCTGGCCAGGGTCTGCCCTAGCCCCTCCGTCATTTTCGCGGTGGCGGTGGCTGCGTCCCCAAGCCCTTCTATCGCTTTGGAGGCCTTTCCGATTCCCTCGAAATTGCCGATGCCGGCATTCTTCGCACCATACCATGCGCCCCAACCGTTCTTCGCTGCATGGTCGAGAGCGAAATCAACGCCGGCAGGGCCATTGGCTGCGAGACGAGGATCAAGGCCTGTGCGGCGCTGGAACTCGTTGCCGAGGCCGCCGCCCATGTAAAGCTGATAGGGACCGAACGACGGTTCGCGAACGCCGTTTTTGACGAAGTTCGACTGAAGATTCCAGCTGTTCAGCCCACCTTCGGATTTCGCTACTCGAAGAGCGATGTCGGGATCGATGCCCCGCTTTGTCGCGGCCTGAGCGATGTACGAAGCGATATCGGTCGAAGGGATCGAGGAGGCCTTGGCCAGACCAACAAAGCCGCCGGCCGTGTTGTCATTGACTGCCTTTCCACCGATCCCTATGGCCTTTGCCGCCACCGAGCCGATTGCGTTGGTCGCTCCTGCCCCCGTGCCGCCCCTCGATCCTGTGAGCCAGTCGGCAAAGATGTTTCCTATCCCGTCGAAGAACTTTTCCCACAGCTTCGATGCCTCGCCCGAAATAGCGGCCTCAAAACCCTTGAGGAAAGCCTTCCCGATATCGCGGCTGCCGGAAAGCAATTCGGCGCTGAACGCATCTCCGAAGCCCCGGGCCAAGTCCTTTGCCTGCTGCCATTGAAGCTGCTGGCGGATGGCGTTCGCCTCAGGCGAGTTCAGATTTTCATCAAGGCCATAGCGCGTGAGCGTAGTGGCAATCTGCCGGTCCATCGCGCTACGGCCAGCCTGGCGCTCGGCGAAGCTGACATCGAGCCAGAAATTCGCCTTCGCCTCCTGCGCACGGAGATAGGCCTTGGTGACCTCATCAACCTTCTCGTTTTCCTTCTCCAGTTCGAAGAAGTTGGGCTTCTCCGTTGGCACCGGAACTGCAGTAAACCGCCCATCCGAATTAAGAATGCGAGAATCGGCCACGTCAGGATCGGCCGCTAGATCGGAAGGTCTCGACGTCGGGATGCCGGGAACGCGGGGGATGAAGTCACTTGGCCGGCGGATAGTGCCGTTATCGTTGAATGTCGCCCCTTCGACGATGTCTTGGACGCTCGTTCCACCCGCGAGGGCCGCGATCCATTCGGTGCGCGCTTTTTGCGCCGCTTCAACCCCGCGATAAATCGCGGCAGTAACCTCGTCGAATGCCTTGCTGAACTCGAGAACCTGCGGCGTGCCGTAAGTGGTTACCGCGGTGGCAAGCTCACGCTGGACCCGATTGAGGTCGGCCATGGATGCTGTGCCATTGTCCAGACGCTCACGAAGGTCGCCCCACGCCGAGACAAGATCGCGAACGATGACAGCGTTGTCCGGATCGCCTCGCAGCGACCGAAGGGCCTCTATTGCTTTGACCTTGATATCGTCGAGGTTGGAGGAAAGTCCCTTCAATTCCCGACCAGCCAGAATGCCGCCGGCTTCACGGCCCTGAGCAATCTTGTCGGCTCGGTCAAGTTCATCGACGTAGGCTTTCAGCGCAGGCGCCGCGTCCCCCCACAGTTCAGCAGCGCGGCGGATCGTTTCATTCTGCTCCTCGAAGAGCCTTGAGGTTTTTTCACTCCCGCTTTCCGCGGTGGAGAAATATTGGACAAGAGCGGCAACCCCAGCCGTGAGCCCTACGGTTACAAGCGTCACGGGGCTGATGATCGACCCGAACGCCGCAGCGAGACCCGCCACAGGGCGCTCCATCGATGCCAGAACAGAGGCTAGCTGAGTGCCCTGTTGAAGCCCGATCATGAGCGGGTTCATGCCCATGGCAGCAGTTACCGCGATGTCCTGAAACTGATAGCCAGCATTGATGCCGGCCGCTCGCTGCGCGCCGCTCACCCCATTCTGGTTTGCTGCCTTGACCGCAGCCCCCGCCATCGTTGCTGAAGTCTTCAGGCGCTCAAAGGCCAGGCGTTCACCGTCAAGCGCCTTTTGCATCTGCTGGGCATTGATGATCCCGAGCTGATGAGCCCTGTTGATCTCCGACACCGCGGCCGCATAATTCTTCTGCGCATTCGCCAAGGGCTGATACTTGACCGTCAGGCGCTCGATCTCGGCGCGGAAGGCCCTAACGTGCTCATCCTGGCTCTGGAACGGGCGGGCGACCGGCGGCACCTTCTTCGTCTCGTCTCCGACACGCTTTAAAGCGCCGGCAAGCGCTCCGGCCGAGGTCGTCAAGCTTTCTGCCGCCGTCTCCATCTTGGCGGCTGCGGCATACAGCCTCTCCAGATCGATAGCAGCCGACGACGCCTGTGTGGAATCGATTTTGAAGCCAAGTGAGGCAACAGTCATGGGTTTACCTTTGGGTGAAAGGCGGTATCGTCCTCGCCGAAACGGAGGCAGCTAGGATGATGAAGAATTTTGTTGCTCTGGGCGCACTTCTCGCGCTGGCAGGCTGCAACACCATAGAAAACCAGTATGTCAGCGCCACCGGTCGTTACGGTAGCGGACAGACAACCTTTGGGGCCATGCAGGAGAACGTGAAGTTCTCCATCGGCGATGGTCGGGTAACCTGCCGCGGCACCGCACCTGACTGGCGGAAAGCAACGGTGGTCATTCCGGTGGCATGCACCGATGGGAAGTCAGGGACAGTAACCATGACCAGACCCATGACGAACGCATCCATGGTCGCTGGTGAAGGGACCATGCAGTTGACCAATGGCGAAACACGTCGCTTCATATTCGGCCGCAAAGACCAGCTTTGATCCACGCCAGCTTGTTGGGGGAGAGCCTTCCTCCGTGATAAACTAGAACAGCTCAGAGAGATAATGCTCAAGACCATCAACACGCCCCTTGGCTGGGGCGCCATCACTTTCGTTGCCTCAATGATCCTCATTGGCTCGCTACTAGGCCCCGTCGCCTGTAATTCCGGCTGGCAGTCTTCCTCCATTGGCAGACAGGGAGCATGTTCCCATCACGGCGGAGTTAATCGCACGCCTGCGCTGCTGCAGTTCCTAGCGAGCCTTGGTTTGGGTGTATGGGTAGGCGTTCGCATCAGAAATAAACGAACAGAGAAGCCGTCACGCCAAATCGTTTCTAGCGCAACTCAGAGGGCCACGAACTCCAAACGAGGCACGATCTGCCCATCTTGCGGATTGGCAATGAGGGCGTTCGCCTTGGATGGAAAAATCCTTCTGCGTTGCGACTGCGGGACGGAAGTACGGTATCGATGAACGATACTCCGGTACCTACGGCTTTGGTCGCCCCTCCAGGGTCTATTCCATCTACGTCAAGTGCTCATAGGTAATGAAAAGGCGCCCCGAAGGGCGCCTAGAGGCTATTCAATCTGGTTAGACCATCGAATAGATCATCAGTGCGAGACCAATGATCGTTGCGACGTCAGCGAATATCGCTAGCCAGAACGTAAAGCGCCGAGAAACTACTCGCCGCATACCCTTTCAATGATGTTCATCATCTACTTCCCCCAACTGTGCTGGTGCTAGTAGAGCACACAACGATGGCTTCCTCAACCAAATATGGCATTCCGGCCATGGTTGAATTTCTGCTCAAGCCTGCCCCTCTGCGATTAGCTCGGAGTGCATGGGCACCTAAAGCCTTAACTGGCTTAGATCTTTTCGGAAGTAGCCCCATTCTCAGGGGAGACAGTCCTCTCACCAATTCTGTTTATCTTTTCGAACAGGAAGGTAATGGCGTAGACACTAAGAAAGCCATAGTGGGCGACAAAAAACAGAACAGCAATTAAGCCAAGGTTTTGAACCTTTGAGAAATTATCACCTGACACATATACAAAATCCACATTAATCAAAACAATGTACATTATGATATAAACAACACCAATAGTGCATAGATAACCGAACAAAAGGCTTGCATATTGCCGAAGCGTCAGGGTCTCATAAAAATAACCCTGATCTTTATTGTCCCAGAATCGAATTTGGGCATTCGTACCTTTTAGTTTATTGTCGAGCCCAGCACGTTCAAATGTAGCGAAAGCTCCAAGCGCTGCGAGGTGGAACGGCACTACGAAGACCATAAACTGGAAGATGTTAGACGTAATCTTGGCGACAATATCGTCAGTAAACGCCCTTGGAAAGTTCCAAATAAGTACGACGATCCCCGCCGTCACCAGCGACGGTAGGATCAGTTCGTATACTCGCTTCGACCGATAGAACGGCTGGTCACCTCTGATGGCCAAAAAGCGCATCGAGGCGAGCAACTCTCTGAACCACCACATGGCTACTTCCAGTGCTTCTCGGCGTGTATCGCTTCTTTGGCAGACTTCAAAATCGGAACGTGGAATTCGCCATAGCAATCATCTAAGGCGCCGGTGAGGCCGGTTATCGGTACGGTTTTGCAGTAACGCATATCCGCCTCCTCCAGCTTATCGATAGCAATCGACTTAGTATTTCCAACCGCGTTCCCCTGCTCATCAACGAGCTCAAGATTCATCGCCTCGAAGTCGATACCGGTTAGGGATTGTCTGAGGTGATCAATCAGGCTTTTCACACGCCCAAAGTCGTCAGTTGGCACGATCCGTGCGGCGAGTTGAACGTCAAGTCGCTGAATTTTTGCGTCGTCGGCTTCGCCTTGGAATTCCTTCTTCCCGCGTACTAGCTTAAACCCGCCGATCTTTCCCTCTTCCAAGTCCTTTTTCAAGCTAGCGTTTGGTTGAGGATTGAAACTCACTGTGGGGCGGTACTGAATATCCTCAGGCTTCTCTTTTGCGCTTCGACGCTTCTTTTCCGCGACAAATTTCTCCGGGTGCTCGTTCGCATATCTCTCAAGCAAATTCGCGAGGAAGCTCTTTGCCAGCGAGCGTCCTATCCCCCTTGTCCGCTCCATCGCCATTCTATGCCGCCCCCCGTCAGATCCCGCGGCGATCGCCTGCATAGAAATAACCAAGTGCGAGGATGAACCAGGGACTGCGCCTGGATCGTCTGATGTTATCGTTGTGACTTGCCGGCTCTTGGGGTTTACAAAGCTTGGAAGACCGCGGCCCGGGTCACCGCGAACAAGGAGAATCGATAAATATCCATCCTTATCATCTAGATCCGAGATGTAGATCGCGTTTGATTCGTTAAGCGCTTGGTCGGATTTAGCATCCGTTCCTACTATGTAGGCGATAGCCTCACCTTTGTCGTAGAAATGCCTGCATGCGTCTACAAGTGATTGCAGATACACTTCCGCGCTAACGGCCGGGTATCTACCCATACTGAGCTTCATTAAATGCAGGAATCTGTCAGCCAAAACACGCCCCTTCAATTCTCCGCGTCAATCAAGACGAAAAAGCAGAAGAGAGTCGAGTCACTTTTCATTCTAGAATTGCAGAACCGCGAGAGGTTCCACAAAGATTTGCATGTCCAGGGACGCTTGTTCGCCGCCCGCTGCGCCTCCCTCTCCTTTTGCAAGCCCCGCGAGAGTGCAGCCTATTTCCCCCGATGAGGAAACAGCGCATCGAACAGGCGAGCGGTAAGCGGACGCTTGGAGACACCGGGTTTAGGAGCTTCTTTGCCCTCGGTCGCCTTCGCAGCGTCCACAGACCTCCGCTTGATATCGAGGGCGATTATCGCATCGAGTTGCCACGGCAGAAGCGAGATTTCGCGAAGGTCGGCCCAAGCCTTGATTTCGCGAAATCCGAGGGCATTTAGACCCAACCCGTTTCCCTGTCGCTGGCAATCTAGTTCCCTGAACCAGTACCAGACTTGCTCGCCGGCCGACGGGATCTTGATCGGCTTTCCGTCGGCTTGGTCTGCGACGAGCTGGCAGAGGCGTTCGATGAGCTTGTGGCGAAAGGGCTACGACGCACCGCCCGCGCCTGGGCCTGCTCCATGAACATGCGGAACCGGCCGAAGAAGGTCCGCGCATTCTCCTCAGAGAAGGGAACCTCCTTGCCGCCGATTGCCGGGTTCGGGCTCCAGTGCGTCACGACCTTGGAAAGGAAGGCGATCATTCGCTCGTCTTCCTCGTCCTCTGCGCTCTGCAGGCTTCCCCTCTCCTCTGCACGAGCTGCGAATTCGGCTGCAACCGATTTCATCGCCTGCCTTGCCCGCTTGCTGTCAGGCCCGACCATGCCAAGCTTGAGGCCGATCGGCTGCCCGACCTCGTCGAGAAGGTCGAACTCGATGCCGGCCTCCTGCGCCTGGACGAGGGCATCGAACCGATCGAGAGAGATCATTTCAGCCATTACGCGCCTCCGCCAGCGGCTACCGTGACGATAGCGCTGTTGATTTCGATGTTGCCCGAGATCAGGCGGGCAGTGTTCGCCCCGCCGCCATTCTCCTGTGCGGTCATGACGATGCCGTAGAAGAGCTTCGTCGTGCCGGTCGGGACGGTGGTGGCGGTATGCGTGCCGCTCTGGGTGCCCGTCGTTGTGATGGCAGAGCCGCCCGGAGTAGCCGCTACGCTGAACGCATCGGTGGTGGGGCTAACGACATAGTAGGTGGTGCCGGCGGTCAGCCCGGTCGGAAGCGCGCCGGTCGTGCTGAACTTGATCGGCGTATCCGCGGCGAGGCCGTGCGCGGTCCAGGAGACCACGCCTGGTGCTGCGATCGTCATGGTCACCACCGACGTCGCCGGGGCCGGAGCATCGTCAAAGGCGAGCTTGAACGGGAAGTTGTGCGTCGTCGCTTCAGCGGCGATGAGCGCGATCTGTCCGTCGTCCTCGGGCAGGATGATGAAGTTGTTCTGCATCGAGCCAGCGTTGCGCGTGCCCTTTGCCTTCAAGTCTCGGCCGGAGGAAATGACCGATTCGGTGATGAGCGTGGCGGCATCGCCGATTGCGCCCATGGTCTGCCAGCCCTTGATTTCGGTCCAGACGGTGGAAGCGAACAGCGCCGCCGTCATGTCCTCGTCATCGGGCACGTCATTGATGGCCGGGCCGATATAGATCTTGGCACCGGCAACCGGATAAAGCTGAGCCATGGCTCATTCCTTTCTGTCTGATTGCGCTTGCCGAAGGCGCTGGGACGGCAGGCCAATCAGGCCGGAACTCGTGGGTAGCAAACCCACCGAATCGTGACTGGGATCGTTACGTGGGTATCGCCTACGACGAAGACGCTGATCTCCGGGTCCTCATCGATCCTGACAAGGGCGGTGTCCTTCGCGAAGCGAGTGCCCCGCTTGAAGTGGGCTCTGATCTGGGCGGCAATATCCAAGCCTCGCGCGTGCGTGGTGCCGTTGGGCCACATCACGTTCGCACGCATGAAGCCTTGCCGGATCGGGTCCATCTCCAGCGAGAGGTCAGTCTCGATGGAGCGGTTGAAATGGACTTCCAGGCTGACGAATGGCTTTGCGGCCTGAGGAACGATGTCGATGCCGGGATAGGCGACGTTCCCCGCAGCGGTCCATCCCGAGGGAAGGGTCCACGTACCGAAATACTCCATGAGGCCGCGAAAGATATTCTCTTCAACCGTTGCCGCCATTCGTGCTACTTCCTCAATCCATGGCCGAACAACCGCTCAGCGATCGCGAGATCTTTGCCTTGCTTGACAAGGCCGTTGACCTTTTCCGGGGGCAGAAAGCAGAGACAGAAGGCGGAGAGGCTGTGATCGAGATGTTCATCAGGAACACCGACTTCATCCAGCGCGCCATGCTGATTATGTTGGCTGAGAACCGCCCTCAAAACGGGAACGAACCTTAGCCTCCGCCTCAGCCACGATTTGCGGCCACCGCTGAGCGGTAGCGTCGACAAAGCCAAAGCCTGCCTGATTGTAGACGCGCCCTAAGCTATCGGTCCCGACGAAGCCGTAGTTCATGCGCGCGGCGTATCCAGCTTGAAACCCGAGATAGACGGTCGAGCCAAGTTCTGCCCCGGCGATCACCATCTCCACGCCACTATCCGGAAACTCCTTCTGTTCCGGCTTGATCGTCGGCATTTCTACAGTCGATGCCATTAGCGAACGGCGGAGGTGGCCGAATTTGACCGGCATCCTTCCGCCTTCTGCAACCGGCTTTCGTACCTCATTGGCGACCGTCTGCGCAGCGGTCTGGAAGATCGCTTCGGCACGCTCCAGCTCCGCCCTGCTCCATTCCCCAATCGTGGCCGCAAAGCTCATCAGCGGCCTCGTGAGCGGGCGTAGGCTTCCGCGAAGTCGTAGTCGTATTCGACGTCACAGCGGCAAGCGATGATTTCAGCTGCGCCAGCCCCAAGTGAGGTATCGCCTGGATAGCGCAGCATCGCACCAGACGGAGATTGGAATGCCAGATCCATGCCCCGCACGACTTGGCCGTTCAGAACCATGTGGGTGTGGCGGACTCGCCTGTCTCCAGCCGATCGCCACTTGCGGGTGACGAGGCTTGCATCGCGGCCCATCTTGTCGAGGCCCTGCTGAAATGCCTCGTGCTTTGCGGCCATAACCGACGTCATCGTCTCCGTTCTAGCAACCATCTCGCCGCGGAGCTTCAGATTGCGGTCTCGAAGGCGCGTCAGCACTCTATCGAGGGTGGCCTTGTCCAGCGGCTTCCCGGTGTCGATTGCGCGCCGTACGGCTCCATCCAGCCGTTTGTCCCGGGTCTTGAGCGTCAGGTACTTTCGCATCAGCTCGGCATCGCCCGAAAGAAGGTTGATGCGCGTCCGTTCGATCAACGCCGCCTGCTGGGCATTCAACCCTATAACGCCGCCTTCCCGCTTGCCGGTGATGCGGCTCTGCCGTCCGACCAAGTCGAGAGCAATGGCGCTTGGCCCCTGCCCTTGGGCATAAGCTGAGACGATGGTCTCGCGCGCCGCCTCCCGCGTCTGCTGCGTGATCCCTGTGATCATCTTCGAGGATAGATCGCGGATGTTCGCCTCGGCACCTTGGTTCTGGACGTCCCAGCGGAGAACTACACGCCCGCCAAGCGGATCAGAGAGCCGCGGCATATCCTTCACGACTAGGATGCCGCCCGCATTGTAGGCCTGCCTCAGCGCCTCAGCGAGCGGGCGGAAGGCAGCCTCATCGATGTGGAGGGCTTCAATCGCCCCTTCGACATCTCGCCGTTCCAACCTCTCCACAATCTCGCGAAGCACGATCTCGGACTTGATGTCCTCGACCGCCTCCAGAAAGGCCCGCTCCATCTCCGGGGCCAGCCTGTCGATCAGGTCAAGAAGCTGCTGGCGGAGAGTGGCCATCAGTCTGCCGGCTTCTCGGCTTTCTTGACAGCCTTCTCATTGGCAGGCGCCTCATCCTTGATGATGGAGCCGAGGCCCAGCCGTTCGATGGCCTTTGCCTCCGACACCGGCAGGCCAGTCAGCATTTTCCCGGCCTTCTGGCTCTTGTAGTTCTTCGAAAGCAGGACGTTGCACATGTCATGATCCTTCTTTTAGGCCCATACAGTAGGGCGAAATTCGCGCATTGAGAGAGCTTGACAATGATCCGCTACCTTGAACTAAAAAGTGGGCTGGAGATATTTTGTCGGTCGATCTGAAGGGACATCGAATGACTGAGGACGAACGCAAAGATATCGACATATATATGAGAATTCTTGACTATACGCTCAAGCGGCATGAGTGGAGAGCAAACATTGAATGGAAACTGACGCTTGCAGTTTGGACGTTGCTGTTCGCAGCAAGCGCATTTTTTATAAGTCAGAAGGCGATACTGCCTCTATGGGCCAGCGTCACCATGCCATTACCGATCGTCGCCTTTCATGTCTTTTGGCTTGATGGGATATATCAAGGGCACGACGAGTGGAAAGCACGTATGAATTTTTGGGCCGACAAAGCTCAAATGAAAGCACTTGAGGGAGACGTCACAGGGCTAAACATCGTGCGAATGACACGTCCAGAGCGGAAACATAGTTCCGCATTTCTCGGCCAGGGTAAACCTGTCTATTTAGCGGTAACGGTAATGCTTTCCCTCGCGTTTTCGTTCGGGCCCAGATTGGTCACCTACCCCAACCAGTCGCCAGCATTGACACAATCGGCTCTTCCACGCTGAGCAGATCGTCAATTCTGCGCGACTTAATCGTGCTTGCCCTCCGTCGTTCATCGCCTAACCTGCATCTCCCAAAACACCACCAGCCCGGCCGGCGATAGCGGCTTGACGTTGACGATGGTGTGCTCCTCGCCGCCGCAAGCCGGGCCTCGTAGCGCTCAAGCAGTTCGTCAAAGGTCATGCTCTATCCGATCAGCCAGCCGGCCGCCGCCCATCCGAGGTGAGCGAAAGCGCCCACGACGAACGCGATCAGCGCGCCGCGGACCATGAGGCGGGCAGCCAGAGAGGGAGGAACGTTGTCGTTCATTGACAACCCCTATTCTTGCCATATTATGCCACTCAACCTGTGGGAGGGGAAAATGGCTGACGAATTACCCTACAAAGTAGACCCGCAAGACCCCGCAAAGGAGAACTCACCGAAGGCTGATTCAAGGGGCGATGAAGAGGCACAAGCAGGTGCCGTTTGTTACTGGAACGGTATGGGCCCCTACTCTCCTGGAGCCTCGGTTTGTGATTGGGGTAAGAGATACACTTGCTACAATGGCAGATGGATATCCGACGGCACATGCTAGCAAGCACTCGGATGCAAGCACACCTCAGCTAACCAGATCGATATCGTAAAGAACGGCAACGCCTGCGGGCGCAAGTGGCCGTACTTCGGCGATTTCGCCCCACTGGCTCGCTTCGCTTGCTTCCTCAGCGGTGATACCAAGCGCCACGCGGTAGCTTTTCAGCGGTACGGCATCGGCCTTCGCCGTGACGGTGAGCGTATGCTTCGTCTGACCAATCAGCGTGCCTGACTGGTCTCGAATTTCCTGATAACCCTCGACGCAATGGAGCGTCTTGTATGTCGGCGGTTCCTCTACCGGATCATAAGGCGGTCCGGTGATCGCGCCAGGAATACGAAGCGTCACCGGGTAGCCGTCCGGCTGCGATACATCGCCAACAGAGCGGATTGCTTCGTCTATCTCGGCGGCAACGGCGGTCCAATCTTCGGCCATCACGCCCTCGCGAGGAAATGTGAAGCGCCGCGGCTACCGATGAGCCCGGACAGCGCGCGCTCGACTTCGGTGAGCGTCGGCGCCATGTCCTCCGTTGTGGCAAAGGAGCGTAACGGCGTCCAGACGATGCCCTTTACAGCGGTGAGAACCTTCGACTGGCCAAGGACGATATCGGGCGACAAGCTCCCGGGCTTCACGAGTTCGCGGAGTGCAGCGGCATAGGTGGCGCGCTCGACTTCGTCTGGCACCTCGTCCGAAGCGATAGCACTGTGCTCGGCGTCGAAGGCATGGATCCTCGGCCAGTCGCGAACTTGCGAGCGTCCTTCGGTCTTCTGGCCAGCCCAACGACCACGATAGACGCCATCCAACCATTCCGACGCCCGGAGCAGCGCCGCCTCACGCTTGGCATCGTCAACGCCTGCGGCGGTCCACGCTGCGTTTCCGCGTGCTTCGTGGTAGGCAAGCGCTGATGCGAGGGAACCGTAATAATCGGCCATCGGTTAGACCCCGTCCTTGGGTGCCAGCATGGTCAGCAACTCGCGGGCTTCAGAAAGCCGCCGGTCCAGCCACTCGACACGCTCCAGAGTATCGATGCCGCCCCATGTTCGAACACGGCCGTTCGATTCGAACGCGATGATGGCGACGAGATTGTCGGCGTCCACCCTTTTGAGCATTGAGCGCAGCGCGACCGATGGAGAGGCGTCCCCGAACGAAATCACCTTGCTATCCGGCAGAACGTCTTTGATCGGCCCGGTCGGCTCAGGCAACTCGTTGATCCATTCCCCATTGTCGGCACCCTGCATCTCGCAAGAAGCGCATTCCGTCGTCCCGCCTTCGTAGAGCCTGAAGGTGGTACAACCGCAGGAAGCACACATCCACACAAGAGGCTCACGCTTTCCGAGGCTGACGACGTTGCTCACTGGCGCTGCTCACGGTGAAGGTCACGCAGGGCCGCAAGGTCTTCCAGCGGTTCGCGAGGATCGAACTCGACATTCGTGCCGGTCAGATCGGCCTCGATCTCGCGACGTGTCAGCCCATTGGCCGCCATTTCATCCTGTCGGGCGTTGTGCTCCGCGTTCAGCTTATTGAACTGCTCGATGAGCTTTTCACGGCCGAGCTTGTGATGGGGCGCCTTGCCGGAGGCGGCCTCGATTGCGGCACGGATCTGTTCGTCCGAAAACTGATCGCCGCTGTCCGTGTCGATCCCATCACAAGCGGCCGACTGGATGCCAGCCTCGTCCGTCGGCTTGAAGCGAATGTCGAGGACTTTGAAGCCCTGAGCGTTCAGCTTGCGCTTGCGCTCAAAGGGCACCGGGTGCGGCTCGTAGGCGATCTTGGTCAGCTTCGAGGAGGTCATGACTGGTTCCTTTGTCGGGGTAAGGGCGACGGCGTCATGGATGCCGAGCAGCCACTCTGTTGAAGGAGAACCGAGGGATTGCGCGGTCCATCCGCTCATTGATCGGATACGGTCCCGGTATTCCGGGAGAAGAGCGTCCCAGACGGCGCGAAACTCATTTGCGGCACCCCACGGCTGGGCATCGAAGAAATGAGCCTCTGTGCCTAGCGGAATGCCGGCGAGCACCGCGCGGTCTGCACCAAGGTCAAGCAATGCCGCCTTGGCAGCGAAGAGGCCGGACGAACCACTGTCGCCCTGCCCCGGAAATCTGAACTCTGCGAGGTCGGCCCACTCCGGTGGATGATCGCCATGGACGAGATAGCGACCGGCATCCGGATAGCCGTTGGCGCGGCGTTGGCCCCGCCATACCCCTAATTTCTCAGGGTGGAGCGTGACCCAAACGTCTAGCCTTCCAGGCCAGATCGCGCCCACGTCATTGCAGGCGACGACGAAGTCCGGCTCGAATAACGCAAGCGCTGCAGCCCAATCGTACTGAACCGATAAGGCGCCACCGAGGCAGAGAGCAATGGTCATTGAGAGAAGGAGGGGCGAGCTTCCCCACCCCTTCCCTTGTCAGGCCAGACCGATGGCGAGGGTGCCGGCGGTGTGCTTGATCGACGTGGCGACCTTGTCCCAGTTGGAGCCGGTGGCGAGTTCCGCGTCATTCGGAGACTTGCTGCCGTTCGTTTCGTCCCAGGTGTAGCCCTTCAGACCGAGACCGAACGTGTAGTCGATCTGGAGCGTGGTCTCGATGCGCTCCTTGCCGTTGCTCGTCTCGATGTTCGAGATGATGTCGCGGCTATCGGTGACCGTTGCAGCGCCGGCAACGAGAGACAGGACACGACGCTTGGCCGGCGTAGCGGGTGACGTTACAGCCGCGGAGTACAGCGCCGGGGCATCGGTCACGACCGACGTGCGGCCGAGGATTTCGATGACACGGACGTTGCCCGCCTGAAACAGCGTATTCGCATTGGCGAGGTTCTGGCCGATGAAGTTGTGGTAGGCGACGCCGTCCATGACCTGAGCGACGATCAGTGCCGAATGGTCACCGAATTTCGCATGGCTGTCATTGACAGCGATATAGTCGACGCGCTTGGCGCCGGAGCCCGTGGATACGTCGACGGTGGTTGCCGCGCCCTGGTTGCTGATCGCCGCAACGAGGGCCGCAATAGCCGTGTTGAGCTGGTCCTGAAGCAGGGCCTCGGCGAAGTTGCGCGAAGCGACCTCGACACCCTCGGCGGTCGGCTTGTTCAGCCAGGTCATCTGCGACGGCTCGTAGCGCACCGGGCCGAAGCCGCCGGCCACCTTGACCGAAGTGTGCTTGAGCTGGGTCAGATCGGTCGGAGAAGCATCGTTATTGGTGGCATAGCGATCGACGCGGCGACGCGCCGAGTGGATGGCGGCGTAGAACGATTCCTGCATGAAATCGCCCTCGAAGCCTTCCGTGGTCAGGCGGATTGCGCCGCCGGAAGCCGCGTTGAACTTGTCGACCATCTGCGCAAGCGTCTCGATAGTAGCGGGCATGAAGTACTTGTTGAAGACCTGCATCTGCGAAAGAGACATGGTCAATTCCTTTCCGTTTTCCGTGATGGTTGGGTGTGGTTGCGGGCATTGCCCAGATGCCCGTCACCTCGTTGAGATCACGGGAGAGCGCCCCGGAGGGCGGATAGTCAGGAGTTAGGCGCTGAGTTCGGGGAACTTCGCCGAGATCGCAGCGGCGCGGGCCTTGGCATCGCCGCCGAAATCGCCCTTTACCTGCTGCTGCTGTTGGCCATTCTCATTGCCCTTGGCATTGTCGCCCTTGGCTGGCGCGACGAAGGACTTTCCTTCATCACCTGCTGCCCAGCGCTTGACCGCTTCTGCGATGCCCATGGGACCGAGACCGATATCCATGGAGGCTTCGTCCGAATCCATCGCGACACGTGGTTCCAGAAGAGCGCGGGCGGCTTTGACAAAGGCGGCGTTGGTAATGCCGGAGGCAGAGAGAGCATCCGTGAGCGCGGCGTTGACCGCGGCCTTCTTTCCCTTCGTGACCTCGCCTTCGAACTTGCCTTTCCAGTCGTCGCGCTCGGCTTCGAGGGTCTTGCGCAACTCCACCAACTGGCGCTGGTGCGCGGCGTCATCGGTCTTGCCATCCTTCAGCTTCTTCCACGTCTCCGCATCGAAGTCGTCGGGGGCGACCTTCTTCTTCGCCTCGGCCAGATCGTTCTTGGCGGTTGCGAGGTCGGTCTTGGTCCGCTCATAGGCATTGGCGAGGGGCAGCACGTCGCGGTGCCCGCGAACGCTGTCGGCGTCGGTGTCCAGATGGAATTTGCCATCGGAATGTTCGACATAGAGGGGCTTCAGGGCCTCCTCGACATTGTCGAGCGAGTCCACAACGAGTTTCAGGGCCATTGGCCATATCTCCTGTTGGTGCTTGATGTGGCCGGGTTCCGGCCGGGTTTAGATGATCGCCGCTGCGGCCTCGTCCTCTGCATCCTCGGGATTGATGAGGGCATATTCTTCTTCGGCGTCCCGTTCGGGCGAGAAAATCCCGCCAGCCTGGCCGCGCTCGTAGAAGGTTTCCCAGGACATGCCGTTCTGGGTGTAGACGCTGAACAACTGGGCGAAATCGGCCGGCGACATGGTGCCGTCGAGCAGATCCTTCGGCGACGTAACGACGATGTCTTTCTCGTCCAGCCCCTTCATCCTGGCTGCGGCCTTCAAGCCTCGCTCAAGAAGAGCGGCCGATACCTGCGAAACGCTCATGAGGTTGGCGGTCTCGCTCGCGAAGCGCAGCTTGCGGGCTTCCCCGCTCTCCTGTGTGGACTTCTCCTGCTCGAACATCCGGGCGCCGGCCATGACGGCGGCTTCCTTCTGCTTCTCGATGGCCTGCTCATGCGCCTCGATGCCAGAACAGGTCGGCGAGACGTATTTCAGGTCCGGGGTCATCGTGTCGTTGCCCATCATCTGGTGCACGACGCCCGCCCCTACGGTCTTCGGGGCATCGCCGTTGATCGCCACAAGGGTCTCCTGCCCACTCATGAAGAGCTGCCAGCGCCAATCGGCCGAAAGCTGATACGAGTTGATGATGGCGTTCGCGATGCCGATCAGTGGCGGCGTCTCTACCGCAGGAACCACATCGCGAGCGTTACCTACATAGAACGGGACGAAATTGAGCCGGCCATCACCTAGAGCGACAGGTTCGGATTTCGTGATCGTGTTGAGGCCTTCACCCTCGTAGACTGTCGAGACGTAGAGGCCATTGACCAGTTCGAGCACACGGAATTTCGGATTCTCTTTCCACTCGAAACCGGCGCGCCGCATGCCGCTCTCATCGAGCACGAAGAAATCACGATCCCAGTTGATGATGCTGTCACCGGCATAACCGGCGAGGAAGGGTTCACCGCCGTCGGCCGGGGCCGTGGTGAGAACGCCGTATCGACCGAGCCAGAGCAGATAGCGCGTGATGCGACGGTGGAAGGCCTCAAGGCTCATCCCGTCGCCGTCGGCGTTCTCCCAGATGGAGGCAAGGCCATCCGGTATTTTGATCTGCGTCTCCTTGGCGTGGATGATGCCGATCATCGCCGCCACCGACGGAGCCAGAAGCTCAGGCACGATGGCGCGCAGCTTGTACGCCTTCTCGTAGGCCTCATTGCCTCCGTCAGCCATGCCCTTGAAACCGGAGGGCATCGGCAGGTATCGGACACCTTCATGCTTTACAGCGCGCTGCCCCTGCATCGTGTGGCGCATCAGGCACCAATCGGCCAGCCGCTCCGGCGTCAGGTCCGGGTGCTTCGTTTTCACGTCTTGCATTAATAAAGCCCCGTAACTGACGATGTTGTCGTGCTTGGCGCGGGCGTCAGGAGCGCATTAAAGGCCCGGCTTGTGCTATCCGCGTCATCGTCATGCGTGGCCTCTGGGAAACCCTCAAGCGCTGAGAACCACGCGGCATTCCACGGTCCGCGGAGCACCAGAACATTTCCTGCCTCTGCCTGCGCGGAGAATGGTGAGAACCGCGTAACCTTGTCACCGGATTCGGGTGTGGCGCGGGCATCGTAGCCAGCCAACATGGAAACGAGGCTTTGCACCTGTGACTTACCGGCCTGACCTGGGTCCTGCGGAAGCGAAATCCCGACGCCACGGCCGTCAGCGGAAGCCGTATTCTTGATTAGTGTTTCGACGCCTTTCGGCGAGAGCCAATCACTCACATGGTGCGCGACGATGTAGCGGCCATCCGACAGCTTACCGATCTTGGTGCCGGCGGTGGCGTCGGGGTCGTTCCCCTCAATCTTCGGGGTCGATGCCAAGTCCCATCCTCGGCACCATTGAATGACGTTCGCCGGCACAGCATCAACGACCTGACACCACCCTCGCTGGAACAAGAGCCCAGCCGCGGGCCTGATCTTCCAGTTGCCACCCAGAAGGCGTTCGCGCTCGACCGTCGGCAGCGCCATCAGGTTCGCGAGGTAGCCGGGATCGGCCGCCATCAGCGCCTTGTTGTCGGTTAGTTTGGCCGGGACGAAAGTCACCGACTTCGGCTCGATCGGCTTTTGCTCGCCGTTTTCGTCAGGTGCGGTGTACTCGGCGAGGTCTTCGCGGGTGTCGCCCCAGATGATCTTGTCACCGATGCGGACGAACCAGCGGAGCTTTCCGGCCCGCTCCGGTATCGGTAGGCCGGTCTCCTGGTTGATCCACCAAGCGATGAACTCCGCCACCCAGCTATCGGCGTCCGGGTTGCATGTGGCGCGGACATAAGGTCGGACGCCGCACATGGATCGGTTACGCGAGAGCAGATACCAGAACTGCTTTTGCGTGAAATGCGTCAGCTCATCGAAACAGATGAGCGGGATTTGGGAGCCCTGCCAGTTCGATACCGTCTTGTCGTGCTCGAGGTGGGCGAAGCTCACCGACGAGCCGGACGGGAATTTCCATGACAGATCGGGCGCCACCTTCGGCTTGGCATTGAGGTTGGGATAGAGCTTTTCGCTCTCATCCCACAGGCCACCCTCGTTTCGGACCTGCACCAGCGTGCGGCGGAAGAATACCGCGCCGAACTGCGGGTTTGCGATATGGCGCAGCGGCTCCATCAGGAGCGCCCACGTCTTGCCGCCGCCCGCCGAGCCGCCATAAATGGCAATATCGGCCGATGACCCGAGGAATTGCGTCTGCGGCCCGGCTTGCGGCCTGATTATCGTCTGGGCTGCCGCGCCCTTCTCATCCCCTGCCATTGTCGGGCAACTGGAAGATCGTCACCGGCGATACTGGCACTGGCAAATCCTTCCCGTCCTTCCCTGTCAGTTCGCGCCGGTTGGTGTAGCTGCCGCCGACTTCCTCCGCTGCTTGCTTGAGCAGCGAGGACGCCAGTACCATGTTGCCCTGCGTCTCTGCCTTGTCGGCCATGCGCTGAAGAGCGCGAAGGCGAACAGCGCGGTGGCTGATAGCGATCGACGCTGTGTCCTCAAGGAAGGTCTTGCGGGTTTCCTCGAACAGCGCCTTCCAGCGGGCGGCGACATTGCGGCCCGCCTTCTTCGTCGGATCATATGTCTCGACTAGCTGCGGGCTGAGCGCGACGCCGAAATCCTTCTTGACCGAGGCGACGACGACAGACGGCGTATCGAAGCAGGCGAGCGCTTGAACCACGTAGGTTTGCTGCTCGCGGGTGAGTTTCGGTTTAACCATCGGTCTATCAAGATGCCTTCAAGGTCAGGCGACGCGCAGATTGCAGGTCCCGCAAGCATGCTCGATGTGAGCGCGGGCAACCTCAGGCGGCCGGCTGGCAGCGTCCACCAGCTCGCGTACGCCGGCGGCATCAGCCCCGTAGCGACGAACCACTCCGATGAACTGCTCTACGTCGTGCCCACGGATGGTGAAGACCGGGCGGCCGGTCATGCTGTTGAACTTCGGGGCGCCGAAACTGTCGACGTCCTGGGCGGCGTGGTAAAGCTCATGCTCGACCAGCGCCATGAACTCGGCATCGCCACAGGCGGCGCAGTAGTTGGCGTCGAGTGTGATGATGAAGTCCGGCACTGAGCCGAACCACTCCGTAATCTGCTGCTCGGCGCGGGCCTTTGCCCACTTGCCCATTGCACCCTGCGGCGTTCCGGTCTCGCACTGGCCGATCACGCGCTTGCCCTTGCGCGTGTTTTCAACTGCGGCCCAGAGATAGCCGATGCTGGCCTCGGTCAGATGACCGTGCTCCGGGTTCGCCACCGGTGAGGCTTCGTCGAGGAACGTGACCTGAACCCACTCAGGCATGTTGAGCGCCGGCGTGAATGGCGACCCGTCAACCCCGAACATGCTTTCTGGTGGTTGTGGGCGCTCAATCATGGCTTGCTTCCAAACATCAAGTTTGGTTTCTTCCGAAAACTAAACTTAAGAGGATTCTTGCAGTGGCACCAAGGAAAGTCGTCGCGATCGGTGTCGAGCTAAATACCGACAAGATCGACCAGATTTCATTCGATTCAACACACACGCTCCTTGACTGGGACCTTATCGTATTTTTCCCAGATATTAGCGATATGCTGCACTATCGAGAGATGTACCAAGGGAAAATTAGTCTCGACGAAGACGCCAGTTTTAGGTTGAAAGAACGGTGTGCGCATTGGCGGCGAGAAATAAAACTCGCTGTCGATGCTGGGAAAACGGTGATCTGCTACCTTGAGCAACTTAAGGAAATATTCGTAGATACTGGACAGCGAACTTACTCTGGCACCGGCAAAAATAGACACACCACTCGAATGGTTTCAGGGTATTCAAACTATGAGTGTATTCCTCTTTCCTTAAAGCCACGCAATGCCACTGGAACCGCTATGAAGCTATCCCCCCATGCTGCAGCATTGGCTCAGTATTGGTCAGAATTCGGAGCGGAATCAAAATTTGAAGTTACCCTTCACGACAATCAGCCATCTGCTCCGATACACACAAAATCGGGTGAACAGGTCGTTGGCGGTATCTCACGCACGAAGGCTGGAGGGAATCTTGTCACGCTTCCGATGTTGGACTTCTATCCTGACGACTTTTTTGATGGGAAAGAGTTAAACGAAGCCGCCCGGGTATTCGCCGAGCGTTTACTGCAGTCGTGGCTCGGCATCGATGCATCCCTAAGGGTGGAAACAGAACTAACACCCCCGCCGGCGTGGGCAGAAAGCCACGAGTATTTGTTAGAGGCGGAGGTTGCGCTCAAAGCCACGCTCTTGGAGGCGGAGGAGCGTCTTTCCGAGGCACAGCGACGAAAAGAAGAGGCGGCAGATGCACTGGTGGACGTTGGCAGCCTTCGAGCGCTTTTGTATGAGAAGGGCGTACCACTCGAACAAGCCATAATACGAGCCCTCACAATTATCGGTTTCCAAGCCGAAAACTACAAAGATGCAGAATCTGAATTTGATGTGATTTTCCAATGTGCAGACGGTCGGCTTCTTGGGGAAGCGGAAGGAAAAGACACCAAACCGATTAACATTGAGAAGCTGCGCCAATTGGCAATGAACATTCACGAGGATCTCGCTCGTGACGAGGTGTCCATCCCGGCAAAACCCGTACTTTTCGGAAACGGATACAGGCTCAAAGCACCCTCGGAAAGAGAGCCTCAGTTCACTGAAAAATGCATCACCTCTGCGAAAGCATCGGGGACCGGGCTGGTAGCCACCTCAGACCTCTTTCAGGTATCGAAATACGTTTCCGATACTGGAGATGCTACATTTGCTGCGGAATGCCGTCGATCAATCTTTGAAGGGTCAGGTGTCGTCAAATTTCCTGATTTTGTGGCAACCTTACTGGCTAAGGACGATATTGAAGCTTCCCCGGCACCAGATTCACCTACTCAAGGAAACTCGGGCTAACCACATTTCCCCATCGAGGAATGAAAGCTGAGTCCTTGCATATCTCTACCCTCCACCGAGGATACAGAGAGAAGCACCCCATCGACTCGCGCCAATAAACTCGGCATCCTCTTGCTTCAACCAGAAGGGGCGTTCCGTCATGGCTCGGCAGATTGCCTTGCTCATCGTTATCGGCATTCTCGCCTACGCTTGCTTCTGGATGGCATGGCGGTGGTTCTGACACCAGGGCCATCGCCAGCGGAACTGGCTTAGCCGCGGCAGCGTTCTCCCCGAAAATGGAGACAAGCAATGAACGATGACCTTCTAGCCCGCCTGCAGTCAGAAAGCGCCAGCCTGCGCACCCGAGCGCTCGAGATCGATAAGGCCAGTGACGCGAGCGACACCGCCTTACTCATGCAGGGCCTGGCAACTGCCATGGAGGCAATCCGAGCGCTTGCCGCGACTACGGGACGACTGGATGGCCCTCCCGGGCTCGGCAAGAGTGGCGACTGATGAAATGTGAGAAGCCGGACCTAAGCCCGGCTCTCGTTTCGGGCAGGCGGGGGTAAAGTCAATTCAGGCGCTTTTTCAAGTGCCCTGCCGCAATTGTCGCAAGGATACCGCCAGTCGCCAAAGCTTGAACCTTGGTGATCTGCTCACTCGTGAGCCAATGCGCGCATTCTGGTGAAAGGATGTGCCAAAACCAGGTTAGGACCAGCAGCGCGAACAAGATGTAGAAGCCCCAGAGGGAGCAGATCGCAATCTTTTCGAAGTGATTGCGGAACTGCTCATTTCGGTTTGCTTCGTTGGCTTCCGCCCGAGCCTTGATTTCGGCTGATGATAGGCCTTGCCCGAGCAAAACGGCCTCAAGAAGTCCGCTATCTTCGGACGCATGTGGCCCTCGCTCGCTACTAGCGTCGGGGCCTGCACCTAGCGGTATTTTCTTGAGGTCATCGCCCAAATCAAAAATCCGGTGTGCTGCCGGTCTTCTCGGCGAGGCGCTGATAGTGATCCTCGATAATGTCGTTCGATATCTGAATACCGAACTCATCCGGGACGTAGGTCAAATCCCACGGCGTGTTCTTGGCATGGGTCAGCCTCGAAAGCGCAGGACCGCTCATCCCGCCATAGATCTCATAAACCTGCTTGACGATGCTCTCTTCTTGCGCGTCGAGCGTTTCGTCGCGAACATTAATGGGGCCGTCCACAGGCTGACTGCGGTAGGAGCGCACGGCATTGTACAGTCTTGGAATAACCGGGCCGTATTGCCAAGCTTGGACCTCATCCCTAATGAGCGGGCGGCCATAGAGCCCTAACATCCATCCATGGGCGATGTAGACGAGTTTGAGCAACTGCATCGGCGTGATGCCGTCACGATGCGGTCGAGCCAAATCAAGGAAACGATTAGCGACAACTCGACTGTCGTGCATAAATCCCTCCTTTCGATTCGCTACCCCGCATTTGGGGTACACACAAAAAATGGGATTGACAAATCAAGTTTCAATGACTGGCAAAATGCCGCCTGTTACGGCTATGCCGTATGGGGTCGGGAAAGTGCGACACTCGCCCTTTCCTGCTGCTTTGCGAGATGGCGATAACGCCACCTTGGTCGCCGGCTGGCAGCCTTCCCGATATCGACGCACGTCTAGAAAATGTGCCCTTTTTACACTTTTCCCATTGTGCACAAGGGGCACATTTGCTATAACGAAATCACCGGGGCAGACGGCTTCGGCAAACGAAAAGGAGGTGAGGCGATTGAAAATCCGGCTGACGCTGACAATCAGGTTTAAGGCTTACAGGCTAACCCTGACGATCAGCTTCTAGTAAAACGGGGATCGGCCTTCGGGCCGGTCTCCACCGGGTCTAGATCGGCCTCACCTCCTTCTGAAGGGAGAATTTAACATGACGCCAAACGAATTCAAGGAGTGGCGGCTCTCGTTCAACTGGTCTCAGGAAGAGGCTGCGAAGGCGCTCGATATTTCAAGGGGCACTGTGATCAACTATGAATCGGGGCGGCGGCGGGAAAGCAATCACCAGCCTGTCGAGATTCCGCGCACCGTCGAGTATGCCTGCTACTTCCTCGCCATTATCGAGCACAAGTCGCGTGAGACCGACGAAGAGTTTCTTGCCCGTCTTGCAAGACCAAACCCTAAAGGCGAACTGCCGACGGAAGGCGAGGCTGATCGTTTCCACCACCTTCAGAACCGGGAATTCGTAGATGGCATCTACGCAAGGCTCATGAAAGAGAGTTGATATGGACACCACCTTCGGAAACAAAGACGACACGGCCGGCCTGAAACTCAAAATCAAGATCAGCAAGCACGGCCCAGACCCTGAAGGCTTGACACGCTGGGACGTCTTCGAGAAGCGCTACGTCATCATGCATGTCTTGATCGGCAGTGTCCTCGCTGGAAACCGTGAAGACGCTCTTACCAAGGCGAAGGCACAATGGCCGCATGTGAAAAGGATAAGCGTTGATCCGTCCGACCCAACTGCCTGACAGACCAGATTTTGGGCAATATTTTCCGACCGGGGCGCGGTGAAATCCGCCCCGTGGCCCGGCGAGTGTTCCCTCGTTAATCGAGGTCCGCGATCAGAACAGCCACAAATCACCAAAGATTTCGGTGATTCTAAGCGACTTTTTCTATCTCTTCAAGAGTCTCCGCGGCTTCCAGCGCATCAAGTTGTGCAGTAATTGCCAAAACGCGTACGCGCATGACCTCACTGAGCCTGTCGATGGCCTGATCGGCGTACTCCCGCAGAGAGGTTTTCGGGTGCCTGCCCTTCGGCAGCGCTTTCTTCAACTGGCCGCGGAGATTGTTCGCCTTGTTGAAGCGCTTGCGCTCGATGTCGGACCATTCCTGAAGGCGCTGGGCCTGCTCGGTCTCGAACTCGTCAACCATGAACTGCGCGATCATGTTCTCGGGGAAGCGAACCGGGCCGGCGGATCGCGTCGGCGCCAACATACACATGACCGCCTCAACGCCCCTCACCCGCTCAAACTCAAAGTCAGGGAGATGGACGAAGGCGTAGCCCACAAGGAACGGAAGCCGGCGTTCGATCAGCTTGTTCGTCCGGTGGTGCTTGGTGCGGATCCAGAAAGACGGCATGTAGACGTCGATGCCCTCCTGCCGAAGCTGGCGCTCAAGTATGCTTTCACCCTTGCGTCGCTCGGCCTCGATCCTTTCCTTGTCGGTGATGTTCGCCGGGATCGGGAGCGGCCGTGCCATCCGCTGAGTGCCGGGCTTTGCGCGTACCGCGTACCAGTTGCTTGCCATGGTCATGTTCCTCGCGCTGCCGCTGCGTTATTTAGAGATGGTGGTCAGTCGCTCGGCGTGCGCCCGGATGCCATGAAGCGCTGTCGTGTGATCCCGCCCGCCAAAGAGCCGGCCTAGCTCGGGAAGCGAGATCGATGGCTTCACCGTCGTCTTGATCTCCCACATGAGCATCTGGCGGAAATGAGTGACGTCGCGCTTTCTGTTGGGGCCGGTGACAACCTCGTAAGAGTACCGCTCCTCCTCGCACCGCTTCAGGATGTGCGCGGTGCATGGTCCGTTGGCCGCGATCATCTGCCACCGGCGGTAGGCCGCCACGTGGGCGTCCTGGAAGCGAAGCTTTTCGCGCGGGTGGTGGCGGCGAACCGTTGCCACTGGCTCCTGCTCTTGCGGCTCGTTGGCCTTGCGTTCCTTCGTCGGTGCGAACAGCCGCCGGCGTACTGCAGCATGATCAGCAAGCAGTGCCGCGGTGCTGGTGAAGGTCTTGGCTGAGAGCTGGATGTTCATGAGCGTTTCCCTTTCACTAGTCGGGTTTCGGGAAGCTTTGAGACGTGGGGCCGGCGGACACGCAGCTTGTCCATCGCCGCCTTGGCATCCGGCATCGTTCCCGAATGCGTGTGCCCGATCACCGGCAGTGGAGCGCCAGCGTTCGCCGAGGCGATAAGCGCTCGTACCCGCTGCCTGACAGCAGGGTCAGCCCGCTCCATCGCGATGGCTGCGCGCCGCGCCTCGTCCTCTGCCCGCTCAAACAAGCGTTCGGCTTCATTGCGAAGCCCGTTCTTCTCGCCGATGAATGGCGCGATGATCGACCTGGCGTGCCGCGCGAATTCGGCGCACGTCGGCATGAACTGGCCGGTGTGGTTCTCGACGCGGCCGGCGAGGAAGTCGTTCGTGGCCTCCGAGACGGCCCATTCCGGCAGGTCGGCACAGGCAGTCCGGAACTCCTTGGCGAAGTGGGTCATCTCCACGTCGGGCTGCGGGCGCAGCTGGCCGCGAAGCCTAACTGCGGCATCTCGCAGCGCGCCGGTATCGCAACGGCGCAGGAGAGCGTCGATCTCGGAAACCCGGACCCTGATCTCCCTCGCCCTGCGGCGGTAGCGCTCGGGAAGGCGTTCGAAGATATCGGCAGGGACGAGATCAGCCATCGATGAAAGCCTCCTTCAGTTCGATGATGTCGGATTTTTTTTGCGCGCCAGCGCTGGAAGAAAAACCGGTAGGTTTTACGATAGGTTCAGGTTTAGGTTCAGGGTAGCATTGCGAACGAAATGCGTTCGCATCACCCTTTCCCTTTTCTTTCCAGCGACTTACGGCGCTATCGCGCGCTTTCGCCTTCTTGATGCTCGCTTTGTCGCGTTCGGTTTTGAGGCGCTTCTGCACCCAACGTTTGCGGCGCTTATCCAGCGTCCAGAAAGCCATGATGACCGGCTTCATCTGCCGCCACTTCGATGGAGTGACCTTAGCTTGGAGAGCCAAAATCTCGTCGTCATCGGCAAGCGAGCAATCGTGCGAACGCCATGCCTGGAACAGTAGGAGCAGGTAGGCGCCATGCTGCTCCGTGGTCAAATGAATCGTGTCGGCCAAATAGGCATCGGTCCAGAACGGCATACAAGGGAGACTAGCCACGGCCACATCTCCTTTTCACTGTATCAACTACCTGGCTGACCGGGAGATTGAACCAGTCTCCAAAGAGACGGCTTTCTTTGAGCGTATGAAGGCAGCTTTCCTCTGCCTCTAGTGCTTTGAACTCGCATTTGAATGCGATACTCAAGTGGATCGACAAGTCGCGCTTCGTCTTCTTGCGATGTTGCGCGAGGCGGTGAACTGGTCTCTTGCTGACCCCGACCTTAACTGGCCCATGTCCATCGCGCTCAGCCACGACATAAAGCCAGTATTCACCGCAGACTTTTGGACTGCAAACTAGGCAACGGCTACTCATTGCGTCACCTCGGCAGCTTCGAGTGTGGCGATGACAGCCGGCCCGCCGAGATCATCGACCCACTTGGCCCTCACCTCTTCGGCAAGACTATCGTCAGCGACGACGCCGGCCGCGACCAGGGCGTCAGATACGGGCTTGATGATGTTGTCGATGTCGCGGGCGCGCTTGGTGCGCCAATCGCGCTGGACAGCAATATAGAGGCGATACGGGCCTTCGATCCTACCAGGGCGAGCGCCAGCGATTTCCCATGATGCCGCCTTCTTCCAAGCAAGATAGGACTTGCTCTTGGTGCTCTTAACCTTCCCGTCTTCGACGAAGTGAGAGCGCATGGCGTTTGCCGACGGCGGCATGTCTGTGATGGGGATTCGGATTGCACCGGTCATGCAGCCACCTGCGCCTTCTCGCGCACAAGCCGGAGCGCGTGACGGGCTACCATCTGCCTGCACCTTTGATTGATGTGCTTGTGCTGGCGAGGCGTGAGGGGCTTGTGGTTCATCATATAGTTCTTGAGACGGTCGGCGTCGTGGTCCCGGATGCGGAGGACTTCGGCCAGCTTGGGAACGTCGGGGCCGTGAAGGGCAAAGGCTGCGGTGAAGATCATGCCGCCACCTCGATAGGGCTCGACGACTCACTCCGATCAGCCATAGGTTGAATTGGAACCCCGCTGTGGAGATCGACGAACCTATGAATCTCAAGAAAATACTTTCGCCGATCCTGTCTGGCGAGGACTTCAACAAATCTGCAGAATGTTGGTTTCAGATCACTTTGGTTGCGGCCTCGCTTAGCCTCGTCTTTGTTGTTTGCGCTGGAGTAGCCGTGATAAATCAAGCCAACGCAGAGGAGGCGCAGAAAGCGTCTCAAGCGTTCGCGCCGTTCTTTCTCGCGTGCGCCGCTACCGTTACGTTTTGCGGAGCGGTTTGGCGCGGCAAGCTCGGATCCGAGCAATTGAGGCAGCAGAAGCGTCAGAATGACGCGAAGGACGAAGAAAACCTTGCAAAGCTGCTGATGGATGGCACCAAACTTCTCGGCGACGAAAAGGAATCTCACGTGCACGCTGGTATCGCAGCTCTTCAAGCCGTGATAACATCTCCTGCGGGTGCATTTTCGAGTCAAGCAATGGACATCCTTGCTGACCTTATTGAGGTACACCACAAGACGCGGGAAAAGCGAAAGATAACCGATGCAGCGGTCGCGGCATTGGATGTAGGCGCTCGAATGGAACGAAGCTCTTCCCGTTCGATTGTTCTGGAAACAAGCGGCAGCGAAAATGAAGATCCCGTAATTGTGAACGGTGTCCGATTTACGCGTTACATCTCTGGAACATTTAATGGTCGAGACCTTGAACGCGTTATCGACCCATCCAAGACGTCCTTCTTCAATTGCGAAATACAGCACTTCAAAGTTACGCAGGCGTGGACCAGGTTTCGAAATTGTATATTTTCGGACTGCTCGATCGAATTTGCCAATACACGCATTATGACAGTGAATACCTTCAAGGATTGCGACTTCTCGAGCCTTGAGTATGGAGGATCTTTTCCTTTTGTGCGCGCGGGCAAGCCCCACCCGTTTTCCAAACTCTCGGAAGGCAACAACTTCTTTTTCGCGGAAACTCCTCCAAGGGCCCACCGTGCTTTTGACTGGGAGAGCTATATGCTCAAAATTGAGCCAATGGTCGACGCCTCTTCCGAGAACGTTGAATAAGGTAGACCGTCGCCTCACGACGCGTCCCCCGCTTCGTTGGGCATTGCCGAGCGACCAGTGGATATCAAAACAAGTCTTATGGCTCATGAACTTGTCCCCGCATTATTCGCTCAAGCGGCGAAAGGTGATTGGCGGGGATCGCGGCGTCAGACTTGGCTACCGGCTCGAACCGCTTGAGGTATTCCTTGCACGCCTTCGGCCAGACCTTGCGTCCCCAGCTCGTGGACCGGAAATGCGGAGGGCATAGCTGGCGCAGATGGCGCTTTCGGTCGGCCAGCGGGGTCGTACCTGGCGTTTCGGTGTCATAGCGCTTGATGACAGCGCGGGCTTCGTCCAGCCACGTCATGCGCTCGCCCTCCTGTTCTCAAGGGCGCGGCAGTATGCAACGCGGATCTCTTCGAACCGGGCGATGTCGTATTCCTTGGTCTCGATTTCCATTTCAGGGCGCGGCTTCTTGGAGCTGCGGCCATGGTCATCAAGCCATGTGTTGGCGCTGGCGATACGGCGATCAAGCCATGCGATCATTTCGGCGGGGTCGGTCATTGGAACGCCCTCGCATCATCCTTGAGAGCGAGAACCCATTTGCGGATCAGAGCGACATCCGCGGTATCGCTATCGCCGAGGCAGCGTTCAAGCTCCTCGCAGGCGTAGAAGAGGGCATCCTCGCGGGTCTCGGCGAACTTGCCCCACTTGGCGCCTACGCGATAACCGCCGCCACCCATGTCGCCGTTGTAGCTGGTCGACCACATCCAGAGTCCATTGGTGTGGCGATGGATCTCGATCTCGGCACGGTCCCATGCCATGCGCGGGTGCGGAAGGCGAAACGTGAAGTCCGGATCGTCACGAACGACAGGTCCATCGGCATCGACAGCGATGCGAACTGGCGGGCGGCGAAGTGCGTCGAAGAGGCCAAGCTGCTGCATCACTCCCCCTCCCCGATCTCTTCACGGAGTTCCGGAGCGAGCCAGAATGCGTTCAACTCTTCCATCTCGATCGCGCGGAGGGAAACCCGCGTATCGCCGTAGTAGACATCCTTGAGGCGGCTCTTTGGCCACTTGAGCAATGTGGCCAGTCCGATGACGCGTTCTGCATGGCTCTCCATTGGAAAGAGACGAGCACCTGCCTCACGAAGCCGCTCCTTGAAAATCAGAACTGCCGAGTGGTCACGCCCGCGCCTGCCGAGCGGTCCCTTGGCAGGCGCGGGCGTCGGCATCTTGGGGGTGAGTATTGCGGCAAAGGCCGCACGCATCTCGTCCGTCTCAACGAACCACTCACCCGAGAAGCGATGCGCTGCAAACCGCTGGTGAAGGTGGGCTTCAACATCTCGTTCGCCTGGCATATGCCCGACGAATTCGACAGCAACTGGAGAACCTGAGACGATAGCGCCGACGCGCTTGTGCAGGTTGGCGCTGTAGCCGATTTTCACCAACTCGGCTGATCGCAGCACGTAGATACTCATGCTCACCCCCCTACGATCCAATCGGCCCTATCGGCCCATTTCCGAGAGCGGGCGCGCCAGCGCTTCGCGATGCGCAGACGCCTCAAAAGCGGCAATCTTTTCATCCAGCGAAGCCAGACGGGCACGGAGTTCGTTTTGCTCACGGCGGGCTTCCTCCTGTAGAGCGGCCTTCAAGGCTTCCATTTCCTCGGCATCGATCCTCTTGGCCGTGCCTTCCCAGATCGAGCGCACACGACGCTCGGTGAAATCTTTTCGAACTCGGCGGGAGATAAAGCGGTGCGCTTCGTACAGCGCTGCCTTGACGCTTCCGTATCGGCGCTGAGGGAAAGCTTCCCTGAACATCGTTTGCGCGAAATACACGTCACCCATTCTCTTGCCTCTGCTCGACTTTTCCTTGTCAGACTTTGACAACACCTTGGCAGTCTCCTGTGCGAACTTCGGATTGCTTAGGTCCGAAGGAGTTGCACATGAAGCGACCTTCAAAATTCGACGGAGATGGCAAATCGCTTGGCGGCGATCTCTCGCCCTCTCCGTCTGCTGGCCCGCCTGGGTCGAGCCGTCTAATTCCATTCCCGGGGTCCGCCGCACGAACTGCCCGGGATCGAGAGGACACCGGGGTTTCCTCGGCCTCGGTGTCCTCGCTTTTCATTCCGCTCGGGATGGCCGCGCACGCTGTCGTAATGAAGCTGCAAGGCGGCTTTCCGAGAATTCGAGTGGAGCGCGCGACTGAGGGGGACTTCGCCGCGCGCTCCGATGATCGGTCAGCTGCTTGGGAGGAGGATCAGCGCTAACCGATTTCGCTTGGCGTCACTGATCGCGCCACCAGTCGTTTTCGAGGAAGTCGTCATCCTCGCCGCCGAGCGCGACCGTGAGAGCGACCAGCCCGCAGAGAATGACGAAGCCGACGATGCCGTAGATGATCCAAGTCATGATGCACTCCTCGGACGGGGTTGCTGATATCGGGCAGGCTCGCGATCAACCAGAAACTCAACAGCCCGGTCGACCTCGCGCGATGTCTGGGGAAGGCCGAGCACGAAGTCCGTTGCGGCTACCGCGGCTCTGCTCTCCTGGAGATCATGATGGTGCTCGATGTGGGCCTGGGAGTTCATGCCGGCACCTCATCGAAGAGCGGGTCCTCAGCCGGCTTCTCACCGAAGATTGCGAATGCCGACGAAATCTCGAAATCAACCTTGCCGAGACGACGGGCATGCTGGAGACCGGCGATCCGGCCGGCATGCTGCATTTGCGCCGGCGATGCCTTGGCGACGAACCGGCGGCCATGACGGCGACCGAATTCCAGAACCGCCGCACGGGTCGCGCCGACATTCAGGGCGATGTGCCGGCCGCTCATGCCAAGCTCAATGCCGCCGTCGATCTGGGCGAGCTTCTGTTCAGTGGAGGCGCGAGACCACCATGAAATTTTTCGGGTCATTCTGCTGCCTCCAATTCAGCCGCTGCCATTTCACAGGCGCGGCAATGCTTCCGGCCGTATCCGCCGCATGTCTCACCGGGGTTCCGGCAGAGTGGGCGAATGCTGGACTTTGCGGGGAGAGCGGTTTTGGCGGCGCCCTCCCCTGTGCTCGAGGTCGTGGCGCGCGCCGCGCTGCGGTCTACATCGTCGCCTCCTGCGTTGGCGGCGGCGCGATCTCGTTGTGCCGCCTCATTAAGGTCGGTCTCGCGCTCGTCGCTGGTTGGTCCCGTCGCTTCGACTTGAGTGGCGACGGTGGCTTTGTCGGAATGGGAATTGGTGGCACGCTCCGATTTGGCGTTTATGGTCCCCGACGACGTTGCGTCGGGCCGGCCTGGATGGCTGGAACCATCCATTTTTACGCCGCCGGCATCGGTGCTTGGTATGCTCGGTTCGCCACCGGGAACCGCCGTGTCAGCGGGCCGGCTGTTATTGGATACGACGCATTCTTCGGCCTCGCGCGTCGTCGGCGAAGAGGAGACGGAGGGGGAGCCGTCCGAAGCTTCAAGTTCTTTCGCCTCTTCGCGGTCAATCATGATATCAACAGCAGCGATCAGCGCGGCGCGGCCGGCTTCGGTCTGCATGCCGTCGACGACCTGCTTGATCAGGCGCGGGTTAGCGTCAAATTGTTCAATGTTTTCTCGTGCGTGTGCATGCACGAGGTTGAGACCATGAACCGCATCCCAATACAGATCGAAGACGTGATCCTGCTCGACGCGCTCATGATCGTCGATCTTCCGCTTCGAGACGACCTTCTTGATGGCCTTCACGTCGAAGCCGTTGGCGCGGGCCTCCTTGTAGATCTCGGACTTATCAGCGTTCAGGTCGGCAATCTCGGCTTCGAGACGCTCCACTCTCTGAACAATGGCCTTGAGCTGATCGGCAGCAACGATATCGGCGCTCATGCTGCACCTTCCATGACCGGCGCGAAGTCCGACGGACGGATGTCGAGCCCACGAGCCTTCGCGGCCTCAAGGATCGCCGGGACATGCCAATGAGGAACCACGCCACCGGTCCCGCCTTTGTCCTTCGGCATGCGCCAGCGCATCACCGTATGGACCTTGACATTGGTGACGTCTGCCAAGGGCTTCAAGCCCTTGAACTTATTGATGATCGTGTTGGCTGGTTCGCATCTCATTTTGTCAATGTACGATATTCATACATTAATAGCAAGCGTGATTGTACGATAATCCTAACAGCCTTTGCCTGCTCGTTGTGCGAAAATCAAACATGCGCGACGAGATGACAAAACAGTACCTGGACTGGATCCGGGAAAACCTAAAAAAGGCCGGCAAGACGCAGAGCGGGCTAGCCGCGCACCTCGGTATTGCACATCCCCAGATCACTCAGCTGCTTAAGGGCAACCGGAAGCTCAAAGTCGACGAGCTGCCGCGGATCGCCGAATATCTCGAAGCGGACCTGCCAACTGGCGATGTCGTGCCGAACGCCGGGGGCCTGACCGAAGGCCTCGTCGCCGGTACAGTTGAAGCCGGCACGTTCCGCGAAGTGGACGAATTCGATCAGTCGGAGCGACAGCGCGTAGCGATCCCCCGCGACGATCTCTTCCCGAATGCGCGCCAGCTTCTATTCGATTGCTCTGGCGACAGCATGAACGATCTGAAGCCGCGGCCCATCCTGCAGGGCGACCGGCTCGTCTGCCTCGCATACGACGACGTCGAGCACTTGGTCGAACTGAAATCAGGGATGGTGGTAGTCGTCGAGCGCACGCGCGACAGCGGGCACTTCCGCGAATGGTCAGTGAAGCAGCTCGAGATCTACTCCGATCGCGCGGAGTTTCACCCGAGATCCACGAACCCGAAACACAAGGCGATCGTCATCCGGCAGGACCATGAGGCCGACGACGGCGTGACGGTGAAGGTAATTGCCTTGGTTCGACGGGTGATGAACGAGATGCCGGGGTTCTAATTCTACGCCGCTTCAAGATCCAAAATGTGATCCCCGATTGCTTGGACCGTTGTCATCGGACGAAATCGTATCTTGAGCTGATCCGCCTCGGTTTCAAGTTCATTGAGACCATCTTTAACCTTATCAGCCTGCTTCGACGTAAGCTGGGGGTCATCAAAAGCAGGATGCTGGGCCAGTAGTTCATGTTTACGGGTCAACAACGAGGACTCGTCTCGCTGCTCCGACACTTTGAGGTCCCACATACGACGCTTGATAGAGTCTATCGAGCGCGTATAATTGGCTACCGATACTACGCCAAAGTTCGCGACCACCTTCCGGCCGGAGAAATCAATAATGACGCCATGAGCACGTTTCGCTCTTTGTTGCCGGCGGATCTCAGGACTAAACGCTTTGGCGACAAGCGGATTCCTCGTCTGTATGTAATTTAGGAGGAGGTTGCCGAGTCGTGACTGCGCGGGCTCATCACTGATAGCAACGACCTCCGCTATCTCGTTTGATGAAAACGGAACGACCTGACTGAAGTGCGGGGCATAAAGGGATGACATTGTTTTCATCCAAGTCTCGCCTATCGCTTTGAGACTAACGCCTTCAGTTCCCTCCAATTCTCCAATCCAGAGCCCAGTTGTTAAAGGACTAAAGTCTCGCAATCCGCCAGTCGCGATACTCTCAAAGCTATCTTCCAGATCATCCAGACTCATTTCAATGGCATCAATCACACCGACAGCGGCATTGCCATAGAAACAATTTAGGCGTTCCAATCTGTTGGCCCGCTCAAGATGCAGTCCGCTTTGCCCCATGACAAGCACACCCACCACAAGTTGCTCATTTGAACCGTGAATCGGCCGGTAATATAGCGGGGCTCTTTTTGCAGGTATTAGCCCTGTCCGGCTGGGAAACATACTGCGCTCAAACATTGGTCAAACGAGCCTCCCAAGTGAAGACGCCGCAAGACGCGGGGTGTCGTCAAGTCGCGCTACAAGGAATTGCAGTAAGGCAGTGAGGTCACTTGCGCTCAAAAGGTTTTGCGCATGGCTAAGTTCGGCAGCATGTGAGAGATTGAGAGATCTAAGTTGGGCAGACAACTCACCCACCGAAGCCGAAATTTCATCTTTTTCGTCTTCGCTAAGGTTCGGGGTTACCCACTTTTCCAATTTGTTTTGATAAGAGGCATTCGGTGTGAGGCTAGACGAATCCCAATCTGGGCCGGTGAAACACCACCCATGATCGATCAGCCATACTTTCCCCGTACCACTCAGCAATATATTCCCCGGATGACGATCGATATTCGCGCTCCACGTGTCGAATTCATAGAGAGCACTCAGATTGCTCTTACAAAGGATTTTGACGATCCGTCGGAGCGCAGCATTCTCGAAATTCTTGTTATTTAAATGGCTAAACAGGTTTGGGGCGCCAACATTGCAGCTCACGAACACAAGCCTCCCGCCGGCGGCCTCGGGCCCTTTTGTGAGAGCCAGCACCTCTGTCTCCGCCAACCCAAGATAGCTGTCCGGCATTGCAAGACCTATTGCTTTCCCGATCACCGCAACCAATAACTCGTTTGCGAGCTCTTTGGAGTGCAAATCTTTAATAATGGCAAAACGCGTGCTGCCATCCGCCATTAGCACTTCGCCTCGGAACGTATCGTTAATGTTCCCGGCCACGTCTTCTTTAAACGGCACCGCACCTGGCAGCACCGTGACAACCTCTACCGCCGCCAGACCGGCGGACGGAGCCGACCCATTGTTTTGCAACATTCCCCACCCCATTCTCTAAAAAGATAGAACGAGGTTTTCACGCAAAACGCGAGTCTTTTCTCTCAGAATACCAACCTACGGCGGGCAAGGCGCTAAGCCGCGAATGATCGCCTTCCGCCGACATCAAACTCCCTACACGCCGCGCCAATCTCCGCAATCAGCCAGGACTTCGGTTCGTTGCACATCCGCGACATGCCCTCCCCGTCAATGAAGTTCATGACCGGGAGAATGCAGAAGTCCTCGTCGTCGCCCACAGGACCGAGGCGAGCGACTTTGAAGCTGTAGCCAGGGAAGCGATTGCCAAGGTACGCCTCCATCCGCTCCTTCGAAGCGAAGATCCCCACCCGGCGCTCGTACGGCGGCACGATGATGAATTCCAAAACGTCTTGCTCAATAGCCATAGCTGTATCCTCCTTCGATGCCGACGAGCTGCGCGATGACGCTTCCGCACGGCCGGCAGTTGAACTTCAGGTCGCCCAGAAAGGCGCTCTCGACTAGCTCGTCGGCATCGCGAGGAATGCCCTCGCCCACCGGCAAGCGAATGCCTCTCGTGCTTTCCCGCATGCAGTTGTCGCACCGCAGGTGAAGCGTGAACGGCGCTGTCGCCTCTGGAACTGCCAAGCCCATTTTGTTCTCCTTTCGTTCTTATGAAGCCAGAACGGAGAAGCTGAGTCGAGTCGATTCTATTTCCTATCGTTAAGATTCTGCGCACCCAATAAAATGTACGATTTACATACATTCTCTATTTACAAGAATGTACGATTAGCATACATTCCTCCTCATCACCTCCCGACCACCGGGAAAGACGAGGAAACCCACCATGTCGACCGAAGCAGACCGCATTGCCACTGGCCTTCGCATGACGACAAACCGGATCGGCACGCTGATCCGGGGTATCCGCGGCAAGAACCGTCTCGGTCGTGATGCAAGCGTTCTGGCTCGGGAATATCTGGAGCAACTTCGCCGGAACAACGCGAACATCGCCGCCGCCAAGCTGGCTGGTGCTGATGTTTCGGCCTTCGTGAAGATGGAGCCTATTCCCTACATCGACGGACTTGTCGGCCTTTCCGAAGCTCGCCGCAAGGAGCGCGAGTGGTACGGCGTGAGCGACTTCCTCCGCGACCGTCCGACTGTCGAGCCGGTTCGCTTCCTCGAAGCGGCAGAATGATCCTCAGAAATTTCACCGCCGCATAGCGGCACATCACCCCAAGGAGGGAAGAGCATGAAGCCTGTACTCGTAACCACGGAACATCGCGGCGTTTTCGCAGGCCTGATCGAAGATGGTCAGGACCTCACCGCCCGCTCGATGTCGCTCAAGGCTGCAAAAATGGCGATCTACTGGGGCACCAAGCGCGGCGTCATGGAGCTCTGCAAGGACGGCCCGAACGGCAACAGCAAGATCAGCCTGCCGGCCGACATTCCGATGCTCCACGGCATATCCGCCATTTTCGATATCACGCCCGAAGCCTGGGCCAAATGGGAAGCCGCATGATGAGCGGCGACCCGATCATCACGGCAGACGATTTGATCCGTGGTGGCGCGTGCCGTGATGGCGTGATGCGGGTCGTTTCTCGCTTCTCCGGCAAGATCGCCGCGGCGATGCCAGTCAGCCAAGTCCTGAAACTCGTTCCGAAGAGTGATGAGCACTACGTGCTCAAGGCTGCTGAACTGGACGGCAACGGCAACGGCTACGGCTACGGCTACGGCGACGGCTACGGCAACGGCTACGGCGACGGCTACGGCAACGGCGACGGCGACGGCAACGGCTACGGCTACGGCTACGGCTACGGCGACGGCTACGGCAACGGCTACGGCGACGGCTACGGCAACGGCGACGGCGACGGCAACGGCAACGGCTACGGCGACGGCTACGGCAACGGCTACGGCGACGGCTACGGCAACGGCGACGGCAACGGCAACGGCTACGGCAACGGCTACGGCTACGGCGACGGCTACGGCGACGGCGACTCAGAAGACGAAGACTGATCGCGTTCGGCGTCCGGCATCGCGTGTGCCGGACATCGAAAATGATCGAACATTGGAACCATCATCATGCGTTGCGATCTGTCAATCCAGCACGAATGCTCATGCATCGCCTCCGGCGGCACCTGCAAGGTTCAGGCGCCGATCTACCAAGTCCTTGAGGATGCGAACACCGGCGCAGCCAAGCACGGCAACGCCTGCCTGATCCTCCTCGCCATCATCGTTTTCGCAATCGTCCTCGGATCTGGCCTCACGGTCGGGCCGGTCACAATCTAAGGAGCAACACATGTCTCAGGATAACCCGTGGACTTGGTGGCAAGCCGCTCTGGAAGGCAATATCGGCCCGATGCATGAGGGGCAGCCCGAGCAGGGCTATTACCGCACGCGCTTCAAAGGCGGCCAGTGGGAGCCGGTGGCGCTGTGGCGCGGCGATGACGGTGAATGGCTGGGCCGTCGCGGCGACAAGATGGTCGATGATGCTGGTGATCTTTGGAACTTCTGCCGAACGCATCCCGTGACGGTCGAAGCGTGGGAGAAGGCAATCAACGGCGGCGGCTGGGACGATGAGCCGCCAGCGCCCGCCATGGGCCACAATCTGCCGGCCGATCAGTTCGAAGCACTCAAGCTCGAATACCAGTCCGAGAAGGAACAGGCCGAGGCGTTCATGAAGACGCCAATCACGACGCAGGATCAGGCGGACAAAGCCGCAATCTGGTCGAAGCGGCTTGCCACCATCGCGAAGAAGGCGACCGATCAACACAAGGTCGAGAAGCAGCCGTCGCTCGACGAGGGCCGCCGCGTGGACGACAAGTGGCGCGGCCTCAAGGAAGAGCCGGCCGAACTGAGCAAGAAGCTCAAACGGCACATGGACGCCTATCTCCAGGAGCAGGCGCGCATCGAGCGCGAACGGCAGGAAGCGGCCCGGCGCGAAGAAGAGCGCTTGCGCCGCGAGGCGGAGGAAGCCGCCCGAAAGGCTGCCGAGGCTGACCAGCGTTCCGAAGCCGAGCGTCAGGATGCAATCGACCGTGCCCGCCAGCTTGAGCAGGAAGCCGACGCCAAGGCCAAGGAAGCCGAAGCAAAGAATGCCAGCGCCGGCCGCACCGGAGCGCGCGTGTCTCTTCGCACCTTCGTTGACGCCAAGGTCAACGACTATCAGGCCGCAGCAACCGCTCTCGTGCTGATGAAGCATCCCGACATTCTGGCCGTCATCGACCAGCTTGCGAAGCGCGCCGTCACGGCCGGCCAGTCCCTTCCTGGTGTCGAACGCGTTGAAACTCAGAGGGCTGCATGATGAACTCACACGTTCCCGCACTCGCTGGCGGCGGCCAAGTCATCGCCATTGTCCCGCAGACCTTTGAAGAAACCATGCGCGTTGCGCGCGCCGTCGTGGCTTCCGGCCTCGCCCCTTCTGCGCTGATCGGGAAGAAGACCGGCGACGATGCGGCGGCTGCCGTTGCTGTCTGCATTATGTCTGGTGCCGAGCTTGGCCTGAAGCCGATGGTAAGCCTCCGCAGCTTTACCGTTATCAACGGCAAGCCCGCGCTCTACGGCGACGGCCTGATTAACGTTGTTCGCCAGTCGGGCAAGGTCGCATTCTTGAAAACCGGCTACGAAATGCGCGACGGCCAGATGGTCGGCTACTGCCATGCCAAGCGCAGCGATACCGGAGAGGAAAGCCGCGTCGAGTTCACCCAAGCACAGGCTGTGCGAGCCGGCCTCTGGGATGATCGGCCAACTATCCGTAGGCAGGTTTGGGAGAACAACCAGAAGGTCTGGAAGAACGACCAGCCCAACGATGCGCCGTGGTACAAGTTCCGCGAACGCATGATTGCATGGCGTGCCGCCGGCTATTGCCTGCGCGAACTGTTCGGCGATGTCCTTGGCGGCATCCGCGACGAATTCGAAGCCCGCGAAATCGCGGACGCCGACGAAATGCGCGACATCACGCCGGCCGTGCGCCCCGCGCCGCCTCGGCCCCCGGCCCCGCCCGAGCCTCCGACCTCCAAGGTCATCGAGGCCGAACAGCAACCGGCTACGGAAGAGCAGCCGGCCGAATCCGATTTCGACCTCGGCGAATTCCTTGAGGAGATCGAGACCTCGCTGGCGACCGCGAAGGATTCCGCATCGGCTGTCGAGATATGGAACGACTATGACGCTCCGGCGGTTCTCGAAAGTGCCGGCCACGCAGACATGATCGACACGGCCTATGAGATCCGTGATCGCGCCTATGCCAAGTTCGAAACCCTGAACGGTGGCTGACCATGGCGAAGAACGAGCATCCTCCCATCTACGTTCTCCGCCGAGGCGACAGCCTGATCGGCGAAATGGAAGCAGACCGCGAATGGATCAGGCAGCAGCCCCACGACCAGCGCATCAAGGTTCTGATGCATGGTGGCCGCTCGCCTTCCAAGCTGCGCTTCTATTGGTCCTTCCTCGGCAAGGTCGTGAAGGCGACGGACTGCGCGCCGTCGACCGAAACCCTGCATGACATCGTGAAGCTGCACACCGGCTTTGTGGTGCCTATCATGGTGAAGGGTTTCCCGGTCGCCGTACCGAAGTCGATCAGCTTCACCAGCATGAGCGAGGAAGAATTCAACGCCTTTCTTGAAAAGGCAATCGAGTGGATTGCCGCTACCTATGACGTAACGCCGGAAATGGCGTTCGGGGAGGCAGCATGAATATCTCCCGCATGATCTCCGAAATCATCTGGTGGTGGCGAAAGGGTCACCCCACCCTCCGCAAGCTCCCCAACTGGCGCCGGGCCGCAGACGCCGAGCTGATCGCCACGCGCCGCGGCTGCACACAGGACATTCACCGCGCCCGCAAGGAGAAGCGCAAGGCCGTCCTCGATGATCTGAGGAGGGTGTGATGGCCTTCGCAGTCAACCGCCACCCCGAGGCCTTCTCGCTCGACAAATCCAGCAAGAGCACATCGTCTTTCAGAGACGAGGCGCACCTTGCCTTCATCCGCAAGCTCCCTTCCGTCGTCTCCGGCGCATACGGCTGCGATGCCTGCCATATCCGCGCAGGAAGCCCGCAGCATAACAAAAAGCACACAGGCGGGGCCCAGAAGCCGTCCGATTGCTGGGTACTCCCGATGACCCGCGAGGAGCACACGGCTCAACACTCCGTCGAGGAATTAGCTTTCTGGCGGCGGCACGGCATCGATCCATTCCAACTCGCCATAGACCTCTACTCCGTCACCGGAGACGTTGAGGCAGCGACGGCGATCATTATCAAGGCGAGGAAGCCCGCATGACCAAGAAGATAGAAGACGGCGGGCCGGCGTTTCCGAAAGACGGGTCTTGGTTCACGACCAAAACCGTCGTCCACACCACCTACCGCTGGAAACCTTACAAGCCGCAGGCCGTTCGCCAGCTCGGCAAGAAAGGACGCTGGCAAAAGATGGTCTGGCACGGAGACTTCTTCAAATGGGAAAACTGCGAGGATCCCGATGGCATTCTCGTTCGCGAGGAAGGCCCGTCCGCCCGCGAAGCAGGCGGTGAAGCATGAGCGACCTGTCCTCACTCATCGCACGACTGGAGAAGGCGGAAGCATCTTTCGATCTTGAATGCGGGATTGCATCTGCCTTGGAGCCGGGGCGCGTCCAAGCTGGGCTTAAGCCTCGCCCGTATTTAACATCGGTAGACGCGGCGATCGCCTTGGTGTCCACGACCCTCCCCGGCTGGAGATATGCAGTCGAAAGACGCGCGGCCGGAATGTGCCTCGCGTGGGTGTCCGAAGAAGACGATGCGCCTTGTATTCCCGCCATGCACCGAGATACGGCGATTTCCCTCGTCCTCGCCACCCTCCGCGCTCTTCAGCAGAAAGGCTCCTCCAATGGGTGAGAACGTGAAGCATACACCGGGTCCGTGGATTTGCTACGCCGACCTGCCGAGCATGGAACCGAACTGGCATATCGTGACAACGGCCAACAAGATGCGGGTTATCGCGAACGTCCACATCGAGCCCGGCAACGCGATGGACGAGGCGAACGCCCGCCTGATCGCCGCAGCTCCTGATTTGCTGGATTTGCTCAAGGGAATTCATTCGGAGCTTGTTCGTCAGGGCATAAATTTTGGCCCATACATCGCTGATGCAGAATCTCTCATAGCCAAAGCGGAGGCCCGCCCATGACCTCCCCCGTATCAGCCATTGAGGCCACGAACCCGGCTGACCGCATCTGGGCATATACCAACGCCCGAGGTTCGCGCGTCTGGACGCCGATGAAGCCTGTCATTGCTGGCGCACACGAAGAACAGGAATACGTGCTCGCCGACATTCACAGCGCCCTCGCCCGCCAAGCAGAGGCGTTGCAGCGGGAGAATGCGGAGAAGGACGCCAGGATAGCCGCGCTGACGAAGGGGCTAACGCCTTTCGCCCGCATAGCGGACATGACGCACTGCAATGCACCGGGAACCCCCATCACGGTCAACGTTGACCGTTGTCGCGATGCCCGCGCACTCCTCGGAGGTGAAAATGCAGAGTGAACTCACCGTTGATAGCCTCGCACAGGAAATCCGCCGCGTCGACGGCAGCCATTCTCTCGGGGCTGGCGCGCTTGCCGAAGCCCTCATGCCGTTCCTGACCGCCTCTCTATCAGATAAGCAGGCGGGAGAGGTGAATGATGCGGCCGTCAATGCGGCCGCGCGCGTGCACGACCACTGGACCGGAGACGGCACGGTCGGCGCCATGAATGCGATTCGGAACACGCAAGAGATCGTGCAGTCCTATCTTGGCACTTCCCGTTCCGCCCTTGTCGATGTGCCGGCGGTAGAGCCGGTGGCGTGGCGCACACGCGGAATGAACGCGCGAGGTGATTGGGTGCCGTGGGTGATGGTGGATGAGCAGAAGGCTCTTCGCTGGAAAAACGATCCTTCCTATAAAAACGGCAGAAGGCAGGTCGAGCCCCTCTACACCTCCCCACCCCTCTCCCGAGAAGGAGAGGACAGCACGGCGGCCGATCAATATTGGTCCACGGTCGAACAGCTTGCGAACTGCGAGGACGAAATCTCCCGTCTTCGCGAAATTCTGACCCGCGCCGAGGAATACGTTATCGACGGCGTGACAACGGCCAAGGCCGAAGCTGAGATGAACGCGCCTTATCCGGCTCGCGCTCCTCGATACGACGCGGCCCTTGCCGAAGTTCGCCAACTCTACGCCGACATTCGCGCCGCCCTTGCCGCCACGCGCAGCGGTTCCGCCACTGGTCAGAAGGGGTTCGCCGAGTGACGCCAGTCCTTCCGCCCCTACGCTGGCACGGCGGCAAGTGGCTGCTCGCGCCGTGGATCATCAGCCATTTCCCGCAGCACCGCGTTTATGTCGAGCCTTTCGGCGGTGGCGCCAGCGTCTTGCTACGCAAGTCGAGGTCCTATGCCGAGATCTATAACGACCTCGACGAGCAGGCCGTGAATCTTTTCCGTGTGCTCCAGGATGACGCCGCAGCGGAGCGCCTGGTGGCATCGCTTGAGCTCACGCCGTTCGCCCGTGCCGAATACGAACTCGGCTGGGAAGAGACTGACGAGCCGGTCGAGCTGGCGCGCCGGTTGATCATCAGGAGTTTCATGGGCTTCGGCTCCCACGCTCACGCCGACATGGGCGCCGGGCACAAGACCACCGGCTTCCGCGCAAATTCCAATCGCTCCGGATCCACGCCAGCGCACGACTGGGCAAGATACCCCTTCCGTCTTGCTGGCATCGTCGAGCGCATGCGCGGTGTCGTGATCGAGCGTCGGCCGGCGATCCAGGTGATGCGGACACATGATGGCGACGACACGCTGCACTATGTCGATCCGCCCTACCTGCCGGAAACCCGTGGTCGCAAGAACGTCTATGACGCCAAGCACCAATACCGGCACGAACTAACGGTCGCCGACCACGAAGAGCTGCTCGATGTGCTGCGCGATCTAGCCGGCATGGTGGTGCTCTCCGGTTATCCCGCCGACCTCTATGACGACGCGCTCCACGACTGGATGCGCGTCGAGCGCCAAGCCTTGGCCGATGGTGCGCGCCCCCGCGTCGAAGTCCTTTGGATAAATCCCCGCTGCGCCGACCGCATCGAGCGCGAACAATCACCGCTTTTTTTCGGAGGTGCAGCATGAACACCGCCAACGTTTCCTCCGGGGTTAACGCAGCATCAATCGTTCGAATTGATAAGCTGGCACTCGCCAAAGCTGCACCTTTCAACATGGCCAGTCCAGCGATCGAGCTTCAGGACCGCCATGCTGGAGGCTTGCTGGACGTCGTATCTGAACATCCATGCGCCGAGCGCGACCGCACCGAAACCGACGATCAAAATAGCGTGCCAATTCTTCATCGGCACAGACTAACAGCGCCCGTTTCGAATGCAACTCCCGATACGTCCACCATCAAACCGAACGGAGGCCGTGACGATGGCTAAGGTTTCCTACGAGCAAGCCCGCGAGGACCATGAATACCTGTGGTCCATTGCGCCCGCGAACGACATGACCGGCGGCTACGTCGATCAAGAAGACCTCGCCAAGCTTCTCAAAAGCCCATCGAAAGCCACCGCACGCGACCTCTACGTGGACCAGATCAACTACTGGTTCCTCGCTGGCCCACAGGAAGACGATCAGGCCGGGGAAGTCCCGTGGGATGATCCGCGCGTGGTCGAAATAGCACATCGTTATGCCGTTGTTGGCGCTTTTGACGATGACGCCAACGAACCTTCCGGAGGCGCCGAATGATCCGTGTGCTCGACGTCTTCAGCGGCATCGGTGGATTCAGCCTCGGCCTGGAGCGGGCGGGTGGCTTTGAAACAGTCGCCTTCTGCGAGATACGGCCGTACCAGCGCGCCATCCTTCGTAAGCATTGGCCCGAAGTCCAACAGATCGAAGACATTCGCCTGATCGATCGCTTCGACTGCGACATGATCTGCGGCGGCTTTCCGTGTCAGCCATTCAGCACCGCCTCGCGTGGCCGCAAGGTCGCAGAGGATATGTGGCCAGAGAAGCGCCGCATCATCAAGATCAACCGGCCGCGGCTCGCCGTGGCCGAAAATGTGAAGCCGGGACCGATAGACAATGCCGCAGCCGATCTACGTAGACTTGGTTACACCGTCACAATCCGCCGTATTGGAGCGGATGATTGCGGGGCTCCCCATGGTCGAGGCCGTTGGTGGCTTGTTGCACACTCCTACGACGAAGGCGAATTTCAATGCGCCCTCGATGCAGAAGTGGCCCGCCTGCCGGAACTATGTGCGGGCCTTTGGGGAGCAGAAGCCTACCGCCGCGCAATTCGAGTTCCTCATGGGCTACCCACCGGAGTGGACGAAGCTGCCCGAGTAGCGCTCGGCAACGCTGTCCTGCCGCAAATCCCCGAAGCGATCGGACGCGCCATCCAAGTCATGGAACGAGTCCCCAACGTATCGAGCGGAGGGCGCGAAGATGCCTGAACTGAATTCCCACGCCTTCGAAGCCGCTGTCGCCGCCGGCATGAAGCTCCATGCCAGCAAGCGCCTCAACACCATGACGAACGATGAGGCGGTGAAGGCTTTGGCGACTGAGGTGCTGCAAACCTACATAAGTATCGCCGTGAACGGTGCCCTGACTCCCGCCCGTGAATGCGCCGCCTGGATAAACAAGGCGCTTTTCCTCGACCTCACCGAACATCAAGGACTTCTTCTGGCAGACATTGTCGCCAAGGCCCTCGTCGCCGACCGGGCGCAGCGCCAATCACTTGTTGCAGAAGACGCAACATGTAATGGCGGCTTACAGGTTGGGCATCTCATCTCTTACGCGAAATGGCGTGGGGATTATCGCATCCTAGAGACCGAGATTGGCGACCCATCGGATTGGGACAACCCTCCCGATATCGTGCTTCCCATCTACTGCGACGGGGCCATTGAGGCCTTGGATCGATATAGTGTCTCCAACGCATCAACTGGAACCGCCCCCTCCTCCCGCAACGCACTTTCTGGAGGGGAGAGCGATGGCTAAGCGCATCACCAACTTGGAGGAATTCGCGCTGACCCAGATCTGGCGTCCGTATCAGACGAAGATGGGCTATGAGGATCGGCTTGAGCGGCTTCCTATGTCGCTCGATGAGACCGCCAAATTGCTCGTAACGGATGAAAGCGGATGGGCTTCGGTCGTGCTGGACCGCATCTGCGCAATAGGGTTCCGCTTCCCGCCGTACATCGTCCATGAACTGGTCAACGTGATTAACGCAGCGCAGGCTTCCCGCCGCAACGCACTGGATAAGGAGCGGGGATGACGGCAATCGAGCTTTCCCGGCCTGTGCCGCGGCTTGGCCTAAATCGAGCCGAAGTAGCTGTAGCAATCGGTGTCAGCGTCGGCACGGTAGACCTGATGGTGGATGAAGGCTATCTTCCTCGTCCGAGGAAATGGCACACCCGCAAGGTATGGCTTGTAGCCGATCTGATGGCGGCAATGGCTAACTGGCCCGAAGATGGGCTTCCAATGAAGAGGGAAGACGCTGACGACGGGGATGACTGGCGGGCGTCTGCATGACGGGCGTGGCCAACATAGATTTACCGTATGTCGAGAAGAACAAAAGCCGGCACAATACGATGCGGTATTATCTTCGAATCGATGGCAAACGCATTTGCCGGCTTCCAGACGACATCAATTCGGAAGAATTCTTCACCGCCTATTGGAAGGCTCGCAATGCCGCGCAGCCACTGCTCGAGCGCGATGTCCAGCCAAAGACGATATCGGCTATGGTGAAACCCAACACCTTCCGATGGCTTTGTATGGAGTACATGCGCTCAAACGCCTTCACAGCACTGGACGTCACAACACAGGCGCGGCGGCGCAGTATCATGGAGTCGATGTGGGCAGAGATTTTGAGCCCCGACGACAACCGGCTTTTCGCCGACATTCCCCTATCAAAAATGGGGATCAACCACGTTGAGGTGCTGCGAGACCGCAAAAAGGAGGTGCCTTTCGCGGCTGACGAAAGGCTAAAGGTCCTGCGCCAGGTGTTCGACACCAAGCGCGACGGAAAGCCCATCGCGGTCAACATAGCCCGCGCCGTCGATCCCTTCAGCGTGCATTCCGACGGCCATGAAACCGCAACTCCGGCGGAGTTAGAGCGCTTTATCGCGCATCACGGCGTCGATTCTAAAGCGGTCCTCTACCTGTCTATCGGGATGTACACCGGACTTCGCGTCTCGGACTTAGCGATGCTTGGCCCCCAGCATCGCCGGGGAGACGAATTCAGATTGCGCCTTTTCAAGAACCGCAACCGAACTCCAACTGACCTTGTCATCCCAATCCACCCGATCCTAGAAGGCGTACTGAAACGCCACAAGGTCATCGCCCTCACCTTCCTCGTCACGGAGTACGGCAAACCGTTCTCGATTAAAGGGCTTGGAAATAGGATTTCAGACTGGTGGCGCCAAGCAGGCATGCCGCACCTCACCTCCCACTCGGTTAGAAAGGGTTTGGCAACTGACGTCGCTCACAACGCGGCAACGGATAGCATGATGGAGGCGATGTTCGGCTGGCGTGATGCGAAGACTTCGAAGATCTACACCCGCAACGCTGAACGCGCTCGACTGTCCCGTCAGACAGTGGCTAAGATCAACTGGGATGGGATTGGTACGAAGCTTTTGTCGGCCGGTAACGGCCCGGAAGGTGTGGCAGGGTGTGGCGACGAAGTTTGAAAAGCTTTGGAAATTTATTGAACCGAAGTGTGGCTCTTTTGGCCATATTCCTTTGAATAATATTACTTTATTGGTTCTCGGCGAGGCCTCCACTCTTTCTTCAAATCGACGCTCAAGCGATTGAATCGGCTTCCGATTTTCGGGACCGGAAAATCACGCTCGGCGAGCCCCTCAAAAAATCAGGCGAGCGTCCGCTTCGGAAGAGCGGTCGATTTCGGCGCCTTGCCATAGACCACCGCCGCGAACATCAGCACGCCGACGAAGACCACCAGCGAACTGACCGCCGCCAGCGGCTCGGCCGCCTCGTAGCCGAGATAGAGCACGTAGAGCGAAGGCGTGAGCACGGTTATGCCGGCGGTGTAGATCAGATATTGCAGATGCGCGAAGCGCGTCTCGGCCTTGGCCGGGTTGAAGGCGTAATAGGTGCCGAACAGCGCCATCGTCACCCAGCCGAGAAGGTTCGCATGGGTATGGGCTGCAATGACATTGTGATTACCGGAAATCGCCATCTGCAGGCCCATGGCGATGCCCACTATCAGAAAGACGATCGCGGTCTTGAAGAACAAGCGAGAAAGCTGCGGCATGGCGATCCCCCGGGTCGAACGGCGCCCCATCGGCGTGCGCAGGATACTACACCGGATTCTTATTATTTGATAGATTACTAATATACGAACCATGTGTGGGATCAAGGTTCGGGATGCCTCATGTCCCGACAGGGCTCGAATACGGAATTCGACTTTGCCGCCCTTCCCTTCTCTCCTCGGGGAGAAGGTGGCCCAAAGGGTCTGACGAGGGGGGTAACCGTTAGTTTTCCCACCTCTGCCCCTCATCCGCCTGCCGGCACCTTCTCCCCGCAAGCGGGGAGAAGGGAGATGGGGGAACGGTTTCCGTTCATATTCGGCAGGCTGGCATCCGCGGGAGACAATCCGGGAAGGCCGGCAGGATGTCGGCGCGGCTTAGACTATCTACTCCGGCTCGCTCGTCGGCCGGACAAGGGAGATGACGCGCGGCTTGGAGGGGGCGTCGAGCCATTCCATCCATGTATCCCGGTCCTCGACCGTGTCGAAGAAGCGCCACACCTTGAAGCCCTCGCTCGTGGCTTCCAGCATCTCGTCGAGGGAAACGAGTTCGAGGGGCAGCGTCACCTCCGTACCCTCGTAGCGGACGAGATAGACGCCCGGCGCGGCCAGCCGAACCACCTGACCGCTGCCATAACTGCCATCCGGATTGTCAGCGGTGAAATACGTTCCGCTCAACGTGTCGGGTTCGCTGGTATTCATGGATATTCGATGCCCTTTCGACGGTTCATTCAAGCCCGGCCGGCCCTGCCCTGCTGACGGGCGGCGGCGCAGCTTCAGAGTATCCGGTCGGTCCGGCAGGACGCAAGCCGGCTTCCTGCGGCTGCCGGGGATACTCCCGCCCTCCTCTTCATGTCCTGTCTTTCAGCTCTCCAGGCTCGAAGCCGCCTTTGCGCGCCGGCGGAAATCCACGCGGACCACGTTGGGCGCCTGCCCCGCAGCGAAGGGGCTCGGCGGCGGCGAACCTACGGCAGGGATGTCGTCCCCGCTCGCGGCCTCGCTTCCCGCCTGCATCTCCTTCAGCTTGCGGTACATCTGCACCACAAGCTTCTTGTAGAAGGCGATGATCTGCTGGTGCTCGCATCGCCGGATATAGAGTTCGTCGAACCGCTGATTCATCTTCCTCACGCCTCCGCTCTTGCAGGGATGGAATTCGCGAGAATTTCAACGGTTCCTAAAATGCTGACCTTATGGCTAACGAATCGTGACCCGCCGCGCCGGGTCGGTCACAGGACGGTGAAGATGTCGGGGCCTTTCGGGATTTCCTCTCCGTCATCGTTCCGGATCCCGATCGTCGCGAACTGCTCGCGCAGCCATTTCGCCGCCGGTCCCGCCGGGCGCTGCTTGTTCCAGATGAGTTCGAGCGCGACGGGGTGCGCGCCCTCGTCGAACTGGAGCGGCGGCGTCGCGAGTTCCGCGGCGAGCGGCGAATTGCCGAGGATATGCGCGGGGATCAGCGCCCAGCCGATCCCCCGGTGCAGGATCTGCAGGATCACCCAATGGCTCTCGACCCACCAGACTTCCGCGGCGACGCGCAGCCGATGGGTCTCCGCGCCGTCGCTGCGTTTGGCCACCATGATCTGGCGGTGGCGGCGAAGCTCCTCCCAGGTCACGGCGCCATCCGCCAGCGGGTGGTTGCGGCCGCAGACCAGAAGCAACGGCACCCAGCCGATGGTGTGGAAGCCGAGCGTCGGCGGCAGGTCGTCCTCCCGCCACATCACCCCGAGATCGACCTTGCCCTCCAGAACCAGCCCGGCGACGTCGCGGGTCGAGGGAAAGAGCAATTCGAGCTCGACATGGGGAAAGCGCCGGGCGAAGGCCGCGAAAAGCGCGCCGATGGCCGGCTCGGGATAGAATTCGTCGACCGCCACGGCAAGGCGCGTTTCGACATGCTCCTCGAAGCTGCGCGCCACGCCGATCAGGTGCTCGCGGCGGTCGAGGATGAGCCTTGCCTCGGGAAGCAGGCGCCTGCCCGCCTCCGTGAGCGTCGGATTGCGCGTGGCGCGGCTGAAGAGTTTTACGCCGATATCGTCCTCCAGCGAGGAAACCAGCAGGCTCACCGCCGACTGCGCCTTGCGCAAATGCCGGGCGGCGGCGGAGAACGATCCCTGTTCGGCGGCGGCAACGAAGGCGTCCAGCTGGTCGAGTGAGACGGTCATCTATCCGTATTCCAGATGGTATCTAACTTTTCCATCCATGAATATCAGATAGAAGTGAGCGCAACAACGAACGAGGACATGAAATGCGCAGCTTCAGCGACCGGGTCCGCCACGCGGTCTTGTTCGAACTCATCGGCCTTGCGATCTTCACGCCAGGCGCCGCCCTGCTGTTCGACCAGCCGATGGGCCATATGGGCGTGATCGGGATCGTCTCCGCCACGGCGGCGACCATCTGGAACTTCGTCTTCAACCTGGCATTCGACCGGACCATGCTGCGCCTTCGCGGCAGCGTGCAGAAGACGATGGCGATCCGCGTGCTTCACACGGGGCTCTTCGAAGCGGGGCTGATCGTCATCCTCATTCCGTTCATCGCCTGGTATCTCGGCATCAGCCTCGTCACGGCGCTGCTGCTCGATATATCGGTCGTCGCCTTCTACCTGGTCTATGCCTTCGTCTTCAACATCGCCTACGACCGGGCCTTCCCCATCGAAACCGCCCCGCTGCCGCGCGCATCCGCGTGAGGCGGCGGGCCTGCCTTCAAATTGCCACAGGCGTTAAGGGGCTGTTTTCATTACAGCATTGTAATCTTTCATTCAGTTTTCGTTCATCGTTCCGGCCATAGGGTCCTCTCACCGACAACAAGGAGCCCAACGATGAAAATCTTCACCCGCACCCTTCTCGCCGCCGTCGCCCTTTCCTTCGCCGCCGCGCCGATGGCGCAGGCCCAGCAGTATGGCGGCCACGACCGTAAGCCCGGCTATTCCTCCTCCTGGGACAAGCAGCAGATTAAGAAGCGCCACAACTGGCGCAAGGGCGAACGCTATTCCGACTGGAAGCGCCGTCCGCCGGTCCGTGACTACCACCGCTACGGCCTGCGCAAGCCCGCCCGCGGCCAGCAGTGGGTGAAGGTGGACAACACCTACCTCCTGATGAGCGTCGCCACCGGCCTCATCCTCGGCGTCGCCGCCGCCCGTTAAGAACAACGACGCCACCGCAGCCTTCGCCGCGGTGGCGTTTTTCCTTGCCGAGTGATCAGCGAAGAAGCAGCGCCGTGCCGTAAAGCCCGAGGGCGAAGATCGTGTGCGCGACGAGATTGAGCGCCCGCACCGTATTGGCGTTCGGCAGTTTCGAGGCGGCGACGCCGATGCCGAGGCCGGGCTGCAGCAGGAACCAGCCGGCACCGACGGTCACGATGCCGAGAATCCACGCCGGCAGGAAGGTGGGCGCCGCGAACCAGCCCGCGCCCATGACCAAAGCCAAAATCACCCCGTAGAGAATGCCAACGGCATAGTGGCCGATCCAGCCGAGCGCCAGTTCGCCGGAATAGGGCTCGGCCTTGCCGATATCGTCATGAAAGACGGTGCCGTCCTTCAGATGCCAGAACCATCGGCCGACCGGCGCCCAGTTCGGCCGCCCCTGGCGGAAGACCTTCCACAGGACGACAGCCCAGACGTCCATCAGCACCGTCGCGCCGATCCCGATCGCGACACCCTTCAAAAGCAATTCCATGCAAATCCCCTCACCCGCAGTCGTTCAACGGGTTAGAGCAGGTCCGCCGGCCGGAGGCAACGGCGTTCAGCGCGTATTGCGCCGGGCCTTGCGGCTCGCCCACCAGACGGCAAGGCGGCGGCGCTGGCGGCGCACGAAATGGGAATCGTGGGAAAGCACGAGCAGGCCGAGCGGAATCATCCAGAATCCGAGCACCGGCAGGAAGCCGAGCAGGCCGCCGCAGACGAGAAGGACGCCGATCGTGGTGCGCAGCCAGCGCGATTCCGGCAGCTTCATGCGGAAGGCGCCGACCACGATCTCCCGGGTGCGCGGGTCTATCCCGAAATGCATCTTGGTTTTCTTTGCCGCCATTCCCTGCCCGTTTCGCTGCAAAGCCCGGTTTTCCAAGGCTCTTTCTCTTTCCAGTTGGAGACTTCTCCACAATCAATCAAGCCCGATGCATTTTTTTGTCAAAAAGCGCTTGGCAAATCGATCAGGCATTTGTATTACGCGCTCACTCCGCAGCGAGCGGATGATCCCTGGTAGCTCAGCGGTAGAGCATTCGACTGTTAATCGACAGGTCGCCGGTTCGAATCCGGCCCGGGGAGCCAGTTTCTTGAAGGGCTGCGCTGAATAGCGCGGCCCTTCTGCTTTTCAGCGCCACGCACGCAAAAGGGCCGCCGCGCGGCAACCCCTCTTCCATCTTTATCGATCTGGAAATCGCTAGTGCCGGTTTGCCGGCGGGCGCTTCGTGTTCATCTGCAATTCGTGGCGGGTGGCGAAGCGGCCGAATAGGAGGAGGAGCTTGCGTTCCTGCGCCTTGTCGAGCCCGTTCTTGCGGCAATGCTCGAGCACATCGAGGACGTGGCGGGTCTGCCGCGGGCTGAACTGGCGATTGTCGATGTGATGGGTCATGGCGGGCTCCTCCGTGCAAATCGGAAGAGAAACACGCCGGGCCGCGCTTTGTTCCCGGCGTGCGATGCGATCAGGGCACGAGGCCGGCGCCGGTCTGGCCGGCGGTGCGCGCGGTGCCGTAGTCGCGCTCGTGGGCGGTGCGGCGGAAGGCCTGGCTGCGCTCGCGCGGGCGCGCGGAAGGATCGCTCAGCGGCGTTCCCATCACCCCGTCCGCATAGGTGCCGGTGGCGATATCATCGTCGTCGTTAGGGGTGGCCTGAAAAAGTCCGAAAAGCATCGTGGTATCTCCAGTGTCCGTCTCAAACGGGCAGCACGCCTTTCCGTTCCGCCGCTCGCCGATAGACGCAAAATTAACCATGTTTGCTAACAGAACGTTAAAGCCCGCGCGCTTTCGGCCGGCCTGCGGCAGGAAGCCCCTACGGGAAGAAAAAATCCCTAGCAATCTCCGCCTGACAGGAACACCATTCCTTGCAAAGCCGGCCACAGCGGCCGAAAAGACGTCACCAATCCAGATTGCAACGCGCGAGGCTCGATTTCCATGTCCATTCTTCCGTCCGTTCTTGATGCAATCGGCAACACGCCGCTGATCCGCCTCAAGGGCGCCTCGGAAGCGACGGGCTGCGAGATCCTCGGCAAGGCGGAATTCCTCAATCCCGGCCAGTCGGTGAAGGACCGCGCCGCCCTCTCCATCATCCGCGCGGCCGAGCGTTCGGGCGAGTTGCGGCCCGGCGGCGTCATCGTCGAGGGCACGGCGGGCAATACCGGCATCGGCCTTGCGCTGGTGGCGCAGGCGCTCGGCTATCGCACCGTCATCGTCATTCCCGAGACGCAGAGCCAGGAGAAGAAGGACGCGCTGCGCCTGCTCGGCGCCGAGCTCGTCGAGGTTCCCGCCGTTCCCTACAAGAACCCGAACAACTATGTGAAGCTTTCCGGTCGCCTCGCCGAGCAGCTTGCGAAGACCGAGCCGAACGGCGCGATCTGGGCAAACCAGTTCGACAATGTCGCCAACCGCGACGCCCATATCGAAACGACCGCGCCGGAAATCTGGCGCGACACGAACGGCAAGGTGGACGGCTTCGTTTCCGCTGTCGGCTCGGGCGGCACGCTTGCCGGCGTCGCGGCCGGCCTTCGCGCGAAAAACCCGGACATCAAGATTGCCCTTGCCGATCCGGATGGCGCGGCGCTCCATAATTTTTATGAGCACGGTGAATTGAAGGCCTCCGGCAGCTCGATCACCGAGGGCATCGGCCAGGGCCGCATCACGGCCAATCTCGAAGGCTTTACGCCGGACTATTCCTACAACATCCCGGATTCGGAGGCCGTTCCGCTGGTCTTCGACCTCATCGAGAACGAGGGCATCGCCGTCGGCGGCTCCTCGGGCATCAACATCGCGGGTGCGATCCGCCTCGCGAAGGACCTCGGCCCCGGCCACACGATCGTGACGATCCTCTGCGACTATGCTAACCGCTATCAGTCCAAACTCTTCAACCCGGACTTCCTCGATTCGAAGGGCCTGCCGGTTCCAGGCTGGCTGAAGGCGAAATCGGGGATCAAGGTCCCCTACCAGCCGGTCGAATAGGTATCATGTCCCTTCCCACCACTGCCCTCTTCCGCGACGATTTCTATCTTTCGACGAACGAGGCGGTGGTGACGGCGGTGCATGAGGACGGCGGCATCGAGCTGGACCAGACCTGTTTCTACGCGACGTCGGGCGGCCAGCCCGGCGATACGGGCTTCCTGGAGCGCGCCGACGGCAGCCGCATCGCGCTCGGCCCGGCGGTGACGGGCGCGACCAAGGAGATCATCATCCACCGGCCGCTCGAAGGCGAGGCCCCGCCCATCGTCGGCGAGACGGTCGTCGCCCATATCGACTGGGCGCGCCGCTACCGGCTGATGCGCATGCACACCGCCTGCCATCTCCTTTCCGTCGTTTGCCCCTACCCCATCACGGGCGCCGCCGTCGGCGAGGAGGACAGCCGCGTCGACTTCGACATGACGGAGACCATCGACAAGGACGAGGTGACGGCGAAGCTGATGAGGCTCGTTACGGAGAACCACCCCATCTTCGTCCAGTGGATCACCGATGCGGAGCTGGCGGCCAATCCCGGCATCGTGAAATCCAAGAACGTGCGCCCGCCCATGGGCCTCGGCCGCGTCAGCCTCGTCTGCATCGGCGAGAATTCCGCCGTCGACAGCCAGCCCTGCGGCGGCACCCATGTTTCCGAGACGCAGGAAGTGGGCGCGATCCACATCGCCAAGATCGAGAAGAAGGGCAAGGAGAACCGCCGGTTCCGCATCCGCTTCGGCGCGCCGGCCTGCGAAGCCTGAAGGGAGAGAAACATGTCCAACGAAAAGAGCAGGTTCGTCGTCTCGGCGGATTGGGTGGAAAAGCAGCTCGGCGCGCCGGAATTCCGCATCGTCGACGCCTCCTGGTATCTTCCCGCGCAGAACCGCAACGGTGCGGCCGAATATGCCGGCGGGCACATTCCCGGCGCGGTCTTCTTCGACCAGGACGTCATCGCCGATCATTCCAGCAGCCTGCCGCATACGGCTCCCGCGCCGGACGTCTTCGCCGCCGAAGTCGGCAAGCTCGGCATTTCCGATACGGACACGATCGTCGTCTACGACGGCCCCGGCATCTTCACCGCACCGCGCGTCTGGTGGCTGTTCCGCACGATGGGCGCGAAGAACGTCTTCGTCATGGACGGCGGCATCGACGGCTGGAAGAAGGAAGGACGGCCGCTGGAGACCGACCTGCCGGAGCCCGCGCCCGCCACCTTCCACACCAATTTCAATCCCTATGCCGTGACCTCCTTCGAGGAGATGCGCGGCATCGTCTCGACCGGCTCCAGGCAGATCGCCGATGCGCGCGGCGCCGGCCGCTTCACCGGCGAGGAGGCGGAGCCCCGCGCCGGCATGCGCTCCGGCCATATGCCGGGCGCAAGGAGCATGCCCTCCGGCACCTTCTCCGAGGGCGGCAGGTTCAAGGACCTCGAAAGTCTTCGCCAACATTTCGAGGCGTCGGGCATCGACCTTTCGAAACCGGTCGTCACGAGCTGCGGCTCCGGCATCACCGCGGCGATCATAACGCTGGCGCTCCATTCGCTCGGTCACGAGGACAATACGCTCTATGACGGCTCGTGGACGGAATGGGGCGGGCGCGAGGATACGCCCGTCGTCACCGGCCCCGCGACCGGCAAGGACTGACCATGGCGAAGAAGGTCCAGTCCGCGCCGATATCCGTCACCATCACCGCGCTCGAAATGACCGCGCCGCCGAAGCAGAGCCTTCCGGTGCCGGTCAACGTTCAGACGGCGATCCTCGGCGCGCCGGAAATCCCGCTCGCCTTCTACCGCTTCCTCTACCGGCAGGTGGGCAGCCGCTGGCACTGGGTCGACCGGCTGCGCATGGACGACGAGACGCTGGCCGCAACGCTGCATGACAAGCGCAACAGCGTGAGCGTGCTCTATGTCGACGGCGCGCCGGCCGGTTTCTTCGAGCTGCTGCGGATCGACGACGACACCGTCGAGCTCTCCCATTTCGGCCTCTTCGAACGGGCGCTGGGGCATGGCATCGGCAAATGGTTCCTGCTCCAGACGCTTTACGCCGCCTGGGCGCTCGGGCCGAAGCGGGTCGTCGTCACCACGAACAGCCTCGACCATCCGCGCGCGCTGCAGCTCTACCAGATGTTCGGCTTCTCGCCGGTCGGCACGATGGAGGCGGAGGTCACGCCGCTTTCCGATGCCGAGCTTCTGGCGCTCGCCAAGCGCGACTGTCTGATGCCGGCCGAGCGGCGTTAATCACCCTGAACGGTGCCTAACGGCCGGTTCATCTTTCCTTCAGGTCATCCGTGGCACTTTCCGCCCGAAAGACGAAACCGAAGGAGACACCGTCCATGCAACGCCGCGCCTTTCTGACCGCGTTTGCCGCAACCCTCGCCGCGCCGGCCTTCTCGGGCCTTGCCCTGGCACAGGAAACGCCGTCCGAGGAGATGATCCTGCGCCGCCTCGACGCCGCGCCCGCCCGCCGCATGCGCGAGGACGAACGCGTGACCGTGCGCGAGTTCAAGCGCCGCGCGGACCTGCGCCGCGCCGCGCCGTCCATCGATATCCAGTCGATCAATTTCGAGTTCGCCTCGGCCGAAATCCCGCGCTCGGAATACCGCAAGGTTCGCCAGATCGCCCGCGCCATGGAGCAGATCCTGCGCCGCCGCCGCCGCGCCGTCTTCCTCATCGAGGGTCATACGGATGCCGTCGGCTCGGCCTCGTCCAACCAGATCCTCTCCGAGCGCCGCGCCGATTCGCTGAAATGGGTGCTGGTGCGCGAATTCGGCCTGCCCTCCCGCGCGCTGGAAACCGTCGGCTACGGCGAGGAATACCTGCTGGTCCCGACCGAGCGCGAGGAATGGCGCAACCGCCGCGTCACGCTCCGCCGCATCGACGAATTCGTGCGCTGATCGCCCGACCGCCCATCTTCACCGCCGGCCTCGCGCCGGCGGTTTCGATTCCGGGCAGGAAACGGGTGTCGGGCCGGCAGGATTGCATGGATGCTCTCCGCATCAAACGGAGCATCGCCATGACCATTCGCTTCCTGCCCATGCCCACCGAGACTGCAAACACCTACTGGAACGGCGGCCCGGATGCCTATGACATGGCGCCCGAGCGCCATGTCTCCGATGGCGACGGCGTGCCCTGCCGGCACTGCCTGCGGCTCGTCGGCGCCGGAGAGCCCTATCTTATCCTCGCCCACCGCCCCTTCCCGGCCCTGCAGCCCTATGCCGAAACCGGACCGGTCTTCATCCACACCGAACCGTGCGAGGCCCATAAGCCGTCGGAAGCGATGCCGCCGATGCTGACGAGCCGCGATTATATCGTGCGCGGCTATTCGGCGGATAACCGCATCCTCTACGGCACCGGCGCCGTGGTGCCGAATGCCGATATTCCGGCCTATGCGGAAACTTTGCTTGCGCGCGAGGACGTCGCCTACCTGCACATTCGCTCGGCCCGCAACAATTGCTACCAGTGCCGCGTAGAGCGCGCATGAGAAAGGCCCGGATCGCTCCGGGCCTCGCAGGCGGCTGACAAAGCCTCTCACCCCTCCTTCGTCATGGCCGGGCTCGACCCGACCGTCCATGCTCCGGGCGACGCATGGATCCTCGGGTCAAGCCTGAGGATGACATAGTGGGTGGGGCGGGTGTTCCGGCAGACAGGGCCCGGACCTTTCCGGGCCCTGTCTGCCGATACCCTCAAGCCACGTTCAACACCGCCTCCGGCGCGAAGGACTCGTAGCCGAGCGCCTCGGCGACAGCGCGGTTCGTCACGCGGCCCTTGTGCACGTTGAGGCCGGCGCGCAGGTGCCGGTCCTCGGCAATGGCCTTGAGGCCCTTGTCGGCGAGCTGGAGGCCGTAATGGAGGGTCGCGTTGTTGAGGGCGTGGGCGGAGGTGACCGGCACGGCGCCCGGCATGTTGGCGACGCAATAGTGCACCACGCCATCGACCTCGAAGGTCGGGTCGGAATGGGTCGTCGCGTGGGACGTCTCGAAGCAGCCGCCCTGGTCGATGGCGACGTCGACGATGACCGCGCCCTTCTTCATGCCCGAGAGCATTTCGCGGGTGACGAGCTTCGGCGCGGCGGCACCGGGGATGAGCACGGCGCCGATGACGAGATCGGCCGAGAAGACCTCCTCCTCCAGCGCGTCGATGGTCGAGTAGCGCGTGTGGACGCGGCCGCCGAAGAGATCGTCGAGCTGGCGAAGGCGCGGGATCGAGCGGTCGAGGATCGCGACATCCGCGCCGAGGCCGGCCGCCATCTTCGCCGCATGCAGGCCGACAACGCCGCCGCCGACGATGGCGACCTTGGCCGGAGGCACGCCCGGCACGCCGCCGAGCAGGATGCCGCGCCCGCCGTTTGCCTTTTGCAACGCCGTCGCGCCGGCCTGGATGGAGAGGCGCCCGGCGACTTCCGACATCGGCGCGAGCAGCGGCAGGCCGCCGCGGTCGTCCGTCACCGTCTCGTAGGCGATGGCGGTGACGCCGGAGGCGAGGAGCCCCTTGGTTTGCTCGGGATCGGGGGCGAGATGGAGATAGGTATAGAGAATCTGTCCGTCGCGGAGCTGCGCCCATTCGCCGGGCTGCGGTTCCTTGACCTTCACCACCATGTCCGACTTCTGGAAGATATCCGCGGCGGTGGGCACGATCTTCGCGCCGGCGGCGCGATAGGCGTCATCGTCCGCGCCGATGCCGGCGCCGGCCCTGGTCTCGACGATCACCTCGTGACCGTGGGCGACGTATTCCCGCACGGCACCGGGCGTCAGACCGACCCGATATTCATGATTCTTGATTTCCTTCGGACAACCGACACGCATGCGCGTTCCTTTCCCAGTGATGTTCCCGTTGTTACCGCCGCGTTCGGCGGGAACACCATGGAAGCAGAGGATGCGTGCAATGTCCTTGCAAAGCCCCTTGGCGAAACGGCCTCCTTTCGAATATTCTTCGAATATCAGCGGAATTTTCGGAGAAAATTCGAATGGCACAACGGGATGCTATCGATGCTGCGATCCTGAAGGCGGTTCAGCAGAACGGGCGGATCTCCAATGCGGAGCTTGCGGAGCGCGTGGGGCTCTCTCCGTCGGCGTGTTCGCGCCGTCTCGATATCCTCGAAAAGTCCGGCATCATCAACGGATACCATGCCCGCGTCTCGCCCAAGGCGCTCGACTACAAGATGATCGCCATCGTGCATATCTCGCTCTCCGGCCAGTTCGCCAAGACACTGGCGGAATTCGAGGCGGCGGTGAAACTCTGTCCGAACGTGCTGGTCTGCTACCTGATGTCCGGCGAATACGACTATATCCTGCGCGTTGCCGCCAAGGATCTCGAGGATTACGAGCGCATCCACCGCGACTGGCTCTCGGCCCTGCCCCATGTGGTGAAGATCAATTCCAGCTTCGCGCTGCGAGAGATCATCAATCGGCCGAATGTCGGGGTTTAGAACCGCAGGCTGATGCCCGCGCGGCGCAAGAGCCAGTAGAACAGCGCGGTCGCGGCGATGCCGAGCATCATCGCCCAGAAGAAGCCGGAGCTGCCTTCGCTCAGCGGAAGGCCGCCGGTGTTCATGCCGAAGACGCCGACGACCAGCGTGCCGGGCAGAAGCAGCGCGCTCATGATGGCCATGGCCCTCAGGCTCCGGTTGGATTCGTCCGCGAGTTCCGCCGCCATCTCCTCCTGAAGAAGTCGCGCGCGGTCGTTGACCATCACGATTTCGCGGTCGAGCCGTTCCAGCCGCATGGAGAGGCGATCGAGCACCGCATGGGCGTGCTGGGAAAGCGTCCAGTCCTCCCGGTCCTCCTCCTCGAACAGCGCCACCATGCCGGCGACGGGCCGGTGCAGCGATACCGCGAGGCGGCGCACTTCCTTGAGGCTGCGGCGCTCGTCGCTGAGGCGTTCCGTCACCAGCCGGTCTTCCACGGCGTCGAGAAGCGCCGCCGCCTCCTTGAGGCGGACAGCCGTGTTCTTGCAGAAGGCGGTGACGATGGCTTCGAAGACCTCGTAGGCCGTCGCCGGGCAGAACCCGTCGGCGAAGGCGCGGCGCACGCGGTTCACCGCCTCGACGGGATGGCGGCGGCCGGTGACGAGCAGGCGCTCGGACAGGGCGAAATGCAGCCGGCCGATGGTGGTCGAGGTGCGCTCCATGTCCTGCTGGAGATCGGCGACGACGCCGTGGGTCGTTCCCGCCTCGCAGCCGAGGACGAGGCTTTCGTCATTGCCTTCGAGGATGGCGCGCGCCGCCGCGGGAAGCCGGCATCTGGCCGCAAGCCAGCCCTGCATGCGCTGGTCGACGAGATCGACATGCAGCCACACCCAGCCGTCCTCGGCGGCGAGCGCCGCATCGAGCTCCGACGGCGCGATCGGCACGACCGGGCCGCCGGGGCCGGCCCGGTAGGCGCCGACGAGCCCCGGCGTCAATCCTCTTTCCCTCTGGTCCAGCAGGTTCAAGGGAATATCCGGCTTCAGTAGACGTCCGGCACGTACATCTCGTCCGGCGGCTCATGCCGGATATAGTCGTCGTGACGCACGCGCTCCGGCAGTTCGATGGCCGCCTTCGGCACGTCCTCGTAGGGGATCTGCGTCAGGAGATGGGCGATGCAGTTGAGGCGCGCCTTCTTCTTGTCGACGGCCTCGACGATCCACCAGGGCGCTTCAGGGATATGGGTGCGTTCCAGCATCTCTTCCTTCGCCTTGGTGTAGTCCTCCCAGTGGACGCGGCTTTCGAGGTCCATTGGGGAGAGCTTCCACTGCTTCAGCGGGTCGTGGATGCGCATGCGGAAGCGGAATTCCTGCTCCTCGTCGGTGATCGAGAACCAGTATTTGACGAGCACGATGCCGGAGCGCACCAGCATGCGCTCGAATTCCGGCACCGAGCGGAAGAATTCCTCCAGCTCGTCCGCCGTGCAGAAGCCCATGACGCGCTCGACGCCGGCGCGGTTGTACCAGGAGCGGTCGAAGAGCACCATTTCACCGGCTGACGGCAGGTGCGGCACGTAGCGCTGGAAATACCATTGATGGCGCTCGCGCTCGGTCGGCGCCGGCAGGGCGACGACGCGGCAGACGCGCGGATTGAGGCGCTGGGTGACGCGCTTGATGGCGCCGCCCTTGCCGGCCGAATCGCGGCCCTCGAACAGGACCACGACCTTCAGCTTCTTGTGGTGCACCCAGTCCTGCAGTTTCACCAGCTCGTGCTGGAGGCGGAACAGCTCGCGGAAATAGATGCGGCGCTCCAGCGTCTGGACGGGCACCTCGGACATACCCTCGGCGATGAGGTCGTCCAGCCGCTCCTCCTCGATCTGCATTTCCAGCTCCTCGTCGAAGCTGTCGGCGATCTCCGCCTTGATGCGGTTCAGGTGATGGTCGTCGAACATGAGCAATATCCGTCGATGAGGAAGGTGAAAGGCCGTTGCCGTCGGGAGGCGCCATGCGCGATCAAGCCATGGCGCCGCCTGCTCCTATAGGAAGCCTTCATGAACCTTTTGTGACGGAAAGGCGGGCCGGAAACCTCAGGCCTCGAGGCCGGACAGAGGTGCGGGCGCGGCAGTGGAGATCACCCGGTTCCGGCCGGCATTCTTGGCGGCATAGAGCCGCGCATCGGCCGCCGAGAGAAGGGCATTCAGCGTGGTGCCGTCGCTGTAGCTGTTGGCGACGCCGATGCTGACCGTCACGGACACGCCGTCCGGCCGGCGGACTTCGTCTTCCACCATGCGGCGCAGGGCCTCGGCGCGGTCCGTCCCGACATCCGGCGTGATATCCTCCGACAGGACGACGAATTCCTCGCCGCCGAAGCGGAAGACCTTGTCGTTGCCGCGCATCGCCCGCTGCAGGCAGGTGGCGACGGTCTTCAGCACCTCGTCTCCGGCAAGATGGCCGAACCGGTCGTTGACATCCTTGAAGTGATCGGCATCGATGATCATCAGCGCCATCGGCTTGCCGGCCGCCAGCATGGCGGAAAGCAGGCGCGGCGCCTCGAATTCCAGCCGGCTGCGGTCGTAGACGCCGGTCAGCGCATCGCGGCCCGAGCGATCGAGCAGATCCTCGTAGCGCTCGCGGAAGGTCAGGTCGGCGAAGATATCGGAGATCGGCCGCGGCGAGACCGGAATGGCGGAGATGCGCGAATAATGCAGATAGACCGTCATCATGACAGCATAGGCGCAGGCCGCCATCATCTTGGCGATCCAGCCGCCCCAGAACACCGCGATCGGCGCGTTATTGAGGAAATGCAGCGCCGCGTAGAAGCCCACCTGGTCGAATGTCAGCACGATGACGCCGGACAGGAAGAAGCGCATGGCCGTGCTCTTCTTGAACACCCGCCCCAGCCGCTCGTAGAGCAGGATGATGCCGAGCGAATCGAGATAGAGCAGCGTCGTGCCCCAGAGCATCAGCCAGCCCATCTCGTCGATGAAGGCGAGGTCGGCGATGCGGCCCGGCACCGCCCCCACCGTCTGGTGATGGCGCAGGAAAAGGCCGAGGCCGACCGTCAGGAAATTGCCGGCGAGCAGGCCGTAGATCGGCGCGCGCACGACCGCCGCATCCTCCTTCACGTAAAGAAGGAGGATCATCATCAGCTTGCCGGAGAAGAGGACCGAGGAGCCGGGCGAGATCACGCCGAAGGGCAGCTCGATATAGAAGACCGCCGCAAGATAGGTCTCGAGGAAATGCATCACGCCGAGGGCGGCGACGAAGACGCCGATGCCGATCTGGTGGCGCAGGTGCAGGAGGCCCACCATGAAAACGAAATAGAACCCGGCCTCGATGAGAAGCAGGATCAGGTTTTCAGTTCCCATGGGGCAATCCGCAGATTTCCGACTTTCCCGGCCAATATAACGGGAGAGTCACAACAAGTCATTTCCTGCGGATACAGGCAATCGCGCCGGTTCTCCAGCGTCTTCGCGCCGTTTCATATGATTTATTTGTGGCAGGACCGGTCCGGTTCAGACCGGTCGGCTCTCCTCGCCGTCGCTGAAAAGCGAGGAACCGTGCTGGTCGGCGATCTGCCTTGCCTTGCGGAAGGTCGAGGCGACCGTGTCGTCCCGCGAGGAAAACAGGTCGGCGCGGATGAAGGTACGCACCAGCACGCGCTCGCCGTCCCGCTTTTCTATGCGGCCGGCAAGACGGAACTGGCCGCCTTCCGCGATGGGGGCCGCGACGAGGAGAAGGTCGTTATAGGCCTCGGTTTCCTCGGCGACCTTCGCCGGAGTAGCCGAGCCGCCGCCGCGACCGAAGAGTTTTGAAAAGAACGATGCCATGACCGATTGCTAGCACAGGCGGAAGCGCGCTCCAAGGGGAACGCGCCGCCGGCTCCCGTGTCCCTTAGATGATGAGGTTTGCGAGAATCTCGTTCTCGGTGATGTCCTGGTAGCGCATGCCCGCCGCGTCGAAGGCCTTGCGCAGCGCGACGAAGTTCTCCGGCGCCCTGGTCTCGATGCCGATGAGGATCGAGCCGAAGTTGCGGGCGGATTTCTTGAGGTATTCGAAGCGGGCGATGTCGTCGTCCGGGCCGAGCAGGTTGAGGAAGTCGCGCAGCGCGCCCGGACGCTGGGCAAGGCGCAGGATGAAGTATTTCTTCAGCCCCGCATGGCGCATGGCGCGCTCCTTGACGTCCGGCAGGCGCTCGAAGTCGAAATTGCCGCCCGAGACGACGGCGACGACCGTCTTGCCCGCCAGCGCCTCGCGGCCGAGCGCCTCCAGCGCCGTCAGCGACAGCGCGCCGGCCGGCTCCAGCACCACGCCCTCGACATTCAGCATGTCGATCATCGTCACGCAGATCGCGTTTTCCGAAAGCAGCATGACCTGGTCGGCGGAGAAGCGGCTGAGCGCGGCGAAATTGAGCGCGCCGATCTGCCCGACCGCGGCGCCGTCGACGAAATTGTCCACTTGTTCGAGCGTCACCACCGTGCCGCTTTCGAGGCTCCGTTTGAGGCTCGGCGCGCCGGCCGGCTCGCAGAAGACGAAGCTCGACGGGCCGACGGTGCCTTCGAGATAGCCGGTGACGCCCGAGGCGAGGCCGCCGCCGCCGACCGGAAGGGCGACGATATCCGGCAGCTTGCCCTCGCCGAGCTGGGCGAGGATTTCCGCCGCGACGGTCGCCTGCCCCTCGATGATGTCCGCATGGTCGAAGGGCGGCACCATCTGCGCGCCGGTCGCTTCCGCATGGTCACGGGCGGCCTTGTAGCACTGGTCGAAGAAGTCGCCGACCAGCCTGATCGTCACGAACTCGCCGCCGAAGATGCGCGTCTTGTCGATCTTCTGCTGCGGCGTCGTCACCGGCATGAAGACTACGCCCGGCACGCCGAAATGCTTGCAGACGAAGGCGAAGCCCTGCGCGTGGTTGCCGGCCGAGGCGCAGACGAAGCTGCGCGCGCCGTCCGGCTTCGCCAGGACCTTGCGGAAGAAGTTGAAGGCGCCCCGGATCTTGTAGGAGCGCACCGGCGAGAGGTCCTCGCGTTTCAGGTAGATCTCCGCGCCGTAGCGGGCGGAAAGATGCTCGTTGAGCTGGAGCGGTGTTTCGGGAAAAAGCCCGCGCAAAGCTTCGCAGGCTGCGTCGACGTCCGGTTTCATGCCGTTCGATGCCATCCTTGAGTTTGGACAATGCAAAGGCTATAGCATCGTGCAGAAGAGTGGACAGCGGTTTTCAGCAAAAAACGACGCGGAAAACAAAAAGTTGCCTATCGCAGCGACGGGCACGGCCCGCCCCGGCCGCGCGGCCTTTCGAGACCAGACCTTGAGCCCAGCCGGCATGCAGGACGACCACCGTTGAACGCCACGATTTTCCGGTCCGCCATCCATATCGCAGCCATCAGCGGCATGTACCTTTCCGTGGCGATGCTGATTCCGGCCTTCATCGACATCTATTACGGCCATCCGGACTGGAAGATCTTCCTGCTTTCGGCCTTCATGACGGGCGGCCTGTCGCTGGCGACGGCGGCGGCGACCCGCGCAGGCCCGCCGCCCTTCAACAAGCGCATGGGCTTCCTCGTCGTCAACATGCTGTGGATATCGGGCTGCTTCATCGGCGCGATCCCGCTGTGGCTTTCCTCGATGAAGCTGACCTTCGCGCAGGCCCTCTTCGAATCGGTCTCGGCGATCAGCACGACCGGCTCGACCGTCATCGTCGGCCTCGACAACGCCCCGCCCGGCATCCTCATGTGGCGCTCGCTGCTGCATTGGCTCGGCGGCGTCGGGATCCTGGCGCTCGGCCTCTTCATCATGCCGTATCTGCGCGTCGGCGGCATGTCCTTCTTCAAGCTCGAATCGTCCGACACCGCCGACAAGCCCTTCGCCCGCATCGCGAGCTACACCCGCGCCTTCCTCACCATCTATGTGGCAATCACCGTCATCTGCGCCGTCACCTATGCGGCGCTCGGCATGAGCCGCTTCGATGCGGTGAACCACGCCATGTCGACGGTGGCGACCGGCGGGCTTTCGACGCACGACGCCTCCTTCGGCTATTACAAGAGCCTGCCGCTGCTGTGGGCCGGCACCTTCTTCATGACGCTGAGCAGCCTGCCCTTCTCGGTGCTGATCCTCTTCGTCGTGCGCCAGCGGCTCGATGCCTGGCGCGACCCGCAGATCCGCGTCTTCCTCGGCTATCTCGTGCTCTTCTCCGTCGCGGCCAGCATCTATCTGCGCCTGCACAACGGCGTCGATTTCCACGAGGCGCTGGCCCATTCCTTCTTCACCGTCTCCTCGATCATCTCGACGACGGGCTTTGCCAGCGACGACTATACGAGATGGGGCCACTTCATCGTGGCGCTCGCCTTCGTCGCCACCTTCCTCGGCGGCTGTTCGGGCTCGACGGCGGGCGGCCTCAAGGCCTATCGCCTGATCATCCTCTTCAACTCCATCCGCACCGGCCTCTACCGCCTCATCTATCCCGACGGCATCCATGCCGTGCGCTACGGCTCGATGACGGTCGATGCCGACCTGCAGCGCAACGTCTTCCTGTTCTTCATCACCTATGTCTCGATCTCCGCCATCGGGGCGATCCTGCTCGGCCTGATGGGCTACGACGTGCTGACCGCCGTCTCGGCTGCGGCGACCTCGCTTTCCAACGTGGGTCCGGGCGTCACGCCGGAGATCGGCCCCGCCGGCACCTTCACCGTGTTCCACGACGCGGCGCTCTACGTGCTCTCCTTCCTCATGCTGCTCGGGCGCCTCGAAATCCTCACCGTGCTGGTCATCCTGACGCCGCTCTTCTGGAAGAGCTGACGAGAGCCCCGGACAAAGCTCCGGCCGTCCTTGACTGTTGCCACGCTTCTTCGCATCCTGCCCGCAATCCGGCTGGAGGAAGACTGAATGTCCGTGTGGAAGTCCCTGATGCGTTTGACCTTTGTCGCCGCGCTCGCGCCGACGCTCGCGCTTGCCGGCCCCCTCGCGGACGCCGCGAAGAAGGCGGAGGAACAGGCCGCCGCCGGCGACACGGTCGGCGCGCACAACACGATCCGCGACGCCTACGGCGCCTTCGCCGCGACGCTCCCCTTCTCCATCGGCAAGGCGATCTTCGTCGCCGCGCCGCCGCAGGGCTACGGCATGTATGCCACCCGGCCCGATTCCAGCTTCAAGGCGGGCGAGGCGCTGATCTCCTATGTCGAACCGGTCGGCCTCACCTGGCGCGCCGTCGACGGCGGCCTCCTGGAATCGCATTTCACCGTCGACCTCGAACTACTCGATCCCAAAGGCACCAGGCTTGCCGAGCAGAAGGCCTTCGGCTCCTTCGACTTCAAGGGCAGCGTGCGTAACCAGGAGGTCTTCGCCAAGCTGACGCTCAATCTCACGAGCCCGCCGGCCGGCGACTACGTGCTGCGCTACCGCTTCCGCGACAGCGCCAGCGGTGCGGTCGCCATCAGCGAGCAACCCTTCAAGATCGTGCCCTGAGCGGGTGCGCGTCCCGTTTACCGCAGTGCAAGAGAAATTGTGACAAGGCCGAATCAACGCTTTCCAGCGCGTTGACGGTCAATTATGACAGCCGCATGACAACCCCAGCCACATAAGGGGCATCCATGCTTTCGCTGTTTCGCAAACTCATGCCGCGCGAAGACCGTTTCTTCGATCTCTTCGAGCAGCATTCCCGCACTGTCGTCGGCGCTGCCGAATCGCTCCGCACGCTGCTTGCCGGCGGCCCGGACATGGAAAAGCACTGCGACCGGATCGTCGAACTGGAACACCAGGCCGACGAGATCACCCATGAAGTCCTGCAGGCGGTACGCCGCAGCTTCATCACGCCCTTCGACCGCGGCGACATCAAGGACCTGATCCAGTCGATGGACGATGCCATCGACATGATGCACAAGACGGTCAAGACCATCCGCCTCTACGAGCAGACGAGCTTCCAGCCCGGCATGCAGGAAATGGGCGAGGCCGTCGTCAAGGCCGCCCATCTCATCGCCGAGGCGATCCCGCTGCTCGACAAGATCGGCGTGCATGCCGGCCGCCTCAGCACCATCGCGGAAGAGATCACCCGCGTCGAGGGCCGCTCCGACGAACTGCACGACCGCGGCCTGAAGGACCTCTTCAGGGAATTCGGCAAGACCGATCCGATGGCCTATATCATCGGCAGCGAGATCTACGGGGAACTCGAGAAGGTCGTCGACCGCTTCGAGGACGTCGCCAATGAAATCAGCGGTATCGTGATCGAGAACGTCTGATGGACGCCACGCTCGCCCTTCCGCTGCTGGTCGGCCTCGTCGGCATCGCGCTCGTCTTCGACTTCCTGAACGGCCTGCACGACGCGGCGAATTCCATCGCCACGATCGTCTCCACGCGCGTGCTGCGCCCGCAATACGCCGTCGTGTGGGCGGCCTTCTTCAACTTCATCGCCTTCCTGTTCTTCGGCCTGCACGTCGCCGAGACGCTGGGCAAGGGCATCATCGATCCCTCCATCGTCAGCCCGCTGGTCATCTTCTCGGCGCTGATGGGGGCGATCATTTGGAACGTCGTCACCTGGGTCTTCGGCATCCCGTCGAGCTCCTCGCATGCGCTGATCGGCGGCCTCGTCGGCGCGGGCCTCGCCAAGACCGGCTTCGACGCCGTCGTGTGGAGCGGGCTCATCAAGACGGCGAGCGCCATCTTCCTGTCGCCGGCCATCGGCTTCTTCCTGGCACTGATCCTCATCCTGATCGTCTCGTGGATCTTCGTGCGCCAGACGCCCTTTGCCGTCGACCGCACCTTCCGCGTCATGCAGTTCCTGTCCGCCTCGCTCTATTCGCTCGGTCACGGCGGCAACGACGCGCAGAAGACCATGGGCATCATCGCCGTGCTGCTCTATTCGCAGGGCTATCTCGGCGGCGACTTCTACGTGCCCTTCTGGGTGGTGATCACCTGCCAGTCCGCCATGGCGCTCGGCACACTGATGGGCGGCTGGCGCATCGTGCACACGATGGGCTCGAAGATCACCCGCCTCAACCCGATGCAGGGCTTCTGCGCTGAAACCGGCGGCGCGATCACCCTCTTCGCCGCGACATGGCTCGGCATCCCTGTCTCCACGACCCATACGATCACCGGCGCCATCATCGGCGTCGGTGCCGCCCGCCGCGTCTCGGCCGTGCGCTGGGGCATCGCCGGCAACATCGTCATCGCCTGGATCGTCACCCTGCCCTCGGCGGCCGCGATCTCGGCGCTGTTCTACTTCGCGGTGAACGCGGTTTCGGGCTGACTGCCAGCGGCGGAGCGATCTCACGGCCGCCTCCGCCGCTCTCATGCCTTGACCACCGGCATGTATCATCATATGATACGCATCTGCTCGAGGCCGGCTGATGATCCGTTCCTACAAAGATTCGAGAACGGAAGCCGTGGCGATCGGCAAGATCCCGAAGGGATTTCCGGCGGATCTTTCCAGATCCGCGATCCGTAAGCTGACGATGATCGAGAACGCGGCGACGCTGGACGACCTTCGAAGCCCTCCCGGCAACCGCCTGGAGGTCCTGAAGGGCAACCGCAAAGGCCAGCATTCGATTCGCATCAACGACCAATGGCGCATCTGCTTCGTCTGGTCCGACGGTGGCGCCGAGGCCGTCGAGATCGTCGACTATCACTGAGGCCGCACAAAGGAGATCGAAGATGACCAGCATCCTGCCTCCGGTCCATCCCGGCGAAATCCTTCGGGAGGACTATCTGCTGCCCCTCGGCATGAGCGCCGGCGCCCTCGCCCGAAAGCTCGGGGTTCCGCGCACGCGCATCGAACGGCTGGCAACGGAGCAGTCGCCGGTCACGACGGACACGGCCCTCCGCCTTGCCAAATTCTTCAAGACCACGCCCGAGTTCTGGCTGAACCTGCAGACCAGTTACGACATCAAGATCACCCTGCCGGCCCTCAGGGACGAACTGGCTTCCATTCCCGAGATCGAAAGCCGGGACACTCCGGCAGCGGCTTGAGAACAGCTGCCCCTGCCCGCCAAGCGGTATTTTGTGAACGCCTCTTGACTGCTTCGCCCCGGCAATCGAAAACGCGCGGGAAGCGGGCGTGGCGAAACTGGTAGACGCAAGGGACTTAAAATCCCTCGGCCTTGGCTGTGCGGGTTCGATCCCCGCCGCCCGCACCAATATTCTTTGGAATCACGGCAAACAAAAAGGGCGCGGCCCCTGACGCTGGCCGCACCCTCTTTTTCAGCGACGTTTCAGGAGAACGTCAGGCCGAAAGCTTTGCCGCGATCTTCGCGACATGCGCGCCCTGGAAGCGGGCGGCTTCGAGTTCGACTTCCGAAGGCTGGCGCGAGCCGTCGCCGTCGGTGATCGTCGAGGCGCCGTAGGGCGAGCCGCCCTTGACGGCTTCGACACCCATCTGGCCCTGGAAGGCATAGGGCAGGCCGACGACGGCAAGGCCGTGGTGCAGCAGCGTGGGGATGAAGCCGAGGATGGTGGATTCCTGGCCGCCATGCTGGGTCGCCGAGGAGGTGAAGACCGAGCCGACCTTGCCGACCAGCTTGCCCTGCGCCCACAGGCCGCCCGTCTGGTCCCAGAAATTGCGCATCTGCGAGGCGACCGTGCCGAAGCGCGTGCCGGCGCCGACGATGATGGCGTCGTAGTTCTGGAGGTCGTCGACCGTGGCGATCTCGGCCTTCTGGTCGACCTTGTAGTAGGAAGCCCTGGCGACGTCTTCCGGCACCAGTTCCGGAACGCGCTTGACGGTCACCTCGGCACCGGCCGACTTCGCGCCTTCCGCCACGGCATAGGCCATGGCCTCGATGTGGCCGTAGGCCGAATAGTAAAGAACCAGAACTTTCGCCATTGTCGTCTCCTGTCTTGCGATGCCTTTCCGCTTGATCGCGGCGCCGCCTTGGATGTAGCACTTCAAGGTGGCAGCCACCCAGAAGCTGCCCGGTCGACAGACTGTTCACCCGCCATTGACAATGCCGCCGCATCGGTCGGCATTCCTGTCCGAAGTCCAGAGAGCGCCCATGAGTTCCAGCCCCGCCGCCACCGCCGCCATGCTCGCCATCGGCGACGAACTCCTTTCCGGGCGCACCAAGGACAAGAATATCGGCCAGCTCGCCGACGTGCTGTTCCTCGCCGGCATCGACCTCAGGGAGGTGCGCATCGTCGGCGACGAGGAGGAGGCGATCGTCGAGGCGCTGAATGCGCTGCGCGCGCGCCATACCTATGTCTTCACCTCCGGCGGCATCGGCCCGACCCATGACGACATCACCGCGGATGCCGTCTCGAAGGCGTTCGGCGTGCCGTGCCTCCACGATCCGCTCGCGATGGAGCTGCTCGGCGCGATGTATGCGCGGCGCGGCGTCGAGTTCAACGAGGCCCGCAAGCGCATGGCGCGGATGCCCGAGGGCTCCGTCCATATCGAGAATGCCGTTTCCACGGCGCCGGGATTCAACATCGGCAATGTCTATGTGATGGCGGGCGTGCCGCAGGTCTTCACCGCGATGCTGGGAACGGTCGTGCCGAAGCTCAAGGGCGGGCGGCCCATGCTCCAGCGCTCCGTCGCCTCGCCCTTCGGCGAGGGCGATATCGGCAGCGCGCTCGCCGAGATCCAGAAGAACCACCCGGAGACCAGCATCGGCTCCTATCCGCGCTTTTCAGAAAACCGCTTCTCGACGGAAATCGTCATCCGCAGCCGCGAGGAATCTCCGGCGCTTGCGGCCGAACGTGATATACTTGCGATGATTGCAGAAATCGCCGCGACCAAAGCGGGCGTTTGATCCCGATCAAGGTTCCGGCGTTTCGGCAGGCGCAGGGTTCGTGTGAACCAGACAGGAGGCCGAAATGAGCTACAAGACCATCGTGGCGGTGCTGAGCGCCGCGGAGGATGCCGGCAAGGTGACGGACCACGCGCTTGCGCTGGCGCGGCGCACCGGCGGGCATGTCGTCGGCATTCATGCGGAATCGCCGGTCGTGGTCACGTTGATCGCGCCCATGGAATATCCCGACCCAAGCGCCGTCCTCGACCTGCAGGAGCGCGCGCGCCAGCAGTCGCGCGAGGTCGAGCAGGCCTTCCGGTCGCGCTGCGAGCGCGACGACATCTCCTATGAATGGCGCCTCTTCACCGGCACAGCGGGCTATGCCTCGGCGGGCGTCATCGACAGCGCACGCGGCGCCGACATCGTCATCGCCGGCCAGTTCGATCCCGACGCCGACGGCCCGGCGCAGGAGGACATCGAGGACCTGCTCTACGAGAGCGGCCGCCCGGTCTATCTCGTCTCCAATGCGCCGGCCGGTCCCGAACCGATCGACCGGGTGCTGCTCGCCTGGAACGGCTCGAAGGAATCGGCGCGCGCCGCCTTCGACGCCCTGCCCTTCCTGACGGCGGCGAAGGAGGTCGAGATCTTCACCGTCGATCCGCCGGAGAACTCCATGCAGTCGCGCGAGTTCTGCGGCGCCGAGCTTGCGGCGACGCTTTCCCGGCACGGCATCAAGACCACCGTCGCCTCGCGCGGATCGGAGGGGCACTCCGTCGCCGAAATCGTCAACCATCGCGCGACGGAGATCGGCGCGGGCCTCATCGTCATGGGCGCCTACAGCCATTCGCGGCTGCGCCAGCGCCTCTTCGGCGGCGTCACCAGCACCATGATGCGCCATGCCCGCGTGCCGGTGCTGATGTCCCGCTGAGGCGGACTTGGCTGTGGATCGCCCGGCCTGCATGGCCGGGCGGCGATTTCCTTAAGGGGCGACTTGCATTAGAGAGAAGGAATCTTCTTTTTCCGCCTATCAGGAGCCCGTCATGTCGCTGCCCGACAAAGCCTTCCCCGTTTCCTGGGATCAGTTCCACCGCGACGCGCGCGCGCTCGCCTGGCGGCTGGCGGACGGCGACCGCGAATGGAGGGCGATCGTCTGCATCACCCGCGGCGGCCTCGTGCCGGCGGCGGTCATCTCGCGCGAGCTGAACATCCGCCTGATCGAGACGGTCTGCGTCGCCTCCTACCACGACTATGTCTCGCAGGGCGACATGCACGTTCTCAAGGGCATCTCGCCGGAGCTCACCGAGCAGGGCGGCGAAGGCATCCTCATCGTCGACGACCTGACGGATACCGGCAAGACCGCCGCGCAGGTCCGCGCCATGCTGCCGAAGGCGCATTTCGCCGCCGTCTACGCCAAGCCCAAGGGCCGTCCGCTGGTCGACACCTTCGTCACCGAGGTCAGCCAGGACACCTGGATCTATTTCCCCTGGGACATGGGCTTCACCTACCAGGAGCCTATCGCCAAGGGCAGCCGCGGCTGATAGCGACGGCGCCTCGCCTGCCCTGCGGCGGCGTTTCCTTCGCACCCAAATCCTCGCTTTTTCCTGCCGTTTTCCGGGCATTTCCGCCCGGAAGCCGCTGCCTTGCGGCCGCTCGAAGGGACCGCAAGCGAGTCGGGTTGACGGCAGGGAGAATCACTTTATCCACGGATCACAACTCTTCGGGGATGGCTATTCCCTGATGTCGGGGTGTCGAAAAATCCCTTCTTTTCACCCATGATTTTTTTTGCTTTTCCACAGAGGCGTGTCACGCCGCCTCACCTTTCGGCCGGAACCCGCTGATTTTTCAGGCCTTGCGCGGTGTCCCCATTTTCCACAGCCCTGAGGCACAAGATATAGAGTTCAAACTTCATTCACAAACCAGCCCTTGACGAGAATCGGGCTGATGAGGTTAATGAATTCCAAGTTGCGGCGGCGACTGGACCGTAAAGTTACGAGGTCGGTTCCCATCACGAAATCGCGTTTCCTGCGCATGTGGCCGGGCGGATGATCCGCTCGCTGCAAGGGTGCTTTTGCGCCCGGTTTTTTGATGCGCCTTCGCGCCCGCAGGGTCTGGAATAAACTATCTGTTAATACTATATTTAGTGTTTGCAGCCAAACTCAGCACAAGATACAGGACATCCGAGATCGATCGGGTTTCCCGCAAGGATTGGAAGATCGGGGGCTGGCTGCAAGGGCATTGCGGCCGGACGGGGTTAATTGCGCCCTGTTTTCATGACAGGATGCGGCAGCAGAGGACAACGGAAAATGCGCATAGAACGTCGCTTCACCAAACCTGGCCAGTCGGCCTATGCGGAGATCGAATTCCGCAAGGCCACCAGCGAGATCAAGAACCCGGACGGCTCCATCGTCTTTCGTCTGGCGGATATCGACGTGCCGGCCCAGTTCTCCCAGGTCGCCGCCGACATCCTCGCGCAGAAATATTTCCGCAAGGCCGGCGTGCCGGCGCGGCTGAAGAAGGTCGAGGAGAACGACGTTCCCTCCTTCCTGTGGCGCTCCGTGCCGGATACCGAAGCCTTGAAGGCGCTCCCCGAGGGTGAGCGCTTCGGCTCGGAAACCGACGCCCGCCAGGTCTTCGACCGCCTTGCCGGCACCTGGACCTACTGGGGCTGGAAGGGCAAGTATTTCGCTTCCGAGGAAGACGCTGCCGCCTTCAAGGACGAACTCGCCTACATGCTCGCCACGCAGCGCGTCGCGCCGAACTCGCCGCAGTGGTTCAACACGGGCCTGCACTGGGCCTACGGCATCGACGGCCCCGGCCAGGGCCATTTCTATGTCGACCCCTTCACCGGCAAGCTGACCAAGTCCAGGTCGGCCTACGAGCATCCCCAGCCGCATGCCTGCTTCATCCAGTCCGTCGAGGACGACCTCGTCAACGAGAACGGCATCATGGACCTGTGGGTGCGTGAAGCGCGCCTCTTCAAGTACGGCTCCGGCACCGGCTCCAACTTCTCGCACCTGCGCGGCGAAGGCGAGAAGCTTTCGGGCGGCGGCCGCTCCTCCGGCCTGATGAGCTTCCTGAAGATCGGCGACCGCGCGGCCGGCGCCATCAAGTCGGGCGGCACGACGCGCCGCGCGGCCAAGATGGTCGTGGTCGACATCGACCATCCGGATATCGAGGACTACATCAACTGGAAGGTCAAGGAAGAGCAGAAGGTGGCGGCGCTCGTCACCGGCTCGAAGATCGTCGCCGGCCACCTCAAGGCCATCATGAAGGCCTGCGTCAATTGCTCGGCCGAGGGCGAGCGCTGCTACGACCCCGCCGAGAACCCGGCCCTCAAGCGCGAGATCCGCGCCGCCAAGAAGAGCCAGGTCCCGGAAAACTACATCAAGCGCGTCGTCCAGTTCGCCCGGCAGGGCTACAAGGACATCGAGTTCAAGACCTATGACACGGACTGGGATTCGGAAGCCTATCTCACCGTCTCCGGCCAGAACTCCAACAATTCCGTCTCGCTGAAGGACGACTTCCTGCGGGCCGTGGAGAATGACGGCACCTGGAACCTCACCGCCCGCAAGGACGGCAAGGTCATGAAGACGCTGAAGGCGCGGGACCTCTGGGAGCAGATCTCCTACGCCGCCTGGGCCTCTGCCGATCCGGGCCTGCATTTCAACACGACGATGAACGACTGGCACACCTGCCCGGCGGCCGGCCCCATCCGCGCGTCGAACCCGTGCTCGGAATACATGTTCCTCGACGACACGGCCTGCAACCTCGCCTCGCTGAACCTTCTCCAGTTCAAGGACGCGGCGACGAAGAAGATCGACATCGCCGACTACGAACATGCCGTACGCCTGTGGACCATCGTGCTCGAAGTCTCGGTCATGATGGCGCAGTTCCCCTCGCGCCAGATCGCCGAGCTCTCCTACGAGTACCGCACGCTCGGCCTCGGCTATGCGAATATCGGCGGCCTGCTGATGTCCTCCGGCATCCCGTATGACTCGGCCGAAGGCCGCGCCATCGCCGGTGCGCTGACCGCCATCATGACGGGTGTCGCCTATGCGACCTCGGCCGAGATGGCCGGCGAGCTCGGCCCGTTCCCGGGCTTTGCGCCGAACCGCGACAACATGCTGCGCGTCATGCGCAATCACCGCCGCGCCGCCTATGGCGAGACGGCGGGCTATGAGGCGCTGTCGGTCAATCCGGTCGCCCTCGTCCATGCCGAATGCTCCGATCCGGCCCTGATCGCCCACGCCACCGCGGCCTGGGACAAGGCCGTGGCGCTCGGCGAGAAGCACGGCTACCGCAACGCCCAGACGACCGTCATCGCGCCGACCGGCACGATCGGCCTCGTCATGGACTGCGACACGACCGGCATCGAGCCCGACTTCGCACTGGTGAAGTTCAAGAAGCTCGCCGGCGGCGGCTACTTCAAGATCATCAACCGCGCCGTGCCGGAAGCGCTGCGCACGCTCGGCTATTCGGAAAGCCAGATCGCCGAGATCGAGGCCTATGCCGTCGGCCATGGCAACATGAACCAGGCGCCGGGCGTCAATCCCGGTTCGCTCAAGGCCAAGGGCTTCACCGATGAGAAGATCGAAGCCGTCAATTCGGGCCTCAAGTCGGCCTTCGACATCAAGTTCGCCTTCAACCAGTGGACGCTCGGCGCCGACTTCCTGAAGGAGGTGCTGAAGGTCACGGACGAGCAGCTCTCGGACATGTCCTTCAACCTGCTGGAGCATGTCGGCTTCACGAAGAAGGAGATTGAGGCGGCCAACATCCACGTCTGCGGTGCGATGACGCTGGAAGGCGCGCCCTTCCTCAAGGCCGAGCACCTGCCGGTCTTCGACTGCGCCAATCCCTGCGGCAAGATCGGCAAGCGCTACCTCTCGGTCGAAAGCCATATCCGCATGATGGCGGCCGCCCAGCCGTTCATCTCGGGCGCCATCTCCAAGACGATCAACATGCCGAACGAGGCGACCGTCGAGGACTGCAAGAACGCCTACATGCTCTCCTGGAAGCTCGCGCTGAAGGCCAACGCCCTCTACCGCGACGGCTCCAAGCTCTCGCAGCCGCTCAACGCCTCGCTGATCGAGGACGAGGAGGACGAGGACGATGCCGTCGAGGCGCTGGTCGCCGCGCCCGCCGCCGCCCAGGCCGTGCAGGTCACGGAAAAGATCGTCGAGCGGATCGTCGAGCGCCTGGTGCGTGACCGCGAGAAGCTGCCGAACCGCCGCCAGGGCTACACCCAGAAGGCCGTCATCGGCGGGCACAAGGTGTATCTGCGCACAGGCGAATTCGGCGACGGCCGCCTCGGCGAGATCTTCATCGACATGCACAAGGAAGGCGCCGCCTTCCGTGCGATGATGAACAACTTCGCCATCGCCATCTCGCTCGGCCTGCAATACGGCGTGCCGCTGGAGGAATATGTGGAGGCCTTCACCTTCACCAAGTTCGAGCCGGCCGGCATGGTCATCGGCAACGATGCGATCAAGAACGCCACGTCGATCCTCGACTATGTGTTCCGCGAGCTTGCCGTCTCCTATCTCGGCCGCCACGACCTTGCCCATGTCGATACCTCCGACTTCGGCAACACGGCGCTCGGCAAGGGCATCCAGGAAGGCAAGACGAACCTGATCTCGACCGGCTGGACGCGCGGCCACAAGCCGACCCTCGTCCAGGGCGGCCAGAGCGAGCGCCCGCTTTCCGAGCCGAAGGGCGCCGCCACCGCCGCGCCCGCGAAGGCAGCCTCGACCGGCAACGTCACGTCCTTCGCCGGCAACGCCGCCCGCAAGCTGGAGCCGGCAACCGCCATCGCCACCTCCGAAATCGTCGCCTTCAAGCGCGACTACGAGGAACGCGCCGCCGAGCTTGCCGAGGAGATCGCCGAAGAGGTGGCGGACGACGCGCCCGAAAGCGTGACCGCGCTCTTCTCCGACAAGGCCGCCGCCGAAGCCGCCAGCGCCAAGGCCGAAGCCAAGAAGCTGGAAGCCGAACGCCGCATGCGCTCCATCGCGCAGGGCTACACCGGCAACATGTGCTCCGAGTGCCAGAACTTCACCATGGTGCGCAACGGCACCTGCGAGAAGTGCGACACCTGCGGCGCGACGAGCGGTTGCAGCTAAGCGGCAAGGAACGACCTGACGAACGAAAACCCGGGGAGCGATCCCCGGGTTTTCCGTTTCAACGTGCCAGCTCGAACTGGATTTCGATCTTCTGATACGAAGACCCCGGCCCGTGCCAGCCGTGATAGACCTCCCTGCTCCGCCCGGAAAAGACGTGGCGCGACATTTCGATCTCCGCGACCAGCGGTGCATAGCCTTGCGTGAAGAGCGTGCGCAGCGAGCCCTGATGCAGTCGCGAGGCGACGATGGTCGGCGGGACATGGCATAGCTCCAGCGGTCCGTCATAGCCTTCCGGCTCAACCACCGGCCGGCACATCTGCCAGTCGAACGGTGTCTTGCCATCCTTCGGCAGGCCCTCCGCGATGAAGGTCCATGGCCCGGCAACAAGGAGCCCGGCCGCCTCGATCACCCTGTCGATGACCGGCGCGTATTCGGCCGCCGCGTGTTTCACCTCGGGAATTGTGAGGCGGCGCGTCATCCGCAGCACCCACATGTCCGGCGTCTCGATGATGTTCATGGCCTGCTCCTTTGCGAGAGCAGACCTATGATTACAATCATTTGCAGGCAAGCTGACGGTTGGAAAGTCATGCCAAATCGAGACGCTGCGAAGGGCAAGAGGGGAATTCTATTTCATGCCCTACGGCATGCTCTCGCTTGTTTGAAAAAGACCTGCGTAATCTTCCTGCCCTGTACCGCCCTTCTTTCCAAGCCCGCAATGCATTGCAGCCTCGGCATGCACACGGTACATGCAAACCTCCCGTTACGGGAATCGACCTGAACCGAATCCCGTGATGCAGAAGGAACAGTCGATGCAGACAACGCCGCGCCGGGGGCTGGTCGCCCTTGCCTACCGCGTCCTCATCCTGCCGGGCGTCATCGCCTATCTCTTCGCTGTCAGCGTCGTGGTGCTTGCCGCCGACCGGTTCTGGCTCGTCGACCTTCTCACCTTCGCCTGGCCCTATGTGGTGACCGTCGGCGCCCTCTTCCTCGTCGGTGCCGTGGTGACGCGGCGGCTGAAGGCGATCGCGATGGCGTTGCTCGGTATCGGCGTCGCGCTCATTCCCGCCTTCGACGTGCCGACCGCCCGCCCCACCCGCGACGGCGGCGGGGGGCTCAAGGTCCTCACGGCCAATCTCTTCGTCGGAAATATCGAGGGGCCTGCCGGCTTCATCGAGATCCTGCGCCGGGAAAAGCCCGACATCGTGGTTCTGGAGGAAACGACCCGCGCCTGGGACGAGGCGCTTTCCGCCGCCGGGCTCTATCCTTACCAAAGCAGCACGGAAAGCCGCGCGCGCGACAGCCTGAAGGTCTTTTCCAGCCTGCCGATCCGCGCCGAGACCGAGCTGAAGCGCGCCTTCACCGAGGAGCGCGCCTACAAGCAGCCGCTGCGTCTCGAGCTCGAACTTGGTGGAAAGCCGCTCTTCCTCTACGCTTTCCATCCCGAAACGCCGCGCCGGCCCTGGCAGTGGCGCGACCGCAACGCCTATCTTTCCGCCGCCGCCGATGCCGTGAAGGGCGATCTGGAAAAGGGGCCGGTCATCGTCGCCGGCGACTGGAATACGCCCACCTGGTCGCCGTTCTTCCGCGGCTTCCTGCGGCAGGCCGGCCTTGCCTCCACCGCAGGCGGATGGCTGCAGCCGGTGACGCGATTCAGCATGAAGCTCGATGCTCTCGCCTATATCGGCGCCTCGATCGACCATGTCGTCGTGTCACCGGATATTTCCGTGCGGGCGCATCGCATCGGCCCGGCCTTCGGCTCGAACCACCTGCCGGTCATCGCCGAGCTTTCGCTGCCGGAGAGCTAGAGCATTTCCGCTTTTCCTCGAATTGTGAAAACGCTCCATCCTTTTATTTCCACGCAATTCCGGACGCAAAACCGCTGCGCACTTTTGCCGGATTGCTCCAAGCCTTCGCCCCCGCCGCAAAACACGCTATCCTGAGAAACACGACCCAAGGAGACGACCATGGCGACGGAAAAGGACAGCCCCAAGGCTTCGCTGGAAAAGGAACAGGCCCGCCAGAAGGAAAAGAGCCTAAAGGCCGAGCAGGACGACTATCTGGAGGAAGCGCTGGAGGAGACCTTTCCGGCCAGCGACCCGATCGCGCCCGGCGACGTCAAGGACCATGCGAAGTAAGACGGCCGCATGAGCCTGCCCTTCCTCTTCACCGGCCCGCAGGATGCGTCCGCCACCCTGCTGCTTGCCCATGGCAGCGGCGCGCCGATGGATTCGCCCGCGATGAACGCGGCGGCGACGGCGCTGGCGGCCGAGGGTCTGCGCGTCGCCCGCTTCGAGTTTTCCTACATGGCGGCCCGGCGCACGGAGGGTAGCCGCAGGCCACCGCCGAAGGCCGAGACCCTGAACCCGGAATTTTGCGCCGCCGTCGCCGAGCTCGGCGCCAAGGGCAAGCTCGTCATCGGCGGCAAGTCGATGGGCGGGCGGGTCGCCAGCATGGTGGCGGACGGGCTTTACGCCGAAGGGCGCATCGCCGGCCTCCTCTGCCTCGGCTATCCCTTCCACCCGCCGGAAAAGCCGGCGCAGCTTCGCACCGCGCATCTGACGACGCTTCGCGTGCCGACGCTGATCTGCCAGGGAACGCGCGATCCCTTCGGCACAAGCGCCGAAGTGCCGGCCTATGGCCTGCCGGAGCGCATCCGCTTCCTGTGGCTCGAGCACGGCGACCATGACCTCAAGCCCCGCAAGAGCATTTCCGGCTTCTCCGCCGCCGACCATCTCGCCACCATGGCGAAGGCGGTGAAGGCCTGGACGGAAACGCTCTGAGCTGTTCCGCGGGAAACAGCGCGCCAATCCAGCCCATGCGACATTTCCCTATCGGATGGCTCTGGCCCTTCGCCCGAAATGCGTCCGCGTCTGCCAACAAGCGAGCCCCCGATACGGGTCGATCGGCCAGGCCTGGCCGGCAGACGGCCTCACGGGCGCGGCGAAGCCCGGATGCACCTCTCCGCATCCGGGCTTCGGCCCTTGCGGAGATTTCGCCCGCCAATCTCCCCGGTCGCTGCCACCGCGGTAGAGTCGCTTTCGCAATGATGGCTCCTTGACATCCACATCCTCATCCAACGCGCCTGCGACTTTGAATCAAGTCGCTGCAGAATTGAATCCGTTTTCCAAGACAACCAATTGAATATGCGTCGCTATTGCCAGGGAGCGGTATCGCCTGCAGGAAGGGAACGTTAACCGGCCCGTGTGATCATGCCGGCACAAAAGACGATCCGGGCATTCCATGGCGCACAGCTTTTCCTATACGCATTACGACCTCGACATGCAGCGCAGCGGCACGGTGATCGAGATCACGCTCTCGGCCGTCGCCAATGTGCGCCTGATGAGCCATGCCAATTTCGATCTCTTCAGGAATGCCCGCCAGCACAAGTTCCTCGGCGGCGTCGCCAGGCAATCGCCGATCCGGCTGAAGATACCGCAAAGCGGCCACTGGCATGTCGTGGTGGACATGGAGGGACATCCCGGCAAGGCGGAATCCTCGATCAGGCTTGTGCCGCAGGCACCGCAGAAGCCGGCGCCGCGCTTCGGCGCGGCCTAGCCGTTCCCACCCTTCTCCCGGCGCAGCTTCGCCCACCATTCCAGCCGCTTGCGCAGCTCCCGCTCGAAGCCGCGTTCCGGCGGATCGTAGAAGGTGCGGCGGCCCATCTTCTCCGGGAAATAGTCCTGGCCGGAAAAGGCCTCCGGCTCGTCATGGTCGTAGCGGTAGCCCTCGCCATAGCCCTCGCCCTTCATCAGCTTGGTCGGGGCGTTGAGGATGTGCTTGGGCGGCAGCAGCGAGCCGTTTTCCTTCGCCGCGCGCATGGCGGACTTGTAGGCGGTATAGACGGCGTTGGATTTCGGGGCGGTGGCGAGATAGACGCAGGCCTGCGCCAGCGCCAGCTCGCCTTCCGGCGAGCCGAGGAAGTCATAGGCATCTTTCGCCGCATTGCAGACGACGAGCGCCTGCGGATCGGCAAGGCCGATATCCTCCACCGCCATGCGCACCATGCGACGGCAGAGGAACAGCGGGTCCTCGCCGGCATCCAGCATGCGGGTGAGATAGTAGAGCGCCGCATCGGGATCCGAGCCGCGCACGGCCTTGTGCAGGGCGGAGATGAGGTTGTAGTGGCCGTCCTGCGACTTGTCGTAGACCGGCGCGCGGCGCTGGACGATGCGGAAGAGATCGTCCTGGCCGAAGGTCTCGCCGGAGCGCGCCGCGCGCCACACCTCCTCGGCCAGCGTCAGCACAGCCCGCCCGTCGCCGTCGGCCATGCGCAGCAGCGAGGCGCGCGCCTCCTCGTCGAGCGGCAGCGGCTTTTCCTCGATGGCCTCGGCGCGCTTTAAAAGCTCCTCCAGGCTCTGCTCGTCATGCGGCTTGAAGGTCAGCACGCGGGCGCGCGAGAGAAGAGCGGCGTTGAGCTCGAAGGACGGGTTTTCCGTCGTCGCGCCGACGAGCACGATGGTGCCGTCCTCCATGACCGGCAGGAAGCTGTCCTGCTGGGCGCGGTTGAAGCGATGGATCTCGTCGACGAAAAGCAGAGTCTGGCGGCCGCCCATGCGGCGCAGACGCGCGGCCTCGAAGACCTTCTTGAGATCGGCGACGCCGGAGAAGATCGCCGAGATCTGCTCGAAGGCAAGGCCGGTCTCGCCGGAAAGCAGCCGCGCCACCGTCGTCTTGCCGGTGCCCGGCGGGCCCCAGAAGATCATCGAGCCGAGCGAGCCCGCCTCGATCATGCGCGAGAGCACGCCGTCCGGGCCGGTCAGGTGCTCCTGGCCGGAAACCTCGCCCAGCGTGCGGGGGCGCAGGCGATCGGCCAGGGGCCGCTTTGCCGCCATCTCCTCCGGTTCACGCGGGGCGAAGAGGTCGCTCATCGGAAGAACTGCCGGATGCGCTGGCCGTCGCGCTCGATCTCGACGCGCCAGATGGACGGGTCCTCGCCGACGAGCGCGGCGAGCTTCTCGGTGGTGCTGACGGGCGTGCCGTTCAGCTCGATGACGATGTCGCGCGGCTGGAGGCCGATGCGCGCGGCGGGCGAGCCGCGGTTGATCTCGGTGATCACCACGCCGGTGGTCGTCTTGTTGGTCGGCATGCGCAGTTCCTCGGCGACGCGCGGCGAAAGGTTCGCGACGACCGCGCCGGAGAAGGGATTGCGGCCCTCGATCAGCCGCTCGTCGCGCGGCGTCGTCTCGGGCGCACGGTCGAGGGAAAGCGTCAGCTCCTGCTCCTTGCCGTCGGCGATGACGGTGATGCGCGCCGTGCCGCCGATGCCGACGGTGGTGAGGCGATAGCCGAGCGCATCGGGATGCTCGACGGGGATGCCGTTGACGGCGGTGACGACCTGTCCGGCCTTCATGCCGGCCTTTTCCGCCGGGCTGCCGGGCTGGACCTGCGAGATAAGTGCGCCGCGGGCGCGGTCGAGCCCCAGGGCGTCGGCAACTTCCGAGGTCACGGCATCGAAGGTCGCGCCGACGAAGGGGCGGTCGAAGGTGGCGTTGCCGTTCTCGGCGCTGGCGACGAAGGTTTTCACCAGATTGGCGGGAATGGCGAAGCCAACGCCGTTCGAACCGCCGCCGCGCGAGAAGATGGCAGTGTTGATACCGATCAGCTCGCCGTTCATGTTGATGAGGCCGCCGCCGGAATTGCCGGGATTGATCGATGCGTCCGTCTGGATGAAGAAGCCGAAGTCGCCCGAGCGCACCTGGTTGCGGGCAAGCGCCGAGACGATGCCGCTCGTCACCGTCTGGCCGACGCCGAAGGGGTTGCCGATGGCGAGCACCAGATCGCCGACCTGGACGGCATCGCTGTCGCCGAGCGGCAGGGTGGCGAAATCGGCATCCGACTTGATCTTCAGCACGGCAAGGTCGACGCGCTCGTCCTTGAGCACGACGGTGCTCTCGAATTCGCGACCGTCGGCCAGCGCGACCTTGATGTCGCTCGCGCCCTCGATGACGTGGTTGTTGGTCACCACGAAGCCCTTGGCCCCGACGATGACACCCGAGCCGAGCGAGGACTGCTTCTCGCTGCGGTTCGGCATGCGCTGGCCGAAGAACTCCTCGAAGAAGGGATCGCCCTCGAAGATCGAACGGCGCTCGACGACGCGCTCGGCATAGACGTTGACGACGGCATTCTCGACCTGCTTGACGAGCGGCGCGAAGGAGAGCTGCATCTCCGTGCGCGACTGGGGAACGGTTCGCTCCTGAGCCGTTGCGGGTGTCACCAGCGCCAGCGCCATGACAACGGGGGCGGCAAGCAGGATGCGGGCTTTCAGCATGGACGAGTCTCCTTCGTTTCCGCGTCACGATCAGATAGGATTTCGCAGGAAAAAAGGCAAACCGCGCAGGTCTTTTCATGCGCCGGCGCTCACGCCGCGTGCACGAAAAAGTGGTTGCCGCAAATCTTCTCTCGCCGTTGAAACAAGATGGGAGTTCTTTACGTAGGTATCAGGCAAGCAACCGAATGGATCGAGCCCGCCATGTCCCCCTATCGCCCGCCCCGCATCAATGCCTCGGAAATCACGCCGGAAAGCTGTTTCTTCAACCGGCGCTCCTTTCTCGCCGCTGCCGCCGGCGGCATGATCGCGGCCGCCGGAACGCCGGCCTTCGCGGAAGCGCTGAACGCGTCGAAGAGCGCCTATACCGTCGACGAGAAGGTGACGCCGGAAAAGGACGTGACCAGCTACAACAATTTCTACGAATTCGGCATGGGCAAGGGCGACCCGCAGGCGAATTCGGAGAAATTCAAGCCGGCGCCCTGGACGATCGAGGTCGGCGGCCTCGTCGGCAAGCCGAAGGAGTTCGGGCTGGAGGAGCTGCTCGCCATGCCGCTGGAGGACCGGGTCTACCGGATGCGCTGCGTGGAAGCCTGGTCGATGGTGATTCCCTGGGTCGGTTTTCCGCTCGCCGCACTCCTCGACAAGGTCGAGCCGCTCGGCGATGCGAAATATGTCGCCTTCGAGACGGTCGTCCGGCCGGAGGAGATGCCCGGCCAGTCCGGCTTCTTCCAGTCCCTGCCCTGGCCCTATGTCGAGGGCCTGAGGCTCGACGAGGCGCGCCATCCGCTGGCGATCCTTTCCGTCGGCGTCTACGGCAAGACGCTGCCGAACCAGAACGGCGCGCCGGTCCGGCTCGTCGTGCCGTGGAAATACGGCTTCAAGGGCATCAAGTCGATCGTGAAGATCACCCTTACCGACAAGCAGCCGCCCTCGACCTGGAACATTTCCGCGCCCGAGGAATACGGCTTCTATGCCAACGTCAATCCGGAGGTCGATCACCCGCGCTGGAGCCAGGCGAGCGAGAATCGCATCGGCGAAGGCGGCTTCTTCGGCGCCAACAGACGGCCGACCCTGCCCTTCAACGGCTATGCGGACGAGGTGGCGAGCCTCTATGCCGGCATGGACCTCAGGGCCAATTACTGATGGCTCTTCTACCTACCCTGCCCCGCAAGTATCATGCCGCGTCGGTCTGGCTGCTCTATGCCGTAGGGCTTGCGCCCGCGGCCTACGGCTTCTGGCTCGGGGCGACGGGCAGGCTTCCCGGTAATCCGGTGAAGGAGTTCGAGCACCTGCTGGGGCTTTGGGCGCTGCGCTTCCTCGTCGCCACGCTCGCGGTCACGCCGCTGCGCGACCTTGCCGGCATCAACTGGATCCGCTACCGGCGCGCCCTCGGGCTGCTCGCCTTTTGGTACGTGCTGATGCACTTCCTGACCTATATGGTGCTCGACCAGTACTTGAATTTCCAGGCGATCCTGGTCGATATCGCCAAGCGGCCCTTCATCACCATCGGCATGGCCGCCTTCCTATTCCTGATCCCGCTTGCGCTGACTTCCAACAATTGGTCGATCCGCCGGCTGGGGCCGCGCTGGGTGAAGCTGCACCGACTCGTCTATGCCATCGCCGCCGCGGGCGCGCTGCACTTCGCCATGTCCGTCAAGGTCGTGGGGCTGGAGCCCTGGACCTATATCGCACCGGTAACGCTGCTCCTCGCCTACCGGCTGATCCGGCCGATGATGCGCGGGAGGAAACGAGCCCGGGCGAATGGAGCCAGCGTCCACGGCGAAGCCCGCTCGGTCTAGCGAAGACCACCGCCTCACACCACGAAGAGTTTCGGGCCCGCTTGCGCGGGAATATCGGCGGTGCTGCTGACGACCCGGTTCCGGCCGTTGCTCTTGGCGAGGTAGAGCAACCGATCGGCGCGGCTGATCGCGTCGTGGATCGTGTGATCCCCGGCCGCGGTGACGGCGACACCGAAGCTGGCGGTTATCGGGCGATCGATGCCGATCCGGCCGAGATCGCGCTCCGAAATGGCGATGCGGACCGTATTGGCCAGCGTGTGGGCGCCCTGAAGACGGCAGTTCGGCAGGTAGGCGATGAATTCCTCGCCGCCGAACCGCGCGACGGCCAGCCCCGGCCAGGAAAGCGCGGCGAGCACCGCCGCGACCTCACGGATCGCCTCGTCCCCCGCGGCATGGCCGAAACGATCGTTGATCGACTTGAAACTATCGATATCGCCGACGATGATCGCCGCCTCCCCGCCTGCCGCCCGCGCGCCGACGACCTGCTCGAAGCCGCGGCGGTTGAGAAGGCCGGTGAGCGGATCCTCCTCGGCCGCCTTGCGGTGCCGGTCGACGATCCGCAGCGCAACGGAAGCGAGCGCCGCCAGCGCCATGACCAGCGCGCCGATCGTGGCCGTGATCTGCATGACATAGGCATAGGTCGAGCCGATGAATTCGCCCATGGCGACGCCGCCCGTCGCAACGAAGAAGACCATGGTGCGGATGCTCGTCTCCAGCACGACGAACATCGCCGCACCAAGGAGCATCCGGTCTATCCATGAACCGGCGCGGCGGCGCACCGAGGCGATGGCGATAAAAAGAAGGAGGCTGCAGGCGATGTCGTTGACGAAGAGCTCGACGCGCAGGCTCTGGCCGACGAGAACGGCAACGCCGGCGCCGGCATAGGCGACGGCCACCACGCCCACACGAAGGGGCGTGCGGCGCGGCGCCTCGAAATGCGTGGCGAGCGCGTGGCTGTAGAGGAAGAAGGCGGAGAGAAATGCCGCGTCCGCCGCCAGCGCCACGACGGGAACGGGCAGGACGATCTCCAGAAGCGGAACGAGAAAGCCGAAGGCCGCGCAAAGATATCCCGCACCCCAGAACAGGGCTGCGCGATTGCCGAAGCGCCCCACGGCCAGGAAGACCAGCGCGAACAGGATGAGAACCACCGGCAGCAGGAATGCGAAATTCTCGCCCATCACTCGAACTCGATTAAACCTCGAACGAACTCTACGGCCGAGGGCTGAAAACAATGCCTAGGGACATGGTTTCCGAAATCTTGCCCTGCCTTCCGGGCAACAAAAAAGCCGGACGCTGGTGCGTCCGGCTTCATGGCGTTCAGGACGAACGCTTGTCGTATCAGGCAGCTTCGGCAGCAGCTTCTTCAGCGGCTACGCGGGCCTTGTCGGCAGCGCCCTTGGCATCGACGTCGCGGTCGACGAACTCGATGACGGCGAGCGGGGCGTTGTCGCCATGGCGGAAGCCGGCCTTCATGATGCGCAGGTAGCCACCGTTACGGTTGGCATAGCGGCTTGCGATCGCGTCGAAGAGCTTCGAAACGACGGCAACGTCGCGGATCTGCGAGATCGCCTGGCGGCGAGCGTGCAGGTCGCCGCGCTTGCCGAGGGTGACGAGCTTCTCGACGATCGGGCGGATTTCCTTCGCCTTCGGCAGCGTCGTTACGATCTGCTCATGCTGGATGAGCGAGGCAGCCATGTTGGCGAACATCGCCTTGCGGTGGCTGGCGGTACGGTTGAGTTTGCGACCCGAATTCTGGTGGCGCATCTCGATTCTCCTTCACATGCAGGCAGTCGCCTGCCGTTTGATGGTGGCGCATGTCCGTCCCGCCTTGCGGGACAAAGGGACATGCGCAGTTCATAGATGCTAAGGCCAGCTTTACGCGCCCCGAGGGGCGCGTTCGGCCTTAGTACTGGTCTTCGTAGCGCTTGGCGAGATCTTCGATGTTCTCCGGCGGCCATGCGGGCACTTCCATGCCGAGGTGCAGGCCCATGGAAGCGAGAACTTCCTTGATCTCGTTGAGCGACTTGCGACCAAAATTCGGAGTGCGAAGCATTTCGGCTTCGGTCTTCTGAATGAGATCGCCGATATAGACGATGTTGTCGTTCTTCAGGCAGTTCGCCGAACGGACGGAAAGTTCCAGTTCGTCGACCTTCTTGAGGAGCGCCGGGTTGAACGCCAGTTCCGTGACCGATTCTTCCTCGGCTTCCTTCTGCGGTTCGTCGAAGTTGACGAAGACCGAGAGCTGGTCCTGGAGAATGCGGGCCGCGAACGCGATCGCATCTTCGCCCGTGACGGAACCGTCGGTCTCGATGGTCATCGTCAGCTTGTCGTAGTCGAGAACCTGGCCTTCACGGGTGTTTTCCACCTTGTAGGACACTTTCTTGACCGGCGAGTAGAGGCTGTCGACCGGGATGAGGCCGATCGGCGCGTCTTCGGAGCGGTTGCGGTCGGCCGGGACGTAGCCCTTGCCGTTGTTGACCGTGAACTCCATGCGGATTTCCGCGCCCTCGTCGAGGGTGCAGATGACGTGGTCGGGGTTCAGGATCTCGATGTCGCCGACCGTCTGGATGTCACCAGCCGTCACGACGCCCGGACCCTGCTTGCGCACGACCATGCGCTTGGCATCGTCGCCATCCATCTTGATGGCGATTTCCTTGATGTTGAGCACGATGTCCGTCACATCTTCCCGGACGCCCGGGATGGAGGAGAACTCGTGCAGGACGCCGTCGATCTGCACGGCGGTCACAGCCGCACCGCGCAGCGACGACAGGAGCACGCGCCGCAGCGCGTTGCCGAGCGTCAGGCCGAAGCCACGCTCCAGCGGCTCTGCAACAAGGCTTGCCTTGGTGCGGCCGGAGGAGGCGAATTCCACCTTGTTCGGCTTGATCAGTTCCTGCCAGTTTTTCTGGATCATGTGTTTTGCCTTCCGTTCGCCGCCACCATCCAATCGTGACGGCCGAGCCCTGAAGTACCGCGGAAGCCGGATGGCCTCCACGGTTGTTTGAAGTCGATGATCAGACGCGGCGCTTCTTGCGCGGACGGCAACCGTTGTGCGGAATCGGCGTCACGTCGCGGATGGACGTGATCATGAAGCCGGCAGCCTGGAGGGCGCGCAGAGCCGATTCACGGCCGGAACCCGGACCGCAGACTTCGACTTCCAGCGACTTCATGCCGTGTTCCTGGGCCTTCTTGGCGCAGTCTTCGGCAGCGATCTGGGCAGCGAACGGGGTCGACTTGCGCGAACCCTTGAAGCCCTTCGCACCGGCCGACGACCAGGCAATCGCGTTGCCCTGTGCGTCGGTGATGGTGATCATCGTGTTGTTGAACGAAGAATTGACGTGAGCAACACCCGAGGTGATGTTCTTGCGTTCGCGACGGCGAACGCGTGCGGCTTCCTTGGCCATGGATAGTCCTTTCGTTGATCTCTACACCGCCGTAATGCCAGCGGCTCCACCGGGCCGGGACGAAACCCCTGCCCTGAACAGTAATTGCAGACAGGCCCGAAGGCTTCCGTCTGCGGCGATATCGTCACTGCCGTAATGCCAGCAGCTCCACCGACCGGGGCTTCTTGACGAATGCGAGGCCCCGCTCGAAACTCAAAAGAGGCCGGCGCGAAGCGCCAGCCTCCCGTTCCCCGTTTCCGGGAAATTACTTCTTCTTGCCTGCGATGGCCTTGGCCGGACCCTTGCGGGTACGGGCGTTGGTGTGCGTGCGCTGGCCGCGAACCGGGAGGCTACGGCGGTGACGCAGGCCACGGTAGCAACCGAGGTCCATGAGACGCTTGATGTTCATCGAGGTCTCGCGACGCAGGTCGCCTTCGACCTGGTAGTCGCGGTCGATGGCTTCGCGGATCTGCAGGATTTCTGCGTCCGTGAGCTGATGCACGCGACGATCAGCCGGGATACCGACCTTCTCGATGATTTCCTGTGCAAACTTCGGGCCGATCCCGTGAATGTAACGGAGCGCGATTACGACGCGCTTCGCGGTCGGGATGTTGACGCCAGCGATACGTGCCACGCCTATTCTCCTTGCTTCCAGTTGCCATCCGGCAAGTGGTCTTCTTCATTCGATACGGCCCAAAAGCCGCTGCTCAATCTAAGGTCCGGGACATGTCGAAAACGACCGCACCCGGACTTCGTTCTTCGAAATCCGCGCCGATCGCAATGATATGTCGCGAGTTGGCGCTGTCTTAAGGGGAATCGGCCGAAAAAGTCAACTCCCCGGCTGTCCTTTTTAACCTGATATCAGGCGTTCTCGAGGATTCCCGCGATCTGCGCGGTCACCTTGTCGACATCGGCCATGCCGTCGACCGTCTGAAGCTTGCCCGTCGACGCGTAGTAGTTCGACAGCGGCGCGGTCTTCTCGCGGTATTCCGTGAGGCGGCGCTTGAAGGCTTCCGGATTGTCGTCGGAGCGAACCGTGCCGCCGGCGGCAATGGTTTCGGCCACGCGATTCTCCATGCGCTTGACCAGCGCATCCTCGTCCACCTTCAGTTCGATGACGGCATCGAGCGCGATGCCCTTGCCGGCAAGAATCCCGTCGAGGGCTTCCGCCTGGGGAACCGTACGCGGATAGCCGTCGAGGATGAAGCCCCTGGCACAGTCCGGCGAATCGATGCGGTCGGAAACGATCTCGTTGACGATCGCGTCGGAAACGAGCTGGCCGGCATCCATGACGGCCTTGGCACGCTTGCCGACATCCGTTCCGGCGGCAACGGCCGCGCGCAGCATGTCACCCGTGGAAAGCTGCGGAATGCCGTGCCTTTCCGTCAGGAGCTTGGCTTGAGTCCCCTTGCCAGCGCCGGGCGGTCCCAGAAAAATCAGTCTCATCGTCCCCTCTTTCCTCCACGCAGCTTCGACTTCTTGATCAGCCCCTCATACTGCTGGGCGATCAGGTGGCCCTGTATCTGTGCTACAGTATCCAGGGTCACGCTGACAACAATCAAAAGCGACGTACCACCAAGGTAGAATGGCACCCCGGTCTGCGCGATCAGGATTTCGGGAAGGATACAAACGAACATCAGGTAAATGGCGCCGACGACCGTGATGCGGGTCAGCACGTAGTCGATATATTCGGCGGTGCGCTCGCCCGGACGGATGCCCGGAATGAAGCCGCCGTGCTTCTTCAGATTGTCGGCCGTGTCCTTCGGATTGAAGACAATGGCCGTGTAGAAGAAGGCGAAAAAGGCGATCATGGCGGCGTAGAGCACCATGTAGAGCGGCTTGCCGTGGCCGAGCGAGGCGATGATCGTCGTCGCCCAGTTCGGCATCGCAGCCGTATTCGAGAAGCCCGCGACCGTTGCCGGCAGCAGCAGCAGCGAGGAGGCGAAGATCGCCGGGATGACGCCCGAGGTGTTCAGCTTCAGCGGCAGGTGCGAGGTATCGCCCTGGAACATGCGGTTGCCGACCTGGCGTTTCGGATACTGGATCAGCAGGCGGCGCTGGGCGCGTTCGACGAAGACGATGAGCGCGATGACGCAGACCGCCATGACGACGACCGCAAGCACGACGCCGATGGAAAGCTGGCCGGTGCGGCCGAGTTCCAGCGTGTTGCCGAGGGCGCGCGGCAGGGCCGCCACGATGCCGGCGAAGATAATCAGCGAGATGCCGTTGCCGATGCCGCGCGAGGTGATCTGCTCACCGAGCCACATCAGGAACATGGTGCCGCCGAGCAGCGAGATGACGGTGGATATGCGGAAGAACCAGCCTGGATCGTTGACCAGCCCTGCCCCGCTCTCAAGGCCCACCGCGATGCCGTAGGCCTGCAGCGTGCCGAGCAGCACTGTGCCGTAGCGGGTGTACTGGTTGATGATCTTGCGGCCCTGCTCGCCTTCCTTCTTCAGCTGCTCCAGCGAGGGAACGACCGAGGTCATGAGCTGCACGATGATCGACGCGGAAATGTACGGCATGATGCCGAGCGCGAAGATCGCCATGCGCTCGACGGCGCCGCCGGAAAACATGTTGAAGAGGCCGAGAATGCCGCCCGACTGGCCGCGGAAGGCCTGCGCGAAGGCTTCGGCGTTGAGGCCCGGCAGGGGAATATGCGTGCCGAGCCGATAGACGATCAGCGCGCCCAGCGTGAACCAGAGGCGCTTCTTCAGGTCTTCCGCCTTGGCGAAAGTCGAGAAGTTGAGGTTAGAGGCAAGTTGTTCCGCTGCCGAAGCCATGCATTTCTCCGCGAAGCCGATCCGGCGGCGGTAACGCCCGGCCAGGTCCGGATTGGCTGATCCGTTGGCATTCGCGCCCGGCCCTCCCCGGACCGATCGCCAATGCTGAAATTCGTCGTGCCTGCCTGCGCCGTTGCAGCGAAGCGGGCGGATGGAGCCTAAACCGGTTGAAACGCGGATTGTCAAGCAATCCCGGCCTCACCCTGGCTTTTATTCCGGATAACGATGGGGACGAGAATCCCGACGGTCGTTGTGAGGCTCACATATGGGAGCAAAATCGCCCGGTGTGAAGCACACCGGGCGACTATTTTGTCGAATTATTCCGCGGCTTCCGCTGCTGCGGCCAGCAGCTTCACCGAGCCTCCGGCCTTTTCGATCTTCTCGACCGCAGGCTTGGAGGCGCCGGCGACCTCGAAGGCGACCTTGGCCTTCAGTTCGCCGTCGGCGAGGATGCGCACGCCGTCCTTTTCGCGGCGGATGACGCCGGCAGCCTTGAGAGCGGCTGCGTCAACGGTCGCCTTGGCATCGAGCTTGCCGGCATCGATCGCCTTCTGGACGCGGTCCAGGGAAACGATGACGAAGTCGGATGCGAAGATGTTGTTGAAGCCGCGCTTCGGCAGGCGACGGTAGATGGGCATCTGACCGCCTTCGAAGCCGTTGATGGCGACGCCCGAACGAGCCTTCTGACCCTTGACACCGCGACCACCGGTCTTGCCCTTGCCGGAGCCGATACCGCGACCGAGGCGCTTGCGGCCCTTCGAGGAACCTTCGTTGTCCTTGATTTCGTTAAGCTTCATGATCTCTACTCCCTCACTTCTCGTCGACGACGCGAACGAGGTGCTGGACGGCACGGATCATGCCGCGGACAGACGGGGTGTCTTCCAGCGTGCGGACCCGGTGCATCTTGTTGAGGCCCAGGCCGACGAGCGTTGCGCGCTGTACGGCCGGACGGCGGATGGGGCTGCCGATCTGCTCGACAGTCACCGTCTTCTTGGCGGTTTCTTTCTTAGCCATGGATCAGTGCTCCTTATTCTTCGGCAGCAACGCCGGCGGACTGACGACGAGCCTGCAGCGTGGCGTACTTCATGCCGCGCTGAGCTGCGATGTCCTTCGGGTGCATCTGGCTCTTGAGAGCGTCGAACGTCGCACGGATCATGTTGTACGGGTTCGAGGAACCGGTCGACTTGGCGACGACGTCATGAACGCCGAGCGTTTCGAAGACGGCGCGCATCGGGCCACCGGCGATGATACCGGTACCGGCCTTGGCCGAACGAAGCAGAACCTTGCCGGCGCCGTGGCGGCCGTGCACGTCGTGGTGCAGCGTGCGGCCGGAGCGCAGCGGGACGAAGATGAGGTCGCGCTTGGCGGCTTCGGTGGCCTTGCGGATCGCTTCGGGAACTTCACGAGCCTTGCCGTGGCCGAAGCCGACGCGGCCCTTCTGGTCGCCGACGACGACGAGAGCTGCGAAACCGAAACGACGGCCGCCCTTGACGACCTTCGCGACGCGGTTGATCGCGACGAGCTTGTCGACAAACTCGCTGTCGCGCTCTTCGCGGTTCTGGCGGTCATCGCGACCGCGCTTTTCCTGTGCCATTGTCCTTTTCCTTTTTCTTTTCCGGGTGCAATCGGCAGATTGACGAAAGTCGCCTCCATTTCAGGAATGGAAGCGACAGATACCCTGAGCTGGTCGGCGGGCGCCGGAGCGCCCGACCGAGGATCAGAAGTTCAGACCACCTTCACGGGCTGCGTCGGCAAGAGCCTTGACGCGGCCGTGATAGAGGAAGGCGCCACGGTCGAAGACGACGTCCTTGACGCCGGCCTTGACTGCGCGCTCGGCAATGAGCTTGCCGACGGCAGCGGCTGCTGCCGTGTCGGCGCCCGTCTTCAGCGACGAGCGCAGATCGGTGTCGAGCGTCGAAGCGGCGGCAAGGGTCTTGCCGGCCACGTCGTCGATGACCTGTACGTAGATGTTCTTCGACGAGCGATGAACCGACAGGCGCGGACGGCCGTTGGCGACCGCCTTGATGGAACGGCGCACGCGGTTGGCGCGGCGCACGAGAGCTTCTTTAGTGCTAGCCATTTCGCGTGATCCTTACTTCTTCTTGCCTTCCTTGCGGACGATGCGTTCTTCCGCATACTTGACGCCCTTGCCCTTGTAGGGTTCGGGGCCACGGTATTCGCGGATTTCCGCAGCGACCTGGCCGACCTGCTGCTTGCTGATGCCGGTGACGATGATTTCGGTCGGCTTCGGAACAGCGATCGTGATGCCTTCCGGCGTCTGGTAGACGACGTCGTGGCTGAAACCGAGGGCCAGCTGCAGGTTCTTGCCCTGCATGGAGGCGCGGTAGCCGACGCCGTTGATTTCGAGCTTGCGCTCGTAACCGTCCTTGACGCCCTTGAAGATGCCTTCGATCATCGTGCGGGACATGCCCCACTTCGAACGCGCATCCTTGCTATCGTTGACCGGCTGGACGACAACGGCGTTGTCTTCGAGCTTGACCGAAACTTCGTCATTGGCGACGAAGAACAGTTCGCCCTTCGGGCCCTTGGCGGTAACCTTCTGACCGTCGACGGTCGCGGTGACACCAGCGGGAACCGGAACGGGCTTCTTACCGATACGAGACATTGTTTTATCCTGTCTGTTCGTTATGGAGATCCCTGCCCTGTCTTAGAAGACGGAGCAAAGAATCTCGCCACCAACGTTCTGTTCGCGTGCCTGGTGATCGGCCATCACGCCCTTCGGGGTCGAAAGGATGGTGATGCCGAGGCCGTTCGCGACCTGCGGAATGGACTTTACCGAGACATAGACCCGGCGGCCCGGCTTGGAGACGCGATCGATCTTGCGGATCACCGATGCGCCTTCGTAGTACTTGAGTTCGATGTTCAGCTCGGCCTTGCCGTTGCCGAAGTCGACTTCGGAGTATCCGCGGATGTAGCCTTCAGCCTGAAGAACATCCAGAACGCGAGCGCGCAGCTTGGAAGCCGGCGTGGAAACGCTCGACTTGCGGCGTGCGGCGCCGTTGCGGATACGGGTGAGCATATCGCCCAGGGGATCAGTCATTGCCATGTACCCGTCTCCTTACCAGCTCGACTTGACGATGCCCGGCACCTTGCCGAGATTGCCCAGTTCGCGAAGCGCAATACGCGACATCTTGAGTTTGCGATAGAAAGCGCGCGGACGGCCCGTGACTTCGCAACGGTTGCGAATGCGGGTCTTGGAGCCATTGCGCGGCATTTCGGCAAGCTTCAGGGTTGCCTTGAAGCGCTCTTCGATCGGAAGAGACTGGTTCATGATGACCGCCTTGAGAGCGGCGCGCTTGGAAGCCTGGCTGGCGACAAGCTTGCGGCGACGGTTATTCTTTTCTACTGCGCTGGTTTTAGCCATAACAGTTATCCTTCTTTACGCTTGTCGTTACGGTCAGGCGCGGAACGGGAAGTTGAACTCTTTCAGAAGAGCCCGTGCTTCGTCGTCCGTCGGTGCCGTCGTGCAAACGATGATGTCCATGCCCCACATCTGATCAACCTTGTCGTAGTTGATCTCAGGGAACACAATGTGCTCCTTGATACCCATGGCGAAGTTGCCACGGCCATCGAAGGACTTCGGGTTCAGACCACGGAAGTCGCGTACGCGGGGCAGCGCGATGTTCACGAGGCGATCCAGAAATTCATACATGCGGGCGCCGCGAAGGGTGACCTTGGCGCCGATCGGCATGCCTTCACGGACCTTGAAGCCCGCGATGGAGTTGCGGGCGCGCGTGATGACCGGCTTCTGGCCGGCGATCGCTGCGAGGTCGGCTGCGGCAACGGTGGGCTTCTTGGAGTCCGCCGTGGCTTCGCCTACGCCCATGTTGATGACGATCTTGTCGACCTTCGGAATCTGCATCTCGTTGGCGTAGGAGAACTGCTCCCTCATCGCCTTGCGGATGCGCTCGACATATTCCTTCTTGAGCCGCGGCTCATACTTGGTGTCAGCCATCGATCGACACTCCCGAACGCTTTGCTACACGAACCTTCTTGTCGCCTTCGACCTTGAAACCGACGCGGGTCGGCTTGCCGTCCTTGGGATCGGCGATCGCGATGTTCGACAGGTGGATCGGAGCTTCCTTGGTGATGATGCCGGCTTCCTGGGTCTGGGTCTGGCGCTGGTGACGCTTCACCAGGTTGATACCCTTGACGACCGCACGGTCTTCCTTCGGCATGACCTGAACGACTTCACCGGTACGACCCTTGTCCTTGCCGGTGAGCACGACGACCTTGTCGCCCTTACGAATCTTCTGCATAGCCATCGCTCCTTAGAGTACTTCCGGAGCCAGCGAGATGATCTTCATGTGGTTCTTGGCGCGCAGCTCGCGCGGAACCGGTCCGAAGATACGGGTGCCGATGGGCTCTTTCTTGTTGTCGATCAGGACGGCTGCGTTGTTGTCGAAACGAATCACGCTGCCATCGGGACGGCGGATGTCCTTGGCGGTGCGCACGACAACCGCCTTCATCACGTCACCCTTCTTCACGCGGCCGCGCGGGATCGCTTCCTTGATCGAGACGACGATAATGTCGCCGACCGAAGCGTACTTGCGCTTGGAGCCGCCCAGCACCTTGATGCACATGACACGACGTGCGCCGGAATTATCCGCGACGTCGAGGTTAGTCTGCATCTGAATCATGTCAGGTCGCCTTCTTGTTTTACCGGACCGGTTGGGTGTTAGCCCCCTGTTCCAGCTTATGAAAATTCATGTTTTCGCGCGGGATGGTGTGTTGCCAAGGTGGTTTCCCCTTCGGCGAGCCGACGGACCTTCCCTGCGCTCAAAGCAAAAGAACGCTCGCGATTCCGAGCGTCCTTGCGCTGCTTCATACAGATTTTCGCGCCAGAAGCAAGTGCCTGGCGCGAAATCCGATGTTTTAAGCGTGGACCGAGACGACGGTCCAGCGCTTGTCCTTGGAAATCGGCGCGCATTCCTGGATGGATACGACATCGCCGATCTTGTACTGGTTGTTCTCGTCATGCGCCTTGTACTTCTTCGACCGGCGAACGGTCTTCTGAAGCAGCGGGTGGGCAAAGCGGCGCTCGACGCGAACGACAACGGTCTTGTCGTTCTTGTCGCTGACTACGGTGCCCTGCAGAATGCGTTTCGGCATATTTTTCTGGTCCTTAGGCCTTGGCTTCTGCCGCCTTCTGGCGGGCAATGGTCTTGACGCGCGCGATGTCCTTGCGGACTTCGTTGATACGCGAGGTCTTTTCAAGCTGGCCGGTGGCCTTCTGGAAGCGCAGGTTGAACTGCTCCTTCTTCAGCTTGGCAAGCTCATCGTTGAGCTGGTCGGCGCTGAGCGCCCGGACGTCTGCGGCTTTCATCGCTCTCGCTCCTTACTCTGCAATGCGCTGTACGAAGCGCGTCTTGACCGAGAGCTTGGCCGAGCCGAGGCGAAGCGCTTCACGCGCGATTTCCTCGGAAACGCCGTCGATCTCGAACATCATACGGCCGGGCTTGACCTTGGCTGCCCAGTATTCGACCGAACCCTTACCCTTACCCATGCGGACTTCCGTGGGCTTCGCGGTGACCGGGGTGTCGGGGAACACGCGGATCCACACACGGCCGGCACGCTTCATGTAACGTGTGATCGCGCGGCGGGCCGCTTCGATCTCGCGAGCGTTCACGCGGTTCGGTTCCTGAGCCTTCAAGCCGAACTCGCCGAAGGCGAGCTCGGAGCCGCCCTTGGCGACACCCTTGATGCGGCCCTTGAACTGCTTGCGGTACTTGGTACGCTTTGGCTGCAACATTTTTTTACTTCTCCGATATTGGCTGCCAAACGCGACTGTTACGCGTTTTCACGACGACGGTCGCCGCGGTCGCCGCGTTCACGGCTTGCGGGACCCTGGCTGTCACTTTCGCTGGCGCGACGCTCAGAGGCCATCGGATCGTGCTCAAGGATTTCACCCTTGAAGATCCAGACCTTGATGCCGCAGATGCCGAATGCGGTTTCGGCTTCAGCCGTACCGTAGTCGATGTCTGCACGCAGCGTGTGAAGCGGAACGCGACCTTCGCGGTACCATTCCGTACGGGCGATTTCCGCACCGCCGAGACGGCCGGCGCAGGTGATCTTGATGCCTTCGGCGCCAAGACGCATGGCCGACTGGACGGCGCGCTTCATCGCACGGCGGAAGGCCACGCGGCGCTCGAGCTGCTGGGCGATCGACTGAGCGACCAGCGTGGCGTCGACTTCCGGCTTGCGCACTTCAACGATGTTGAGGTGCGTTTCGGAATTCGTCATTTCGGAAAGCTTCTTGCGGAGCTTCTCGATGTCAGCGCCCTTCTTGCCGATGATCAGACCCGGGCGAGCCGAGTGGATCGTGACGCGGCACTTCTTGTGCGGGCGCTCGATGACGACCTTGGCGATACCGGCCTGCTTCAGCTCGTCCTGTACGAACTTGCGGATCTTCAGGTCTTCGTGGAGCAGCTGGCCGTATTCGGCGTTGTCGGCGAACCAACGGCTGTCCCAGGTACGGTTGATGCCGAGGCGGAAACCGATCGGATTAATCTTCTGGCCCATTATGCGGCCTCCCCTTTGGCTTCGACTTCACGGACGACGATCGTCAGATGCGAGAAAGGCTTCTCGATCCGCGATGCACGGCCGCGGCCACGAGCGGCGAAGCGCTTCATGACGATCGACTTGCCGACATAGGCCTCAGCGACGATCAGACTGTCGACGTCGAGGTCGTGGTTGTTTTCTGCGTTGGCGATCGCGGACTCGAGAGTCTTCTTGACCGTCTCGGCGCTGCGCTTGCGCGAGAACTCGAGCTCGGCGAGAGCGCGGTCCACCTTCTTGCCGCGGATGAGCGCAGCAAGCAGGTTGAGCTTCTGGGGGCTGACGCGGATCGTGCGCGCGATAGCCTGCGCCTCGTTATCCTTCAGCCGACGTTCGGCTTTAGCCTTACCCATCGTTACTTCCTCTTCGCCTTCTTGTCCGCGCCGTGACCGTAGTAGGTCCGGGTCGGAGCGAATTCACCAAACTTGTGGCCGACCATGTCTTCGTTGACGGCCACCGGGATGTGCTTGCTGCCGTTGTAGACGCCGAAGGTGAGACCTACGAACTGCGGCAGGATCGTGGAGCGACGGCTCCAGATCTTGATTACTTCGCTGCGACCGCCTTCACGAACCTTCTCAGCCTTCTTGAGAAGATAGCCGTCAACAAACGGGCCTTTCCATACTGAACGAGCCATTCCTGACTACCTCTCTTACTTCTTCTTCAAGTGGCGCGAGCGCATGATGAACTTGTCCGTGGACTTGTTCGAACGGGTACGCTTGCCCTTGGTCGGCTTGCCCCACGGGGATACCGGATGGCGGCCACCGGAGGTGCGGCCTTCACCACCGCCGTGCGGGTGGTCGACCGGGTTCATGACGACGCCGCGGTTATGCGGGGTCTTGCCGCGCCAGCGGGTACGACCGGCCTTGCCGTCGTTGATGTTGCCGTGGTCCGGGTTGGATACGGCGCCGATCGTTGCGAGGCAGGACGAGTGAACCAGGCGCTGTTCGCCCGAGTTCAGGCGAAGGATCGCCATGCCCTGGTCGCGGCCGACGAGCTGGACGAACGTGCCGGCGGAGCGGGCGATCTGGCCGCCCTTGCCCGGCTTCATCTCGACGTTGTGAACGATCGAGCCGACCGGGATGTACTGCAGCGGCATGGTGTTGCCGGGCTTGACGTCAACGGCCTTGTCGGACGCGATGACCTTGTCGCCGGCTGCCAGGCGCTGCGGGGCCAGGATATAGGCCTGCTCGCCGTCGGGATAGCTCACCAGAGCGATGAACGCCGTGCGGTTCGGGTCGTATTCCAGGCGCTCGACCGTGCCCTCGACGTCGAACTTGCGACGCTTGAAGTCGATGAGACGGTAGGTGCGCTTGTGACCGCCGCCGATGAAGCGGGCGGTGATGCGGCCGAGGTTGTTACGGCCGCCGCTCTTGGAAAGACCTTCGGTCAGAGCCTTGACGGGCTTGCCCTTGTAAAGGCCCGACCGGTCGACGATGACCAGCTGGCGCTGGCTCGGAGTGGTCGGATTGAAGTGTTTCAATGCCATTTTCTTGTTTCCCTTTTAGCCGACTGCCCGATCAGAGCCCGGTGGAGACGTCGATGGACTGACCGTCAGCGAGCGTGACGATAGCCTTCTTGACATCTCCCTGCCGGCCGGCGAAGCCGCGGAAACGCTTTACCTTGCCCTTGCGGACGAGCGTGTTCACAGCCGTGACCTTGACGCCGAAGAGTGCTTCGACCGCAGCCTTGATCTCAGGCTTGGAAGCGCGCTTGGCAACGTTGAAGACGATCTGGTTGTTTTCGGATACCAGCGTCGACTTTTCGGTGATCGCCGGCGAGACGATCACATCGTAGTGGCGAAGATCCGTCATTTGAACCGCTCCTCGAGGGCTTCTACAGCAGCCTTGGAGAGCACGAGCTTGCCGCGGCGCAGGATGTCGTAAACATTGATACCCTGGATCGGCAGGACATCCACGTTCGGGATGTTGCGTGCTGCGAGCTTGAAGTTGCCGTCAAGTTCCGCACCGCCGATGAAGAGGGCGTTGGTGAGGCCGAGCGAAGCGAATGCGCCGGCCAGAGCCTTCGTCTTTGCTTCCGAGGCGACGAGATCGTCGATGATGATGACGTCGTCGGCCTTGATCTTGGCCGAGAGGGCGTGACGCAGGCCGAGCGCGCGAACCTGCTTGGGCAGGTCGTGGGCGTGGCTGCGGGATACCGGGCCGTGAGCCTTGGCACCGCCGCGGAACTGCGGAGCGCGAGCCGAATGGTGACGAGCGCGGCCCGTACCCTTCTGCTTGTACATCTTGGAGCCGGTGCGAGCGACTTCGCCGCGGGTCAGCGACTGGTGCGTGCCCTGCTGCTTCTTGGCGAGCTGCCAGCGGACGACGCGGGCAATGATGTCTTCGCGCGGCTCGAGGCCGAAGATCGCGTCGGAGAGGGAGACCTTGCCGGCGTCCTTCCCTTCGAGGGTCGTGACTTTGAGATCCATGATCAGGCTCCCTTACTTGGCTGCGGCGCGCACGGCGGCCGGACGCGGAGCGTCTGCCGGGGTGCCGGACTTGACGGCGTCACGAACGACGATCCAGGCGCCCTTGGAGCCCGGGACTGCGCCCTTGACGAGGATGAGACCGCGCTCTTCGTCGGTGGAGACGACTTCGAGGTTCTGGGTGGTGACGCGCGTCTGGCCCATGTGGCCGGCCATGCGCTTGCCCTTCCAGACCTTGCCCGGATCCTGGTTGTTACCCGTCGAACCGTGCGAACGGTGCGAAACGGAAACGCCGTGCGTTGCACGAAGACCGCCGAAGTTGTGGCGCTTCATGGCACCGGCAAAGCCCTTACCGATCGTGGTGCCGGTAACGTCGACGAGCTGGCCGGCGACGAAGTGGCTGGCGGTCAGTTCCGCGCCGATCTCGATGAGGTTGTCTTCCGAAACGCGGAACTCGACGAGCTTGGCCTTCGGCTCGACGCTTGCGGCGGAAAACTGGCCGCGCAGCGCCTTTGCCGTGTTCTTCACCTTGGAAGAGCCGGCGCCGAGCTGAACAGCCGTGTAGCCGTTCTTTTCCTGCGTACGCTGGGCAACGACCTGGACGTTGTCCAGTCGCAATACTGTTACCGGGATGTGCTCACCTGCGTCGTTATAGACGCGAGTCATCCCTACTTTCTGTGCAATCACACCTGAACGCATGGTTCAATCCTCTTAGAAGTCCTGGCGGGATCGTGACGTCCCGTCATGCCTCTTGGTTTAAGGATTCCACTCGGGCTCGAAGGCCGTCGGGTTTCCCGTTTTCAGAAGACGTCGGCTTAATGCCACGTACCTTCCTTGTTATTTCGGCTTGCGCCGGACTTAGAGTTTGATCTCTACGTCTACACCGGCCGCAAGGTCGAGCTTCATGAGAGCGTCGACGGTCTGCGGCGTCGGATCTACGATGTCGAGCAGGCGCTTGTGGGTGCGCATCTCGAACTGTTCACGGCTCTTCTTGTCAACGTGGGGCGAACGGTTGACCGTGAACTTTTCAATACGGGTCGGGAGAGGAACGGGGCCGCGGACGCTTGCGCCGGTACGCTTTGCCGTCGACACGATTTCACGCGTGGAGGCATCAAGGATCCGGTGGTCAAACGCCTTGAGGCGGATGCGGATGTTCTGGCCGTTCATACGACTTTTCCTTAGTTCGTTATCCGCGCGATTCTCTTGGGAAAGCGCGTTTTTTGATTCTGGCGGTTCCATAACGGAACGCACACGAAAACACAATGCCGAAAGGCCAGTCCGCTAAATTATCAAAGACCGGAGGGGCAGGGTTGACCCCTGCCCTTCCTATTTCAGCGGCCTGAGGCCTTAAGTCTTACTCGACGATCGAAGCAACGATGCCGGCGCCGACGGTGCGGCCGCCTTCGCGGATGGCGAAGCGCAGCTTCTCTTCCATCGCGATCGGAACGATCAGCTCGACGTCAACCGTCACGTTGTCGCCCGGCATGACCATTTCCGTGCCTTCCGGAAGCGTCACGATGCCCGTCACGTCCGTCGTGCGGAAGTAGAACTGCGGACGGTAGTTCGTGAAGAACGGCGTATGACGGCCACCCTCTTCCTTCGTCAGGATGTAGGCC